>NZ_JBIVUQ010000002.1:0-718420 GCF_044757265.1 Streptomyces sp. NPDC091292 | reverse complement strand
CGAAAGGCCCACGTAGCGCCGCTACGAGGACCTTCCGGCGCCTTGCGATCGCACGCACCAGACGCCGCACGGCCCGCCCTACCGGGCGAACGACGCGAATGTGACGACAGGCCCTAGGCCAGGCGGAGATCAGTATAGGCCGCCCCCCGCCCCCGGCCACAGACTTGCCCTCGACCGCGCCTCATCCGGGCAGCGGGGCCGCGTACAAGGAGTCGATCACCTCCTGGTGGTTCGCGTGGACCGCCGCGCGCCTCACCTTGAAACTCACCGTGAGTTCACCGGCCTCGACCGTGAGGTCCTCCGGCAGAATGGCGAACCGCTTGATCTGCTCCACGCGCCCCACCTGCGCGTTCACCCTGTCCACCTCGTGCTGGACCCTCGCGCTCACTTCCGGTGATTTCACCGCTTCCTCGGGTGTCACATTGTTCGCTGTTGCGTAGTTGTGCAGTTCCTCGGGGTCAAGGGTGATCAGCGCGACGAGATAGGGACGACGGTCGCCGACGAGAATCGCCTGTGAGATCCAACTGCTTTCCTTGAGCGCGTTCTCAGCCCGCGCCGGCGCGACATTCTTACCGCCCGCGGTGATGATGAGGTCCTTCTCTCGGCCGGTGATGAAGACATACCCGTCGTCGTCGATCGAGGCCACGTCTCCCGTGTGGAACCACCCGCCTTCAAGGGCCTGACCGGTCGACACGTCGTCGTTGTGGTAACCCTTGAACACATTCCCGCCGCGCAGCAGCAGCTCGCCGCTTTCGGTGATCCTGGCTTCCACACCGGGCAGCGGTCTTCCGACAGACCGGAAGCGGAAGTCCGTGAGCGAGTTCGCCGTTGCGACGGTGGCGGTCTCGGTCAGGCCGTACGCTTCCAGCACGGGTACGCCACACGCGTGGAAGAATTCGAGTATTTCCTCCGCGATGGGGGCGGCTCCCGAAGTGCACTGGCGGATCTCACCGCCGAAGAACTCCCGGACCTTGGAGTACAGCATCTCCTCGTAGCGCTGGAACACCGCTTGCAGTTCTTCCGGCACCCTCGCCCCGGCCGCGTTCAGTTCCCGTACGCGCAATCCGGTCTCGACCGCGGTCCGCAACTCCCCGGGATCCTCCACGAGAGCTGTCGCGTGCGCGTACATCTTCTCGAAGATCCTCGGGACCGAGGGGAAGTAGGTGGGGCGCACTTCCATGAGATTGGGAATGATCTTCGCGGGATCCCGTTCCCAGAAGGCGATCGACGCTCCCCGATCGAGCGACAGGAACTGCACGACAGCCGCGAATGCGTGAGCCAAAGGGAGAAACAGATAGACGCGTTCCCCAGGAACGATCGTTCCCGTGGCGGCGATCATATCGACCACCTGGCGGTAGTTGCCGTGCGTGAGTACGCAGCCCTTGGGCACCCCTGTCGTTCCGGAGGTGTACATGATGATGCAGGGCTGCTCCGGCCCGATCGCGGCGACGCAGGCTTCCAGAGCCACGGGATCGGCGGCCCGGCCCCGGCGGCGTACCTCATCCAGCGGCAACGCATCGGAGGCGTGGGGCGGTGGGTCGAAGGCGATGACATGGCGCAGTCGTGGCAGGCGCTCCCGAACCGCCGTGATCTTGTCCAGTTGCCACGCGTCCTCGACGAAGACGATCTCGGCGCCGGAGTGCTCCAGCACGAAACGGCACTCCTCGGCCGAGTTGGTCTGGTACACGGACACCGACACACCACCGGCGGCCAGGATTCCGAAGTGGGCGTACGTCCACTCGGGCCTTGAGTTGGCCAGAATGGCCACCTTCGCGCCCGGACGCAGGCCCAGTTCGAGCAGGCCCCGGCCGACCTCCGACACGGCCTCCCAGAGCTGCGTATAGCTCACGGACTGCCATGCGCCGTCCTGCTTGACCTGTAGCGCGGTACCTCCGCCGTACCGGGCCGCAGCGCGCGGGACCAGGTCCGCCATCGTGCGCGAGCCGCTACTCATGGGACCACCTTCTTTCACGGGAGAGGCCCATGACGAGCCACTCGAAGGACGACCGACCGCCCAAGTTACATACAGACTGTTTGTTTGTCTACGGAGACGCAAGGTAGCTAAACCCCGCCGACGCCTTGACGAATGAGCCGAAGCGGCAGAACATACAGACAGCCTGTTTGTAAATGGGAGGAGCTGAGCTGACCATGACCACCACTACTCGCGAATTCTTCGACCGCTATCACGCCTGCTGGGAGGACCGGGATCCCGACCGGATCGCCGCCATGCACACCGAGGATTCGGTGTTCCATCTGCATCTGAGCCAGCCGCCCGCATGTGGGCGGACGGAGATCCGCGCAGCGGCGGCGCAGACGTTCGCCCTGGTTCCCGATCTCGTGTTCACGCTGGTCTCACTGCGTGCGGGAGAGGACTTCTGGGTCGCCCAGTTGAAGCTCACCGGGACAGCGGCCTCGGGCGGCCCAGTCGACGTCGACCTCATGGACTTCGTCCTCGTCGAAAACGGCTCGGTGAAGGAGAAGCACTCCTATGCCGACGGGGTGGCGATGCGGGCGGCCACGCCGTGACCCGCGCTGCCGCTGCCAGCGGCCCACGCGACGGCTCCGCGGCCCTCGCCCCGGTCGCGCTCGACCCACCGCTCGTGGCCGATCTGGTCACCCTCGTCGCAGCGACGGCGACCAGCGGCCGACGAACCACCATAAGCAGCCCGCTCACCGGCGAAGCGATAGCCGAGGTGCCCCACGCGACACCCCAGGACACCGAGTCCGCGTTCGCACGGGCGCGTGCGGCCCAGCGTCGGTGGTCGCGTGTTCCGATGCGCGTCCGCTCGCGCGTACTGCTCCGCTTCCACGACCTGATCGTGGCGCGGCAGAGCACGATCATGGACGTCATCGCCGCCGAGACGGGCAAGGCCCGGCGTCACGCGTTCGACGAAGTCCTGCACCTCGGCCTCACCGCGCGCTACTACGCCCGATCCGCCGGCCGGCATCTGCGCAGTCACAGCGCGAAGGGCGCGATTCCGGGTCTGACCCGCGTACGGGTGCACCACCTGCCCAAGGGTGTCGTCGGGATCATCTCGCCGTGGAACTACCCGTTCACGCTGGCGTCGTGCGACGGCCTGGCGGCGATCATGGCGGGGAACGGGGTGGTCCTCAAGCCCGACGAGCACACCATGCTCTCGGCCCTGATCGGGAAACGGCTCCTGGTCGAGGCCGGGATGCCCGAGGACCTCTGGCAGATCGTGGCCGGGCCGGGCCCCTCCGTGGGCCGCGACGTCATCGCCCACGCCGACTACGTGTGTTTCACCGGCTCGTCCGCGACCGGTCGTATCGTGGCCCGGCAGTGCGCCGACCGGCTCATCGGCTGCTCGCTGGAGCTGGGCGGCAAGAACGCCTTCGTCGTACTGAGGGACGCCGACCTGGACAAGGCGGCCGAAGGAGCCGTACGCGCGGCCTTCCCCAACGCCGGGCAACTGTGCGTCTCCAGCGAACGTATCTACATCGACCGTGCCGTCTACGGCGACTTCATGGAACGCTTCATCGCCCGCACCCGGGCGATGGTGTTCACCGCGGACCCGTCCTGGGAGAACGCCATGGGTTCGCTGATCTCCCGGGAGCAGTTGGACAAGGTGACCGCCCATGTGGAGGACGCGGTCCAGAAGGGTGCGACGGTGCTCGCCGGTGGCGGTCCCCGGCCCGAGTACGGCCCGTACTTCTTCGAACCGACGATCCTGGCCGACGTGACCCCGGACATGGACTGCCACCTGCAGGAGACATTCGGACCGGTCGTCTCGGTCTACCCGTTCGACGACGAGAACTCCTTGCAGGCCAGGGTCAACGACGGCGGCATGGGTCTCAACGCCTCCCTCTTCGGCGGCCGTCGGGCGAGCACCTTGGCCCGGGGACTCATGGCGGGCAGCGTCAACATCAACGAGGGGTACGCCGCCTCGTTCGCGAGCATCGACTCGCCCATGGGCGGGATGCGCCAGTCCGGTCTGGGACGGCGCCAGGGCAAGGAAGGAATCCTCCGCTTCACCGAACCGCAGTCGGTGGCCCGGCAACACCTGGTCCACTTCGGCCCCACGGACGGCATGACCATGGAGAGTTACGCGAGGCTCATGACCCTGTCGCTACGGCTCATGCGGCGCCTTCCGCGCTCGTAGGAACGACATTGCCGCCGGCGCCAAGCGGCGAGAATCCCCTTCCCCTGCGCCCTGTGGGATGTCGGCGAGGTCAGTCATTGCCCGCGGAACCTCCACGCCCCAGTCACTGCCCGGTCCACCGCTGTTCATGATCGGTGGCACAACTCCGCCGCCGGACGCCTCGTCCAACCAGGTGACCACAAGCACTACCGCGCACTGACATCCCGGAGGACCACTTCCGTATGCGCACCTACAGCACGTACCGCACCTACCGCACCTTCACCGCCAGCGCGGCCCTCGCCCTCGCCCTGGGTGCGACCGCCCTCGCGGCGCCCGTCGCCCAGGCGGCACCGACGGCCACAGCCACCGCCACCGTCGTCCACGACGACAGCGAACTCTGGTACAAGGCCGCTCCCGGCCAGCAGAACAAGCTGACGGTCGGCGAAGAGATCGAAAACCGGGGGGAATTCGAGTCGTACTACATCCTCACCTTCCGCGACCGTTACGACATCACCATCGACGCGAGTGCGGCGACCTGGGACGAGTGCACGTATCCCACACAGGGCGACCGCACGGTCGTGCGCTGCGCGGTCGAAGTACCGCTGAACTCGGACGACTCCGACAGCTACGACATCGACCTCGGCGACAAGGACGACAGCGCGACGCTGGATCCGGACAGCAGCGCATGGGCCGGGGTTCACGGGGGTCCGGGCAATGACGTGCTCAAGGGTTCGCCGTCCGCGATGCTCTACGGCGAGGGAGGCGACGACCGCATCGACGGCGGCGGTGGCCCGTTCGGCTTCGGCTCCTACGGCGGCCCGGGGAACGACATCCTCACCCACTGCGGGCAGGACTGCTTCGGCGGACCCGGGAACGACTCCCTGACCGGTACCGGCGAGGAGAACAACCTGCACGGGGACGATGGCAACGATGTCCTGCACGGCAAGGGCGGCGCGGACGTCCTCTACGGCGGCAAGGGCAACGACAAGCTGTACGGCGAGGCGGGCAACGACACGCTGTGGGGAAACAGCGGTGATGACGTCCTGTGGGGCGGCCCCGGCACGGACAAGCTCTCCGGCGGCCCCGGCCGCAATGAACTGCACCAGGACTGACCTGGACTCCCGTCGTCGACTGGGCTCTCTTCAGCCCCTGCGTTGACCGAGGCCCGCACCCAACGCTGGGGCTGCCTGCGTCCGGTCGCGTGCTTGCGTCAGGGACGAGGGTCACCTCTTGCCCGACCTTGGTCATTGACCTAGAGTGTTATTGGTCAGTGACCAAGGAACGGGTAAGGAGAGGATCTGGAATGGCTCAGAAGACGTGGTTCATCACAGGGACGTCGAGGGGTTTCGGGCGGGAGTGGGCCACGGCCGCTCTGGAGCGGGGTGACCGGGTCGCCGCCACGGCCCGGGATCTGTCGTCGCTGGACGCGCTCGTGGACGCGTACGGAGAGCGAGTGCTGCCGATCCGCCTGGACGTGCGGAACAGCGAGGCGGTGACCGCCGCCGTCCAGGAGGCGGCCGAGCACTTCGGTTCACTGGACATCGTGATCAACAACGCCGGGTACGGACTGTTCGGGATGGTGGAGGAGGTCACCGAGAGCCAGGCGCGCGACCAGATCGAGACCAACCTCCTCGGACCGCTGTGGGTCTCCCGCGCGGCGATCCCGATCATGCGGAAGCAGGGCAGCGGCCACCTCATCCAGGTCTCCTCCGTCGGAGGGGTGTTCTCCCTGCCCGGACTCGGGCTCTACCACGCTTCCAAATGGGGGCTGGAGGGGCTGACTTCCAGCTTGGCGATGGAGGTCAAGGGATTCGGGATCAAGGTGACGCTGGTGGAGCCCGCCGGCTACGCCACCGACTGGCAGGGCACATCCGCGCAGCGCGCCGAACCACTCCCCGCCTACACCGACTTCCGCGCGAACCTGCCGATCAGTCCGGCAGCCCGGCGGGCGGTCCCGAGCGCGACCAGGGACGCGATCCTGGCCGTCGTCGACAGCCCGGAGCCTCCGCTTCGGATCTTCTTCGGCAAGGGCCCGCTGGATCTCATGCGGTCCGAGTACGGGAACCGGATCGCGGAGTGGGAGAAGTGGGACGAGGTCTCGCAGGCCGCCCATGGCTTCTGAGCCCGAGGCACCTGGTAGAAGTGCCTGATGGCAACGGAACACAGCGCCGACGGGCGTGACCGCACCATCCGCGCGGCTCTGGAACTCCTTGAGGAGTCCGGCCTCGACGCGCTCACCCTGCGCGCCATCGGCCGACGGCTGGACGTGCGTATCAACACCGTCTCCTGGCACGTCAAGTCCAAGGCTCGGCTCCAGGATCTGATGGCCGACGCCATCCTCGCCGAGATCGACCTGACCGGGCTGCCCGACGCATGGCGGGAGCGTACGGTCGAACTGGCCCACCGCTACCGGGCCGCGCTCCTCGCCCATCGCGACGGTGCCCGTGTCGTGGCCGGTTCCTTCGCGGCCGAACCCGCCACCCTCGCGGTCGCCGAAACCCTGATCGCGGCGCTCCTCGAAGGCGCCCTCGACCCCGAGCCCGCGGCCTGGACCTGCTGGACCATCATCTACTTCACCCTCGGCCTCACCCAGGAGGAACAAGCCGAACCCGGCGCCCTTGCCGACCGGGTCGAATCGGCCATCACCACCCGCACCTACCCCGCGCTCGCCAAAGTCCTGCCCCACCTGGCCGGCGGCGAGTTCTCCACCCGCTTCGACTACGGCCTCAACCTCATCCTCACCGCGGCAACGCCCACGCACGAGGGGGCGCGTACGCGGTGAGGGTCGAAGAGGCCGTCTGGACCTGGGAACGTGAATTCCCTCTCAAGTACGTACTGGTCAGCGAGGAATGGGACGGCGAACGGATCGTGTGGGCGCACTGCGCCGACGCCGAGAACCTGTTCGTCGAACCGGCCCCGCGCCGGGAGCGGCTGACCCTCGTGGCCTGCGCCCCGACCGGACGGCTGCTCAAGGCGGTCGAGCGCGCCCGCCACCGGACCGTCGGACCGGACGGGCACATCGACTCCGCCGACCTCGGGGACCTCGGCCTCATCGTGGACTTCGTCGTGCCCGGCGCCGACCCTGAAGCCGATCCCCACAAGGACTACGACGCCTTCGACGCCCACCACTGGGAGCTGATCGCCCCCGTCGTGCTCGCCTGCCGCTCCTCCGCCCTCGACGCGTCGCTGGTCGACGTGGTCATCGAGGCCGAGGTCGAGGGCGGGATGTGGCAGCGCCCCGAGCCTGCGGACGCCCTGTGGAGGCTGTTCAACAGCGCGGTCGGCGCGGGCCTGGGCGAGTGCCGTCGGGTCGAGGGCCTGTACGCCGACCGCCCTTTCCGCTCAGCGCCGCCGATGCGGCTGATCGGCTGCGAGCCCGGTGAGCGGCTGCTGCGGCGGCTGGTGCGCCCGCGCGCCGATGGCGACCGGGTGACCTTCCTCGCCGTGGACCGGTCCGGGCATGTCATGCGCCATCAGGAATTCATGCCCCTCGACGTCGTCGCCTCCCGCCCGTCCGCGCTCGGCGGGGCGCTCGTGGACCTGTGGCTGCGCGAGGGCCCCCGCGTCCGGCCCGCGCCGACGGCCCGTCCGGTATGGGACGCCTGGTTCGACGGGCCGCCGACCGAACCCGGCTCGTGGGCCGCGTTCCCGCCCGAGGGCCGGGCCGAGTGGGCCCTCTTCACCGCCGCGCGCCGGGATACCGACCAGACACGAGCCACCCCTGTACGTCACCTCGTACGCCATCTCGATGGACGGCACATCACTGACGTATCAGCGCTGACGTGCGCACTGGGCGAGGCGATCGCGGGTCCTGGCGGCCACTACCACCAGTGCTGGGGGGCGTTGCGTGGTTGTCAGTGCGGCGGGGAGTGGCCGGACGCGCCGTTCACGCTGGTCTGGCACGACGCCGAAGTGGCCCGACGCGCGCTCGCGTCGGTGAACGTGGACACGGCGGGCGAGACACCGTACGTCGATGACGTCCTGCGGCTGCTCACTCGGGTCGGCATCACCGTCGAACTCCGCTGATCGCCCTTACGGGGGCATCGACCGGCTCTGGGATGGCGGCCGGGGAGTGGGGGGCGGGCGAGTCGGGGCGGGCTGGTGGGGTATCAGCGGCGGGACCCGCACGGTAATTCGCCGTCAGTACGCCGTCAGTACCCTGGCGCGGTGACGACCAACACCCTCTTGTCGCAAGCGATGCGCGGTGCCGCCGACCCGCCTCTCCTCCCGCTGCCTGACCATGTCGCGGAGCTTCTGACAGAGCTGGGAAGTCCGCCCCGGCTGGCGGCTCACCTGCGAGCCGTCCATGACGTGGCACACCAACTCGTCGCATGGTCGGAACAGCACTACCCGGCTCTGGCCTTCGACCGCGAGGCGGTGCTCTTCGGGGCGGCGACGCATGACGTGGGGAAGACGGTGCACCTCGCCGAACTCTCCGGGCCGGGCTCGGCACACGAGGCGGCGGGGCAGACTCTTCTGTTCATCGCCCTCGACACCGTGCTCACCCGCATCGGCGAGGCCGCCGACGCACGCCTGGCCTTCCAGGCAGCTTTCCCGATCCACGGTTGAGGACTCAGAGCTGCCACCCGACGCGACCTGGTGGTGGTTCGACGGTTCACAACTCCGCCTGTTCCCACTCCCAGGGCTTGCCGTGGATCTGCCGCAACAGTTTGACGAAGGTGTGACCGTCGAAGAGCAGGCCGTTGTACTCCGCCGGGAGCCGCCTGCCGTTGATCACAGCGGTGGGCGTCCCCGGCCCCTCGGGCTCCTGTACGCCCCCGGCCTCCTCGTACGCCTTCTCGGAGGCGGTGACGAAGGAGCGGTACTTCATGCTCTTCACGGCCGCGTCGAACTCCGGGCCGCGCAGGCCCTTCACCTCGCCGGCCAGCTCCAAGAGATGAGCATCGGTGTAGCCGTCGACGCTCTCCTCGGGCTGATTGGCGTAGAGCACCTCGTGGTACTCCACGAACTTGCCCTCCTCCAGCGCGGCGCGCAGCGCGTTGACCGCCTTCTTCGACCCGCTGCCGCCGACCCGGTCGTCCAGGAAGCTCGCCAGTGTGTACTCGGTTCTCACCCGGCGGACGAGCATCTCCTCCCGCAGCTTCGGTGAAGCGCCCTTGGTCTCGAACTCCTGGCACGCCGGGCAGCGCGGATCCTCGTACAGATGGACGGTCACCCTCGCGCCCGGATCGCCCACCAGGATGGTGGTGCCGTCCTTCTGGAGCTGCTCGGGCAGATCCTCCGCACTCTCGTACCCGGCCTCCGCGGCCCGCTGCCCGCACCCGGCCAGCATCAGCACCGCAGCCGCGCACAGCACGGCCGAACTTCCCCCACGCACCATGGCCATCCCCTCCCCAGAGAACAGCGCGACCCTAGATCATCGACACAAGAACCGCACACTCATTCCCAGCACGAGGCACACCCGTCCCCTTCGTCACCACGCCTCCGACTCCGTCGAGGAGAGTGACGTCCGTTTCTTCTCGCCGCCGCCCGTGCGTAGTCGCATCGCCGTCAGCGGGAAGACCAGTACGGAGATCATCGCGGCGCCGACCAGGGCGGCGGCCTGGTCCTTGCCGAGTACCTTCTGGTCGACCCCGATGGTCGTGATCGCCACGACGAGCGGCAGGCAGGTCGACGCGAAGAGGGGGAGGGCCTTACGGTCACCGGGCCCGAGGTCGCGCGGCGCGAGGAAGTACACCGGGCCGCCCCTCACGAGGAGGAACAGCAGCAGGAACACCGGTACCAGGACCAGCGCACGCCAGTCGTGCAGCAGGGCGCGCAGGTCGAACTGGACTCCGGTGACCACGTAGAACACCGGCACGAGGAAGCCGAACCCCAGAGCCTCCACCTTGCCGAAGACCTCCGCCCCGTGCTCGGGCGAGGCGCCGTGCAGTACCAGCCGGGTCAGCACGCCGGCGGCGAACGCGCCGAGCAGGATGTCCAGGCCGAACACCTCCGCGAGAGCCAGCATGCCGACGAGCAGCAGCATGACGAAGCGGACCGCGAACTGTCCGCTGCTGTGCAGGGTCTTGTCGATGAGCTGGGAGAACCACGGCGGGCGGGGCCGCAGCGCCCAGACGACGGCAGCCGCGGTGATCGCCGCGAAGACGACGAGCAGGACCGTCGACTCCCCCGGCCTGCGTCCGCTGAGCAGGAGGGCCATCGCGACGATCGGCCCGAACTCTCCCACCGCGCCGAACGCCGACATCACCGTGCCGAAGCGGCTGCGCAGGTCGCCGTAGTCACGCAGGATCGGCAGGACCGTACCCAGCGCCGTGCTGGTCAGGGCGGTGCCGATGACGAACGCCTTGAAGGTCTCCCCGCCGCTGATCAGGAAGGCGAGCCCGATGCCGGCGGCGAGGGAGATCAGCCAGGCCGTCATGGAGCGGCGCAGGGTGGCACCGCGGACCGACCCGAAGTCGATCTCGTACCCGGCCAGAAAGATCAGCATGGCCAGACCCAGGTGCGACAGCGCGTCGATGACCTGGTCGGAGTGCGCCCAGCCGAGGACGGCGGGGCCGATCACGATGCCGAGGGCGATCTCGAAGATGACCAGCGGGACACGGACCCGGCGCGCCGTCAGATCCGCGAGGAACGGCGCCAGGACGGCGACCGCCATGATCAGGACAAGGGTGCCGGGATGGAACAACTCGATCTCCCCGCTCGCTCTCCCCGCGGACGACGTGCGAAGACCGGCGGCACGGAGCGGCACGGCCAGTACCACCCTCGCCCGGATCCCGCCCCCGCACGACCGGACGTACGCCGTTGGAGGGGGGCGACAGGCCCCGCCCGCCGGCCGCCCTGTAATGCCCGAGTAACGGCGCCTCTCTACTGTCCGGGGCTCCCCCCAAACCTTTCCGGAGGAGCACCCCGATGCACCTGTCCCCATCGCCCCGGCGCAGACGCGCCGCGTGGGCGGCGGCCGTTCTCACCGCGACCACCCTGCTGACAGGACCACTGCCTGCGGCGACCGCGGCCGACACACCATCGCCGAAGGCCGACTCGGCCCTGCGCACGGCCGTGGGCCAGGGGGGCGAGGCGTCGTTCTTCGTCGTCCTGAAGGACCAGGCCGACCTGTCCGGCGCCCGGGGCAAGCGCTCGCACGCCGCTAAGGCGAAGTCGGCGTACCAGGAGCTGCGCGCGAACGCCGAGGACAGCCAGCGCTCGCTGACCGCTTTCCTCGACAAGGAGAAGGTCGGCCACCAGGATTTCTGGATCGCCAACGCGGTCCGTGTCACGGGGGACGCGAAGCTCGTCAAGCGGCTTGAGCAGCGGTCGGATGTCGCTCAGATCGTCAAGGAGCGGCGGTACAAACTCGACGTGACGGAGAGCCAGGTCTCCGGCGCTGCCACGGCGGGCGCCGACGCCATCCCGGAGTGGGGTGTCAAGGACATCAAGGCCGACCAGGTCTGGCAGCAGTACGACGACCGCGGCGAAGGCATCGTCATCGCCAATGTCGACTCCGGCGTGCAGTACAACCACCCGGACCTCGTCGCGAACTACCGTGGCACGAACGGCGACGGCACCTTCACGCACGACTACAACTTCTACGACCCGACCGGCCAGTGCGGCACCAGCGGTGTCCCCTGCGACAACAACGGCCACGGCACGCACACCATGGGCACGATGGCCGGCCAGGGCGGCATAGGTGTGGCCCCGAACGCGAAGTGGATCGCGGCCAAGGGCTGCGAGTCCTCCTCGTGCTCGGACGCGTCGCTCCTCGCCGCGGGGCAGTGGATCCTCGCCCCGACCGACCACACCGGCCGGAACCCGCGCCCCGATCTGGCCCCCGACATCGTCAACAACTCCTGGGGCGGCGGCGACACGACGTTCTACCAGGACATCGTCGAGGCGTGGAACGCCGCGGGAATCTTCGAGGCGTTCGCCGCGGGCAACGACGGTGACGGCACGACGTGCTCCACCGCGCACGCGCCCGGTTCCCAGGCGCCGGCCTACGGTGTCGGCGCGTACGACGTGAACGGCAAGATCGCCTCCTTCTCCGGTTTCGGCCCGTCTCTGGTCGACGGTTCCATGAAGCCGAACATCTCGGCACCGGGCGTCAACATCCGCTCCGCCTGGCCGGGTTCGTCGTACAGGAACTCGAACGGTACGTCGATGGCGACCCCGCACGTCGCGGGCGCCGTCGCCCTGCTGTGGTCGGCCGCGCCCTCCCTCATCGGTGACATCGACGCGACGCGCGCGCTGCTCGACGAGGGTGCGATCGACGTGGACGACACACACTGCGGCGGCACCGCCGGTTTGAACAACGTGTGGGGCGAGGGCAAGCTCGACATCCTCGCCGCGGTCGACAAGGCCCCGCACACCGCGGGCACCGTCACCGGCAAGGTCACCGACAAGGGCACCGGTACCGCACTCTCCGGAGTCACCGTCAAGGCCACGAACGCCGACACCACCCGCTCGGTGACCACCGGCACCGACGGCTCGTACCGGCTGTCGCTGCCCGCGGGCACCTACGACTTCTCGTACAGCGCCTACGGCTACGCCATCGGTTCGGTCAAGGGGCTCCAGCTCGCCACGGGCCAGGACGTGTCCGAGAACGTCGCCCTCGACGCCGTGGCCGCCCACACCGTGTCCGGCACCGTCCTCGACGTCACCGGCAAACCGCTCGCCCGCGCCACCGTCACCGTCGAAGGTGTCCCGGTGCCCGCGGTGACGACAGACGCCGACGGCCACTTCACGCTGCCGAAGGTCGCCGAGGGCTCCTACACGCTGACCACGGCACCCGCCGCGCCCGTGCTGTGCAACGGCGTCCGGAACACCCCGCTCACCGTGGACGGCGCCGAAACGCTGACCGTCCGGCTCCCGGCCCGCACCGACACCGCCGGCAACAGTTGCGCCCCGGCCACCTACGCCTGGATCGACGGCTCCGGCAAGGTCGCCCTCAGCGGTGACGAGGACGCCAAGAACATCGCGCTGCCCTTCCCGGTGAAGCTGTACGGCGTCTCGTACACCAGCGCCGCCGTCACCACGAACGGTCTGGTCAACTTCCTGGCACCGCGCGTCGGCGACTACGCCAACACGGCCCTGCCGACCACGGCGCAGCCGAACGGCATCGTCGCGGCCCTCTGGGACGACTTCACCCTCGACAAGAAGTCGAGCGTGCAGACGGCCACCACCGGCACCAACGGCAGCCGCAGGTTCGCGGTGGTCTGGAACAACGTGCTCTTCGCCGACGGCTCCTCGAACCGCGCCACCTTCGAGACGGTCTTCGAGGAGTCGACGGGTGCCATCACGTTCCAGTACCGGTCCGTGCCGGGCAACGGCGGCAAGGCGACCGTCGGCATCGAGAACCAGACCGGTACCGATGCCCTCCTCCACTCCTTCGACCAGCCGGTTCTGACCAACGGTTCGGCCATCCGTATCGCACCGCAGGGAGCCAAGTGATGACAGCCCGCACCTCCCGGAGCACCCGGACTTCCCGGAGGACCGCCACCTCCCGGCGAGCCCTGCGGCTCTCCTCCGCGCTGGTCGCGGCGGGCCTCGCACTGACCGTGGCACCGCACGCGGGGGCCGCCGACGACGACGGTCCGGCGATGAAGCTGACCAGCGAGCAGGCGGAGCGGCTGACCGCGCACGCGCAGGTCGATGTCTACGGTGACGAGGCGCGGTCCTACGACGACGGCGAGAGCGGCACCGGCACCGGCACATCGGGCGAAGCCCCCGTCTCCGGTCTCGACTCGGCCGCGGGCACAGCTTCGGGCACCGACGCGTCCACGCCCGTCACCTTCACCGGCAAGTCCACACTGGAGGGCGTGCGCGGTGTCGGCGCCACCGTGCCGGCCGGCTCCGACGGCGGCTACTTCACGGTGCACAGCCTCGGCAACGTGCAGCTCCACAAGGCCGACGGCTCCACGGCGTGGCAGCGCACCAACGCATCGCTGTACGCGGACTGGCAGGTCAAACCGGCCCGCGTCTGGCAGACCGAGCCGTACCCGGCGCGCATCCTGATGGGCTACAACGCGGTCAGCCCCTTCACACCCGCCTCCGACCAGGGGTACGACACCGGTGACCTGACCGGGGACGGCACACCCGACATCGTCTTCTCGGCGAGCGTCGGCTCGCTGCCCTACCGGCCGTTCACCTCACCCGGCTCCACCCTGCCCACCGGCACCTTCGTGACGGTCCTCGACGGCAGGACCGGCAGGACACTGTGGTCGAAGCTGTACGCGTACGCCCACTCGGTCAAGATCGTCGACGGCACCGTCCTCGTCGCCGACTCGCCGCACGACAACCAGAACGCCCCGGCCGCCGCGACCGCGACGCTCAGCGGGATCCGCTTCTCGTACGCGGGCGGCGCGCTGACCCCGGCGTCGACGTGGACGTACGACACCGGGGAGACCACGGCCTCCTGGGGCGCCCTGGAACCGCTCGGTGACGGCAGGGCCGCGGTCTCCTGGGACGTGCGGAAGACCGCCACGTCCGCCTCGCGCGGCCGTACCCTCGTCGTCGACACGGCCGACGGGTCCGTCTCCTGGCACACCGACAGCGCCCTGTACAGCCGCCAACTGCACCTCGACGCCTCACGCAAGCGGCTCATCGGCCTGGAGCAGTCCGACCCGACGGATGGCATGCGGTACGAGATCGTCTCGTACGCGCTGGGCGACGGTTCACGCACGAGGCTGGACGGCCGCGACAACGCGGTGCCCACCGCCATGACGATCGGGGATCTGCGGGGGGACAAGAAGGCCGAGTACGTGGTCGCCGAATCCACCTTCGACCCCTCGCTGTACGTGAACGCGAGCACGGTCCGGGTACTCGACGGCACGAGCCCCGACACCGCCCTGTGGTCGCACACCACCAAGCGGGACCCCGACAACTCCCGTGACGGCGCGAGCACATGGCGTCTCGACGTGGCGGACGGCCGCCTGGTCGCCTCCTCGCAGAGCGACCAGGGTCTCGACACGGCCGACAATCCGGGCGGTGGCCGGATCGCCGATCTGACGGTGTTCTCCGGCGACGGTGACGTGCGCTGGGAGCACGAGGACACCACTGCCTCGCCGATGTTCCATCAGATCTTCGGTGACAGGCACGGCACGCGCATCCGGGTGGTCGACCTGGAGCAGAACATCCGCGAGTTCGACATCGGCTGGGGCCACCAGGAGGACCTGACTCCGCTCCAGGGCGACTTGTCGTACGCGAAGGCGGCCGACCTCGACGGCGACAAGAAGCAGGATGTCGTCGTCGGCGGTACCTCGCACGGCGTGTGGGCCTACTCCGGCGCCTCGTTGCTCGACGGCAGCCCGAAGAAGCTGTGGCAGGCCACCGTGGCCGGACAGGTGCACCGCATCGAGACGGGGGACGTGACCGGGGACAGCAGGCCCGAGATCGTCGTCGCGGCGGACACCGCGACGGTCGTCCTCGACGGCCGCACCGGCAAGGTCCTGCGCACGATCGACGGCAAGGGAGCCTACGTCCGCTCCGTCACCGTCGCCGACGTCGACGGCACGGGCAAGGACGAGATCGTCGTCCCGACCGACGCGCTGCGCGTCTACAGCGGAAGCGGCAGGAAGCTGTGGACGTACGCGGTGCCGGAGAGCGCCGGTGATGTCGTCTTCTCGGACACGGCCGTCGGCGACGGGCGGGTGTACACGCAGTACACCAGCGTCGGTGCGATGGGCCTCGACGACCCGGTCGTGAACGGTGTCGCGCTCGACGGCAGGAAGGGGACTGTGCGCTGGACGGCGGATCCGAAGGCGCCGGCCGAGGCCGTGGACGGGAAGCTGCACGGCGCGCTCCTCGACCAGGGCGTCTTCGCCTCGCCGGAGATCCCCTACGCGGACGGGCACGCGGTCGTCCACACCTGGCTCATCCAGGCCCTGCCCGACTTCAGCTCGACCGACGCCGCCAGCTCGCATGTCGTCGTCCAGATCCGTGACGGGCGCACCGGCGAAGTGCTGCACCAGGACGTCTCGGGCAGCCCCTGGTCGCACGGCAACTTCTTCACCGGCGACGAGGGGCTGCTCCAGACCAGTTTCGGCACCTTCCGGGTCTACGGTCCCGACGGCCGGGAAGGTCGCGCATCGGTCAGCTCCAGCATGCGGACGGCGCAGTTCATCACCGGCCCCGGCGGGCGGCGGCTGCTGGCCGGCGGCACCGAGGCGGGGGTGGCCGCCTGGGATCCGTCGATCCTCGCCGCCGGGCAGATCTTCGCCCCGAGCGTCGGCGGTGCCACCCTCATGGGCGGCCGTAACTATCTCGCCGCGGACCTCGACGGGGACGGCGGGGAAGAGATGATCGCGCTGAACTTCGACGACAGCGGCTACGACCGGATGGCGCAGGAGCTGGGCTCGCGCGTCCTCAGCCAGGACAACGGCATCCACCAGATGACCACGTACAAACTGTCCTGACGCGCAACGCGACACATCGCGGCCCGTCCTGGGGGGAGCCGGCGAGACACCCGGCTCCCGTCAGGACACCGGCGCCCGTCACGACACCGGCGCCCGTCGGGACATGGGGACGCCCTTCGTATCCGCCGCCCCTCCGACCTGCCGACCCGCCTACTCTCCGAGCCATGGCCTGCGGCGTCCAAAACCTGTTCGATTACAGTGGCGCTCCTGATGAACCCGCGGCCCTCGTCCTCCAGCACCGGCACCACGGCGCCACTGCTCCGTCTGCACCTCTTCGGTGGGTTTCGCGCGATGCGCGACGACGGTCCGCCGCTCGCCGAGCGGTGGGCCCGCCCGAGCGCCCGGACACTGGTGAAGCTTCTCGCGGTCGCACCGCACCACCGGCTCCACCGGGACCAGGCCATGGACATCTGCTGGCCGGGCGCCGATCCGCGGGCCGCCGCCGTCAGCCTGCGGGTCACCCTGCATGCCGCGCGCCGCGCCCTGGAGCCCGAACTCGCCCCGCGCACCGCCTCGTCGTACCTCACGTCCGAAGGGTCACTGCTGATGCTCGACCCTGCCACGGTGTGGATCGACGCCGACCACGCGGAGCGGGCGGCGGAGGCCGCGCTCGCCTCGGGCACCCCCGACGCGCTCACCGCCGCACTCGCCCGGTTCTCCGACGAACTGCTGCCCGAGGACCGTTACGCGAGCTGGGCGGAGTCCCCTCGCGACCGGCTGGCCGGGCTGCGGCAGGACCTGCTGCTCGGGCTCGCCGCCGCGCATCTGGAGCGCGGCGCCGCGCAAGCGGCCGTGGCCGCCGCCGAGAAGGTCCTCGCGACCGGTCCGGCTGAGGAACGGGCGCACCAACTCCTCATGCGGGCCTATCTGATGCAGGGGCTGCGGCGGCGGGCGGTGCGCCAGTACCAGGTGTGCCGGGACGCGCTCGACGCGGAGTTGGGCGTGCGGCCGGGGCCCGACACGGAGCGGCTGCACCGGGCCGCGCTGGCGGCCGTGCCCGCTCCCCCGGCATCCGCCCCTGCGCTGCCCGCGCCCCTGCGCAGACCGGCCGCGACACCACTTCGCGGTCGCGACGCGCTGCTGGAGCGACTGATCTCCGCGCATGACCCCCCGGTCAGGCTCCTCACCGGCGAGGCGGGCGTCGGCAAGACCCGGCTGGTAGGCGAGGTCGCCCGGCGGGCCGCCGCCAAGGGCGCCGTCGTGCTGTGGGGCGGGGGCCACGACGCGGAAGGGCACACGCCGTACGGGGCCTTCGCGGAGGTGCTCGACGGATGGCTGGCCGAGCGGGACGCCGCGGAACGGGCGCGCGTCGGCGCGGAACACCCGGAGTTGGCGACGTTCCTGCCCTCGCTCGGGGAGTCCGTCCAGGCCACCGGGCGCAGCCCCGAGGAGGAACGGGACCGCTTGTTCCGGGCGACGGCGGCGCTGCTCGGCGATCTCGCCGCCACCTCCCCGGTGCTGCTGGTACTCGACGATCTGCATGCCGCCGACATCGGCTCGTTCCAGTTGCTGAGCCATCTGGCGCGCCGGTCGGCGGCCACGAGCGGAACGAGGCTGCGTTTTCTGGTGACCTGCCGCGAGGAGGAGCTGCCCGAAGCCGATCCGCGCCGTGCGGGCCTGGCGTCGCTGGTGCGCCATGGTCTCGCCGTACGCGAGGAGGTGGGTCGCCTGGACCGGGAGGCGTGTCTGGCGGTGGCGCGGGACGTCGGCGACGGAGGCGATCGGGCCGAGGGGGACGGCAGGGGCGGCGGGGGCGACCGGGTCTGGGAACTCTCCCTGGGGAATCCGCTGTTCGCCGTCGAGCTGGCGCGTGCTCCTGCCGGGGGCGACGCGCCGGAGGGGGTGCGCCAGTTGGTGGGCGAGCGCCTGCTGCGGCTCGACCGGGACACCCGCCGGGTGGTCGAGGCGGTGTCCGTCGCGGGCGGTGAGGTGGCGCTGTCCGAGCTGTTCGACGTCGCCGCGCACGGACTGCGCCCGGCGGTCCCGGCCGCCGCCGCGACCGACGCCCTCGACCGGGCGCTGAGCGCCGCGCTCATCGAGGAACGGCAGGTCGTGGTGGCCGGGCGCCCCGAGGCGGGCCTCGCCTTCCGGCACCCCCTGGTCCGCCTCACCTGTTACGAGCAGTTGAGTTCCGTGCGCCGCAGACAGTTGCACACCGCGTTCGCGCAGGCCGTGCTGCGCCGGCGCCCCGACGCCGTGGACGCCCTCGCCTCGCACTTCGCCCGCGCCGACGACCCCCGCGCCGCCGAGTACCTGCGGCGGGCGGCCGAGCGCGCCGCGGCCCTGTACGCCAACGACACCGCCGACCGCTACTACCGTGACCTGGTCGCCCGGCTCGACGTGGACGCGGCCCGCGCGCGACTCGCCCACGCCCAAGTGCTGCGCCGTATGGGCGACTTCGCGCGGGCGGCAGAGGTGCTGCGCGCCGCGCTTGCCGAGTTCGCGCGCCGGGGCGACCACGACGACGAGATCCTGGCGGCGGCGCGGCTGGCCGAGACACTCGTCAAGGCGGGCGCCCTGGAGACCGGCCTCCAGGTTCTGCACGCGCACCCGGTGACGGCGGAGACCGCGGCGGAGCCGGCCGCGGGACACTTCCTCGCACTGGCGCTCATTCAAGGGGTACAGGGGCGGCACGAGGACGGTCACGCGACCGCGCGCCACGCCCTGTCGGCCGCGCGCCAGGTACCCGGAACCCCCGGGATGGGCCTGGTGGCCCGCTGTTACGCGCTCCAGGCCACCAACCTGGGCCTGGCCGGCCACCTCGACCAGGCACGCGAAGCGGGCGATCTGGCCGTCGCACCGGCCCAGTCCTACGGTGATCCGACGCTTCTCGGCACGGTGCTGTCGACCGTCCGCGAGAACGCCCGGCGCGCCGGGCGGCTGCGGGAGGCCGTCGCCATCGGGCAGCGCGCACTGGACCTCGCCGAGCAGTCGGGCGATCCCACGGCCGCCGCGTTCGAGCGGGCCAACCTCGCCGAACTGTGGCTGCTCCTTGAGGAGCCGGACACGGCCCGTCCCCTCGCCGAGGCGGCGGTCGCGGGCGCCGAGGCGGACGACGCCTGGTGTCTGCCCTACGCACTGGCGACGCTGGCCCGCGTACGCACGCGTACGGGTGATGTGGTGGAGGCGGCCGGTCTCCTGGACCGTGTGGGGCCGCTCACCGCCGGACTGCGTGACTGGCAGGCGGAGTTCGAGGTGCGTACCGCACGCGCCGAACTCGCTCTGGCCGCTGCCCGCCCGGACGAGGCGCTGCACGCGCTGGGTGGCTTCGCGGACGACGCCCCGGTCGCGGTGGCCTGGAGCGAACTCCTTTCGGGCCAGGCGGAGTCGGCGGTGCGGCGCGCGCTCGGCGAGGTGGACCGGACCGTACGCACGGGAGAGCGCCTCGCCGAGGTCGAAGCCCGGATAGCGCTCGGCGCGTCCCTGTCCCGACTGGGCCGTACGACGGAGGGACAGGCCGAACTGGCACTGGCCGAGTCCCTGGCGGAAGCGCTGCCCTACCCCGCGGGGACGCGCCGGGTGGCGGAAGCGCGCACTCTGGCGGGCGACGCAACGGGAGGATCGCGGGGCGCGTGACAGCAGTGCCGGTGCGGTCTCCCTTGCCGTCGGAAAACCGTCCTGACCTTCTGCGGAGTCTCATCCGTTGCGTGGGCCGGGCCTGGCGCCGGGCATCGCGTCACACGTCGTCGTTGTCCGTGTCCATCCCGCTCGCTCGGGCGATGCCCTCGACTTCCCGCTCGTCGCTGCGGCGCTGCCGCTGTTGGTCGTCGATCCTGTCCCGCATCGCGCGCAGCCTGGCCGGATCGGCGGCCACCTCGGGGGGTACGAGCGACATCGCGCCCGTCGCGAACTCGCCGTCGCCGAGTTGGGCGACGACGTGATCGGTGCGGTCCTCGTGGCCGGGCTGCATCGCACCGATCAGCCCCATGAGGTTCAGCAACTCCTGCCGTACCTCGGGGGCTCGGTCAAGGCAAGCCCCCCTGTATGAGGCCGGGTCGGGGTCAGATCCGCCAGGAGCGGATGCGTTCGGAGGCGTCGTACGCGTCGGTTCGGCCGGCTCCGATGTCGCGTGCGAGGTCGATGAGGGCACCGTACGGCGGGTTGATGCCCTCTCCGGCGGCGTCCATGTAGGCCACGGCGACCGCCGAGCCGAACAGGGCGTTGCGGGCCGGGAGGGGTTGCAGCCGGATGACCGCGTGCATCAGCGCAGCCGCACGCCAGGCGCTGTCGACGGTGGCACCGACCTGCGGGGTGTTGACGCGATGCCGGGCAACGGCCGCCACCAGGTTGGAGAAGTCGTGGACCGATGGCTGCTTGGGCAGGATCTCGGCCTGGCGCTCCAGGAGCCACCGGATGTCGATGTGGAGGTCCAAGGTCAGGCGACCCGTCGCGAGGGGTCCGGCCGGTCGGACGGCCGGTCGGAGCCGTCATCGGGGAAGGCCGCGTCGAACGCGGGCGCATTGTTCGCGATGAAAGCGCGGAAGACCTCCGCGGCACCCTCCAGGCGAGGATCGCGGACGGCGTTCCGCGCGGCCTCGGTGATCAGTGCGGTGACGGTCGTACCTTCGGCTGCGGCGCGCGCCTGAAGCTGCGTGTGAAGCTCGTCGGGGACTCTGATCGTCACTGGCTTCGACATACTCCGAACGTACTGCAGGCCGTACAGCGCCGACACCGGTCCCACGGAACCGCGCCGATACGGCTGATACTCATGTTCCGGTGGCGCCGGGCTCTGTGGACGTGACCGTCAGACGCGCCTGGCGGCCGTCCGGGCCGCAGTCGCGGCCGTTGGGATAGGTGAGCTTCGGCGTGATGCTGCTCTGCCGGTCGAGCACGGTGGCGCCTCGCTCGTCCTTGAACACCAGGGTCACGTCCACCGGCTTTCCAGGGAGGTCGGGTATCTCCACGAAGTGGGGCCAACGCGCAGGCCGGGGCTTGTGCGTGGGCGTCGGCTCTGCCGGGGTTTCCGCGGTGGTGGCGGATTCCGTGGTCATGACGGGGTTGCCCGGGGTCGCCGCTTGATCCGACCGCGCCTCCGGTGGTCGCATCGTCCTCTTCCGGCATGTGCCGTCCCAGCAGACCGTCAGTGTCGCGTCGGCCACCCTGTTCGCCAGTTCGGGAGGGACGTCGACTCGTATCCCGGAAGGCGCGCTCATCATGGTGCACGCCTTGACTCCGGAATCTCCGCACGCGCTCAGCAGCGCCACCGCCACCACGGGCGCCGCCCATCCCACACCGCGTCTCACACCGACCCCCCGGCAACTGTGCGCACCTCGATCATGGCCACTCATGTTCCCACGACCACGCCCTGCGCCTCGAAGGTCTCTAGCGGCGCCCGGGGTAGTCCGAGTCGTCCTCCGCGCGGGGCAGCTCCGCGGAACCCTCGGCCCAGTGATTCACCCACCCGCACACCCCGCACGCGTACCGGCCGTTGAGCCCGTGCACCTCGGCTCCGCAGCCCCGGCACTCCGCGCGCGTGATCTCGGCCGGAGCGAACGGCTCGGGGGGTGTGGTCATGGACCTACCGTACCCAAGCGTGGGCGGCCGGCAGGGGCGTGGGAGTGGGAGTAGGAATAGGAGCGGAGGGAGCGTCGATCATCCTCCTGAGCTTCACCACGGATCGGTACGGACCCGTTCGGTCATCTTTCCTGTCCAGGAAAGCCCATTCGAGCAGTGAACCCCCTTTGGTGTGGACGGGCACGACCGTCGACTGACCACGCATCGTGACGGGAACCGCACTCACTGTGTCGTGTGTCCCACGGCGACAGTCCACAAGGAGGTGTGTAGTGATGAAGCTTCTCTTCGCCATCCGCAACGCGGTGTCCGAGCGGCAGAGCCTGAAGTCGAAGGCTTGGTACATCTGGTACTGAGCCCACTGGTACAGAGCCCGCCCTTCCAGAACCCCCGTCGCACCGGCGCCGTTCCCGACCCGGTGCGACGGGGGTGCCTCCTCTCTCGTACGCCTGGAAGAACGCCATGTCGCTGCTTTCCCTGCCACAGTCCCGTACCACCGTGCTGTCGCCGCGGCTGGCCGCGCTGCTCCGGGACCACTTGGGCCAGGACGTGTTCCGGCTCGAACCGGACACCATCGGCGTCGCCGGACCCGAGGTCACCGACCGCATCCTCGCCTCCCGGCGGGCCACGGAGACCGAACGGCCCACCTTCAAACCGCTGCAAGGGCGTTCCATCTCCCGGATGGATGCCTCGTCGGTGATGCGGACCATCGGCGGTGACGTACGCGACGCCCTCAAGCGCCCCCTGCCCGATGACATGGACCTGACGGGCCCCTGGCCGCTCACCGGCCACTTGCTCCTGCGTGACCTGATTCTCGGCGGAGACCCCGGCCGGTTGCGCCTCCTGATGAGCCGCAACCTCGAACTCACGCCCAAACTCACCTGGTCGGTGATCGCGGTGGGTGCCGCGCTGCCCGGCTGGCCCCGGCCCGGCGACGCGCTCACCGGACTCGCGGCGCGCGCCGCCGAAGCCACCCGGTACCAGGACCGCCGTTATGCGATGGGCATCTACCGCAGGGCCGCCAGCCCGGTGTGCTTCACCGTCTCGACGCTCGTCGCGAACGCGCTCTGGCTCGGTGCGCCCTTCCATGAGGACACCTCGCACCAGAACATCATCCACGAGTCCCTGCGGCTGCTGCCCCCGTCATGGAACCTCCTGCGCAACGCCTCGCCGGAGTACCCGGCCATCGACAGCCGCATCGGTTCCGCCGACGACGTACTGCTGCTCCCGCTGCTCTCGCACCGTGATCCGGCGCTGTGGGAGGCCCCGGACGAGTTCCGCCCCGAACGCTGGGACGCCCTCGACCCCGACAACACTCCGGGTTATCTCCCGTTCGGCCATGCCTCGGAACGCTGCTGGGGACGCCACCTGGTCATGCCGCTCGCCGCACTCCTCCTCGACCGGATCCGCGCCGCCGGCCTGGTGATCGACCCGAGGCAGCGCACTGCCAAGGTTCCGCTGCTGGGGCTGCTCGGGGTGGACGAGGTACGGCTGGTCAAGTCCGTGTGACCGGTGGGGACACCGAGTCCCCGCACGACGGCGGGCGCTGCCCTGTACGCAAGGTCACGGTGAATCCCCTATTGGGCCTCCTCGTGACGGGTGAACGCGGCGATCAGGTTCTGGGCCGTGTTCTCCTCGGAGTCGATCCCGTACATCGCGGCACCTTCAAAAGTGGCGGCCTCGGCGCTGCGGAGGAACATGACCCGCTCGTACTCGGTGAGCGCGGCCTCGACGTCGTCGGGGTGTGCGGCGAGGGCGTTGCCGAGTTCGGCGCCGTCGAGCATGGCCAGGTTGGCGCCTTCGCCGTTCGGGGCCGTGAGATGGGCGGCATCGCCGAGCAGGGTCACCCCCGGCACCCGGTCCCACTGGTCCCCGATCGGCAGAGCGTAGTGGGGGCGCAGGACGGGCGCGGTGTCGCTGTCGGTGATCAGCGCGGTGAGTTCCGGTGCCCAGCCGTCGAACTCCTCCGCGATCCGCGCGGTGGCCGCGGCGGCATCGGTGAAATCGATGGCGGCGAACCAGTCCTGCGACCTGGACAGCGCCACATAGGTGTGCAGGGTGTCGCCGCTCTCCCGGTGTGCGTAGATCTCCCTGCCCGGCGCGGGCGCCATCAGCATCCCGCCGCCGACCGCCTTCGCGGCGGCAGGGTGCCGGGTGTCGGCGTCGAACAGGTAGGTCTCGATGAACGACGTACCGACGTACTCGGGCACGGCGGTGGAGAGCAGCGGCCGGACCCGCGACCACGCGCCGTCCGCGCCGACCAGCAGGCCGGTGACGACGGTGCCGCCGTCGGCGAACGTCACCTCGTGGCGGCCATCGCCGAGGGCACGCGCGCCGCTGACCTTGTGCCCCCATCGGACGGTGCCGGCCGGAAGTGAGTCGAGCAGGATCTGTCGCAGCTCGCCGCGCTGTACCTCGGGGCGTCCGCCGGTGCCGTCGTCAGCTTTGTCGAGCAGGACGGTCCCGTCCCGGTCGAGGATCCGCATCGCCTGGCGGCCCTCCAGGACGATGGCGTGGAACTCGTCCGTCAAACCGGCGGCTTCGACGGCGAGTTGTCCGTTGTAGTCGTGGATGTCGAGCATCCCGCCCTGCGTACGGGCGGCCGGGCCGGACTCCGCCTCGTAGACCGTGGCCGGTATGCCGTGGACGTGCAGGACGCGGGCGAGCGTGAGGCCGCCGAGCCCGGCGCCGATGATCGTGACGTCAGTGGTCATGGTGCTTCCTTCGTCGGGACGATGCGCTGCTGGTGGTCTGTGCCGTTGATGGTCGGCACCGACGAGATCCAATGTCCCGGCAGCCGTCGACAGCTCACCGACAGGTCACCGACAGGCCCTCCACCACCGCCCACAACCGGCCGACACCAGCCCCGACCGGGGTCCGGTTGGGTGGTCGAGCCGGCACCGCGCTGGGTCCGGGTCCTGCCCGGTCGCCTACACCCGTCGGGTTCGCTTCTCGGGAACGCCGGGACTGTCCGCGTGCGGCGCCCTGCCGCCGCTCGCCTGCCGGAGGAGCGCGAGGGCCTCGTCGGACGACGAGCCGGCGGGGGTCGTGCACACGAAGAGCGTCTGTTCCGGTGAACGGGCGATCGCCAGTGTCTGCTGTGTCACCGTCACCGTGCCGACGACGGGATGGTGCAGCTCGTAGGTGGCGGCGTCGCACGGCGCCACGCGGTGGTCGGCCCACAGGGCGGTGAACTCCGCGCTCTTCATGGTCAGTTCGCCGATCAGCTCCGCGAGCAGCGGGTCGTCCGGGTGCCTGCCGACGGCGATGCGCAGGTTGCCGACCACCGCGCGCGCCTTGCGTTTCCAGTCCGCGTACAGCTCCTGACAGTGCAGGTCCAGGAACAGCATCCGGCTCATGTTCGGGCGTCGCGCCGGGTCGTCCGGGCCATGGAGATCGAGGTGCCCGGCCAGCAGGGCGTGTCCGAGGGTGTTCCAGGCCAGTACGTCGGTACGGCGGCCGAGTACGAGCGCCGGGACACCGTCGACGGCGCGGAGGAGGTCGCGTGTCTCGTCGGCGAGCTTCTCGGGCCGTGGGCGGCGCATCCGGGGAGTGTGGCGGGCGGCGCCGGCGAGCAGGTCGAGGTGTTCGCGTTCGTGGTCGTCGAGTTGGAGGGCGCGGCCGATCGCGTCGAGCACCTCGGCCGAGGCCCCGCGGGACAGGCCCTGTTCGAGCCGTGCGTAGTACGAGACGCTGACGCCCGCCAGCTCGGCCAGTTCCTCGCGCCGGAGCCCGGCCACCCGCCTGCGGGGGCCGAGGTCGCGCAGGCCGACGTCCTCGGGTCGCAGCAGCGTCCGTCGGGCTTGGAGGAAGGCTCCGAGTGGTCCGGGTCCGTTCATGGCTCCAGTATTCGGCGTGCGGCGCGATCCCAGCCACACCCTGCGAGGGGGAGGACAACCGGGGTGTGGTGCGTGCTGGTCCGCTTGTCCAGGCTCGGTGTCATTCGGCCCTGTGCCCCGGACCTGAGGACGGACCCCCTATGGATCAGCAACCCGAGCAGATCACCCTTGGTGACGTCACCGTGACCCGCGTCAAAGAGTTCTACGGCTCGGTCGGGATGTCCCCGGGCCAGTTCTTCCCGGGCAGCCCCGACGGCTCGTGGGAGGAGCACCGTGACTGGCTCGCGCCCGACTTCTGGAACCCGGAATCGGATGAGTGCAGTACGGCCATCCAGTCCTGGTTGCTGCGCAGCGAAGGGCGCACGATCGTCGTGGACACGGGCGTGGGCAATCACAAGGACCGGCCCTACGCGCCGGTGTGGAGCCGCCTGGACACGCGGTATCTCGACAACCTCGCCGCTGCCGGGGTGCGGCCCGAGGACGTGGACATCGTGGTCAACACCCACCTGCACATCGATCACGTCGGCTGGAACACCCGCCTCGACGACCGGACCTGGGTGCCGACCTTCCCGAACGCCACGTACCTGATGACCCGGCGGGACTTCGATTTCTGGGATCCGGCGAACGAGCACAGGAGCGTGCTGGGTCGCGGGAATCAGAACGTCTTCGAGGACAGCGTCGCGCCGGTCCACCGTGCGGGACTCACTCACCTGTGGGAGGGGACGTACCGGATCGACAGGAACCTGCGTCTCGATCTCGCTCCTGGGCACACACCGGGTTCGTCGGTGCTCACGCTGGAGTCCGGCGGCGATCAGGCGTTGTTCGTCGGGGACCTGATGCACACCGCGCTGCAGATCGCGGAGCCGGACACCAATTCCTGCTTCTGCGAGGACCCGGCGGAGTCCCGCGCCACCCGCCACAAACTGCTCGGCCGCGCCGCCGAGAGCAACGCGCTCGTCTTCCCGGCGCACTTCGGCGGCCAAGGCGCCGCGGAGGTCTCGCGCAGCGGCTCGAAGTTCGCGATCAAGGAGTGGGCGGGCTTCTCCCGCATCTCGTGATGTCCCCCTTCCCGGCTCCTGATGCCCCCTCCAGAAAGGAAGCGTGTCCCGTGTCCCGACAGGCAGATCCAGATCCGGTCGTCGCAACCCCGGCGGGCGCCGTACGCGGCCTCCGTGACGGATCCGGCGAGCGCTACCGCGCCGTCCCCTACGCGGCGGCCCCGACCGGTGCCACCCGTTTCGCCCCACCCGCACCGCATCCGGGCTGGTCCGGTGTCCGCGACGCCACGCGGCCCTCGCCCACGGCTCCCCAGCCCGCCCGCGACTTCGGCCGGCTCGACATGGTCCCCTACTTCGGACCGGGCTGGGTGCCCGGCGAGGAGTACCTGACCGTCGATGTCCGCACACCGGCCGCCGACGACGGCAGGCGTCCGGTCATGGTCTTCGTGCACGGGGGCGGCTTCGTCACCGGCTCGAACCGCGCCGCGCTCTACGACGGCGGCGCGTTCGCCCGCGACGGTGTCGTCCTCGTGACGGTCAACTACCGCCTCGGCATCCCCGGTTTCCTCGATCTGCCAGGTGCTCCGGCCAACCGGGGGCTACTGGACGTGCTTGCCGCACTCGGATGGGTACGCGACACCGTCGCGGCGTTCGGCGGTGACCCTGGGAACGTCACGGTCTTCGGCCAGTCCGCGGGCGCCACGCTCACGGGCGCGCTGCTCGCGGTTCCGGAGGCGCGGGGTCTGTTCCGGCGGGCGATCGTCCAGAGCGGCAGCGGTACGGGCGCCTTCACCCCGGAACAGGCGCGACGGGTCGCCGTCACGGCCGCCGCCGCACTGGGTGTGGAGCCGACCGCCGAGGCGTTCGCCGCGATCCCGGACGAGCGTTTCCTGACGACCCTGCCCGCATTGACCGGCCTCGACCTCCGCACCAGTACCGCCACGGACCCGCTGGCCGGGCTCAGCCCGTTCAGCCTGGTCCTGCCGGTCCAGCCCGCCGACGGTCTCGCCGACGGCCCGGCCGACGACGTCGACCTGCTCATCGGCACCAACAGCGAGGAGGGGCACCTCTACCTCGTACCGCAGGGCAATCTGGACTCCACGACGGAAGCCGACGTACTCGCCGTCGCCACCCGCGTGCACGCGGACCCGGAGGCCGCCCTCGCCGCGCAGCGCGCGGCACGTCCGGGCGGGACGCCGGGCGAGTTGCGCTCCGCCGTGCTCGGGCAGGCCCTGTTCGAGTCCGGTACGACGCGCCTGGCGCAGGCTCACGCGCGGATCTCCGGCGGGCGCACGCACGTCTACTCCTTCGGGTACCGCTCGACGGCCCTGGGCGGGCGGCTCGGCGCTGCCCACACCGTCGAACTGCCCTTCGTGTTCGACATCGCCGACGAACCCTGGCTCCACGGGAACACCCGCCTGCTCGGCCCCGACCCCGCCCCGGCAGGACTCGCGGCGCGGATACACGGCGCCTGGGTGGCCTTCGCCACCACCGGAAACCCTGGCTGGGCTCCGTACACCCCGGACCGTCCCGAGGTGCACACCCTCGCCTAAGCGGCGAAGCCGACGTTGGTGCAGTACTCGTACTGGCCCCACTGGGAGCCGAGGTCGACGATCTGTTCGATCCAGGCGTCGTCCAGGGCGCGGTCGTCCGCTGCGGACCATGCCTCGACGATGCGGTCCCAGTGGCGGACGTTGAGGGTGCGGAATTCGAGGACCCGTTGCTGGGGGCGGTTCACTGCCGACTGGTTGAGGGGGTGGATCTCGACGCGGGTGCCGCGGCCCTCGCGGTTGAGCCGGGGCAGCAGGTAGCGGGCGACGTTGTGGCGGCGGACCGTGCGGTAGGCGTCCTCGATCCTGGCGAGGTTCCGCTTCGACGGGCGGCGCTGCTCCTTCAGCCATGCCTCGACCGTGCGGTCGGTCGCGGTCAGGCCCGCCGCGCGGGCGGCGGCGAGGGCGTGGCCGGTGCGGGTGAGGTAGTGCAGGCGGGCCAGCAGACCGCGTGGCGAGGAGATGGGCGTGGCGATGTAGTGGAGGTAGGAGTCGAGCTGTCGGGCCACTGCCTCGTGGCCCTTGATCCCTCTGGCGCCGTACTTGCCGAACTCGATGGTGCGCTCGGGCATGTGCTGCCGTTCCTTGCCTAGTCGGTGGTCGCGCTGTCGGTGGTCGCACTGACGGTGGTCGCGCTGTCGGCCGCCTCGTCGGTACCGGCGGTGTAGGCGTCCTTGACCTTCACCTCGGTGACACCGCGGCCTTCGGTGAAGACATGGCGCCAGTCGCCGATGACGTGGAGTTCGTCGGTGCCCTGCACACTGACCACCATCAAGCCCTCGTCGTGCGCCTTGTAGGCCTTCGCCCAGAGGTTGGCGAAGGCCTGCGAGCGGATGAGGTGCATCCAGTCCGGGCGGTTGAGTTCCCGGTTGTACGTCGACTCCCCCATGGTCGAGACGAACTTGGAGTACATCGCCTTCACGTACTCGCCGGTGATCTCGTCGCCCTCGGCGATGGCCTTGTCGCGGGCGTCCTTCAGGGTGACGCGGAACTTCTCCAGCAGACCCTCGGTCGCGCCGGAGGTGTACGACTCGTGGATCTCGGGCGCCTCGCAGAGCCGGTACTTCGGGCCGGACAGGCGCAGCAGCAGCCGCAAGGTGGGTTCGGTGACCCACAGGGGGCCGCCTTCGTCACGGTTGCCCAGCGGGTTGGGCAGGACCGCGTCGTGGTCCCAGTCGGCCGGGGTGATCAGGTGGACTCCCGCGCGGCGCCGGTCGTGAACGTCGCCTTCCGAGTGCTCCAGCTGTCCGATCGGCAGGTGTGTCTTGAGGGCGGACAGGTAGGCACCGTTGATGTCGAGACTGGTCACCTCGTGGCGCCCGGCGGGCAGGTGGGGGCGGGTCCATTTGGGGCGGGCCTCCCAGATCTGGTCGGCTCCCCTGGCGGTCTTCTTGCGCAGGATGTCGGGGATCCAGGGGTGGGCCACGACGTCGTAGCGACCGCCCTTGCGGGTGGTGTCCAGCAGGACCATCGCGTCCGGGATCGCCCGCTTCAGCAGCGCCGCCGTCGCCGCGTCGACATCGCCCTCGCACCTGGCGAGCGCCGCCGTGACGGCCTCCCCGATCAGATCCGGCAGGTCGGAGGCGGCCTGCACGCGGCGGCCGACGGACACGGTCCTCACGGGGGTGGCGGGGCGGGACGAACGGCTCGCCGGGCCATGGGCGACTGTCGGGGGCGCCTGTGAGACCGGTGGGGTCGGGGGCGCCGGTGGTGCCGGTGCGGCGCACGCGGCGGGGTCCAAGTGCTGTGGGAACCCGGCGACCTGGTGGTGCGCGGGCTGCCCGCAGAGCACGCACGGCTGAGGCACATCCAGGGCTTCGACGTCGTCCGCGTCGGGGGCCGGGGTCAGCTGATCTGCCGTAGCGAACGGCGTATCGGACGGAGTATCGGACGGCTCTACGGGCAGCTCGGCGTCGTCGCCCGATGGGCCGGGTTCTGCCTGAGGGGCGTGTGCGGGGGCAGGGGTTTCGACCTGGCGGGCGGCCTCAAGGTCGGCGAGCTTGGCTTCAGCGCCCTTGAGGAAGTAGGCGTAACGCTCACGCGTTTCGCCGGCCGGTTCGCGGCCCGATTCCCATCCGGCGACCGTGGAGGGGCTGACCCCGAGGGCGCCGGAGACCTGCGCGCGGGAGAGGTCCAGCGCTTCACGCAGGGCGCGGCGCCGCGCGGCCGGGGGCAGTTCGACCTCCTTGCGGGCCGTGGCCAGCAAGGCGTCGATCACCTCGAACTGCGCCATCACCGCATCCCCTTCTTGACGGACGGCCGCGACCGTCCGGCGCGGCGGGCGTCGGGCAGTGCCTCGCACGCCCGGGTCGGGCCCGCCAGCAGGTCCAGGACATCCATACCGTAATGCACGGCCAGCGCCTCACAGTCGGCAAGACTCCAGGCGGCGGACCCGGACTGACGGCGGCTCACCTGGGCCTGTGTCACACCCAGCGCCTCGGCCAGCCTCGCCTGCGACTCACCCGAGGCATGCATCAGCGCCGCCACCACCACCCGCACCCGTTCCGGCAGAGACATCCGCATGCCCCCAACCCTACCAAGACCTATGCACTTTCCGATTCATTCATGAGTTTTCCGCATGCGAGTCTCCGGTCTCAGCGCCGCAGGTCCGATGGCAGTGCCACCCAGCGGCGCGGGGATCGCCGATCGACTGCGTCCCGGCCGTCTGTGATCCTCAGGCCGACTGCGGCACAGCAGTAGGCGAGGATGTCGGCGCCCCACGGGAACGTGTGCTCGCGCTGCCAGAAACGAAAGGTCCAGTAGGCGGCCGGATCCGACTCGTGCGGCGCGAGGCCGATCTCTTCGGAAGCGACGACTTCACCGTCACGGGCCAGAGTGCCGAAGGTCCCGCCCTTGGGGTTGAAGTACACGCCGTAGGCCGTGGTGTCCGCCGATATCGCCTGAAGCACCGGGTTGTCGCTCGGCATGTATCCGTCCTGTGTGATCACGCAGCCGCCGGGGGCGCCGTCGACGCTTCTCACACCCACGTAGCGCAGGGATTCTTCGTAGTCCGACGGATCGAAGGGCGCATCTTCGGGATCCGTCCTCGGGCACTGGGCGGGATCGGCGCCGAGTCGCCGGATCAGCTCGTCCTCGCTCAGTCCCCGCACGAAGCACGCACCGAGGCCCTCCGTCCACAGCGGCTCGTCGCCGAAAGCCACGATGAGGGAGTCCGCCGCCTGTTGCCGAGCGACCTCCTCCGGGGCCAACTTCACTGCCCCCGGCAGGGCCTCGGCGAGCGGTGCGAGCGTCGTGGTCAACATCAGTCGGCCCGGTGACCAGGGACCTGACTGCGGTGACCACACATCCGCCCCGGCACCGGTCAGCGTACGGACGGTGGCCTCGTCCAGTCCGTGGACGGCGTACCACAGGGGCGTGTGCCCGGCGTCGTCGCGGACGTCGATGTCCACGCCGTACGACAGAAGCACCGTCACCGCTTCCGCTCCGCCTTGCTCCGCCGCCAGGTGGAGCGGAGTGCTGCCATGCGGTCCGACTGCGGCGTCGGGTGGTGCGCCCCCCTCCAGCCGGGCCCGGATCAAGGCGGTGTCTCCCCAGTCGCGGTAGCCCATCTCCTGCCAGTCGGCCCGGGGCACGTAGCGCTGCCGGGCCTCCTCCGCGCGACGCAGCGTCTCCCGCTGATCCCGGGGCAACGGCGGCGCCAGGAGGGTTGGCGGGCCACTCACCTCCACCCTCATGAACACGCCCGACTGCCCTTGTGGATCCGGCGGTTCAAGTCCCTGCCAGACCTCGAATGCCCGGCTGGACGCAGTGTGAAGTGCCGCCGCGTCGACAGGGGTGCGGACCTCCGCCATCTCCTCGTCCGGCCACTCGATCACCAACTGCGTATCCCCTGGAGGCGGCAGTTCCGCCAGGTACAGATCGACGTCGGTCTTGAACAGCGACCTGCCGGCGTGGTTCAGGCCCGGATCCAGCGGGATCAGCCCGACCGCTTGCACAGTACGCGCCACGTTCGTCTGCCCCGCCGGCCCCGCGAACGGGATTCTTCGTCTCACCGTGCCGTCCAGCGAGGTCACACGTCGGCCGTCGGAGAACAGCAGCCCCACCCGTAGCCCGGACTGTCTTCTCGTGTCCCCTCCCTGTCGGAGGGTGTTTCGGAAGACCGCCAGATGCAGTGTGACCGACCTCGGCCACACGGACCATCCCGTCAGCACCACCCGGGTCTCCGGACCGGCGCCGACTGTCGCGAGCTGCGGTAACAGCGCGGGCACGAACCGGTCGACGGGCGGCGCGAATCGCCCCTCGTCCTCATCGGCCGACCGCAACCGGGCCCACACGGCTCGCTCGGCAGCCCGAGCCTCCGGAAGCACAAGATCGTCAAAGAAACCCATGTGCCGAGCGTCGCATGCGGCACTGACAGCGCCGTTCGCTCCACGCTCCGCGCGACGACGTGGCGGTACTGTCTCAGCCCGCGATGCCCCGGCCGATTACTGACACTGGGTAGGCGGCCCTCTTCTCAGCTCGGGCGGCCGTAGAGCTTGCAGGTGAGGTCCCGCGACGGCGGTGTGTGCGGGGGTGCAATGGGGTGGGCTGTGGGTGTGTCAGGTGAAGTCGAGTTCGCCGGTGCGTGAGCGCTTCAGCTCGTAGAAGTCCGGGTAACTCGCCAGCGCCACGGCGCCGTCGAAGACCTTCAGGGCGTCCTCGCCGCGCGGGATCGAGCTGAGGACCGGGCCGAAGAAGGCGACGCCGTCGACGTGCAGGGTCGGTGTGCCGACATCCATGCCGACCGGGTCCATCCCCTCGTGGTGGCTGGCGCGCACCGCGTCGTCGTACTCCGTCGAATCCGCCGCCGTGATGAGGTCGGCGGGCGCGTCGATGGCGGCGAGCGCGGCCTCGATGACGGCCCGGCGGTCCTTGATTCCTTCGTTGTGGTAGCGGACACCGAACTCCGTGTAGAACGCGCGCAGGGCCTCTTCGCCGTCGCGCCGGGCCAGTGCGGTCGCGACCCGGACGGCCCACCAGCCCTCCTCCAGCCTTGCCTTGTACCGCTCCGGCAGGTAGTCGCGGCCGGTGTTGAGCACGGTCAGGCTCATGATGCGGAACCGCAGGTCGATGTCCCGGTGCCGTTCCACCTCCAGGATCCAGCGGGAGGCGATCCACGCGAAGGGGCAGACCGGGTCGAAGTAGAAGTCGACCTTGGTGGGGGCCGGTGCGTGGGGCTGCGGTGTGGAGGTCATCGTTCCTTCCCCGGGAGTCCGGATCACTCGCTCCCGGCCAGGCTCTCAGGTGGTACGGGCACCGGCAAACTGCCGTCCGGGTGCCATCGGCCGACTACAGGAGGGTCGGCTGAAGCGCTCCCTCCAGCGTCAGGAGCCGGACCTTCCGCTCGACTCCGCCCGCGTAGCCGCGCATCGTGCCGTCCGCGCCGATCACCCGGTGGCACGGGCGCACGAGCAGCAGCGGGTTCGCGCCGATCGCCGCACCCAGCGCGCGGATGTCCTGGCGCGCCACGCCCAGCCGCTCGGCGAGTTCGCCGTACGTGGTCGTGGAGCCGTACGGGATGTCGTCCAGGACGCTCCATACGCGCCGCTGGAATGCGGTCCCGGTCGCCGTGAACTCGACGTCGAACAGGGTGCGTTCGCCCGCGAAGTACGCGGTGAGCTGCCGGGTGACGCCCGCGAGGGCTCGCGGATCGTGCCGCCAGTCGTGCCGTACGGCAGGAGCGGTCCGCTGACCCGGCATGGAGAGTGAGGTCAGTGCCGTGCCGGTCGCCGTCACCTCTCCTACCAGCAGCAGCGCGCCCAGGGGGCTGTCCGCGACCGTCCAGACGGTCGCCCCCATATTCGTCGTAGACCCCGTATCCCTCGTAGACCCCGTATCCCTCGTCGTCTCGTCCATCTCCCTCATTCCCTTCCCATCCCCCTCTTCTTCCGCTTCCACCTTCGAGAATGGTGCTTCGCGGTGGCGTCTGCTGGCGGGAATCGGACATCGGTGTCGGCGGTCGTAGGGAAGGGGCTTCCGGTCTGGCGCGATCGCGTCATCTCGCCCGCTGGACAGGCAAGTTGATGTGGCCAAGCGTGTGTTCGAGCTTCGTCGCTGCGTCTAGGTTGGGGGTGATCGCCGCACAGACGTCGCCTAGGAGGCCCGTTTCCATGTCCGACCGTGACTCCCTGCAAGAAGCCGCGGACGTACGCGCCCGGATCGACATCACCAAGCCGCACTCCGCGCGATTCTGGAACTACTTCGTGGGCGGCAAGGACCACTACGAGGTCGACCGCGAGATCGGTGACCACATCCGGGAGATCTTCCCCGGCCTGGTCGACGTGGCGCTGACCAGCCGGCACTTCCTCGGGCGCGCGGTCCGGCACCTGGCCGTCGAGCAGGGCGTACGGCAGTTCCTCGACGTCGGGACGGGGCTGCCGACCGCCGACAACACCCATCAGGTCGCCCAGCGCGTCGCCCCGGACGCACGCATCGTGTACGTCGACAACGACCCCCTCGTCCTGAGCCATGCCCGCGCGCTGCTCACCAGCACACCCGAGGGGAAGACCGCCTACCTCGACGCCGATCTGTACCGGCCCGACACCATCCTGGAAGCCGCCCGGGACACCCTCGACTTCTCCCGCCCGGTCGCGCTGATGATCCTGAACACGCTCGGCCATGTCGCCGACCACAAAGAGGCCCGCGCGCTGGTGTCGCACCTCATGTCCGGTCTGCCGTCCGGGAGTTACCTGGTCATCAGCGACAGCACATCCACCAGCGAAGGCATGATCGCCGCGTCGGACGCGTACAACTCCAGTGGCGCCGTGCCCTATTACGTCCGCAGCGTCGAGGAGATCGCCGGTTTCTTCGACGGTCTTGACCTGACCGACCCCGGGATCGTCCAGGTCACCCGCTGGCGCCCCGAACCCGGTGGATCGGCTGCCGGAACACCGGAGGTCGACGCGTACGGAGGGGTGGGCCGCAAGCCGTAGCACTATGTGTCGGTGGTGGTGTCCTGTCCTCACATCCGGCGTTCCCCGTTCCGACATGGGCGGCTCGTCTGTCGTTCACCGTGCATGCGCACGCTCGGCACGTCCGAACGCGTACTCCCGTGAGGCCAGCAGGAGCTGAGATGAGCCACAGTCACGACCATGGGCACCACCACCATGGACACCACCACGGCAGCGACGAACCCACCTCGCTGCCGCCGGCTCTCGACATGTCGGTTCCCGACGAGGGGCTGACGCCCGATCAGCTCTCGCGGCGCGGGATGCTGCGGCGCACCGGTCTGCTCGGCGCGGGGATCGCCGCGGGCAGCGTGGTGGGCGGCGGCCTGGTGGGCGCGGGGCAGGCGGTCGCCGCTCCCGCCGCGCACGGGTCCTCGCACGACGCGGGGCGTTCCGGTGGCTACCTGTGGCTGGCCGGTGACCACCACATCCACACGCAGTACAGCTCCGACGCCAAGTACCGCGTGATCGACCACGTGCGTCAGGCGAACGCGCACGGTCTCGACTGGATGGTCATCACCGACCACGGCAGCGAGACGCACGCCAAGATCGGTGTGGAGAAGGTCAACCCGGACATCGTCGCGGCCCGTGACAAGATCTCCGACACGCTGGTGTTCCAGGGTCTGGAGTGGAACATCCCGGCGGCGGAGCACGGCACCGTGTTCGTGCACCCGGGCCGCAACGAGGTCAGTGTCCTCAAGGACTTCGAGAACTCCTTCGACGGTGCCGTGAAGGGCGCCACGGACAGCACCCCGGCGAACGAGGCCCTGGCCATCGCGGGCGTCAACTTCCTCGCCGACGCCATCCGCCGCAAGCGGATCTCGGACGCGCTGTTCCTCGCGAACCACCCGGCGCGCAAGGGTCTGGACTCGCCGCACGAGATCCGCGGCTGGCGCGACGCGCAGCCCCGCATCGCGGTCGGCATGGAGGGTGCGCCCGGCCACCAGGCGGCCGGTCTGCCGAAGCCCAACGGCCCCGGTTCCGGGCGCGGTTACTACGACTCCAGCCCGAGCGCGAACTCCTGGGCGGGCTACCCGCTGGAGAGCTACCGCACCTTCGGCGGCTTCGACTGGATGACCTCGACCGTCGGCGGTCTGTGGGACAGCCTGCTCGCCGAGGGCAAGCCGTGGTGGATCACCGCCAACTCCGACTCGCACAGCGTCTACGCCGACAACTCGACCCGGGGTCCGAACAGCGACTTCGCGCGCGACGGCAAGTACCAGGACCCGGTGTACGGCGGCGGCCTCAACCTCGGTGACGGCGACTACTGGCCCGGCCACTACAGCCGTACGCACGTCGGTTCCTCGAACTTCTCGTACAAGTCCGTGATGGACGGCATCCGCGCGGGCCGGGTCTGGGTGGACCACGGCGGGTTGATCAGCGGCCTCAACGCGCAGCTGAAGTCCGGCCGCAGCTCGGTCACGCTGGGCGGGACCCTCCAGGTGCGGCGCGGCAGCCAGGTCGACCTGGTCGTGGACATCTCGCTGGCCAACGGCTCCAACTGGGCGCAGTTCGTGCCGATGCTGGCGCGCGTGGACGTCATCCAGGGCGATGTCACCGGGCGGGCCTCCGACCGTGACGCGCTGAGCACGCCGAACACGAAGGTCGTCAAGTCCTTCGAGGTCAACAAGTCCACGGGCACGGTGCGTCTGACGTACTCGCTGGGCCGCCTGGACCGGCCGGTGTACGTGCGGCTGCGCGGCACGGACGGCAACCGCACGGCGGTCGGTCTGAACGGTGCGGGTGTCGACCCCGTGGGCCCGGCGATCGACGTGGTCGGCGACGCCGACCCGTGGAAGGACCTGTGGTTCTACTCCAACCCGATGTGGGTCCTGCCCGCATGACAGCACCTCGTCACACGTCCGGCGTCCGCACCGTCATCGGTGTGGACGCCGGTTGCGCGGGTCTGCGTGACGCGGACCACCTGGTCCACCGGCTGGTGGAAGTACTGGATCTTCCGGCGGACACCGTCGGGTGTACCCATCTGGTGCGCGGCGCCCGTCCGCACACGGCGGTGTCGTTCGCGCTGCCGGACGCGGACGCCGCGGAGTCGGCGTGGGAACGGCTGGTCGTACTCCTCGCCGATCCGGGTGAGCCGCCGACCGGCGCGGTCCTCGGCGAGCGGGAGTTCGGCCCGGCCGAGTGGGTGGACGGTGCCACGCTGGCCGCCGCCGAGCACGCCGGCCGGAACGCCGGGCGCGCGGTGGTGTTCCCGGGGGTCGACGTGCTGAACGGCACGATCACGCTGGAGCGGCTGCTCGTCGACAGCGCGGTGGACCGTGTCTCGCTGCTCGGCTCCCCGGCCGGTGGCCCGGAGTTGTCGGGCGCCGACACGCTGGTGATGACGCGGGGGCATGTGCGGCCGACCTGGCAGGCAGGCGATCTGCTGCTGCCGCTGGTTCCGGCGGCCGGGGGCGTGCTGGCACCGTTCGAGGTGCCCAACCCCACGCCGTGCTGCGCGGACCACGACCACGCCTGACCTGCGGACACGCAAAAGAGCACCGATTCAACCGGGGCTGTACGGTTCACCTCCTCCGTACAGCCCCGCCCCACGGGTCTCCCACCCTTACGGGCCTTCCACCTCCACCTTCACGGGCGCGGCCGTGTCCACCCGTACGTCCCCGTCCGCCGTCACCGCCACCGACAGCGGCGCGCCCGCGACCCGCAGGCCCTCCACCTTGAGGGGCAGATGGCCGCCGGAGGCCGGCCGGACGGTGAGGCGGCCCGCCGGGACGTCCGCCTCCAGACCCAGGAGCGCCTGGAGCATGCCGACGGACGCGGCGGCCGACCATGCCTGCGGGCGGCACGACGCCGGATAGGGCGCGGGCCGGCGGGACGCGGTGCGCGCGGTGCCCGCGAAGAGTTCCGGCAGCCGGTAGTCGAAGGCGGGCGCGGCGGCGATCAGGTTCTCGGCGAGCCGGCGCGCGTGGTCGGGGAATCCGGCGCGGGCCAGACCGTGCACGGCGATGGCGGTGTCGTGCGGCCACACCGAGCCGATGTGGTAACCGAGCGGGTTGTAGCCGGAGTTGAGGGTGCTGTAGGTGCGCAGACCGTAGGCGTCGGCGAGGTCGGGGGCGAGCAGCCGATCGGCGACGGCGCGGCTCTCCTCGGCGTCGAGGAGTCCGGTGCCGAGCAGGTGACCCATGCCGGAGGTCACCGAGTCGACGGGCCGCTTGTCCGCGTCGAGCGCGATGGCGGTGTACGGGCCGTTCTCGTCGGACACCCAGAAGCTCGCGCGGAACGCCTCCTGGACCCGGTCGGCCCAGGCGCAGTAGCGGTCGCCGCCGGGGCGGTCGAAGGCGTCGAGGAGCGCGGCGCCCGCGCGCGCGGCCTCATAGGCGTACGCCTGCACTTCGCACAGGGCGATCGGGCCCTGGGCGAGGGAGCCGTCGCGGAAGCGGACCGAGTCGCCCGAGTCCTTCCAGCCCTGGTTGGCGAGGCCGCTGCCGGTGGAGTCGATGTACTCCAGGAGGCCGTCGCCGTCCGGGTCGCCGTACTCGACGAGCCAGGTCAGGGCCGCTTCCAGGTGCGGCAGCAGTTCGGCGACCTCGGCGTCGGGCATGCCCCAGCGCCAGGCGTCGTGCAGGAGCGAGATCCAGAGAGGGGTGGCGTCGATGGTGCCGTAGTACTGCGGGGGCAGGCGCAGGCCGAGGTGGCCGGACTGCTCCTGGGCGCGGACCTCGTGGAGGATCTTGCCGGGCTGTTCCTCGGTGCCGGGGACGGTGTCGCGGCCCTGGCGGCGGGCGAGGGTGCGCAGGGTCCCGGCGGCCAGTTCGGTGCCGAGCGGCAGCAGCATGCGCGCCGTCCACAGCGAGTCGCGGCCGAACAGGGTGAGGAACCAGGGAGCGCCCGCGGCGGCGAAGAGATCCGCCGGTGCCTGCGGGTCGGCGAGCAGCAGCCGGGAGAGGTCCTGCTCGGCCTGGGTGATCAGCCGGGTGAAGTCGCCTTCGGCGCAGACGAGTTCGAGGGGCGTCCAGAGGCGGCGGTCGTCGGTCACCGGCAGGAACGCCGCCGAGTCGCCGCGCTCGGCCACGAGGTGCAGCGGGCAGTGCCACTCCTCGCCGGGAGCGAGGGTGACGGCGAACGCGAGGCTGCCCTCGGTGCCGTCGACGGAGGCGACCGCGGGTGTGCCGGGGGCGTCGGCCGTCAGCGTGAGATGCGCGCCGTCGCCGGTCCACGACAGGCCCGACTCGCCCGCGACCGGCTCGGCCGCCTGCGGACGGCCGCCCGACTTGACGACGTCCATGGCTGCGAAGTCGGTCTCGGCGCTCACCTTGAGCGTGAACGCCACATGGCGGGAGCCGTGGTTGGAGAGCAGGACGCGCTCGGTGAAGCGGCCCGGCTCGACGGTGCGTTCGCGGCGCAGGGTGACCGCCGGGTCGGCCGTGCTCTGTCCGACGCCGCGCAGGACGGCGTCGAAGACGGCGCGGTCCGCGGACTCGGTGGCGGAGCCTGCCGGGGCGGGCGATATGCCGTCCACGGTGACCCGGAGGGTGTGCAGGAAGCGGCGGTCGCCGTGGTAGAAGCCGTCGACGGCGGCGGCGAGGTCGCCGTCCGGCCGTGAGGCGACGAACGACGGCGCCCACAGGACGACATGGGCGTCGTGAACGTAGGGCTGCCCCGATACGTCCGGCTCTCCCGATTTGTTCGGTTCGGGGTCCGGCTTCGGGGGCGGGCTGGACAGGGGCTGGTCGCGGAGGCTGTCGTGCGTCATCTCAGAGGGACCTTCGGCCTTCCTTGATTTCCGTGAGCGGGTGTACAGTCAGCGGCACTTCGGCGTTGGATCGATCCAATCACGTTCTCTTGGATCGATCCAATAGATTCGACGGACACCGTACCCGACGCATCGGACAGCACAGCAATGGACAGAGAAGTCCCCCCGCTGGACAGACACGTGCCCCCGCAAGGGGGTTCGGCGGCCCGGTCGCGCCCCGCGACGATGGCGGATGTCGCACGCCTCGCGCAGGTCGGACGGCAGACCGTCTCCAACGCGCTCAACAGTCCGCACCTGCTCAGGGCCGAGACCCTGGAGCGGGTCGAGGCCGCCATCGAGGAGCTGGGCTACCGGCCGCACGCGGCGGCGCGGTCGCTGCGCCGCCGTGAGTCGCGGACCATCGGGCACGCGCTGGAGCGCAGCATGGCCGGCCGCTCCAACGCGGTGCACGACCGCTTCCTGCACGCGGTGACCGAGGCCGCCGACGCGGCGGGCCACCGTCTCGTGGTGTTCCCCACGGACGATCCCGCGCAGGAGATAGAGCGCTACGACCAACTCCTGCGAGAGCAGGCGGTCGACGCCTTCGTCCTGGACCGTACGCGCACCTCCGACCCCCGGCACCGCTGGCTGCACGACAAGGGTGTGCCCTTCGTCGCCTTCGGCCGGGCCTGGGACGAGGAGGGGCTCGGCGACTGGGTCGACGTGGACGGCGCCGCCGGGACCGAGGCGGCGACCGCGCATCTGGTGGCCGCGGGCCACCGGCGCGTGGGGCTGCTCGGCTGGCCCGAGCACAGCGACTCGGGCCAGGACCGCGCGGAAGGCTGGCGGCGGACGCTGGAGCGGCACGGCCTGCCCGTGGAGGGTCTGCGCGTCGGCGCCGAGAACACCACCGAGGACGCCCGGCGAGGGGCCCGGAGCCTGCTGGAGCGCGAGGTCACGGCCGTGGTGGCGCTGAGCGACACGCTCGCCCTGGGCTGCTACGACGTCCTGCGCGAGCGGGGTTTACGGCCGGGACGCGATGTCGCGGTCACCGGCTTCGACGACTCCCCCATCGCCGCCCTGCTCGACCCGCCGCTGTCGTCGGTCGAACAGCCGCTGGAGCAGGTGGCCCAGGAGTGCGTACGGATGCTGCTGGCGCGGCTCGCCTCGCCGAGGAGTCCGTACGCGCGGCTGCTGCTGAAGCCGCGACTCGTCGTGCGCGACAGCTCAGGGACCGGGGCCCCGTCCCCGGCGGACGGCTCACCCGGCGTGTGACCCGGGCGGGCCGACGGCCCGCCCGGCACCCCGAGTGACCGTGACTGCAGCGCAAATACCACGTACCACCATAGAACCCCACACAACGCCACCCCCCAGTAGTTCCGGCACCAGATCCGGCAGGAACGCCCACTGCCGTCGCCACAACCCCCGGTCCGTTTACGGCCGGTATCCATCCATTGATCACCCTTACGCACGGAGGACGACCATGCGTGGCAAGACTCTCCCCCTCGCCGTCTGCGGACTGACGGTTTCCCTGCTGCTCACCGGCTGCTCGTCGGGATTCGACGAGGACAGCGGTAAAGAACAGCAGAAGTCGGGCAAGCAGGAGCTGAAGGTGCTGATCGCCACCTCCGGCAACGCCGAGACCGACGCGGTCAAGAAGGCCGCCGCCGGGTGGGAGAAGTCCTCGGGCAACACCGCCACGGTCGACATCGCGCAGAACATCGACCAGCAGCTCGGCCAGGCGTTCGCGGGCAACAACCCGCCGGACGTGTTCTATGTCTCCACCGACCAGTTCGGCACCTACGCCAAGGCCGGGTCGCTCTACCCGTACGGCGACAAGATCAAGCAGGCCGACGCGTTCAGCCCGGCGCTGACCTCGGCCTTCACCTACCAGGACAAGCTGTACTGCGCCCCCAAGGACCAGTCGACGCTGGGGCTCGCCGTCAACACCGACCTGTGGAAGAAGGCCGGGCTGACCGAGACGGACTACCCGAAGACCTGGGCCGAGCTGGAGTCGGTGGCGAAGAAGCTCACCAAGGACGGTGTCGTCGGGGTGTCCTTCAACGCCGACTACAGCCAGATAGGCACCTTCTTCAAGCAGGCCGGCGGCTGGCTGACGAACGCCGACCAGACCAAGATGACGGCGACCGCGAAGTCCAACGTCGAGGCGCTGACGTATGTGAAGAAGCTCCTCAAGGAAGGCGTCCTGAAGTTCCCGAAGCAGTTGGACGCCGGATGGGGCGGTGAGGCGTTCGGCAAGGGCAAGGCCGCGCTGACCATCGAGGGCAACTGGCTGGCCGGTGCCATGGCGAAGGACTTCCCGAAGACCCCGTACAAGATCGTCCCGCTGCCCGAGGGGCCGGGCGGCAAGGGCACGATGGCCTTCACCAACTGCTGGGGCATCTCCGCCAAGAGCAAGCACCACGACGCCGCCGTCGACCTGATCAACGAGCTGACCAGTGACAGCAACCAGCTCACGTTCGCGCGGACGATCGGTGTCATGCCGTCGAAGCAGACCCTGATCGACCAGTACAAGGAGCAGAACCCGAAGTCGCAGGCGTGGGCGGACGGCTCGGCGTACGCGCAGCTGCCGGTGAACGCGACCGGGATGCGCCAGGTGATGGCCGAGTTCAACACCTCGCTGGAGCAGCTCGCGAGCAGTGACCCGGCGAAGCTCCTCGGCGACCTGCAGAAGAACGGCGAGAGTGTCCTGGGTGGCAGCGGGCGATGAGCACCACTTCGACCACCACCGCGTCCGGCCGCCGGCCCGCCTCCGGGCGGTCGCGGCCGGCGCGGCCCCGCCGGAGGCGGGACGGGCAGGGGCCGTGGGGCTGGCTGTTCGTCAGTCCGATGGTGCTGGTGCTCGGCCTGTTCCTGGCGCTGCCCATCGTCATGGCGCTGTGGGTGAGCCTGCTCGACTGGGACGGCCAGTCCAACCCCTTCTCCGGTGCCGCCGACTTCGTGGGCTTCTCGAACTATCAGAACCTGTTCACGGAGAACGGTCTGACCCGGACACTGTTCATGACGTCCCTGCGCAACAACCTGTACTACGTGCTGCTCGTCGTCCCGCTCCAGACGGCCCTGGCTCTGGGCCTCGCCCTCGCGGTCAACCAGCGCCGGCTCAAGGGCAAGGGCGCCTTCCGTACGGCGTTCTACTTCCCGTCCGTCACCAGCTCGATCGCCGTGTCGACGGTGTTCCTGTTCCTGTTCCAGAGCAGCGGCGCGGTCAACAGCCTGCTCAAGTGGGTGGGGATCCGCGGGCCGAGCTGGTTCACGGACGCGCGCGGGCTGGTGTGGGTGGCGCTCAGCGGTCTCGGCCTCGTGGACACCGACGCACCGCCGGCCGCGCTGGCCGACCACGGGGTGCTGGGTCTGTCGTGGTGGGACTGGCTCTCGGGGCCGTCCGTCGCGATGTGCACCATCATCTTCCTCGTCGTCTGGACGACGTCGGGCACGTTCATGCTGATGTTCCTCGCCGCGCTCCAGGACATCCCGGAGGCACAGCTGGAGTCGGCGCGACTCGACGGTGCGAACCGGCGCCAGGTACTGCGGCATGTGATCATCCCCGCGCTGCGTCCGGTGCTGTTCCTGGTGATCACGCTCGGTCTGATCGGCACCTGGCAGGTCTTCGACCAGGTGTACGTGATGAGCAAGGGCCTGCCCGCGAACACCACGCTGACCCCGGCGTACCTCTCGTACACGCTGAGCTTCAAGGACGCGCAGTACGGGGCGGGCGCGGCGATCTCGTTCGTGCTGCTGGCGATCATCCTGCTGATGACGGGCGTGCAGCGGCTGCTGCTGCGGGAACGCGACGGGGGGCCGAAGCGGGGCTTGTTCCGTGGCCGGCTCCGGTCGAAGGAGGCGGGCTCGAACGGGTCCGGCTCGACGGGGTCGGGTGAGGGACGATGACGGCACTGCGCGCGCTGGGCCGCCGGTACGCGAATCTGCGGCTGCTCGGGACCCTGGTGCTCTCGCTGGTGGCGCTGGCGTTCCTGATGCCGTTCGTCCTCCAGGTCGTGACGGCGTTCAAGACGGACGCACAGGCCGCGTCGTCGCCGCTGAGTCTGATCCCGAGCCCCGCGACGCTGGACACGTTCCGGCAGTTGTTCGGCAGCGGTTCCAGCGCGGTGCCCTTCCCGACGTGGCTGGGCAACTCCGTGTTCGTGGCCGTGACGGTGACGGTCGGGCGGGTGTTCTTCGACTCGCTCGCGGGGTACGCGCTGGCCAGGCTGCGGTTCCCCGGCCGGGGCATGCTGACGGTCACGCTGATCTCACTGATGGCGGTGCCGGGCGTCGTCCTGATGATCCCGAAGTTCCTCGTGGTCCAGTACCTCGGGATCTATGACACCTATACGGCGATGATCGTGCCGCTGATGGTGGACGCCGTAGGCATCTTCATCATGAAGCAGTTCTTCGCGTCGGTCCCGCAGGAGATCGAGGAGGCGGCTCGGGTCGACGGCGCGGGCGTGTTCCGTACGTACTGGTCGGTCATCCTGCCGATGGCGCGACCCGCGCTGATCACCCTCACGATCCTGTCCTTCCAGGGCTCCTGGAACGAGTTCACCCACTTCGTCGTCACCACGCAGTCCTCGGACCACGCGACCCTGACGACGGGTCTCGCCCAGTTCGTCACGGGCGGTCTCGGCGTGGGCACCCAGTACCCCCTCAAACTCACCGCGGCCCTCCTGGCCACGATCCCGGTCGCGGTGGTGTTCTTCGCCTTCCAACGCCACTTCGTACGCGGCGGGAACGCGGGGGCGCTCAAGGAGTGACGGGTCCGACGGGGACGACGGGCGCACAGCACCGTCCGCACCGACCACCTGTACGGGCCCGAACCTGACATCGGGCCCGTACAGGTATTTCCGGCGGAACCAGGGGGTCGTGCGGGCAGGTCAGGCGTGCCAGGAGCCGCGCAGTGCGGCGACGACGAAGCCGGGGCCGAACGCGACGGCCATCCCCGGATCGCCGTCGGCGGGGGGATCGTCGTGGATGCGCTCCAGGACGCCGAGCACGCTCACTCCCCCTCGGTTGCCTTCCTGCGCGAGCAGTTCACGGGAGTGGCGGGCACTGCGCTCGTCCAGGCCGAGCCCGGCGGCGACGTCCGAGATGATGACGGGACTGCCGGGGTGGATCACGGCGAAGGCGGGGGCCTCTCCGTCCAGCCATTCGGCGACGTGCGGCAGGGACTGATCCGCCGTCTTCTTGGCGGCCTTCGTGCTCTCGAAGTGCAGGCCGTGGGTGTCGAGGGTGCCCCGGTAGCGGTCGGTGGTGTCGGGCATCAGCAGTTCAAGCGTCGAGTCGGCGGTGCCCGGATCTCCGATGGCCAGCCCCGGACCGAGGGGTTCGGTGGAGACGACACAGGCGGCGGCGGAGTCACCGAACAGCGCCTTGTAGATCATGCTGGCAATGCCGGTGTCCCGGTGGTTGTATACGGCGCTGATGACCTCCGACACGACCACCAGGACCCGCGACCCCGGCCGCAGCCGGGCGAGTTCCGCCGCCCGTATGAGGGCCTGGACGCCGCCCGCGCAGGCGAGCGTCGTCATGGAGAGGCGGCGCGTTCTGTGGGGTAGCCCAAGGCTGTTGACGAGATGGGTGTCTAGGCCGGGCACGGCCCACGAGGTGGAGTGGGACGTGACGAGGGCATCGATGTCACCGGGTCCGACACCCGCCCGGTCCAGGGCGGCGAGCGCGGCGTCCTGGGCCATCCGTGCGGCGTCGGCGAAGCCGGTCTCGGTGCGTTCGGTGACGTCCGGGTCTCCGGACACCAGATACGAGTCGAGGGGGCGGACGAAGTAACGGGTGTCCACGCCGACATTGCCCACGATGCGCAGGATCGCGCCGAGGCGCTCGTGGTCGGGGTGATGAGTGCGAATGTTGTCGAGGATGTCCTGTGTGCTCACTTTGTACGAAGGAAGCACATTGGCGGGACGAGTGACAAAAACATGCACGGAAGGACTCCCAGGAGCGCTCGGGACAGTCAAGTTGCGAACAAACTACGTCCATTTGACCAGTGCTTTGCCGGAGTCCTGAACATCCGTGCGACAACTCGTCCTCGTGTGGATAAGTGATCAGGCCATGACACTCCGCGAGGAGAGGGGGACCGGAGCACGGAGATCCTCCCGGCGGGCGGACCCGCCGTCCCCGCTGTGCCAGGCGAGCATGACGAATCCCGCGCCCCGGGAGTTGCGGGGATCCGCCGCCAGGATGTCCACGACCCCGTCGCCGTGCCGGGGGTGGCGGAACGGGCGCTGCGCTCCGTCGGGGAACGGCACGGTGACGAGACCCGTGCCGGTGTAGATCGGGCCGGCCTCCGGGTCGGAGAGGATCAGTTGCTCAAGACATTTCAACTCCTCGTCCTCGGGGCGCTCCGAGATCGCTCTGCGTAGTTGCGGGAAGATCCACGGGGCCCAGGACTGCTCCCAGTCGAGGAGCAGGGCGTGGCGGGTGGGGTCTGTGGCCATGTAGAGGAGGACGTTGGAGGGGGGACGGTTGCCGGGGAAGAGTTCCTCGAACTCGCGGTTGCAGGTGATGAGGTTCCAGGCGGCGTCGGCGATGTACGCGCTGACGCCCCTGATGCGCCGGATGTTGCTCCAGACGCCGGGGATCACCATGCCGGCGTCCTCGTGGAGCGGCGCCGGGTACTCGTGCCGCGTCAACCAGTACAGGTGCGTCCACTCCTGCTCGGTCATCCGCAGGAGCCGGGCGATGTCCTGGAGGTACTGCGGTTTCGGCCGTTCCAGCCGGCCGTTGACGAGCCGGCTGTACGTCCCCCGGGCGCGCCCGGTCAGTTCGTCGATCTGCTCCTGGCTCAGCCCCTGTACCGGGCGGCCCACCCCGCTGCGGCCCCGGTAGCCCAGGGACTCGGGAGCAACAGCCTTTCTGCGGTCCTCCAGGAGCTTCCGCAGTGCCTCGGTGTCGTCGGTCGAGAGCTGCACACCGTCCCCGTTCTCTGGCCGGAACCGTGGGGGTCCCGGATTTATCTGCACTTCTTTTGCGTGGAAAGGCGGTTCACCAACCGTCAGACTCTCAGGGTCGCTATGAAATTTGCACAGTGTCCGGTGCACCTCTGACGTAAGGAACCTCGCAATGCGCCCCGAACCCGGCATCATGAATGGCCGGTCCGTACTCATCACCGAAGGCCAGCGCGAGGCCAGTCAGGGCATTGCGGCGGCGCTCCACGCCCTCGGGGACAGAGTTGCCGCGACCTATGTCGACGCCCGCCCCGTGGTGCCGGACTTCGCCGTCGAGTGCGATGTGACCAGCCCCGCCGACGTCGAGTACGCGGTGGCCCATGTCGAGGAGGTCCAGGGCCCGATCGAGGTCCTGGTCGCCGGCATCGGCCTCGCGAACGACGTGATGCTCCGCCCGGCGGACGAGCGTTTCGTGTCCGTCTGCGACAACCAGCTCGTCGGCAGCTTCCGCCTCATCCGGGCCGCGCTGGGCCGTATGCGGGACACGGGGCACGGCCGCATCATCTTCCTCAACACGGAGCTGACAGGCGATCTGCCGCGGCGCTACGGGGCCACGGAGGCCGCCCTGCGCGGGTTCATCAGCACGATGATCCGTGAGGAGGCGCGGTACGGGATCACGTGCAACGTGGTGACCCTGAGCATGCCGGCGTCCCGCGCCCGAGCGGGCGGCCGTCAGCCGCTGATGCGGGAGCCCGGAGCCACTCTGACCACGGCTTTTCCGCCGGAGGTCACGGCGGCGGCCGAGACGGTGAAGTTCCTGGCCGCGGAGAGCGCGGGCACCATCAACGGCGCCAACATCCCTGTGGACCGAGGCTTCCGGATGGTCTCCTGAGTGCACGGAGTCCCGCCTTCGGATGGGGGACACAGCGGTGTCACCGCGGCAGTCGCGGTAACACCGCTGTGTCGGGGCGCGTCCGGGCGACGGTGATCACTGGGGGATCGCCTCGAACGCCTTGGGGGAGGTGGCGGTCGGAGTCGTGAGGTCGCCGATGCTCCTGATCCCCTGAGCGACCGGCAGCAGCCGCACGAAGATCAGGCCGTACCGCACGGCGCACTGGATTTCCTGCGGCTCGCCGCGCGGCCGACGCAGACATCGGTACGCGTGCAGATCGCCGTCTTCTTCGCTCCGGCTGACGACCACCACCTCCCCGAACATCGTCACCGTCAGCGCGTCGCCTTCGTTCGACAGCGCGGTGACCAGGTCGACCATGTGCCAGCCCACTCTCTGAGCCGCACTCAGCTCGCGGTGTATGCGCCGGTCTGCAGGGGGTGCCATGGAGCGGGACGCTATTCCCGGCCATGAACGGTTGTCGATGCCCCATGCCGTCAACCGAATGTTTCCGGACACACGTTGGGTAAAAATCGACGCTCGGATTCGGGCGTCCGAAGCAACACTCATGAATCATGGCAAAGTTCGCGAACAGGGATGTTCCACTGCTCGGATTGAGCCAATCTCCGAGAAGCGTCCCTTCCCATCTGTACTCGACAGTTCACCGGGACGAGCCTCGCTCGGGCGGTTCGGCCCGGGAGCGCTCTCAGACCGTACCCGCGTACCGGCGCCCAGTCACCCTGGGTGACACCTCGGGTGAGAAGCGGCACAGCCCGCCCCCGGTTCTTTCGCTCTGCTAAGGAGTATCTTGAAGAGAGCGAGAGCCCTTCGTACGCCGGTACTCGGACCGGCCTCGTTCTCGCCGCACCACGACACCGGGTGCCGTTCGACCCGGGGCAGGTTCCGCTCCATGACGGCCGAAGCCGGGGGGACGCCGTTTCCGTACGCACGGCCGTACAGGCCGTGTTCGCAAGGTCAGTCGACCCCCACCGGTCCGCGTCGCCGCCCGCCGCCCGCCCGCCGCCACGAGCCCGCCCGCCGGCCCTCACCGCAGGAGTCCGTCATGACCGCCGCACTGCAACCGCCGCTGCCGTCCCATCCGCTGCTCCGGCTCCGACTGGTGCCGCACGGCCCCATTCCGCACCGGATCGACGGGGCGTGGTGGCCCCGTTCCTACGACCTGACGGCCGAACTGCCCCAACTGCTCGCCGGATTGCCGCGCGCGTGGGGTCACATCAGCAGCGTCACCGTCAACGGCACGGTGTGGGCTCCGTCGCCCGGCCGGATGCTCGTCGTCAACCAGGTCGTACGGCTGCGCAGAACCACCGCCGTCAACGCCCCGCACACGATCTGCCTGCTGGCGCCCGGCAGAGGCCGGTGGGATCTGCTGGTCGTTCCCCCGGACACGCCCGAGGCCGTCGCCGAACCTCTGATGGCGGCCGTGGTGGACGAGGTGTCCACGGCTACGGGTCACGCACAGCCCGTCTGACTCCGTCTGACTTCTCCGCCCTGCCGGAACCGAGGACCGGACCACCGTCCGAGTCATGGGGACGGTGGTTCTCCGGTGCCGGGGTCCGTTCGCGGGTGGCACGTCTCGGACGGCGCGGCCGGTGCGGACGGCTCGGGCCGTGTGGTCCAATTCGCCTCCACGCGTACCCTCTCCGCCTCGACGAGCGGGCGGACCACGTCATCGACGGTCCGGTGCGAGATCGCCGCGAACTCCGTCAGCCAATCGACGAGGTCGGCCGGCAGTTCGAGGGGCAGCCGGCGGAAGCCGGGCGGTACGGGAGGCTTGGCCATGGGCCCACCGTAGGGCGCATGGGGCACCCGGGCGTCTCTCAGTCGCGCAGATCCGTGCGCAGCCACTGCCCGGTCTCGCGCGGGGTGCCGAACCGTACGACGCGCAGGGGGGCGAAGCGGGGGTCTTGGCAGCGGCGGCCGATCTCCGTACGGCGGGCCGCGTGCCCGGTCCAGGACGACCACGCGGGATGGTCGCGGCTCAACCAGTCGGCCACGGTCTCCCGGTTGCCGCCGAAGACGGGCTCACGGAGCACGGTTCTGCGCAGTGACCGCCGCAGCACACGGGGCATCACGACGCGCCTCGGGTAGTCCAGCCAGAGGACGGTGTCGGCGCGCTCCCACAGCAGGTCGCGGACCTCCGGGTAGCCGAACGAGTCGAAGATCCAGCCGGGTTCGGCGGTGAGACGGGCGATCTCGGTGGCGAAGCCGGAGTTCACGGTCCACCCGGGGCCGGTGAAGTACCGCGCGTCCATCTCGTGAAAGGGCAGCGCCAGCCGCCGGCTCAGGGTGCCGGCCAGGGTGGACTTCCCGGCTCCGGTGATACCGACGACGAGTACGCGCTGCATGAAGGCACCCTAGGGGGCGGGTCGGTGACGGGTGGGACGGGGCCGGGTGACCACCGGGACCGGGACGAGCGGCCGGGTACGGCGAGGCGGAAATATCCATGGCGCGGCGGCCCGTACCGCGACGAGACTGCGCGGGTGAGCGAATCCCGGCCCTGTCCCTGCTGCGGACACCGCGTGCTCGACGACATGCCCGGTGGCGCGAACAAGGTCTCCCTGATCGAGGCCCAGCACAACTACCAGGACTTCGGGGCCTGCGACCCACACGGCCGGCGTTACGTCCGCCCTCCGGCCGAGGACGAGCCGCTCGACCCGGCCTGGCGCCGCATCGATCCGACACGCGACTCCTTCGAGGACTGGGAAGCCGAGGGATGGGAGACCGGGGACCGCGCCCCGTGGCCCGATGACCGCACGGTGCTCTGCTGGTGGCTCCCCACCTTCTGGCGCCGCGAGCATCGGGCGTCCCAGGACGGGAAAAAGCCAGGGGCCCGAACTCCCGGAGACGGAGAGTTGGGCCCCTTCCGACCTGCACGCCCGTCAGGTCGGCGGCATGGTGGTGGTTCACCCGCTACACATTGACGCCGAAGTCCGCCGCGATTCCGGCGAGGCCCGACGCATAGCCCTGGCCGATCGCCCGGAACTTCCACTCCGCTCCATGGCGGTACAGCTCGCCGAAGACCATCGCCGTCTCCGACGACGCGTCCTCGGACAGGTCGTAGCGCGCGATCTCGGCGCCGCCCGCCTGGTTCACCACCCGGATGAAGGCGTTCCGGACCTGGCCGAAGCTCTGGCCGCGGGATTCGGCGTCGTGGATCGAGACCGGGAAGACGATCTTCGACACCTGGGCGGGGACCGTGGCGAGATGGACCTTGATCGACTCGTCGTCGCCCTCTCCCTCACCCGTGAGGTTGTCGCCGGTGTGCTCGACCGAACCGTCGGGGCTCTTCAGGTTGTTGTAGAAGACGAAGTGCTGGTCGGAGATGACCTTCCCGGAGTCGGTGCACAGCAGCGCGCTCGCGTCCAGGTCATAGTCCGCGCCGGTCGTGGTCCGGACATCCCAGCCCAGTCCGATCAGCACCGCGGTCAGCCCCGGAGCCTCCTTGCTCAGGGAAACATTGCCGCCCTTGGCCAGGGAAACACCCACTGCACAACCTCCACTGCTCCACGCGCCCGGTTGACGCTCTCGCTCAGTAACAACGCCGAGGCTACCTTCATGGTTCCCATCCTTGCGCAACCGCTAAAGTGTCAGCGCGGTGCGGCGCCGGACACGGCGGGCGACCGGCGGAGTGCGTCGCACACGGCGACGACGAGAGGGAGTGTCCGGTGTTCTCAGATGTGGGCATCATGGAGGTGATCACGCTCGTGGTCCTCGGCCTCCTCCTTTTCGGCCCGGACAAGCTGCCGGAGCAGATCCAGAACCTGACCCGGATGATCCGCAAGGTCCGCGAGTTCTCCGAGAGCGCGAAGCAGGAGATCCGCTCCGAACTGGGTCCCGAGTTCAAGGACTTCGAGTTCGAGGACCTGCATCCCAAGACCTTCGTACGCAAGCACGTCCTGGAGGGCAAGGACGGCGACGGCTTCGGACTCGACGAGATCCGCAAGGCGCTCGATCCGCGCGAGGAACTGGCCGAGCTGGCGGACGCGGTGCGGGGGCTGGACGCCGGGGACGGGGAGTCGGAGGACGTACGGGGGACGGAGCCGGTACGGGAGCAGGCCGGGGGCGGGCTTCCTCCGCGCGTCGTCCTGACGAAGGACGCCGACTCCGCACCGGCGTCGGCCCGGGTGCCCTTCGATCCCGACGCCACCTGACGGTCGTGGAGACTGTTGCCCGCTCCCCCGTGGACTCGCCCTTCGAGTCCTTCGAGTTCCCTTCGCACTGCCCCCGTACCGACACCGGAGGACCGTATGAGCTTCGCCAACCGCTATCTCGCGGACGACGAGGAGCTGGTGCACGCCACACGCCAGCACTGGACCGAGATCTTCGCCGAGTTCCTGATCCTGGCCGTCGTCTGGGCGGCGGCCGGCGCGCTGTGGTGGGTGATTCCGTCGGACGAGGACTGGGGCCGGATCGCCGACTACGTGGTGGCGGGCGCCGCCGTCATCGCCTCGGTGTGGTTCTGGCTGATACCGCTGCTCGCCTGGCGCGGCACCGTCTACCTCGTGACGACGAAGCGGATCTACAAGCGCAGCGGCTTCCTGACGAAGACGGGCCACAGCATTCCGCTTGTCCGCGTCAACGACGTGTCGTTCCGGGCGACGCTGTGGGAGCGGATTCTGCGCGAGGGCACGCTGTTCATCCAGTCCGCGTCCGAGCAGGGCATGCTCACGCTCAAGCATGTGCCCGATCCGGAAGGGCTCAAGGACCTCATCCACCGGACGGTGGACGTGGAGCAGCGGCGCGCCCCGTCGGGGCCTCCCGGCGAACCGCTGCCCGGCGCACGGTGACGCATCTACTCGGACCGCGGCAGCCCAGGCCCGGTGAAGTCCGGGCTGCTGAAGTCCGGCCCGGTGAAGTCCGGTCCGCCGCCGTCGGCACCACCGCTCCCCGGCCCCGCGAAATCGGGGCTGCTGAAATCCGGGCTGCTGAAGTCGGGGCTGCCGAACTCCGGCCCCGCGTAGTCGGGTGACGCGAATCCGCGACCGCCCCGAGGCGTGGGGACCGGGGTCGCCCCGGGATCCCCCTCCCCACCGGCCCGCGCCTCTTCGATCCGTCCGCGCAGGAACGGCAGCACGCCCCGCTCCAACAGCACCTCCTGCCAGGCCTCCCGGGCGCGCCGCACCTCGGGGTCCTTCGCACCGGCGGAGCCGTCGTCCGGGGAGCGGCGATTGCGCGCCGCGGCGACCAGCAGCCAGGCCAGGTCGGCGAGGGCCGCGCCGACGGCGACACTTCCCGCTATCAGGCCGGCCATGACGAGGCCGTCGCCGATGTAGGGGCGCGCGAGAAGGACCCGCATGCCGTAGCCGATCAGGAGGAACACGACCGAGGCGACCGCGGCCAGGCTCGGCACCAGTACGGCGAGCGCGGGCAGCAGCCCGCTCTTCCGACGCGCGCCGTCGGATCCACCGGATGCCTCCTGCGCGGATTCACCCGGGCGGGGGGCGCGCACGGCCCGCCGGCGCTTCACCGCCACCGCCCGGACCTCCAGATAGCGGCGGTACTCGGGTGCCGCCACCGCGGAGATCGTGGCGCGCGCCGCAAGGGCCTCCGTACGCAACTGTTCGCGGCCCAGCGCCGCGTCCGCGCGGTCCGTCGCGTCGCTCACCTCCGGCGTGCCCAGCGCGCGGTCCAGGACCTGTGCGAAGGCGATGGAGTGCTCCGCCTGCTGGGAGCCGGGCTGCTGCATACGTGTCCCCCGATGGGTGAGGCGGCGCCGGGACGCCGTCCAGTCCTCGTCGTCCGGGGCCAACGCCGCATCTACCGTAATAGTTCCCGGATTGCGCAAACTCTTAATCGTCCGCGCTCGGGGACCTTACCGGAAGACGGGCTTCCCCGTGCGCAGGTCAGGCGGGGAGGTTACCGGGACGGAGCTACCCCGTGGGACAGGCACCACGGGGCCCGAGACGGGACACCCCGACATGACACACCCACCGGACGCGCGACGGGACACGCCGTAGGACTCACCGTGGGACCGGCTCAGGGCTCACCAGTTCGTGAACGCCCCGTCGGCCGTGCGCAGATGGGGCCGCTCCGCCGCCGTGGCCTGGTACCTGCGGGCCTCCTCGCGGTCGATGTCCACGCCGATTCCGGGCAGTTCGCTCAGCTCGACGCGGCCCGGGACCACCACGGGTCGCTCGGTGAAGAGGGCGGCGATGGCCGGCTCGGGGTCGGTCTGGTGCTCCTGGATCGCCATGTTGCTGCACGCCAGGTTGAGTTGGAGCGAGGAGGCCGCCGTGACCGGGCCGAGCGGGTTGTGCGTGGCGAGCTTGGTGTGGTGGGCCTCCGCCATCGCGGCGATCTTCTTCGCCTCGGTGAGGCCCGACGCGACACCGATGTCGACGCGCGCGTAGTCGATCAGATCGTGCTCGATCAGGGTGCGGAACTCCCACTTGGAGCCGTACTGCTCCCCCGCCGCCAGCGGTACGCCGGTCCGGGAGCGGAGCATGCGGTAGCTGTCCGGGTTCTCGCTGCGCAGCGGGTCCTCGACGAAGTAGGGGCGCGCCGCCTCTATCTCCCGGCACAGGGTCACGGCCTCGGGCGGGTCGAGGCGCGTGTGGACGTCGAGGATGAGTTCCACCTCGTCCCCGACGGTCTCGCGCACCTCGTGGAAGAGGCGGACCGACTCGCGCAGGCAGCGGCGGGCGTCGAGCACGTCGTCGGGGTCGTGCGGCGACGCGAACCGCAGATGGCGCCAGCCGTCGGAGACGAGCGCCCGGCAGCGGTCGAGGAACTGGTCGCGGTCGTGGTAGCCGTCGCCGACATGCACGTACGCGGGCACATGGTCCCGGACCCGGCCGCCGAGGAGTTCGTGCACCGGTACGCCGAGCGTCTTGCCGCGGATGTCCCACAGGGCCACGTCGACGGCGGCGATGGCGGCGCCGAGTATGCGGTCGGCGGGGAAGAAGCCACGGCGGAACATCACCTGCCAGAGGTGTTCGATACGGCGCGGATCCTCGCCGGTGATCAGCTCGGCGAGGTGGTCGAGGCCGCCCGCGACCGCCCGCTGACGGGACCTGATGCCGACCTCTCCCAGACCGTGGACGCCCTCGTCGGTGTCGACCACGACGAGCATCATGCTGTCGCCGTGGTCGGGGAGAGTGAGCACTTCCAGGCCGGTGATCTTCATTCCGCTCCTCGATGAAAACGTTCCCGCAATTTCATGAAAGGTGTCGGGACGCATCATCAGCAGCAACCTGCCCTGCCCGCAAGACCCTTGCCAGCACAGGATTTTCCTGGTGGAAACACTCTTGACACGTCTGGGAACGTTCGCAAGGATCCACCGCATCCAGCAGGCACCGTGGCCGAAAGACGGCGGTGTCGCAGCACCGCCGACAGGGAGGCCGTCCGTGGCAGTCACGATCCGGGAAGTGGCGAGCGCCGCCGGGGTTTCGGTGTCGACGGTGTCCCGCGCTTTCACCGCACCGGACCAGGTCCAGCCGAAGACGCGCCAGCGCATCCTCGAAGCGGCGGCCAGGCTCGGCTACTCGCCGAACCCGGCGGCGCGCAGCCTGCGCGGCGGCGGCACGGGCACGCTCGGGCTGATCGTCCCGGACATCGCCAACCCGTTCTTCCCGCCGATCGTCAAGGCGATGCAGGCCCGTGCGCGCCGGCTCGGGTACACGGTCCTGGTCGCCGACAGCGACGAGCGCGAGGCCGACGAGTTGGAGACGATCGCGGCCGTGTCCAAGCGGGTCGACGGACTGGTGCTGTGGGCGTCGACGCTCACGGAGGACCGGCTGCGGGACCTCGCCGCGCAGATGCCGCTGGTGGTGGTGAACCGGCATGTGCCGGGCATCGCCGAGGTCCGGATCTCCCTCTCCGCCGGTATCGCGCAGGCCGTGGAGCATCTGCGGGCCTACGGGCACCGGCGGTGCGCCTTCGTCAACGCGTCCCGGACCGAGCTGAGCCGGGGCAAGTCCATCCACGAGTCGTTCGAGGCGCTGGACATGTCCCTGGTCGAACTCGGCCCCTACGAGCCCCGGTTCGAGACCGGGGTGCACGCCGCGAGTCTCGTCGCCGCGCACGAGGCCACGGCGGTCATCGCGCACAACGACCTGGTCGCCCTGGGCGTGCTGCACCAGATGGCGAACCTGGGCGTGAGCGTGCCGGGGCAGGTCAGTGTCATCGGTATCGACGACACCCTGCTCGCATCGGTGTCCACGCCCAGCCTCACCACGATCCGTATCGACCCGGAGGAGATCGCCACCCGCGCGGGGGATCTGCTCATCGACGTCATCGGCGGCCGGACCGACCCCGCCGCGTCCCCGTTCGTGGAGATCGGCTCACGGTTGATCCTGCGGGCCTCCACGGGCCCGGCGCCCACCCACTGAGGCAGCACCCCACCCCACGCCGGCGCCCCATCCCGTAGACGCCCCCCCTCGCGCGCCGACGTCGTCACGCTCCCCCACCGAGCGATCGCACTCCCCCACAGCAAGGCACATGTACGCATCCACCCTGCCCTCCCTGGAGTCGAAATGCCCCAAATATCCCATCGTGCGGCCGTGGTCGGCTGCACCGCCGTGGCGCTGGCCATGGCTCTCGCGGGCTGTTCCGCCGTCACGCCGGGCAAGGCCGGCTCGGACGGCGACCTCGTGCTGCGGGTCCAGGGCATGCCGCCTGCCACCGACAAGCCGGCCCTGGCCCTGTTCAAGCAGCAGGTCGCCGACTTCGAGAAGGCCAACCCCGGCGTCAAGGTCCAGGGCTCGACCACGGTGTTCGATCCGCTGACGTTCTCCGCCAAGCTGTCCGGAGGCAATGTCGAGGACGTCATCAGGGTCCCGCTCACCGAGCCGCAGCGGCTCATCCAGCAGAAGCAGGTCCAGCCGATCACCGGACAGCTCCAGGAGTGGGGCCACTTCAAGGAGTTCAACCCGCAGGTCATCAAGCCGCTCAGCGACAGCGCGGGCGAGGTCTACGGCGTCCCGCAGAACCCGTACGCGCAAGGTCTCGTCTACAACCGCGACCTCTTCGAGCAGGCCGGGCTCGACCCGGACAGGCCGCCGGCCACCTGGGAGGAGGTCCGCGCAGCGGCCAAGAAGATCAGCGACAAGACCGGCAAGGCGGGGTTCGTCCACGAGTCCAAGGACAACCAGGGCGGCTGGCAGCTCACGATGCTCTCGTACGCCTTCGGAGGTGACCTCCAGAAGCAGGAGGGCGGTACGTACACGGCGACGCTGACCGGGGAGCCGGTGAAGAAGGCGCTGCGGCTGCTGAAGGACATGCGCTGGAAGGACGATTCGCTCGGCAGAACGCTGCTGAACAACCAGAACGACGTCATCAAGCAGTTCGCGGCGGGTCAGGTCGGCATGTTCATGGGCAGCCCCGGCACCTACCGGCTGGCCAAGATGCAGTTCGGCATGGAGAACACGGATGCCTTCGGGGTGGGCCCGATGCCGCAGTCCGGCGGCAACGCGACCCTCACGGGCGGCGACATCTACATGGTCCCCAGGTCCGCCGACCAGAAGCACGCGGCGGCTGCCGTGAAGTGGCTGACCTTCGCCTACGCGCAGCCGCAGTACAGCACCGACGCCGCCGCACGGCAGGCCAAGGCGCTGTCCGCCGACCCGAAGTCCGCGGTGGGCGTGCCGACGCTGCCGGTGTTCGACGCGGCGCGCCAGCAGAAGATCGACGCCGCGATCGAGCCGTACGTGAATGTGAAGCTGGAGAACTTCGCGCCGTACACCGAGGGTCTGCCGAAGCTCGAACTCAAGGCGGAGCCGCCCTTCCAGGCGCAGAAGCTGTACACCGCGCTCGACCCGGTCGTGCAGGCGGTGCTCACCCGGAAGGACGCCGACGTCGACAAGTTGCTCGCGTCGGCCGAGAAGGACGTCAACGCCAAGCTCGCCGCCGACCAGAAGAAGTAGGCCGCTCATGAGCGTGCTCACCCCCTCGCGGCAGCCGGCCGCCGCGTCCCCCGAGACACCGCCGGACGCCGCCCCAGGACGGCGCAAGGTCCGGCACGGCGGTGCGGGACGGCACGTGACGGCGTGGCTGCTCCTCGTGCCCACGCTGGTGATCTTCGGTCTGTTCGCGTGGTGGCCGATCCTGCGCAGCCTGCTGCTCAGCTTCCAGCGGACCAACCTCGTCGAACCGGCCGTCTGGGTGGGCCTGGACAACTTCCGCGCCCTCTTCGACGATCCGCTGCTCGGTACGGCGGTCGGCAACACCCTGTTCTTCGTCGGCCTGGGCGTCCTGATCGGGTTCCCGGCGCCGCTGGTCCTGGCCGCCGTCATGTCGACGGTCCGGCGGGGCGCGGGCGTGTACCGCTTCCTGGTCTATCTGCCGGTCGTCATCCCGCCGGTGGTCGCGATCCTGCTGTGGAAGTGGTTCTACGATCCGGGCAGCGGTCTGTTCAACAGTGTTCTCGGCACGGTGGGTCTGGGCCCGTGGTCCTGGCTGGAGTCGTCGGACACGGCGATGCTGTCGCTGGTCCTGGAGGCGACGTGGGCCGGGATGGGCGGCGCCGTCCTCATCTATCTGGCCGCGATGGTCGGCATCCCCGGCGAGCTGTACGAGGCCGCCGAGGTCGACGGCGCGGGGATCCGGCGACGCATCTGGCACGTCATGCTGCCTCAACTGCGGTCCGTCATCGGCCTGTTGCTGCTCGTCCAACTGATCAACACCGTGCAGGTCTTCACCGAGCCGTACGTCTTCACGGGCGGCGGTCCCGACAACGCGACGCTGACCGTGCTGCTGCTGATCTTCCGCTACGCCTTCCAGGACGGCGAGTACGGCCAGGCCGCCGCGCTGTCGTTCCTGATGGTGCTCACCCTCGCCCTGCTCTCCGCGGTGTATCTGCGGGCCACCCGCAGCTGGAGCACGTCATGACCACGCTCACCACGTTCGTCTCCGCCAACGACCGGCAGCGGCCCGGAGTGCGGGCGGCCGTACGCTCCGTGCAGGTCCTCACCCTCCTCGTCCTGCTGCTCATCGGCATCGGACCGCTGTACTGGATGGTCAAGGGCGCCGTATCGCCGCCCACCGAACTCACCACGCAGCCCCTCGCGCTGTGGCCGGACCGGCCGCTGCCGGGGAACTTCGCGACCGCCTACAACGACCTGGGCGTCGGCCGCTATCTGATGAACACCTTCCTGGTGGTCGGCGGTTCCTGGTTCGTGCAGCTCTTCGTCTCCGCCACGGCGGGTTTCGCCCTGTCGGTGCTGCGGCCCCGGTTCGGGAAGGCCGTGTACGGGGCGATCCTGGCGACGATGTTCGTGCCGTACACGGTGAACATGGTCAGCCTCTTCATGACGGTGACGGATCTGCCGTTCCTGCATCTCAATCTCGGTGACACCTACTGGGCGATCTGGCTGCCGGCCGGGACCAACGCGTTCACGGTGCTGCTCGCCAAGCAGTTCTTCGACGCGCTGCCGAAGGAACTCTTCGACGCGGCCCGGGTCGACGGCGCCAGTACCCGCCAACTGCTCACGAAGATCGTGCTGCCGATGAGCCGCCCGGTACTCGCGGTGATCAGTCTGCTCGCGGTCATGCACAGCTGGAAGGACTTCATCTGGCCGCTGGTGGCGCTCACCGATCCTCAGAAGCAGCCGATCAGTGTCGCGCTGGCCCAGCTCGCCACGCAGGCGCCACAGGACCAGCTCATCGCCGCGATGGTGCTGGCCGTGGCCCCGCCGGTGCTCGTCTTCGCGGTCTGCCAGAAGTACATCGTCGCCGGACTCGGCTTCACCGGCGTCAAGGGCTGACAGTCACCCGGTCGGGGGCCTCCGTATGCCCCGGTCTCCTCGCACCTTCCTCTTCGGGACAAGAGAAAGGCACTTCCATGTCCGTACACCGCCGCACCTTCCTCCAGGGCACCGCCGTCGCGACCGGCGCCGCGCTGCTGCCCGTGGGCCCCGCCCATGCCGCCGAGCCGGTGACGATCACCGCCGACGGCATCTCGCTGACCGGCCGGAGCGACGGCAGCGTCCTCGTCCAGGACGGCGCCGGGACCGACCGGGTCCTGCTCTCGCACTTCATGATCAAGGACAGTGTGCTGGGGCAGCAGCGCACCTTCGGCGGCGCACCCGCCCGGATCACGCTGCCCGACGGGCGGCCCGCCGTGCAGATCACGTACACCATGGGCTCGGGCGCGCCCGGGGTCACCGTGCGGGGCGTTTTCGACGTGTCGCCGCACAAGGCGCATCTGCGGTGGGAGGTCGGCGGCTCGTCCACCACCCTCACGCCTACGGGCTTCATGTTCGCGCGGACCGTGACGGCGCCGAGCGCGGCGGAGTCCTTCGAGGCGCTGACGGTGTGGGAGCGGGACGCGCGCGGCGGAATCCCGTACGAGGTGAACGCCGGCGGTGCCTACATCGAGACCTGGGCGGACTCGAAGGGCTTCTTCTGCCTGCCGTCGACCAACCCCGCGTACACGAACGCCACTTGGATCCACTCCCCCGGCACGGCGACCGGCACGACCGCCGCCGTGACGGAGGCCGAACTCGTCCTCGGGGAGCTGCGGCCCCGGGGCGCCGGTGCGCTGGCGTCGGCTCGGGCGCTGGGCGTCGAGGTGTGGACGGACCAGCCCTTCAACCTGTACAAGACGGCCGGGCAGACCATGACGCTGAAGGCGCAGGTCGTCAACGGCGGGAGCGCCGCGAAGGCGGTGACGGTGAACTGGTGGGCGCGCGACTACGCGGGCACGCGGCTCGCCGGCGGGACCGTGTCGAAGACGGTCGCGGCGGGCACCGCGTGGGACACGTCGTTCGCGGTGGTCTCGCCGGCGCAGGGCATCGTCTTCACCGAGGTGGAGGCGGTCAGCGGCGCCGACAAGGCGCTGGCCCGCACCAATCTGTCGGTCCTGCCGGACTTCACCTACCGCGCCGGGGCCGAGTCGATGTTCGGCATCGCCAACTATCCCTGGCTCCTCAAGCCCGGCAAGGACGCCGTCCTCGGCCTGCTGAAGACGCTCGGCGTCAAGTGGATCCGTATCGCCTACGCGGGTGCGCCCGGCATCGACATCGCGACGCTCGACGCGCACGCCATCGAGCACAACGTCGAGCTGAGCGGCATCCCGGTCGGCGGCAGCGCGGAGGCGATCGCCGCCTGGGCGGCTACCAATGTCGCCAAGGCGCTGGCGGCGGACGCGGTGTACTTCGAGGTCAGCAACGAGGTCAACCAGCCGTGGATGTCGGGCCGGGGCGCCGACGTGTACATACGTGACGGGCTGCGCCAGGTCACCGACCGGCTGACCGCGGCCGGTTCACCGATGAAGGTGATGAACGCGGGCCTCGGCGGCATGGACTACGTCTGGACGGAGAACTTCCACGCGGCCGGCGGCTGGGACCTCATCGACGCGTTCGCCTTCCACCCGGGCCGCGGCAACTTCACCGCCGACTACGCCCCGCCGCCCGAGGAGTGGACGCAAGGAGCGTCGGGCTCGTACTGGAACTTCCTCGGCGCGCTCCGCAAGGCGAAGCAGGTCATGGCGGAGTACGGCGGCGACAAGGAGCTGTGGCTGACGGAGGCGTACGCGTCGACCAGGCCCAACGCCTGGTGGACGGACACCTACCGCAACGCGGCCGAGAACACCCTGCTCACGCTGGCGCTGGCCAAGGCCGAAGGGGTACGCGGCGTCAACTGGTACCAGCTCCACGACTCCACGATCCACCACCCGCAGGAGGCCGACCCCGCGAACATCGAGTACCACTTCGGTCTGATGAACCGCGACACCAGCGCCAAGCCGTCGCTGCTCGCATACGCGACGGCCGCCCGCGTCCTCGACCGGGCCACCTTCGTCCGGAACCTGACCTTCGCGGATCCCGACGTGAAGGGGCTGCTGTTCACCACCCCGGAGGGTCCGGTGTCGATCCTGTGGAGCCGCAAGCAGGGCTACGTCCTCAACGCCGACCACGGCACCGACTCGTGGTACCCGTCGCCGGAGCCGTGGACGGACCGCTGGACGGTGAAGACCGACGTGATCGCCCACTCCGGCGCCGTCAGCGGCACCGTGCGGGTACTGAACTGCATCGGCGAGGAGAGCACCCTGGCCGCCGCGGGCGGCAAAGTCACCCTGACCCTCGACGGCGCGCCGCGCGTGTACTACGGGCTCGCCGCCAACCCCGACTGGAAGTAGTCAGCGGTCCATGAGAAACGAAACCGTACGGCACGACCTCACCGTCGTCGGTGGCGGTCTGGCCGGGGTGTGCGCGGCGGTCGCCGCCGCACGCCTCGGACGGAGCGTCGCCCTCGTCACCAACAGGCCCGTGCTGGGAGGCAATGCGAGCAGCGAGGTCCGGGTGTGGGTCTGCGGTGCGACAGGCCACGGCAGGAACCACTACGCCCGCGAGGGCGGCATCATGGGCGAGCTGTTCGTGGAGAACCAGTTCCGCAACCCGGACGGCAATCCGTACTACTGGGACGCCGTCGTCCTCGACGCCGTGCGGGCCGAGCCGCTGATCAGCCTGTATCTGAACACCGATGTGCGGGAGGTCGACGCGGAGGGCCCGGACGACGCCCGGCGGATCACGGCCGTCACCGGCTGGACGATGGGCTCCGAGCGGCTGATCCGGTTCGAGTCCGACGTGTTTCTCGACTGCACGGGTGACGGTCTGGTCGGCGCGCTCGCCGGGGCGCGGCACCGGATCGGCCGGGAGGCGCGCGCGGAGTACGGAGAGGCGTGGGCGCCCGAGACCGCCGACGACATCACCCTCGGCTCGACGCTGCTGTTCTACACGAAGGACGCGGGGCACCCGGTGAAGTACGTGCCCCCGTCGTTCGCCAAGGACATCGGCGAGACGTCCATCCCGCAGCGCCGCATCATCAAGGCGGGCGACAACGGCTGCGCGTACTGGTGGATCGAGTTCGGCGGGGAACTCGACACGGTGCACGACAACGAGCGGATCCGGGACGAGCTGTGGTCGGTGATCCACGGCATCTGGGACCACATCAAGAACTCGGGCGAGTTCGACGCCGACACCATGACCCTGGAGTGGGTCGGTTCGGTGCCGGGCAAGCGCGAGTACCGGCGCTTCCTCGGCGACTACGTCCTGCACCAGAGCGACATCCTCGGGCAGACGGAGTTCGCGGACCGGGTCGCGTTCGGCGGCTGGTCCATCGATCTGCATCCGCCGCAGGGCATGTACGCGACCGAGGCCGCCGCGAAGCAGCGGTACGCGGACGGCGTCTACCACATCCCGTACCGCAGCCTGTACTCGGTGAACACGGACAATCTGCTGTTCGCCGGGCGGAACATCTCCGCGAGCCATGTCGCGTTCGGGTCGACCCGGGTGATGGCGACCTGCGCGACGCTCGGGCAGGCGGCGGGGACGGCGGCGGCCCTGTGCGCCGAGCGGGGGGTCACGCCGCGTGAGCTGGACGTGCCCACGCTGCACCGGACGCTGCTGCGTGAGGACGCGTCCGTCGTCGGCCTGGCCTCGGCCGACCCCGCCGACCTGGCGCTGAGCGGCACGGCGACCGCGTCGTCCACGCTCTCCGCGCTCACGGTCGACACACCGCACGAGCCGTGGCCGCTGACCGCCGACGCGGGCATCGTGCTGCCCGCCGACCCGGTACTCGCCGGTCTGGAACTCCTCGTCGACGCGGACCGCGACACCGAGCTGACCGTCGACGTGTACGACCCGGGGCCCGGCCAGAACTATGTGCCGCGCCACCTCGTCGCCACCGCCACTGTCCCGGTTCCGGCCGGGGGCAAGCAGTGGGTCGACACGGGCCTGCGCTGGACGCCGGACACCCCGCGCAACGCGTTCGTCGTCGTCCGCGCCGCCGCCGGCGCCGGGCTGTACACCACCGCCGGGCCGACGCCGGGTGTGCTGGCCCTGACCCGTGTCCCGCTGCGCCCTCAGGACGAGTCGCCGCAGCCGCTGCGGGAGTGGACGGACGCCGGACTGCTGCGCCGCGCGTTCTGTCTGCGGGCGGGCGCCACCTCGGCGTTCGCCCCGCAGCGGGCACTCGACGGGTACGCCCGTCCCTACGCGGGTCCGCACATGTGGGTGTCGGCTCCGCTGGACGAGGGGGTGGGCGAGACGGTCGGCCAGGCGGCGGGCGAGGCGGTGGGTGCCTGGCTTCAGGTGGCGTGGCCCGAGCCGGTGACGCTCGGCCGGATCGAGGTCGTCGCGGACGACGACGTCAACGAGGACCTGATCAATCTGCACCACCACCGGACCCCCTTCGACACCATGCCGACGCTGCTGCGGGACTACCGTGTCGAGGCGCGCCGCCCGGACGGCACCTGGCAGGTCCTCGCGCGGGTCCGCGACAACCGGCGGCGCCGAGTGGCGCACCCGCTCGCCCGGCCGGTCGCCACGGACGCGGTGAGAATCGTCGTCGGGGCGACCAACGGGGCCGCGTCGGCGCACATCGTCTCGGTCCGCGCGTACGCATAGAAGCAGTCGAATGGATCGTGTGGATCGTACGGATCGCATGGATCGCATGGATCGGACGGATCAGATGGAGGAGTCGGATGGTCTCGGGGTCCACCACGAACGGCACGGTCGCCTCGGTCTCCCGCGTGCTGGTCACGGGGGCGGCGGGGCGGATCGGGCGCGCGGTCCTCGACCTGCTCGCCGCACGCGGCATCGAGGCGCACGCCCTCGTCCTCCAGGACCCGGGCGACCTGACCGCGCGCCACGTCGTCGCGGGGAGCGCCGCCGATCCGGTGGCCGTCCGCGCCGCGCTGGACGGCGCCGACGCGGTGATCCATCTGGCGGCCATCCCGACACCGGAACGGGAGAGCGCCGGGGACGTGTTCGGCCGCAACACCCTCTCCACGTTCACGGTCCTGGAGGAGGCCGGCCGGGCCGGGGTGCGGCGGGTCGCCGTCGCGAGTTCGTGGGGCGTCACAGGACTGCCGTGGACGACAGATCCGGCTCCGAGTCCCGCGTACGTGCCCGTGGACGAGGCGCTGCCCTCGCAGGTGGAGGACCCGTACGGGCTGTCCAAGCAGGTGGACGAGTTGACCGCCGCGATGATGGCGCAGCGGCACGGCATGAGCGTGGTCTGTCTGCGCTACCCCTTCGTCGGCGGCTTCGACGAGCGGCTGCGGGCGCACGCGGCGCGGCTCACGCGAGAGCCGGCCGCGGGGGCACGGGACCTGTGGACGTACCTCGAAGTCCGGGACGCGGCGCGAGCGGCGCTCCTCGCCCTGGACGTTCCGGGGCCCGGCGCGCACGCCGTCCATGTGTGCGCACCGGAGATCATCGTGCCGTTCCCGACGGAGGAGCTGCTGCGCCGCTACCACCCCACCACGACACTCCGGCGCCCGCTGCCGGGGCGGACGGCCCCGGTGGACACGTCGGCGGCGCGACGGCTGCTCGGATTCACGGCGGAGCGCTTGATCGACGGGTGACGGTGGGGCGGTGGATCGGTGGCGAGCACGGTGGGCGAGGCGTCCCGGACCGGCCCGGAAAACCTCGTCGCGTCGCCGTGTCGATCTGCGGCTGCGCCGTTCGACCTTGGAGTGAGAGGGTCGAGAAGCGATCCGACAGCAAGGAGATCGACCATGGCGAAGTACATGCTGATCATGCGGGGCACGGACGAAACCCTCGCGAGGATGCAGGCCACGCCCTTCGAGGAGATGCTCGAAACCGTGGGCCGCTTCAACGACGAGCTGATCGGGGCGGGCGTGCTCGTCGCCGCCGAGGGCCTGGACGACCCGGCCCAGGGAGTGGTGGTCGACTTCAGCGGCGAGACGCCGGTGGTGACCGACGGCCCGTACGGCGAGACGAAGGAGCTGTTCGGCGGCTTCTACGTGATCGACGTGGCCTCGAAGGAGGAGGCCGTGGAGTGGGCCCGGCGGATCCCGGGAATGTCGGGCGCCAAGTGTGAGATCCGCCGCGTGCCCGGCATCGACGAGTTCCCTCAGGACAACGAGTGGGTCGTCAGGGAGCGGGCGTGGCGCGAGCGGACGGGCCAGCTCTGAGTCCCGGGGCCACCGGCGGCCCGCCGAGCGCCGAGTCGGCGCGGCGGGCCGTCGAGGCCGTCTGGCGGATCGAGTCCGCGCGGATCGTCAGCGCGCTGGCCCGCCTGACCGGAGACTTCGGGCTCGCCGAGGACGTCGCGCAGGAGGCGCTCGCGGAGGCACTTGTCACCTGGGCGCGCGACGGCGAGCCGGCGCACCCGGTGAACTGGCTGCTCGCGACGGCGCGGCGGCGCGCCATCGACAGCTACCGCCGCCGTGCGGCACTCGACGAGCGGTACGCCCTGCTCGCCGACCGCTCGGCCGGCGACGAGACCGCCTCGGGAGCCGGGGCCGACGACCTGCCCTGGGACCCCGACCGTGTCGATGACGACGTCCTCGCGCTGATGTTCGTGGCCTGCCATCCGGTGCTCTCACCCGAGGCCCGGGTCGCCCTGACCCTGCGCGTGGTCGGCGGTCTGTCGAGCGAGGAGATCGCCCGCGCGTTCCTCGTACCCGTGCCGACGGTCCAGGCGCGGATCACGCGGGCGAAGAAGACGATCGCCGCGGCGGGGGTCCCGTTCGAGTTGCCGCCGGCCGAGGAGCGGCGCGAACGGCTCGGCGGCGTCCTCAGCGTGCTCTACGTGATCTTCACGGAGGGTTCGACGGCGACGACCGGGGACCGGCTGCTGCGCCCCGATCTCGCGTACGAGGCGATCCGGCTGGCCCGGATGCTGGCCGCGCTCCAGCCCGACGAGCCGGAGGTGTACGGGCAGGTCGCCCTGTTCGAGCTGGTGGCGGCACGGTTTCCCGCCCGTACCGGGCCCGACGGTGAGGCGGTGCTCCTGGAGGACCAGAACCGGCGCCTGTGGGACCGGTCTGCGATCCGTCGCGGTCTGGCCGCGCTCGGCCGGGCGACGGCCGGCGGGCGCGGCCTCGGGCCGTACGGGCTCCAGGCCGCCATCGCCGCCTGCCACGCGTCGGCGTCCTCGGTGGCCGAGACCGACTGGGAACGCATCGTGATCCTTTACGAGGCACTGGGGCGGGTGGCTCCGTCGCCCGTGGTCGACCTCAACCGGGCCGTCGCCGTCGCGATGGCGACGGGACCGGAGACGGCGCTGCCCCTCGTGGACGACCTGGCCGCATCCGGCCGCCTGTCGGGGTCGCATCTGCTCCCGGGCGTGCGCGGCGAACTCCTCGCCCGACTCGGCCGGACCACCGAGGCGCGGGCCGAACTGGAGCTGGCCGCCCGACTGTGCGGCAACGTGCGCGAGCGGTCGGTACTACTGCGGAAGGCGGCGGCCCTGGAGTGACGCACCTGGGGTGACGCAGGGGGGCGGCTCCGGCCTGGTCTTCACGATCACCTTCTGAAAGTGTGACGGGCATGCAGTCCATCGACATCGCGGTACGCGAGCACGCCCGGCTCGGTGAGGGGCCCACCTGGGACGCCGGCGCCGACCGGCTGATCTGGGTCGACATCCTCGGCTCACGGGTCCACACGTACGAGCCGGGCAGCGGTCGCCGTACCGTCATGGCGACGGAGCAGCACGTGGGGGCCGCCAAGCCCCGCGCGGGCGGCGGTCTGGTGGTCAACCTGCGGGACGGGATCGGGCTCTACGGTCCTGACGGCGGCGGTTTCCGGTGGCTGCTGCGCGATCCGGTGGCGGGGCGCCGTGGCAATGACGCGGCGGTCGCGCCGGACGGCGCGCTGTGGGCGGGGACCATGCCGTACGACGAGACGCCGGGCGGCGGTTCGCTGTCCCGGATCGCCCCGGACGGTACGGCGACGGAGGTACTGGGCGATGTCACCATCAGCAACGGCACCGGCTGGAGCCCCGACGGGACCCTCATGTACTACGTCGACACCACGACGCGCCGTATCGACGTCTTCGACTGCACGGCGCTCGATGTCACGGACGGCGCCGTGGACGTGTCCCGGTTCCGGGCGAGCCGACGGGAGTTGGCGACCGTCGAGGAAGGGTGCGGGTTCCCGGACGGTCTGACCGTCGACGCGGACGGCTGCGTCTGGGTGGCGCTGTGGGACGGCGCCGCGCTGCGCCGCTACACACCGTCGGGCGCCCTGGACCGCGTCGTCGACCTCCCGGTCCGGCGCCCCACGGCGTGCGCGTTCGGCGGGACGGACCTGCGCGATCTGTATGTCACGTCCGCGCGTACGGGGCTGGACGCGCCCCGCCCCTTGGAGGGTTCGCTGCTCGTGGTGCCCGGGGCGGGGAAGGGCCTGGCGCAGGCGCCGTTCGCCGGCTGAACCCGTCCCGCCCCGCCCCCCTCTACCCGCACACCGTCAAGTGCGGTCGCATTCCAGGCCGTTCAGGTCCACCGCGTCCGCCATCGCCTGCATCCCCTTGTCATTGGGGTGGAGGTGGTCGCCGCCGTCGAACGCCGGGAGGATCCGTTCCCTGTCATAGGGGCTGCGGAGGATCCGGTCGAAATCGGTGACGCCGTCGAACTCGCCACTGTTCCTGATGAATTCGTTGATGGCGAGCCGCACCGCCTCGGCGTCGGCGTCCCATTCGTACCAGCCCTTGAAAGGCGCGACGGTGGCGCCGACGACACAGGCCCCGGCCGCGTGGACGCGGTCGATGATCTCCCGGTAGCCGGCAATCATGTCGTCGGCGGTGGTGCCCGAGTGCGCCTTGATGTCGTTGACGCCTTCGAAGAGGAACACGGTCCGCACACCGGGGTGCGAGAGGACGTCCCGGTCGAGGCGTTTCAGCGCGCTCTGTCCCGCACCGTCCGCGAGGACCTTGTTCCCGGAGATCCCTTCGTTGGCGACTCCCTTCACGGTCGTCCGGGGTGCGGCCTGGAGCCGGCGGGCGAGGTAGTCGGGCCACCGGCGGTTGAGGTCGCTCGTGGACTGCCAGCCGTCGGTGATGGAGTCGCCGAGCGCCACCACGGCGCCGGTCGTGGACGGGGTGCGTACCGTCACGGCGTCGAGGTAGAACCAGGACCCGGTCCGCTCGGTCCAGTTGCCCGCGCCCTCTTCGGCGGTGTGGTCGCCGGTCGTCGTGTAGGAGGTCTGCATGGCCATGGAGTGGCCGGTGACCGGGCCCGCCGCTTCGGAGGTGTGCAGGCTGACGACGAGCGTCGTGGCGGCGGCGACGCGTCCGGGCAGCGGGTCGCTGTACGCGGTGGCTCCGGCGGGGACGGTGACGGTCCGTTTCCCGTCGAAGCTCAGCCGCCGGTTGCTGCCGTCGACCAGGGCCGCGCCCTCCTTCTGGACGCCCGCGTAGGCGCTGTCGAAGGTCACGGGCCGGTCCCCGAAGGCGTTCGACAGCCGGATACGGAGGCCGGTGCCGCCGGCGCTGGTGCGAACGACGAGCCGGTAGCCCCGGTCCGCGACGGCGTCGCCGATCCGGTCGGCGCTCGCTCCCCAGGTGATCACCTCGTGCGTCCCCGCGGCGGCCACCGCTTTTCCTCCCGTCGGCTCCGCCCCGGGGGGCGCGGCCACGGCCGTGGCCGGGACGGACAGCGCGCCGCACAGCGCGACGGCGAGGGCGAGTTGGCGCAGCCGGGGCCTCACCGCCCGAGGTCCTTCAGCGTGACGGACCGGCCCGGAGCCAGGCTGACCGTCCGTGAGGTGGAGCCGTACGCCACGGTGGTGGTGCGTCCGCCGACGCTGCGGACCGTCGCCTCGGTCGGCCGTCCGTCGCGCCAGCTCAGGTCGATGACGAAGCCACCGCGCGCGCTCACACCGGTGACCTCGCCGGACGCGGCCCACGCCGCCGGGAGCGCGGGCAGGAGTTCGATGTGTCCCGGCCGCGAGTACACCAGCATCTCCAGCATGGCCGTCGGGGTGCCGAAGTTGCCGTCGATCTGAAAGATGCCCCGGCCCCGCTCGACCTCGTAGATGTCGAAGAGGTTCGGCGCGGTGCCGTTGCTGCCGTCGGACGAGGGCCGCAGATTGTTCACGACGAGCTGGTACGCCTTGTCGGCGTCCTTCAGCCGGGCCCAGCACAGGGCGCGCCAGGCGTTCGCCCACCCGAAGCTCTCCGTGCCGCGCGCGGTGAGCAGCGCGGTGGCGCCGTCCACCAACTCCTTCGGCGTGGAACCGTCCGGGCGGATGCGATCGCCGGGGAACAGGCCGAAGAGCGGCGAGAGATGCCGGTGGGTGGTCTCGCCGAGGTTGTCGGGCGACATCCACTCCTCCAGCCACCCCGTCCTCGGGCTCACGCGCGGCAGATACAGCCGCCGTTGCAGATCGGCGACGGTCCCGCTGTACGCGGCGTCCTTGCCGAGGACGGAAGCGGCGGTACGGAACATCCCGAACAGGACCCACGCCAGCTCCTGCGCGTAGGTGATGCCCTTCGCGTCCTGCGGGCCGTGCTCGGGCGACCAGTCGCTGTCGTCGACCAGGACCTCGCGTACGGCACCGGTGTCCGGGTCGGTGACCTCGACGGTGAGCAGCCGCGACTCCCAGAACTCGCAGGCGCCCTTGATGAGGGGGTAGATCTTCGCGAGGTAGGAACGGCTCTGGGTGAACTCGTAGTGCTCCCACAGGGAGTGGCAGAGCCAGGCGTTGCCCGCCGGATGCCACCACCAGCCCATGCCACCGTGGATGTTGGTCGAGAACGCCACGGTCCAGCCGGCGATCTTCCCGCTGGAGTTGCGGTAGCGGTTGCGCGGGTCGTTGAAGTGGGCGCGGGTGAGCTTGTTCCAGGACGGGAGCTGGGCGAGGCAGTAGTCGGTGAACGCGTCGAAGCAGTCGGGGAGTCCGGCGCGGTCGGCCATCCAGTAGTTCATCTGGATGTTGATGTCGGTGTGGTAGTCGCCCATCCAGTCGGGGTCGTTCCCGTCCAGCCACAGGCCCTGGAGGTTCAGCGGCAGACTGCCCCGCGAGCCGGAGATCATCAGATAACGGGCGAACTGGAGGTAGGAGGCTTCGAGTTCGGGGTCGGGTGCGCCGTCCCGCGCCCGCGCCCGGATCCGCTCCCAGGTGTCGAGCCCGCGCTGCTCGGAGGTGGACGTACCGAGCGTGAGGTCCATCGTCCCGTACACGGAACGGTAGTCGGCGACATGCGTGGCGAGCAGGATGCCCGCCGAGTGCCCTGCCGCGTCGAGCACCTTCGTACGGGCCAGGCGCTGCGGGTCGAGCGACGGGTCGCGGTAGTGCGCGGCGGCGTCGGGGGCGTAGTTGGTGCCGCCGCTGACGACGACGGTGAGGTCCTTGCAGCCCGCGAAGGAGATACGTGTCCCCTCGACCCGTACGGTGCCGCCCGTACCGCGGGCGGTCACCGCGGCGCCGTACCGCAGGCCGTTGGAGAAGGCCGCGCCGAAGGAGGCGTACCGCCGCGACCCGTCGGCGGTGGTGGTCTCGCCGTGGGTGCCGGCGAGGGAGATGCTGCCGGTGTACCGGCCGCCGCCGCTCTGCGTGAAGTGCAGTACGAGCGCGTCGTCGGGGCGGCTCGCGAAGATCTGCCGCCGGTAGGTCACTCCGGAGCGCCGGTACGACGCGGTGACCACGCCTTGGGCGAGGTCGAGGGCGCGCCGGTAGTCGGAGACGGCGGACAGGTCGTGGTCGGGGATGTCGACGGTCAGCCGGGCGAGCAGAGTGAAGGAGCCGAAGTTCTCGCGGGCGTAGGGGAATTGGCCGTCGGAGTCGAGGGTGTCGTTGAGGCCGCCGGTCCAGACGGTGGCGTCGGTGATCAGGAGGAGTTCGCTGCCGGGGTCGTTGGACGCGAGGGCGCCGAGACGGCCGTTGCCGATCGGCAGCCCCTGTTCGATCATCGACCCGTCGTCGGCGGGCGCCTGCCACCAGAGTTCGGTCCGGGGGTCCGGGGGCCGCACGGGTGAGGTGGTGGGCCGGGCGGGCGCGGCCGAGGCGGTGAAGGCGGGCAGGCCGCCGAGGGCGGTGAACGCCCCGGCCGCCGCGGCCAGGGAGAGCATGCGACGTCTGCTGGGAAGGCCATCGGGCGGGCTGAGGGGCCGGGGGTCCATGGTGCGCTCCATTCCGGTGGACGGGGGTGCGGGTGGGGCCCGGCAGTGGGCCGGGCCCCGGGGCGCGGATCAGGGCCGGGGTCGGCCTCGGGTCAGGGCAGCTTGGGTACGTCGATACGGTCGATGTCGGGCGCGTAGCCGGAGCCGCTGTCGAAGGTGACGGTGTTGGATCCCGCCTTGAGGGTGACCGGTACGCCGACGGTCTCGACGGTGCCCCAGTCCCCGGTGGACGGGAACTTGTGGGTGGTGGCGCCGTTGCCGTTGGCGGACACGGCGACCGGGCGGGCGTCACCGCTGACGTAGGCCACCTGGACCACATAGCGGCCCGCCTTGTTCACCACGACCTCGTTGAACTGGAGTTTCCCGCCGAGGTAGAGGTTGCCGACCTTGCGGGCGCCGGAGCAGGCGTCGCAGTTCGCGAGGGACGCGTTGCCGCTGAGGGTGTTGGCCGGCGCCTCCGCCTCGTAGCCCGTCAACTGCACCGCCGGGCCCTTCGGCGTGACGGTGAACAGGCGGGAGCCGTGCGCGGGCAGCGCCTGGGTGACCTTGTCGGTGTACGTGCCGAGGCTCTCGCGGTTCCACAGGTCACGGACGGCGGCCTTGCCGGTGAAGCCGAAGGACGACCAGTCGGCGGTGACGGCGGCGGGCGCGTCACCGAGGTTGAACAGGGCGACGGTGTAGCTGCCGTCGGCGTTCTTGGCGCCCCACACCTGCTGGGCACCCGAGGGCGTGACGGGCCGCGCGGGCGGTGTGGCGCCCTGGTTGACGGCGATGACCTCACGGTTGGTCAGCAGGGACAGGCCGTAGGAGTCGAGCCGGGTGAGGTCGTCCCCGGTGTAGAGCGGGGACTTGGCGATGGCCCACAGGGTGGCGTAGCTCTGCCGCTCCGCCTTGGTGAGTCCGTCCATCTGACCGTTGCCGACGTTCAGCGAGTCGAGGTCGTTCCAGCCGCCGGGACCGGCGTGGCGCGTCCAGCCGGGCGCGTCGTCCCAGCGGTCGTCCACCGAGTTCTCCCAACTGACGAGCGTGTTGCAGTAGCACTCCACATCGGTGTCGATACGCCAGCCGTTGGTGTACTTCTTCCAGTCGGCGACCCGGCCGATGTCGAGGGACCAGGACACCTCCAGGTGGAGGGGGCGCCCGGTCGCGGCGATGGCCTTCTGCCAGGCGGCGACGTCGGCGACGTTGTCGTACTGGTCACCGCTCTTGCCGGAGCCGGGCCCGACCCCGTCCAGCTTGAGGAAGTCGTAGCCCCAGTCGGCGATCATGCGGGCCTGCGAGTCGATGTACTTCTGCGCGCACGGACGGCTGAAGTCGATCTTGTACGAGCTGTCCCAGCCGTTGGTGGTGCGCAGGTCGCCGTGGACGATGTCGCCGGTGGTGCAATCACCGGCGTTCCACAGGGGCACCTTGCCCCCGCCGTACGCCTCCTTCTCCAGGCCGACGGGCAGATAGATACCGGCCTTGAGTCCCTTGGCGTGGAGGTCGTCGGCGACGGGCTTCATCCCGCGCGGGAAGCGGACCGGGTCGGCGGTCTGCCGGCCGTGCGCGTCGAATTCGGGCTTCCAGTCGTTGTCGCGCCACCAGCCGGCGTCGATGTTGACGTACTCGTAGCCGAAGGGCTTGAGGCGTTTCGCCAGGGCGTCGGCCTGAAGGAGGACGTTCTTCTCGGTGAGGTAGCTGTAGTCGCCGTCCGGGTTGAGCCCCGGGTACTTCGACGACTGCATGCTCCAACTGGTCCAGCCCATGTAGGGCTTGGCGGCGAGGGCGGTGGTGGAAGCGGTGGCGGGGGCGGTCGGTGCCGTGGGGGCGGCGGGAGTGACCGCTTGGGCGGTCGGGACGGCGGTGACTATGCCGGCCATGAGGGCCAGGCCGAGGACGGTTCTGAGGGCTCGGCGGCCGGGGCGTGCGGGGGCTGCGGGGTGCAGGGACGACCGCATGGTCGGACCTCCTGTCGTCAGGGTGAGGTACGAGGGGTCGGGCGGCTCGGAACTCGGTGCGGGGTGTTGCGGTGCGACTCGGGATGGGGGGCGGCCGGGGCGCGCGGTGCCGTCAGCGTCCCTTCTGGAAGGTGTCGGACCGGATGAAGGACTGGATGGCGGTGGCGGCGGCTCCCCGCGCCCACTGTTCGAAGGGCAGCGGGCGGGTCTTCACATCGCACTGGGCAGCGGTGGCGAAGGCGGAAGCGGCGAACTCCGTGCGGATCTGGTCGGCGAAGAGGTCGTACGCGACCAGGCCCTCGCCGGAGATGATCACGCGTTCGGGTCCGAGGAGGTTGACGACGGCGCCGATGGCGCGGCCGATGGCCTGGCCGGCGCGGGCGTAGACGGCTCGGGCGCCGGGGTCGCCGCGGTGGGCGAGTTCCAGGGCCGTCGTGGTGTCCGGCACCGGGAGCCCGGTGGCCTCGCGGACGTCGCGGAGGATCGCGGAGTCCGCGGCCATCGCCTCGACGCAGCCCCGGTTCCCGCAGTGGCAGAGGGGCCCGTTCGGGTCGATGGACACATGGCCGAGTTCGCCGGCGACGCCGAACATCCCGGACACGACCTGCCCGTTGACAACGAGTCCGCAGCCGATGCCCGCGCCCACGGTGACCAGGGCGAAGTCGGAGACTCCGACACCGGCGCCGAACCACTGCTCGGCGATGGTCAGGGCCCGTACGTCGTTGTCGACGGTGACCGGCAGCCCGGTCGTCATGCCGACGAGTTCGGCGAGGGCGACGTCGCGCCATTCGAGGAACGGTGAGTAGCGCACCGTCCCACCGGGCCGGTCCACGTCACCGGAGACGGCGACGCCCAGGCCCTCGACCCGCACACCGAACCCGTCGGCCTCCGCGAGGAGTTCCTGTACGAGGTCGCCGAGCGCGGCAAGGACCGTCTTCGGGTCGCGTGCCGCGAGCGGGACATGGCGGGCGGTCCGGACGCGGCAGCAGAGGTCGGTGAGGACGGCGATGATCTCGTCGCCGGTGACCTTGACCCCGAGGAACAGCGCCCTGCCCCCGTCGACCCGTACCGGGTTGGCGGGCCGCCCGAGGGAGCGGCGGGCCTCCTCGTCCACGTCCTCGACGAGGTAGCCCGCCTCGATCAGCGGCCGGACCGCCTTGGTGATGGCGGCCGGGGACAGCGCGGTCCGCCGGGCCAACTCCGTCCGGGTGAGGGGCCCTTGGGACAGCACGGTGGTGAAGATCTGGGCGGCGGTGGGCAGCGGGGCCGGGAACGCCTCGGTACGCGGGGTCGAGCGCATGGCCGGGAACCTAAGGTGCTTATTTTCCGCTGTCAATGAAAAAAGCAGAGTTCACCGGAAGAGGGGTTGAGATCCCTCATCACCCTTAACAGCAAGGTTTATGAGGGCACTTGACCATGTACTCAAAGGCATGTGCGCTCAGGCACGTACACGCTACCCGGCCACCCCACCGCCACCCAGCCACGCGATCAGAATCCGGGCGACCTCGTCGGGGCGTTCCTCCTGGAGCCAGTGTCCGCAGCCTTCGAGGAGGTGGGATGCGGTGAGGCCGGGGAGGGTGGTGGGGAAGGCGGCGATGGCGTCGGCGAGCCAGGTGGTCGACGCGTCGCGCTGCCCGCCGATGAACAGCGAGGGCTGCCGGATCGGTGCGCCGTCCCAGGCGGCCAGGTCCTCCCAGTCGCGGTCGGCGTTGCGGTAGCGGTTGAGCGCGCCGGTGAATCCCGTGCGCTCGAACTCCTCGGCGATGGCGTCGAGTTCGTCATCGGTGAGCCAGTCGGGCCGGGCGCCGCGCACGAACCGGTCGGACATCTTCGCGCCGGCCGGGATGAAGAAGGGGCTGTCTCCGTCCTCGGGCACACCCGTCTTACCGTCCAGGCTGGCGTAGAACCCGGCCAGCCAGCCGCGGATGTCGGCCTCGATCTCGGCCTCGGCACGTCCGGGCCGCTGGAAGTAGCTGACGTAGAACTCGTCGGGGCCGCCGATCATCGAGAAGATGTCCGTCGGCCGGGGGCCGCCACGCGGCTGGTACGGGACACCGAGCAGGCCGACGGCGGTGAAGACGTCCGGCCTCAGCAGGGCGGAGTTGGCGGCGATGGTGGAGCCCCAGTCGTGGCCGACGACGGTCGCGGTCTCCTCGCCGAGTGCGCGGACGACGGCCACGTTGTCCGCGACGTGCGCGAGCATCCGGTACTCCTCGACGGCGTCCGGCTTCGAAGAGCGGCCGTATCCGCGTACGTCGATGGCGACGGCGCGGTGCCCCGCGGCGGCGAGGGCCGGCAGCAGGTGGCGCCAGGAGCGCCAGGACTCGGGGAAGCCGTGGACGAGCAGGACCAGGGGGCCGGTGCCCTGTTCCACGAGGTGGATGCGTCCGCCGGGGACGTCCACCAGTCGGTGCACCGGCTCGCCGGTGGCCTGGTGTTCCGCGGGGGCGGTGGCGGGGGTCGGCGGGTGGGGGCGCGGGGGCTGCGTCATCGCGGTCTCCTGGTACATCGGCGTAGTGCGTCGCATCGGCGTCGCGCGTCGGCACAGCGCGTCGGCGTGGCACTCCGGCGGAACGGACGATCAAGGCGAGCATCCGTCATCGCGCCGCGCGCCGCACAGATTCGTTGCCGATCCGGCAAACGGCACCCGCGCGGTGGGGTGAATCCGGGAATGACATCGCGACATTCCCGGAATTCCCGTGCATATAGGTCACACTAATGATGATCGACACCCGTACGCCTCGGACAGCCTCCACGCCCGCTCCCGCCTGCTCCCACCCGCTCCCACCAGTGCCGCAGCCCCGCCCAGTTCCGCCGCTTCCCGCCCACGATCCCGACCGGAAGGCCCAGGACGTGCCACTCAGCGCTACCGCTCTCCGCCCCGCCGCTCTCCGCATGCTCGCCTCGGTCTCCTGCGCCGGATTCCTGCTCGCCGGCTGCTCCGGCACCCCGCTGTCCGGCGCCGGTACGCGCGGTGCGTCCCCCTCGCACGCGCCGGCGCCACAGGGACACGCGGGACCTCAGGCGCAGGCGGGCCGGGCGGCCGGGGACAAGCATCCGCTGGGAATCCACGGCATCGGCCCGGCAACGCGTGGGCGCATCCCGGACACGACACGGCAGGTGCTGGTCGTCACGGGCGAGGGAAAGGACGCCAACAAGGCATCGGTCGTCCTGCACCAGCGCGACGCCAACGGCACCTGGCGCGCCGAGGGCGGTCCCTGGCCCGCGCACAACGCCAAGAACGGCTGGACGCACGACCATCGCGCGGACGACCTGCGCAGCCCGATCGGGGTCTTCGGGCTGCGCGACTCGGGCGGCCGGCTGCCGAACCCGGGAACGAAGCTCCCGTACGACATGGACCAGGAATTCGCGGACTCCGGCACCGGATTCATGGGCGAATCGCTGGAAGGCTCCTTCGACTACGTCATCGCCATCGACTACAACCGCGTACCCGGCACGACCCCTCTCGACAAGCGACGCCCGCTCGGCGACGGAAAGGGCGGCGGCATCTGGCTCCACGTCGACCACGGAGGCCCGACCCGCGCCTGCGTGTCCCTCCCCCTGGAAGACATGGAAGAACTGCTCCGCCTCCTGGACCCGGAAATGCAGCCGGTCGTGGTGATGGGCGACCGGAAATCACTGACACGATGAGGGAGTTGATGACGTAGTCGATGATTTGGTCGATGTCGGACGGCGGACAGGAGAAGTGCGGTGTCGCGCTTGGGTGAGGTCAAGTTCCGGGTGGTCACGACGGTTCAGCGGTGGGTCGCCAATCCGGTGTCGCGGCGGTTGCCGGGCCAGATCCTGGTGGAGACGGTCGGGCGGTCGTCCGGACTCCCGCGCCGCACCCCGGTGGGCGGGCGCCGCGAGGGGAACGTCTTCTGGTTCGTGTCCGAGTACGGCGACAAGTCGCAGTACGTACGCAACATCCGGGCCGACCCGAGGGTCCGGGTCCGTATCCGGGGCACCTGGCACACCGGCACGGCCCACCCGCTCCCCGAGGACGACGCCCGCGCCCGCCTCAGGACACTCCCCCGCTACAACAGCGCGGCGGTCCAGGCGTTCGGCACCAACCTCCTGACCATCCGGGTCGACCTCACCGACTGAACCCGGCTCCGGGTGACCGGTGCCCGCCGGGGCCCTCAGATCGCGTCCGTGTGCTCCGGTCCCGGTCGTGCCGTGGCTTCGGCGGCGGTGTTCGTGGTAATGAGCGCGGGGTTCTTCGTGGTGGTGGGCGCGGGGCGCTTGCGGTGGTTCGGGAGGACCGTCAGGACGATCAGGGCTCCCGCTCCCATGATGACGCCGCCGATGAGGCTGGTGTGGGAGACGGCCGTGGCGAAGGACTCGTGGACGGCGCTGATCAGGGCCTGGGCCTGGGCGGGGCCGCCCGCGGGGTCCTGGGCGATGCGCTGGGCGACGGCGAGGCCGCCGCCGACGGAGTCCTGCGCGGTGTCGAGGGCCGCGGCGGGGAGCTTGCCGCCGACCAGGTCGGCGAGTTCGTCGCGGTACGTGGTGCCGAGGAGGGAGCCGAGGACCGCGATGCCGAGTGAGCCGCCGAGTTCCAGGGCGGTGTCGTTGGCGCCGCCGCCGACGCCGAGTTCGTTCTCCGGGAACGAGCCCATGATCGTGTCGGTGGCGGGCGAGACGCTCAGGCCGATGGCGACGCCCAGGAGCAGCAGCGGGGCGAGGAAGTCGCCGTAGGTGGAGCCCTGGTCGATGCGCGTGAGCAGGAGGACGCCGGCGGTTCCGATGGCCATGCCGGTGACGATCATCGCCTTGATGCCGAGCTTCGGGGTGAGGCGGCCGGTGACGGCGGCGCCCACGAAGACGGCGCCCGCGAGGGGCAGCAGCCGTACGCCGGTGTCCAACGGGCCGTAGCCGAGGACGAATTGGAGGTGCTGGGTCGCGTAGTAGATGGATCCGAAGGTGCCGAAGAAGAAGAACAGCACCGCGATCATCGAGCCGCTGAACGGGCGGATCCTGAACTTGCGGACGTCCAGCATGGGCTGCGGGTGGCGCAGTTCCCACAGGACGAACAGGAGCATGCCGACGACGGCGACCACGGCGGCGGTGACGGGACCCGCGCCCCAGCCGAAGTGCGGGCCTTCGATGATCGCGTACACCAGGGCGCCGATCGAGACGATCGAGAGCAGGCCGCCGCCGTAGTCCAGCCGGCCGAGCCCTTCGGCCTTGGACGGCGGGACGAGCAGCAGGGCGCCGGCGAGGGCGATGACGACGAAGGGGATGTTGATCAGGAAGGTGGAGCCCCAGGTGTGGTCCTCCAGGAGCCAGCCGGCGACCAGGGGGCCGAGGGCGATGGCGAGTCCCGAGGTGGCGGTCCAGACGGTGATCGCCTTGCCGCGTTCGCCGCGCGGGAAGGTCGCCACCAGCAGCGAGAGGGTGGCAGGCATGATCACGGCCGCGCCGAGGCCCATGACGGCGCGCGCGGTGATGACCAGCGCCGTCTCGTCGACGAGGCTGCCCAGCACGGATCCGGCACCGAAGACGATCAGCCCGGTGACGAGGGCGCCGCGGCGGCTGTACTTGTCGCCGATCGCGCCGAGCACGAGCATCAGGGCCGCGTACGGGACGGTGTAGCCATCGATCACCCATTGCAGGTCGCTACTGCTCAAACCCAGGTCACGGGTCATGTCGGGGGCCGCGACGATCAGCGAGGTGTTCGCCATGACGATGATCAGCAGGCTCAGGCAGAGCACGGCCAGCGCCCACCAGCGCCGTGCGTACGGGCCGCTCATCCGGTCGACGGGTGTGGTGACGATCAGTGGCATCGGGCCAGTTCCTTCGCGGGTGGGAGCGCGCGGAGGGTCAGTCCGCGTTCTTGCACATCTCTGTGCAGATTAATTTGTTGCTCACCATTGTGCAAATAGACGAGAGGTTCATGCGGCACCGGCCCTTCCCCTCACCCCCGGCGCTTGCCATGATCAGGCCATGTTTCACAGAGAGTTCACAGGGTGACGCCGGTGCATGCGTACGAGGCGCGGTACGGGTGGGATCGCAGGACGACCGGGATCGTGGTCGTGTGCGCCGTCTTCACCGCGTGTCTGGTGCCGCCGGTCGCGCCGCTCGCGCTGCGGATCGTGGGGCTGCTGCTGTTCGGTGGCGGCGGCCTGTTCATGGCGTACGCGGCGTTCAGCCGCAAGGTCGCGTTCCGGATCGACGCGAACGGTGTGCTTCTCGGCGGCAATCCGGTGCGCTACAAGGCGACGACCGCACAGGTGCCGTGGTCGGACATCCAGGCCGTCGTCTGCTGGCGGCAGCACACGGCGGCCTCGATTCCCTATGTGGGACTGGCGCTGCGGGCGGACGCGGCGCCCGTACCCGGAGCTGCCCGGGGCAGCGTCGCCCGCGCGACGTTGCGTGCGCTGGTGCCGCATCTTCCCGCCGATGTCGTGGCGCTGTCACGGCCGGTGAGCGGCTGGCGTCTCGACCGGGACCGGCTCGCCGCCGCGATGGCCGGGTTCGCTCCCGGGGTGCCGCTGACGGACGCGGGCTGAGGCGGGCCGAGACGGACGGGCTGACGCGCCCTCGACCAGGCGGCTTCGCTTACGCGGCTTCGGTCCGTGACCTGAGGGCTGTCGACCACTCGGTGACGAGCCGCTGATACTCGCGGCGCTGCTCAATGGTCAGACTGCCGCCGGCGCGTGTCCACAGAGCCCGGATGTCCTCGTTGACCTCGGTAGGGGTACGGGCTTCGCCGGTCTCTGGAGTCGTGGACATGCTGTGAAGCATACGTCAGTAGATGTGAAGACCACGTGAGTTGCACCTGTGTCACATGCCTCACCGACCGCCCGGAACAGGCGCGTTCGCCCTCACGCCTCTCGGGCGCCCTCGATCCGCCGCAGCCGTTCCGTGTCGCACACCCTCGGGCACGTGCCGCACGCCTCGGCCGGGCGGATCGTGTAGTAGAGGCAGCACCCGAGCCGCGTACGGGTCGGATGGTGCCGCCCGTCGCGCGCCGCGAGGGCGCGGAAGTCGGCGCCGCCGGGATACGGGTGCACCGGCCCCGGCAGCAGCGCCCCGGCCTCCCGCACACCGCGCTCTTCGTCGCCGAGCATCCGGCCCAGGTACCAGACACCGGAGACGAGGTCGTCCCCGACCATGCCCCACAGGGCGCGGGGGCCGCGCCGCAGCCGGGGGCCGATCGCGGCGAGCAGCGGCCGTACGTGGTCGGCGACGGCGGCGCGGACCTCGGCCCGCAGCGCGGCCTCGTCCGGCAGCACCCGCACGCCGGGAAGCCCGGCCGCCGGATCGTCGGGCAGACAGGCGAACCCGCCGGGCACGATCTCGTACGCGTCCCTCGTACGGCTGACCCGGACATCCTGGGGCCGCAGGCGCGGCACGCGCCGCTCCAGGAACCACGGGCCGGTCACGAGGAGCGCGGCGGACCAGAGGTAGCCGTGCAGGGCACGGGACGCGACGACGTCGGGGCGTGCCGTGTGCGCGTACCGGTCCCGGATGCGGGCCGACTCGGCGTCTAGGAAGCCGTCGAGGAGTTCCTGACGGTACGCCAGCTCCGCACTGTCGGCCCATCCCTGGCCGACGGTGGACGCGGGGTGCGCGACGGTGACGTCCAGGGCGGGGCAGAGCCCGACGAGCCGCCGGTAGGTGGCGGCCAGCAGGGTGGAACAGCTCACGGCTGGGGCGGCGGGGGCCGGCGCCGGGGCCAGGAACACGGGTACTCCTCGAACACGAACACGAACAAGCCGAACACGGAGCAGACAGCTCCGCCCGAGCCGGAAAGGCAAGGCTCACCTTACTAACGATCACCCCTCCCCCGTCGAACCGAGGGCGCGTCGTGTCGAATTGACACCATTAGGCTTGCCTAACCTAAGCTCTCGCCTCGTGCTCCCGAACCAGCGGCTGTACCTGCTCGCCCTGAATCCGACCGACTCGGTCACCGAGGGATTCCTCCCCGCCGCGCACCGCCTCGGCCTCCCCGTCACCCTCCTCACCGACCGGCCCGACGACCACCGTGAGCGGTGTCCGGACGGCGTCGATCTGCGGAAGTGCGACGTACGCGACTTCCGGGCGGTCGTCCGTCTGATCTCGGCCGATGCGGAGCCGGGCGCGGTCTTCACCAACAGCGACCACCTCCAGACCCAGGCGGCACTGGCCGCCGCGTACTTCGGGCTCCCGGCGAAGAGCTGGCGGGCCGCGCTGCGGACGAAGGACAAGGCGCTGATGCGCCGTCACCTGGCGTCCGCGCTACCGGAGTCGGACCGGGTCAGGTCGGTCGAGGTGCCCGCGGGCGCCGATCCCGCCGCCGCACTCGGCCCCGTCGCGGATCTCCCGTACCCCTGTGTGGTCAAACCACGTGAGGGGGTGGCGAGCGAGGACGTGGTCCGGGTCGACGAGCCCGGTGAGCTGGTGGCGCGGTGCGCGGAGATCCAGGGGCGGCGACCGGGCGAGGCGCTGGTCGTGGAGGAGTTCCTGGAGGGCGGGCTGCACACCTTGGAGACCCTGGGCGACGGCCGGGTCCTGCATGTGCTCGGCGGTTTCCGCACGGAGCTGTCGCCGCCGCCGTACTTCATCGAGGAGCGGCTGACCTTCGTGCCCGCCCATCCCGAGCCGGTCGTGACCCAGGTGCTCGGCCAACTCGCCGCCCTGGGTGTGGGGTTCGGCGCCTGCCACACCGAGTTCGTCGTCGATGCCACGGGACGCGCCCGGATCGTGGAGGTGAACTACCGGGCCATCGGCGACCAGTGCGACCTCCTGCTCGCCGACCTGCTGGGCATCCCCCTCTTCGCACACATCCTGCGCGTCCATCTGGGCGAGGCCCTGCCCGCGGACCTGGGTGCGCGCAGGGGCGGAGCGGCGGTGCTCGACTATCCGTACGCACGGACATCGGGCACTCTCACCCAGGCGCCCGGACCGGTCGAACTCGCCGTGGGCGGCGTGACTTTGACGTACCGTCCGTTGCGGGAGACAGGCGAGTGGCACGAACTGCATCACACGAACCGTGACCTCCTCGGCGTCATCCGGGCGACCGGCCCCGACCAGGGATCCGTGGACCGGGCCGTGGCGGACTTCCGTGCCACTCAGCGGTGGGAGATCACCCCGTGACGGTCACCGGCGAGCCCCGGGGCGAGACGGACGCCCCCACCGACGGACTCCTCCTGCGGCGCGTGCTGGGCGCACTGCTCCGCGAGGACGTCGCCGGTCTCCGTACCCGTACCGAGACCGTCGAGGCACCCGACGGGAGCTGGCTGAGCCTGCCCGCCGCGCACGGTGGCGCGCTGCTCCTCCCCGTCGAACGGGACGGATTCCAGGGCGAGTTCACGGCACGCCTGCCCCTGTTACGGCGTGCTTCCGACGGGACGGATCTCACCACCGTCGACTCCGTCCTGGCCGCCTTGACCGAGCAGGCCGACCCCGAGGACCGCGCCGGATTCGCCGCGTACGCCGACGAGTGCCGCCAGGCCGCCGACACGCTGCGGCTGCACCGCGCGACCCAGCACACGGTGACCGCCCGCCTCGCCGCCCGCTACGGCGAGGATCCGGCCGGCTGGACGGGACCCGTCGCCTCCCTCGCCTTCGACACCCTCGCCGCCCGCCTCGACCACCCGGTCCATCCGACCGGCCGCACCCGCACGGGCATCACGGAGACACAACTCCGTGCATATGCACCCGAGTTCCATCCTCGTTTCCGGCTGCGCTGGCTCGCCCTGCCCCGCGAATCGGTGACCGATCAGGGTCCCGTGCCGGACGGGTGGCCGAGCCCGTCCACGCTCGGGCTCCCGTCCCCGCTCGACAGCACCCACGTCACCCTTCCCGTCCATCCCCTCACCGTCCGCCCACGTCTGCGGGATCTTCTGCGCGACAAGGGACTCGAAGGGCGGGCGGTCCTCGCCGAACGGGCGTACGCGGAGGTCGTCCCCACGCTGTCGATGCGGACCGTGGCGCTCTCCGGCACACCCGGAACGCATCTGAAGCTGCCGCTCATGACCTCGACGTTGGGCCGTCTGAACCTGCGGACGGTCAAGCCGGGAACCCTGCGCGACGGTGCCGCCTGTCAGCGGCTGCTCACCGCCGTACTCGCCCGCGAGGGTCGCTTCCGGGACACGGTCCTGCTCGCCGACGAGACGTCCTTCGCCCACGCGGATCATGAACTCCTGGCCGTCCTGCGGCGCCGCTGTCCGAGCGGCCTCGACGGCACGGTCACCGTCCCCATGGCGGCGCTCCTGAGCCCGGACCCCACACAGGGTGGGCGCCTGGTCATCGACCGGCTGGCCGACCGCTTCCACGGCGGCGACCCGCTCGCCCTCCTCGACGCCGTACTCACCCTCCTCTTCGACTGGCAGACCACTCTCTTCGGCTACGGGATCGCCCTGGAGTCGCACCAGCAGAACATCTCCCTCGTCCTGGACGACCGCCCCGGACGACCGCCGCTGCGGCTGCTGTTCAAGGACAACGACGGCCCCCGGATCAACACCGTCCGGCTGACGGCGCGGCTGGGTCCCGAGCCGCCGGGGCTCGCCGACTTCGACGACGCGCGCATCCCGCGCACCGACGACGGCCCGGTGGCCGACCTGTTCACCACGATCACCGTCCATCTCTGCGCGGGCGCCTACGCGTTCGCCCTCGCCCGGCACGGCCACGCCCCGCTCGGCCGGCTGCTCGGGCTGATACGCGACCGGCTCGGCGCGGCCGTCGAACGGCTGGGGACGCGCCCGGGTCAGCCGGGCGCCGTCCTGCGGACACGCGTCCTCGACGCGGAACGCCTGCCCGTCAAGGCGATGGTGACGGCGGGCACCCTGCTCACCAAGGAGCGTTCGGGCGCGTCGGACATCAACAAGCACTACACCACCGGTCCCAACTATCTTCTGCGAGGTGCGTGACCCGCCGATGGCCAGCACACTCTCCGGTTCGCCGTACGCCCCGGCACCGCTCTCGGCCCTGCCCACCGCCGACCTGGCGGTGGCCCACACCCTCCTCAACTGTCTGCTGCGCGAGGTGTCGGCGCCCGAGCGGCAGACCGCCGTCGTCGGCGACCACCTGCTGCTGCGGCTGCCGCGCCGCGGCGTCCTGCTGCGCGTGGCGCTGCGCCGCACCTCGCTCCTCGGCTCCCCGCGCTTCACCGGGCCCGTCAGCGAACAGCGCGCCGACGGGGACGGCGACGACTGGACCGAGGTCGGCTGGTCCCGTCTCGCCGCCCATGTGCGGGACGAACTGTCCCTGCGCACGGGCGTCGGCAACGACGAATTCCTCGACCAGGTCGCGGCCAGCCATCGCGGGGTCGCGGCGGCGCTGGCGCTGCCCAGAGCCGACAGCGGTCCGGTGGGCGGACCTGGGCGGGGCGCGGACGACCGGCTCGCCGCCTATCTCACGTCCGAGCAGTCCCTCGTCCTCGGCCACCGTTTCCACCCGACGCCCAAGGCGCACAGCGGTGACCCGGTCCGCTGGGCGGCGTACGCGCCGGAAGCCGGGGCGTCGTTCCCGCTGCGGATGCTCGCCGTACGCGAGGAGTGCGTGGCCCAGGAGTGCGCGGGACCCGGCGCCGCCGAACCGCTCGACCGGCTGCACCCCGTGCCCGACGGCTACCGGCTGCTGCCCGCCCACCCCTGGCAGTACGAACTCCTCGCCGGGCACCCGGGGTTGAGGGCCGCGCTGGACCGGCGCGACGTCCTGGACCTGGGCCCCGGCCGCACCCCCGTCACCCCGACGGCGTCCGTACGCACCGTCCACACCGGCTCCGCCCCGGCGGGGAAGAACCCGGCGGGGAGGAGCCCGGCGGAGGACGCCTTCCTCAAGTTCAGCCTCAATGTCCGGATCACCAACTGCCTCCGCAAGAACGCCTCGTACGAACTGTCCGGTGCCGTCGCGCTCACCCGGCTGCTCGCCCCGGCCTTCGCGGATCTCGCGGCCCGTTTCCCCGGTACGGCGGTCCTGCGGGAGCCCGCCTACCGGAGCCTCGCCGTCGCCGGACCCGACGGGCGCCCCGACCCGGCGCTCCTGGAGGGCTTCGGCGTGATCGTCCGCGACGGGCTCGCCCGGCGTGTGCGGCCCGGCACGACCCCGCTGCTGGCCGCCGCCGTCGCCGACGAGTACGCGACCGGTCCGGCCCATGTGTCCCGGCTCCTCGCGGGCGCCGGGCCCGAGGACGTCCTGCGCTGGTGGACCCGGTATCTGCGGCTGCTCGTGCCGCCGGTTCTCGCGGCCTACTTCGACCATGGCATCGTCCTCGAACCGCACCTTCAGAACGTCGTGGTCTGCGTGGACGACGACGGGCGGCCCGCGCAGGTCGTCTTCCGCGATCTGGAAGGCACCAAGCTGCTGCCGGGACCGCACGCCGACGCGCTCCGCTCGCTGCCGCCGGAGGTGGCGGGCCCGCTGACGTACGACGCCCGGCGCGGCTGGGACCGGGTCGTGTACTGCCTGGTGGTGAACCACGCGGCGGAGCTGCTGGCGGCGCTCGCCGATCTGCGTCCGTCCCTCGAACGCGCCCTGTGGGAGCGGCTGCGCGACACGCTCCAGGAGTACGGGCGCGAGCACGGCTGCCCGCCCCGGCTGCGGACCCTCCTCGCGGGCGTACCGCTGCCCGCGAAGGCCAATCTGCTGGCCCGCTGGGAGCGTTCGGCGGACCGGGACGCGGAGTACGTGCGGCTGCCGTCGCCCCTCGCGGACACCGGGTCCGACGCTGCCGGGTGGAGCGTCCGATGAGCGACCCGTCCCGTGTGCCGGTCACCTCCCAGGTCCGTGAGCACGCGCTGTCCCTCGGCCCGGAGGACCTGCCCGCGTACCTGTACGACCTCGACGCCCTGCGCGACCACATGGCATCGGTACGCTCCGCGCTCCCCCGGGGCGTCGAGGTGTACTACGCGGCCAAGGCGAATCCGGAGCCGGCGGTCCTCACCGCGCTGGCACCTTTCGTGGACGGCTTCGAGGTGGCATCCGGTGGCGAACTCGCCCATGTGGCCGAGGCGGTGACGGATCGTCCGCTGGCGTTCGGTGGGCCCGGGAAGACGCCGGCCGAGGTGACGGCGGGGCTGGAGCGGGGGGTGCACCGGTTCCATGTGGAGAGCGCGTACGAGCTGCGGATGCTCGGGCATCTCGCGTCCCGTGTCCGTCGCCCGTCCGGTGGCGCGGCGGCGCCCGTCGGTGTACTGCTCCGCTTCAACCTGCCGGTGGCCGGGCGCGCCCTGGACAGCGGGTCACTGACCATGGGCGGCCGGCCGACCCCGTTCGGCCTGGATCCGTCCGAGGCGGACGAGGTCGTACGGCTCCTCACCGATGGAACCTTCCCGCACCTGGAGTGGCAGGGTGTCCACGCCCATCTGGTGAGCGGACTCGACGCCCCCGGTCTGCTGGAGGTCGCCGCCTCCGTGGTGAGCTGGGCCGCCGCTCTCGGTCGGCGGCACGGGAGGGAGATCCGCGAGGTCGACATCGGAGGCGGTATGACCGTCGACTACGCCCGCCCCGGCGCGCGGTTCGACTGGGTGGCGTACGGCACCGGTCTCGCCGAACTCGCCGCCCGGTACCCGGGGTTGACCCTCCGCATCGAACCGGGCCGCGCCCTCACCGCGTACTGCGGCTGGTACGCGACCGAGGTGCTGGATGTGAAGCGCAGCCACGGCGAGGACTTCGCGATCGTCCGGGGCGGTACGCATCATCTGCGGACCCCGGCGACGAAGGGCCACGACCAGCCGTGCGCGGTCCTGCCCGTGGAACCCTGGCCGCACCCGTGGCCACGGCCCCCGGCGGTACGGGAACGGGTCACGCTCGCCGGTCAGTTGTGCACGCCGAAGGACGTACTGGCACGGGGTGTGCCGGCGGCCGGGCTGCGGGCCGGGGACCGGGTGCTGTTCGCGCTGGCGGGGGCGTACGCGTGGAACATCTCCCACCACGACTTCCTGATGCATCCCCGGCCGGGCTTCCACTTCCTGGGCGCGACCGGGACCCCTCCTCAAGCAAGCCCCGGGCCTGCCCCGAGCGAAAGACCTTAGTCCGCTCTCCGATGGGCGCCGTGTGTCTCCGCCGGGGCCTGGACGACGGTGATCCCGCGCGCCCGCAGTTCCTCGACGATGCGGGGATCCGCTCCGTCGTCGGTCACCAGCGTCCAGTCCGGCCGGAGCGGGGTCCAGGTGTGGAACGGGCGGCGGCCCAGCTTGGCCGCGTGCGCCAGGACGTACACCCGGTCGGCGCGTCGGGCCATGAGTTCCTTGAGGCGCGTCTGTCTCAAGTCGGCCTCGCAGATGCCGTGTTCGGGCGAGACCCCGTCCGTGCCCAGGAAGAGCCTGTCGAACGTCAGGCGCTCCAGGGCGGCCTCGGTGAGCGGTCCGACGAAGCCCTGGCTGAGCGGGCGCAGTGTGCCGCCGAGGCATTCGACGTGCACCGACTCGACGTCGGACAGCTCCTGAAGGGCCGTGAGCCCCGTGGTCACCACGGTCACGTCCTCCGCCGTACGCAGCTCATGGGCGAGCGCGCCGACGGTGGAACCCGCGTCCAGCAGCAGCGTCTCCCCCGGCCTGACCTCCGCCGCCGCCCAGCGTGCGATGGCCTGCTTGGCCTCGAACGCCTCGCCGGTGCGCTGCCTGAGCGACGCCTCGGGGTGCGCGGCCAGCGCCATGGCTCCGCCGTAGGTGCGGGCGAGTTGGCCGTCGGTGGTGAGCTTCGCGAGGTCACGGCGGATGGTGGACGCGGTGACACCGAACAGCTGGGAAAGCTCCTCCACACTGGCGAGACCGGTGGTGGTGGCCAGGTGGACGATACGGTCGCGCCGGGCCTTGGATCCGATGGCAGACATCAGTCCTCTGTCCTCAGTCCTCTGTTGGTCCGCTGTTCCCGATACAGACGCACACGGAACAGGTGGTCAGTGGGCCGGAGTGGTGGACATCTCGGCGGCCAGGCGCAGCGCCTCGACCATGCTACCGGCCTCGGCCCTGCCGGTACCCGCGATGTCGAAGGCGGTGCCGTGGTCGACGGAGGTGCGGATCACCGGCAGCCCCACGGTGAGGTTGACGCCGGCTTCGATGCCCATGACCTTGACGGGGCCGTGTCCCTGGTCGTGGTACATGGCGACGATCAGGTCGTAGTCGCCGCGTGAGGCGAGGAAGAACGCGGTGTCGGCGGGGAGCGGGCCGACCGCGTCGATGCCATCGGCGCGCAGCACCTCGATGGCCGGGACGATCTTCTCCTCCTCCTCGCCGTAGCCGAAGAGGCCGTTCTCGCCGGCGTGCGGGTTGATGCCGCACACCCCGATGACGGGGTCGGTGACCCCGGCCCGCACCATCGCCTCGTGGCCACGGCGCACGGTGCGTTCGACCAGTCCCGGTTCGATGCGGCGCACGGCGTCGATCAGACCGATGTGGGTGGTGACGTGGATGACCTTCACCTTGGGTGTGGACAGCATCATCGACACCTCCTCGACGCCCGTGAGGTGGGCGAGGAGTTCGGTGTGGCCGGGGAAGAGGTGCCCGCCCGCGTGCAGCGCCTCCTTGTTGAGCGGGGCGGTGCAGATGCCCTGCACGTCGCCGCGTACGGCGAGTTCGGCGGCGACCCGCACGTACTGGTAGGCCGCGTCACCCGCGACGGCCGACAGTTGCCCCCAGGGGAGGTCGGCGGGGAGCAGGCCGAGGTCGACGACGTTGATGCGGCCGGGCGTGAACTCGGCCTCCTGCGGGGTCTCGACGGTCACGATCTCGCAGTCGGCGCCGAGGATGCGGGCGGCCTGCCGGAGGCGTTCCGCGTCGCCGATGACGACGGGGCGGCAGCGCGCCGCGGTGTCGGCGTGGAGCAGCGCCGGGACGATCACCTCGGGGCCGATGCCGGCACCGTCGCCCATGGTGACCGCGATGATCGGAAGCGGCCGGGCGGCCGTTCCGGTCTGCTGCGTGGGGGCGGTCGTCGGGGCTGCGTTCACTGGATTTCTCCTTGCGGTACGGATGTCTCGGGCGGTGGGGATGTCTCGGGCGGTGGGGAGGCAGGCGCGACGAACGCCACGCCCGGTGCGGAGGGGTCGGCGGCCGGTGGTGCGGCGACCGGGCGGGACAGAAGGGGTGTGCGGAGTTGGCCGGGTCGCAGGGCGTCGGCGATCCGCAGGAGTGATCCGGTGTCGCCGTGGCTTCCGGGCCGGGTGACGACGGAGCGGCCGTCGGGGGTGTGGCCGTGCACGGCGCCGTGGTGGATCTGCCGGACGGGGCGGAGCTGGTCGATGCCGAGGGCGTCCAGGACGCGGCGCGCGGTCTCGCCGCCGGTGAGGACGAGATCCGTGGGACGGTCCACGGCGGCGACGGCCCGCGCGAGCCCGGCGACCACGCGACGGGCCGAACCGGGCCTGACCCCACGGGAGTTGTCGACGCTGACGACCGTGATGCCGTGCGGGTCGACGGGGAACGGCAGGGGCGGGCCGTTCTGGGCGAGCAGGTCGGCGGACAGGGCGGTGTGATGTGCTCCGGCTGCGGTGAGTTGCGCGATCTGCGCAACGGCGCTCGGTTCGGCGGTTCCGACGACGACCAGCAAGGGCCGGTGCTCCGTGGCCGGCAGGGGCCGGTCCTCCGTGCGGGCGCCCCCCGGTGGCGGTGCGTCAGCGGCGTCCGGTGCCGGGGGCGGTTCCGGGCAGAGTGCCGGGGCGAGTACCCGGCCGAGCGCCGAGGCGAGGCCGCCGCTTCCGATGAGCCGTACTCCGGGCCCGAGGTGGAGCGTGGCGGCCACGACGGCGTCGAGGTCGGCGTCCGTCTCGGCGTCGCAGACGGGGCACAGCCCCGCCGCGACGAGGTCGTGGAGGAGTGCGGCGAACTCCCGGCGGGATGCGCGCACCGCGGAGAGCGGCACGCTCCGCGTCGGCAGATCGCCGAGCGCCGCGCGTACCGAGCGAGGTACGGGGGCGGCCTCGGCACGCCAGGCGTCCGTGGCGTGCAGTGGGGTGCCGTGCAGGTGGACGACGCCGTCGCGGACGGTGCGGCCGGCCGTCGGCAGGGCGGCGGCGATCACGACGCCCCGCGCGCCCCGGGCGTAGGCGGCGGCCTCGGACGCGAGATTGCCCCGCAGCAGTGAGTCCGTCTTCTTGATCATCAGCGTGGGTGCGGCGACGCCTTGGACCGCGTCCCGGACAAGGCGCGCGGCCTCGTCCGCCGCCAGGTGCCGGGTGTCCAGGTCGAGGACGAGCGCCTCGCCGTCGGCGGGCGGCGGGACGGCCGCCGGGCCCAGGACGATCCGGCCGGGGATGCGCAGCGCCGCCGCCGTCTCGGCCGCGCCGGACAGGTCGTCGGCGAGGGCGAGGACACGGCGTGGGGCGCGTACACCACGGCTGGCGAGTACCACCCATACCTCCTCCGGACGGGCCCGGTCGGGCCGCTTCGGTGCCTGATGATGACACAGGTTGCGCGAACCGCGCGAGACCCCTTGCGCGAAACACGCAAGCATGCCACCTTGTGCGGCGCGACACCTGTTGGTGCGGGCAGCCGGCGGTCCAGGACGAAAAGGACCGCGGCCCGCCCGGCACCAGCAGCCCGAGCCGGTCGCCTCCCAGAACCCGAGAAGGTCGACGATGACCCCTACTCCCCCGAGCGATCCCCTCGACGCTCCCCGGCGCGAGCCCGTCAGCCGCCGCACCCTGCTGCGCTGGGGCGCCGTCGGCGGCGCGGGCGTCGCTCTCGGCCCGCTGGCCGCCTGCGCGGGCCCGACCGGCGCCCCCGGCCCCGGCACGCTCACCCTCGGTCTGAACCGCTCCCTGGTGAGCCTCGACAACAAGCTCAACCAGTTCGACGCGGCCGTCACCGTCCAGCGCGCGGTGCGTCAGGCGCTCACCCGTGTCGGTCCCGGCATGAAGCCGCGGCTCGTCCTCGCCGACCGGTTCGAGATGGCCGAGCCCACCGCCTGGTCCGTGCGGCTGCGCGAAGGCGTGCGCTACTCCGACGGGTCCCCGGTCACCGTCGAGGACGTCGCCACCGCCCTGACGATGTACGGCAAGGTCAACGGTTCGTTCCTGCTCGGACTGTTCCCCGAGCTGCCCACCGTGGAGAAGACCGGCGCCCGTACCTTCCTGCTGCACACGCAGCGGCCCGTACCGGTGCTCGACCGGCTGATGGCCAACATCCACATCACGCCCGCCGCCGCCAACCGGCCCGAGGAGCTGCAGACCGGTCTCGGCTCCGGCCCGTACCGCGTGCTCAAGGCCAACTCGGGCGCCGGTGAGTACACCCTCGGCCGCAATCCGAAGTACTGGGGACCGCGCGCCCGCGTCGAGACGGTACGCGTCCGGTTCGTACCGGAGGAGTCCAGCCGCGTGGTCGCGCTGCGCAGCGGCGAGATAGACGTCGTCGACACACTGACCCCGGACTCCGCCGAACAGCTCACCGGGCTCCCGGGCGTCGAGGTCGAGGAGACCTCCGGTGTCCGCATGTGTCAGCTCTTCTACAACTTCCGCAAGCCGCAGGGGACCCCGCTGGCCGACCCCCGGGTCCGCCAGGCACTGACCTACGCGATCGACGGCAAGGCCCTCGTGGACGACGTCCTCAACGGATCCGCCGAGGCCGCCCGCGGTGTGGTGCCGCTCGCCCTCGAAGGCGCGGTACCCACCGGCTCGTACACGTACGACCCCGGCCGGGCCCGCGCGCTGCTCACGTCCCTGGGCGCCGCCGATCTGCGGATGCGGATCATCTGGGAGTCCGGCGAGTTCGCCGCCGACACCTCCGTCATGGAGGCCGTGGTGGACATGCTGAAGAACGTCGGCGTGCGCGCCTCGCTCCAGCAGTTCCAGCCCGGCGGCGACATCCTCACCTGGCGCCAGGGCAAGGCCGGCGACTGGGACGTCATCGGCAACGGCTACGGCAGCCCCACCGGCCAGGCGCTGACCGTACTTCAGGGCATGTACGGCGGGACGGCGGCGAAGGAACGTACCCGCGACGCCTTCATGGGATACGTCGTACCGCACGTCGAACGACAGCTCACCGCCGCCTCGACACAGGTCGACGACGCCGAACGCACCCGGCAGCTCGCCGAGGTGCAGAAAGCCATCTGGGACACCTGGCCCAGCCTGTGGGCGTTCGCCCCGAAGACGCTGCTGGCGCGCAGGGACCGGGTCCGGGACCTTTCGCTGCTGACCATCAACTCCTACGACCTGTCCGCCGTGCGGCTGGAGGGCTGAGCCGTGCCGAAGTATCTCGCCCGCCGGCTCGGCCAGAGCCTGCTGACCGTCTTCCTCACCGTGACGACCGTCTTCCTGCTGGTACGTATCGCGCCGGGTGACCCCGCTTCCGCGTACGCCGCTCCCAACGCGACGTCCGCCGATCTCGCCCAGATCCGCGCCCAGTTCGGCCTCGACCGGCCACTGGTCACGCAGTACGGCATCTTCCTGCGCGATCTGTTCAGCGGGGACCTCGGCACCAGCTACTCCTTCCACGCACCGGCGCTCGACGTGGTCCTCGACCGGATGCCGTACACCCTCACGCTCGCCGTCTCCGCGATCACCGTGACGGCCGTCGTCGCCGTGCCGCTCGGTGTGTGGATGGCGCGCCGCGCCGACACCAAGCGCGAACTGGGCGCCAACGTCCTCACCATCGCCGGGCAGTCCATGCCGGACTTCTGGACCGGCGTGATGCTGCTGACCGTCTTCGCCGTGCTGCTTCCGGTGCTGCCCGCCTCCGGCTTCACCTCCTGGAGCGGTCTCGTGCTGCCGACCCTCACGGTGGCGGTCCTCCAACTGGCGCTGATCTCCCGGCTGGTACGGCGCGAGATGAGTACCGCGCTCGCCTCGCCGTACATCACCGTCGCCCGTTCCCGCGGCTTCTCCGAGCGCGCCCTCACCTGGCGGTACGCGCTCGCCAACTCGGGCGTTCCGCTGCTGACCGCCATCGGTACGCGCTTCGCGGCGCTGCTCAACGGTGTGGTCGTGGTCGAGGTCGTCTTCGGCTGGCCCGGCGTCGGCTCGCTCGTCGTCCGTGCCCTGGAGACCCGCGACTATCCGCTCATCCAGGCCACCGTGCTGGTCACCGCCACGCTCGCGATCCTCGTCCAACTCCTCGTCGACCTCGCCTACCCGCTGCTCGACCCGCGGGTGCGCCTCGGAAAGGCGGCCTGAGACATGACCACCGCCCTGCGTCCCGCCGCCTCGTCCGGCGACCCCTCCTCCGGCGGCTCCACCGGGGACGGCCGCCCGAGCGCCGTCACCGCGCGCGCTCTCGCGCGGGCCACCGCCACCCGGCAACAGCGCGGCGCCCGTTTCAAACTGTGGGCGGGCACGCTGTGCACCGCGCTCGTCGTGCTGCCCGTGGCGCTGGCGGGGCTGCTGCCGCTACCCGGAGCCGACGCACAGGACCTGTCACGGCGCCGGCTGCCGCCGCTCAGTGAGGGGCATCTGTTCGGCACCGACCAGCTCGGCCGCGATCTGCTCTCGCGCATCCTCCACGGCGGTCAGGTGTCCCTGTCGGTCGGCATCCTCGCCGTCCTCGTGTCGGGCCTGATCGGTATCGTCGCGGGCTCCGCCGCCGGGTTCTTCGGCGGCTGGGTCGACACGGCCGTCTCCCGGCTCCTTGAGGCCCAGCTCGCGCTGCCGCTGCTGATGATGCTGCTCCTCGTGGTCGCCCTGTTCGGCCCCTCGGTCACCGTCATCACCTGTGTGATCGCGGTCGCGCAGTGGCCGGAGGTCGCGCGGCTCACCCGCTCGCTCGTCCTCGTGGAGCGCGAGAAACCGTACGTCGCCGCGGCCAGGGTGCTCGGGCTGCGCGGCTGGTCGGTACTCGTCCGGCACGTGATCCCCAACGTGATCCGCCAGGCGAGCCTGGTCGTCCTGCTGCTGCTCGCCCAGGCCGTCCTCCTGGAGAGCGCGCTCAGCTTCCTCGGCGCGGGCCCGCAGCGGCCGTTCGCGACCTGGGGCCGGATCATCTCCGACGGCCAGGACTACCTCACCACCTCGTGGTGGCTGGTCACCCTGCCGGGCCTGGTCATCGCCCTGCTCGTGGTCGGCGTCAACCTGATCGGCGACGGCCTGCGGGACCGTACGCGCACGGTGAAGGCACCGCGCGGCACATGGGTGCCCCGGGGGATGCGCGCGGCACGCTCCAGGAAGGGAGTCTGAGCCATGACGGATGTTCCGCTCCTGGACGTCGAGGACCTCCAGATCGAACTCATCACCGCGCGCGGGATCGTGCGCGCCGTGGACGGCGTGAGCTTCACCGTGGGCGAGGGCGAGACCGTGACGCTCATCGGCGAATCGGGCTCCGGCAAGTCCACCACCGCGATGGGTGTGCTGCGGCTGCTCCCCGAGGGGCTCGCGGTGCTCTCCGGCAGTGTGCGGATCTCGGGCCGGGACGTCGTCGCCGATCCGGCGGCGGCCCGCGCGGTGCGCGGCCGGACCGTGTCGCTGATCCCGCAGGACCCGATGACGGCGCTCAGCCCGGTCCACACCATCGGCCGGCAGCTCGGCGACGCGCTGCGGCTGCGCCATCCCCGGATGTCGCGCGCCGAGATCCGCGAGAAGGGCACCGACCTGCTCGCCCAGGTCCGTATTCCGCAGCCGGATACGCGCTGGAAGGCCTATCCGCACCAGTTCTCCGGCGGCATGCTGCAACGCGTCCTGATCGCCGTCGCGCTCGCCGGTGAGCCCCGGCTGCTGATCGCCGACGAGCCGACCTCCGCGCTGGACGCCACCGTGCAGGCCGGGGTGCTCGATCTGCTGATGGAGCTACAGGAACAGGAGTCGATCGGGATGCTCATGATCACGCATGATCTGGGGGTGGCCCGGATCGTCTCCGACCGCATCCATGTCATGAAGGAGGGCAGATTCGTGGAGTCGGGACCCGCCCATCAGATCGTGGAGCGGCCCACCCAGCCGTACACCCGCGACCTGCTCGCCGCCGTGCCCGGACTCGGCGCCTGGGACGAGGACGCACTGCCCGGAACCGCACAGCCCGGAACCGCCGTACAGGAGGTGTCCCGGTGAGCGCCCCTCCCAGCGGTACGGGGGCCGCTCCCCGCGCCGACGAGCCCGCCCCGGACGCGGACCGACCCTTCCTTCAGGTCGAGGACCTCGTCGTCGAATACCCCACGGCGCGAGGACCGTTCCGCGCCGTGGACCAGGTGAGTTTCGAGCTGCCGCGCGGCGGGTCGCTCGCCGTCGTCGGCGAGTCCGGGTGCGGGAAGTCCACGCTCGCCCGTGCCCTGGTCCGGCTGTTGAAGCCCACAGCGGGCCGGATCGTGCTGGACGGCACGGACATCGCCCCGCTGTCCGAGCGGCGGCTGCGACCGCTGCGGCGGCGGGTGCAGATGGTCTTCCAGGATCCGTACGGCTCCCTGGACCCGCATCTGACCGCCGGACAGATCGTGGCGGAGCCCCTGCGCCTCGCCGGCGTGACCGACCGGGCGGAACGGGCGCGCCGCGCCGCCGAACTCGTCGACCGGGTCGGGCTGCCGTCCACCGCACTGCACCGCAGGCCCCCGGAGTTCTCCGGCGGGCAGCGCCAGCGCATCGGCATCGCCCGCGCACTCGCCTCCCGGCCCGAGCTGCTGGTGTGCGACGAGGCGACCTCCGCGCTCGACGTCTCCGTCCAGGCCCAGGTCCTTGAGCTGCTGCGGGAACTCCAGGCCGAGACCGGCATCGCCTATCTCTTCATCGCCCACAACCTGGGCGTTGTCCGGGAGATCAGCACCGACGTCGTGGTGATGCACGCGGGCCGGATCGTCGAGACCGGTCCGACCAGGTCCGTCCTCGCGTCGCCGGCCGAGCCGTACACCCGCGCGCTGCGCCGCGCCGCGCTCGATCCCCTGGCGATCCGGGGCCTGAAGCCACGTCATCTGCTCAGCGCCACGGCCGCTACGGCCGCCACGGCCTCCGGGACCCCCGCTTCGGCATCACGTCCGTCCGGCCCGTCCGACGCCCCCATCAGTACGTCCGTCACCCCCTCGGGCGCCACCGCACCGGAAGGCAATCTCCCGTGACCACCGGCACCACCGGCACCACCGGCATCGATCTGCCCCACGTCCCCGTCCCGCTGTCCCGGCTCGTCCTGGGCACCATGACCTTCGGTGACACCGTCGACCGGGCGGGCGCCGCCGCCATGCTCGACACCGCGCTCGACGCGGGCATCACCGGCGTCGACACCGCCAACGGCTACGCGGGCGGCGAGAGCGAACGCATCCTCACCGAGCTGCTGCCCGGCCGCCGCGACCGCATCGTCCTCGCCACGAAGGCCGGGATCCCGCACCCGGACCAGGGCGGGCACGCGCCGCTGTCCGCCACCGGGATGCGGTCCGCGCTGGAGGGCAGCCTCCGGCGCCTCGGCACGGACCACGTCGACCTCTTCTATCTGCACCAGCCCGACCGGTCCACGCCACTCGCCGAAACGCTGTCCGCCGTCGCCGAGTTCCTGGCCGAGGGCAAGATCCTCGCCCTCGGCGTCTCCAACTTCGCGGCCTGGCAGATCGCCGAACTCGTCCGTACGGCGGACGAGGTGGGCGCGCCGCGCCCCGTCGTCGCGCAGCAGCTGCACAATCTGCTGGCCCGTCGGCTGGAGGAGGAGTACGTGGAGTACGCGGCCGTGACCGGGTTGCGCACCATGGTCTACAACCCTCTCGGCGGCGGCCTCCTGACAGGGCGTCACCACTTCGGCCACACCCCGGACTCCGGTCGGTTCGGCGACTCCAAGCTCGCCAGGATGTACCGCGAGCGCTACTGGGACGAGCGGCTGTTCGACGCGGTCGGGCAGCTCTCCCGGATCGCCGAGAAGGCCGGTCTTCCCCTCACCGAGCTGGCGCTGCGCTGGCTCCTCGACCGGCCGTCCACCGACGCGCTGCTGCTCGGCGGTTCCCGTACCGAGCATCTGCGGGCGAATGTCGCCGCCGCCCAGGCCGGTCCGCTGCCCGCCGAGGTGACGGCCGCCTGTGACGAGGTCGGCGCCGCGCTGCGCGGCCCGATGCCCGCGTACAACCGCTGACCGGACGACCACCGGCCACCCGCCACCCGCCACGGCCACCGCTCGGCAGAGCACCCCGCCCCCTCACAAGGAGTTGTCCCCATGACCCGCGACACGCCCGGTACGCCCGCCGCCTTCGCCGCCGCCCTGCGCGCCCGCGAACAGCTCGTCGGCTACTGGTCCGTCCTCGACTCCCCGGTCACCACCGAACGCATCGCGCGCCTCGGCTACGACTACGTGGTGCTGGACGCCCAGCACGGTCTGATCGAGTACGCGGGTCTGCTCGCCTCTCTCACCGCGATCGACACCAAGGGCAGTACGGCCGTCGGTCTGGTCCGTACCGAGGCCAACGACCCCGCGCCCATCGGCCGGGCGCTGGACGCGGGGGCGGCCGGGGTGATCGTCCCGCTGGTCGACACCGCCCGGGACGCGGCCGACGCGGTGGCCGCCGTACGCTACCCGCCGCTCGGCCGCCGCTCCTACGGCCCGATGCGCTCCGCGCTGCGGATCGGACCCGACCCGGCCGACGCGCATGAGCAGACGGTCGTCCTCGCGATGATCGAGACGGCGGACGGGCTGGCGAACGTCGAGGAGATCTGCGCGACGGACGGCCTCGACGGCGTCTACATCGGACCGTCGGATCTGCGGATCGCCCTGGGCGGGACCACGTCCACCGACCCGGCGGTCGACGAGGTGTTCGAGGCCGCGCTCGTCAGGGTGCGTGAGGCCGCGGGCGCCGCCGGGATCGCCGCGGGCATCCACAACCCCGACGGTGGATCCGCCGCGAGGCGTCTGGCCGAGGGCTTCACGTTCGCCACCGTCGCCAGCGACCTCACCCACCTGGAGCAGGTCGTCCGCAGCCATCTCGCCGCCGCGCTCGCCACGGGCACGGGTGACGGCCGGTGAGCACTCCCGCACCCGGTACCAGCGCGTTCGTGCCGCCCACCCCGGCCGCCGACGGTGTCCTGCGTCCGCATCCGACGGAACCGGGCCGTGCGCAGGCCCAGTTGGCCGCGCCCGCCGCGCAGAGCCATGCCGCGAACCTGACGGTGCTGCCCGGCGGCGACCTGGCCTGCGTCTGGTTCGGGGGTACGCAGGAAGGCGTCGCGGACATCTCCGTCTGGTTCGCCCGGCTCGCGGAGGGCGCGGACATCTGGTCCGCGCCGGTCCGGCTCTCCGACGACACCACCCGGTCCGAGCAGAACCCGGTGCTGTTCCCCGCGCCCACGGGCGAGCTGTGGCTGCTGCACACCGCCCAGCGGGCCGGCCATCAGGACACCGCCGAGGTACGGCGACGGGTCAGCCGGGACAACGGGGTGACGTGGGGTCCGTCCCGAGTCCTCTTCCCCGCCACGGCCGGGGGCGGTGTCTTCGTACGCCAGCCGGTGACCGTGCTCCCTTCGGGGCGCTGGCTGCTGCCCGTGTTCCGCTGTGTCACCGTGCCGGGTGAGCGCTGGTCGGGTGGCCGCGACACCAGTGCGGTGATGGTCAGCGACGACGCCGGGGCGACCTGGAGCGAGCGGCCGGTGCCCGGCTCCACGGGTCTGGTGCACATGAACGTCCACGCGCTGCCGGACGGTTCGCTGGTGGCCCTGTTCCGCAGCCGGCGGGCGGATCACGTCCACCGCTGCACCTCACGGGACGGCGGGGAGACCTGGACGGAGCCGGAGCCGCTGGGCATCCCGAACAACAACTCCTCGATCCAGTTCACACCGCTGGCCGACGGGCGGCTCGCCCTGGTGCACAACGCGAGCAGCGCCGTCGACGCCACCGAGCGGCGGGTGTCGCTGTACGACGAGATCGACGACGACGGGGTGAACGACGGTCCGACGGGCGAACGCGCGCCGGACGAGGGGGCGCCCGGCGAAGGTCCGGGCACCGCGTTCTGGGGCGCCCCCCGCGCCCCGCTCTCCCTCTCCGTGTCGGCGAACGCCGGCCGGACCTGGCCGGTCCGCCACGATCTGGAGACGGGCGACGGCTACTGCCTGACGAACAACTCGCGGCACGGCCTGAACCGCGAACTGTCCTACCCGTCCCTCGCCCAGGCGCCCGACGGAACCGTCCACGTCGCCTACACCCGTCACCGCCGCACGATCGCGTACGTGCGTCTCGGCCCCGACTGGATGGCCGGGACCTTCCCTCCGGTCACCCGGCCGCGTACGCCTCCAGTTGGTCCACCAGCTCACGGGGGTGGCTGAGCGGCGCCAAATGGCCGCCGGGTACCTCGTCCGGGGTGATCCCGAGCCGTTCGCGGGCGACGCGCCGCTGGAAGTCGGCCGGGAAGAAGCGGTCGTCGCGTCCGGTGATCACCCGGGTCGGCACATCGGGCCAGGCGTCGAGGGTGAACGGGCTGCCGAAGGCGGCCTCGGACTCGTCCCGGTTGTTCCCCATCAGCCTGTCGATCTCGGCCTGGGACATGTCGTGCAGGAAGTACGTGGCGAGGTCGAACCCGGCGTCGGGGTCCCGGCCGTCGCGTACGTCGTTCGCGCGCATCGCGGCTGCCTGGCCCGTGCTGTCCCACCACTCCCCCGGAGTCTCGCCCGGCAGGGGGATCATCGCGTTGACCAGGACGAGCAGGGACACGGGCAGCCGGGCGCACACCAGCGGCGCCGTGAACCCGCCCAGGGACTGCGCGACGACGACGAGCCCGCCCGGCGCGTCCCCGCCGGCCCGGCCGACGGCCTCGACCACGGCGTCGGTGTACTCCGGCAGCCCGGCGGCCGGGTCGTCGCCCGGCAGGTCCACGGCGAGCGAACTCCGGCCGCGGCGGCGCAGCTCGTCCTCGACCGGTTGCCAGAACGCGGCGACGCCGCCCGCTCCGGGAATCAGCACATAGGTGCTCATGACGCTCCTGCTTCCGTGGGCATGAAGCCCGACGCTTCCCTGGACATGAAGCTCGACCTGAACCTCGATGTGAGGCTCTATCCGAACCTCGATGCAGACCGGGATGCAGACCCCGAAACGCTCCGGATCTCATCGGTCGGCCCCCTGCTGCCCCGGTCCGTCTCGCCGGGTGGGCCGCGGCGGGACGACCTACGATGGCGGCGACGCCTGGGGAAGGTTCCTCGTATGACGAAGCTCGGACTCCCGGACACCATTCTCGCCTGCCTGTTCGACCTCGACGGAGTCATCACCAAGACGGCCGTCGTGCACGAGGCGGCCTGGAAGGAAACGTTCGACGCGTTCCTGCGGCAGCGTGACGGCGCCGGTTTCCGGCCCTTCGACGCAGCGGACTACGACCAGTACGTGGACGGTCGGCCGCGCGCCGACGGTGTGCGGACGTTCCTGGCCTCGCGCGGGATCCGGCTGCCCGAGGGCGGACCGGACGACCCGCCGGACGCCCCGCCCGACAAGATCACCGTCCAGGGGCTCGGCAACCGTAAGAACGCGCTGGTCCTTGCGAAGATCCGGACGGGCGGGGTCGAGGCGTACGACGGCACGCTGCGGTACATCGACGCGGTCCGCGCGGCCGGGCTGCGGACGGCGGTCGTGTCGTCCAGCGCCAACTGCCTCGACGTGCTGCGCGCGATCCACGCGGAGGCCCTGTTCGACGTCCGGGTGGACGGCGTGGTCGCCGTCGAGCGCGGGCTGCCCGGCAAGCCGCACCCGGACACCTTCCTCGCGGCGGCGCGGGACCTCGGGGTCCAGGCGTCGCGGGCGGCGGTCTTCGAGGACGCGCTCGCCGGGATGGACGCGGGCCGCTCGGGCCACTTCGGGTATGTCGTCGGCGTGGACCGCGTGGGCCAGGCGGACGCGCTGCGCGCGCACGGCGCGGACACCGTCGTCAAGGATCTCGCGGAGCTGGAGAACGGGGCATGATCACCCATTCGTCGTACGCGGTCGAGCCGTGGACGCTGCGCGAGACCGGGCTCAAACTGGACGTGCTGCCGCAGAGCGAGTCCGTCTTCGCACTGTCGAACGGGCACGTCGGATGGCGCGGCAACCTCGACGAGGGAGAGCCGCACGGGCTGCCGGGCTCCTATCTCAACGGCGTCCACGAGGTGCATCCGCTGCCGTACGCCGAGGCGGGGTACGGCTATCCGGAGTCCGGGCAGACCGTCATCAACGTCACCAACGGCAAGATCATCCGGCTCCTCGTGGACGACGAGCCGTTCGATCTGCGCTACGGGCGGCTGCACTCGCACGAGCGGGTGCTCGATCTGCGCGGCGGCACCCTGGAGCGGACCTGCGAGTGGACGTCACCGGCCGGCTGCACGATCCGGGTGCGCTCCACCCGGCTGGTGTCCTTCACCCAGCGTGCCATCGCGGCCGTCTGCTACGAGGTGGAGGCCGTCGAGGGCGAGGTCCGCGTCGTCGTCCAGTCGGAGCTGGTCGCCAACGAGCAACTGCCCACCATGGTGGGCGATCCCCGGACGGCGGTGGCCCTGGAGTCGCCGCTGGACCCCGAGGAGCACTTCGCGGTGGGCAGGCGGCTGAAGCTCGTGCACCGCACCCGCACGAGCGAACTGCGGGTGGCGGCGGCGGCCGACCATGTCGTCACGGGACCCGACGGGACGAGCACCGACAGCGAGTCGGTGGACGACACCGCCCGGCTCACGATCACCTCCGTCCTCTCCCCCGGGAACAAGCTGCGCCTGGAGAAGATGGTGTCCTACGGCTGGTCCGCGACGCGTTCCCTGCCGGCCGTGAGCGACCAGGTGGACGCGGCGCTCGCGGCGGCGACGGCCAGCGGCTGGCAGGGCCTCGTGGACGAACAGCGGGCTTACCTGGACGACTTCTGGGCGCGCTCGGACGTCGAGGTCGACGGCGACGAGGAGATCCAGCAGGCCGTCCGGGTGGCGCTGTTCCATGTGCTCCAGGCCGGCGCGCGGGCGGAACAGCGGGCGATTCCGGCGAAGGGCCTCACGGGGTCCGGGTACGACGGGCACGCGTTCTGGGACACCGAGATCTTCGTGCTGCCGCTGCTGACGTACACCGCGCCGGGCGCCGTCGCGGAGGCGCTGCGGTGGCGGCAGAACACGCTGCCCGCCGCGCGCGACCGGGCGGCCCAGCTCGGCCTCCAGGGCGCGGCGTTCCCGTGGCGCACCATCGACGGTTCGGAGGGTTCGGCGTACTGGCCCGCCGGTACCGCCGCCTTCCATGTGAACGCGGACATCGCGGACGCCGTCCTGCGGTACGTGGCCGCGACGCAGGACGAGGTCTTCGAGCGGGACACGGGGGTCGAACTCCTGGTGGAGACGGCCCGGTTGTGGCGGTCGCTCGGGCATCACGACCATCACGGCAAGTTCCACATCGACGGGGTCACGGGCCCCGACGAGTACAGCGCCATCGCCAACGACAACACGTACACCAACCTGATGGCGCGGACGAATCTGCTGGCCGCCGCGGACATCGTGGAGCGGCATCCGCACCGCGCGGCGGAACTCGGCGTCGACGACGAGGAGAGCGCGAACTGGCGCGACGCCGCCGACGCCATGCACATCCCCTACAACCACGAACTCGGCGTCCACGAACAGGCGTCGGGGTTCACGCGCTACCAGGTGTGGGACTTCGACGGGACGCGCGCCGACCAGTACCCGCTGCTGCTGCACTTCCCGTACTTCGACCTGTACCGCAAGCAGGTCATCAAGCAGGCCGACCTGGTGCTGGCGATGTACAAGTGCAGTGAGTACTTCGACGAGGAGCACAAGGCCCGCAACTTCGACTACTACGAGCCGCTGACCGTCCGCGACTCGTCCCTGTCGGCGTGCTGCCAGGCCGTCATCGCGGTGGAGGCGGGCCATCTCCACCTCGCCTACGACTACTTGGCCGAAGCGGCGCTGATGGATCTGGAGGACCTGGAGAAGAACACCAAGGACGGGCTGCACATCGCGTCCCTCGCCGGGACCTGGATGGCGCTGGTCGCCGGGTTCGGCGGGATGCGCCACGTCGGCGACATGCTGGAGTTCACCCCGCGGCTGCCGGAGAAGTTCAGCCGGCTCGCGTTCACGATGGAACTCCTGGGGCGGCGGCTGCGGGTGGAGATCACGGCGGCCACGGCGACGTACACGCTGATCGCGGGGGCGCCGATGAGGATCCGCCACTACCGCACGCCGCTGACGGTGACCCTGGAGAGGCCGCTGAGCCAGGACATTCCGGCGGCGACGGTACGGCCGGCGCCGGACCAGCCCGCGCACCGGAGGCCGAACCACCGGAAATGAGGGGCGGCGGGATCGAGGGGGCGCCGATAAATCCCGTGGACGTCAGGTGGTGCGGGTCCCTAAGGTGATCACGTGTCCAGCCCCGAGGCGTCCAGACTCTAGCCACCGGTTCTCAGTCCGGTGGCTGCTCGCGTGGAGCCCCGAGCCGTAGCGCTCCGGGCCGTACACCCCTGTGCGTCTGCCGCATCTGTTGCATCTGTGCCGTGAACCCCGGGTGTTGCCGCGAGTCGCCGCTGCCTTTGTCGATCCTCGATGCGGTTGCGGAGTTCTGCTGTGCCTCTGGCTCTCTATCTGCTCGGACTGGCGGTATTCGCCCAGGGAACGTCCGAGTTCATGCTGTCCGGTCTGCTTCCGGACATCGCGCGTGACCTTCATGTGTCCGTCCCGATGGCGTCGTCGCTGACCTCGGCGTTCGCCGTGGGCATGGTCGTCGGCGCCCCGGTGATGGCGCTGGCGAGCATGCGCTGGTCCCGTCGGAACGCTCTCCTGTTCTTCCTGGTCCTGTTCCTCCTCGTCCACGTGGTGGGCGCCCTCACGTCCAGCTTCTGGGTCCTGCTGGCCACGCGGGTCGTCGCGGCGCTGGCCAACGCCGGTTTCCTCGCGGTCGCCCTGGTGACCGCGGCCTCTCTCGCCGGCCCCGGGGCCAAGGGGCGCGCCACGTCGGTCCTGCTCGGCGGGGTGACGCTCGCCTGTGTCGCGGGGGTTCCCGGCGGTGCGGCGCTCGGTCAGCTGTGGGGCTGGCGGTCGGCGTTCTGGGCGGTGGTCGTGGTGTCGGTACCGGCGGTCTTCGCCATCCTGCGGTCGGTTCCCGCCGGTTCCGGTGACGGTTCCCTCGGCGAGGTGCGCGAGGCTTCCGGCGGGCGCGGTCGCGTCCGGGCCGAGTTCCGTGCGCTACGGCGACCCCGGCCACTGGTGATCCTGGCGCTCGGCGCCCTCGTGAACGGCGCCACCTTCTGCACCTTCACCTATCTGGCGCCGCTCGCCACGGATGTGTCCGGCATCGGCGCCGGCTGGGTACCGGGCGTTCTGGCCCTCTTCGGCCTCGGGTCGTTCCTCGGCGTCACTGTCGCGGGCCGCATCGCCGACAAGCGTCCGCTGCCGGTACTGGTCACGGGTTCCCTTGCCCTGTTCCTGGGCTGGGTGGTGTGCGCGCTGACGGCGGGCAGCCCGGCGGTGTTCCTGCCGCTGATCCTGGTACAGGGCGCGCTCTCCTTCGGCGTCGGATCGACGCTGATCGCGCAGGCGCTGTACGCGGGTGCGGGCGCGCCGACGCTGGCCGGTGCCGGTGCCACGGCCGCGTTCAATGTGGGGGCGGCGCTCGGGCCCTGGCTCGGCGGTGTCGCGATCGGCGCCGGGTCCGGGTACCGGCCTGCGGTGTGGGTGAGCGCGACACTGGTGGCTCTCGCCCTGGTCACGGGCGGTGCGGCCCTGTCGGCGGGGCGTCACGCGGTGCGCCGCCGCGAACGCTCCGGGCTCCAGGCTCCGGGCGACACGTACGGGGTGAGCTGAAGGCCTACTCGCAACGGGGGACCGGCCACACGGGCCGGCCCCCAGGGCCTTCCAGGGCGCGTCGTCAGAACCGGCCGGTGACCTTCTCCGGAGTGACGCGGACGATGATGCGGTCGCCGTCGTTCTTCGACGCCGGGTTGAAGGTGGCGTAGTCCTGGCCGGTGTACTTGTGCGCCAGCGTGTTCACGAGTTCCTTGGCGGCGTCCGGTGTGACGGTGGCCGTACCCCGGATCTCGGCGTATGTGTACGGGTTGTCTGCGGGGCTGATCAGGACGGTGACCCGGGGGTCACGGGCGATGTTCCTGCCCTGCTGCCGGTCCACGGTCGTGGAGAACAGCAGGTCGTCGCCGTCACGGATCATCCAGACCACCGTCAAGTGCGGTCGTCCGTCCGGGAGTACGGTCGCCACGGTCACGAACGCCCGTGAGTCGTCGAGGTACTTCTTCAGGTCGTCGGAGAGACCAGCTGCCACGGTCACGATCCTTACGTAGGAGAAGGACAGGAAAAGGACAGATCGCCGCACGCCGCGCACGAGCACCGCCCGCACGGCCCGCACGGCCCGCACGGCCCGCGCCCAGTGCAACGCCGTCCAGGGCGCCGGACATTCCTGGGCCGGGCTCAGCAGCGCCGGTACACGTGTCCGTCCGCCCCCGCCGGTTCCACGTCCCGGTCCCGCAGGGTGATCGAGAGGGTCTTGGCCCAGGTGTCACAGGCGGTGGTGAAGTCGGTGTCCGTGTACTCGATGTCGAAGACGCGGCCCCGGTAGGCGTCGGTGAAGTCGCCGCACTCGTCGTAGCGGGCGCACTCCTCGACCACGGCGAAGTCGAAGCCGACGCGGGCGCGGTGCGGCAGCAGGTCGGTGGTGTTCTTCTGCGCGATGGCCAGGCCCTGTTCGTGGGCGCGGTCCGCGAGGAGCGTCGCGAAGGCGACGGCGTCGGGCGCGCCGAGCAGGCCGTCGGAGCGCTCGTAGGAGTCGAGGTTGTCCGGCTCCACGGCGTCGTACCCGGCGTCGGCGCAGCCGTCGATCCAGGGGCCGACGACGTCCATGAGGGCGTCGCGGCGGGCGGGTGTGCCGATGTCGAGGAGGGGTTCCTCCCAGTCCTCGTCGATGACGAGAGCACCGTCTTCGTCGCGCAGGAGCAGGTCGGGGTGGTGCTTCTGCCACCAGGTGACGGCGTCGCCGGGCTGGGCCTGGAAGGCGTTGACGTAGCAGATGTTGTAGAGCCCGGGGACCGGCTCCGCGGTGCGGTCGCGGGCGACGGCGCGCACCTGGTCGGGCGGCGGGTACGGTCCGCCGAGCTGGTAGTCGAAGGCGGCGCCCGCCACCGGTTTCCGCACGGAGGGACGGGTGGGCGCGGAGCCCCGGTCGTCGTCCTGTTCTCCGGTGTCCGGGGACGAGCAGGCCGCCGTGAAGGTGAGCAGCAGGGCTGCGGCGCCGAAACCCGCCAGGCGCCGAACGGTTCGCGTCACCTGGTACCCGGCCGTGGAGTGTCGGGGTGCGCCGCCGCGTACAGCGAACCGAGGAGGGCGAGCGAGTCGGCGTCGGCGCTGCCCGGCGCCGCGGTGCCGACGAGGAGGTACTGCCCGGGTGTGCCCTGTACGTCGAACGCCTGGTAGGTCAGCGTGACGCGGCCGACGTCGGGGTGGTCGAAGACCTTGGTCTTGCTGCCGAGCCGCGCCACGTCGTGGTCGCCCCACAGGGCGGCGAACTCCTCGCTGCTGTCGAGGAGTTCACCGACGAGCGCGCCGATCGCGGGGTCACCCCTGTCCTCTCCCGCCGCCAGCCGCAGCGCCTCGACGGAGTCGCGGGCGACGGCGGCCCAGTCGGCGAACAGCTCCCGGGCCGCGGGGTCGTGGAAGAGGGAGCGGACCATCCGGCGGGGGTCGGCGAGCGGCGCGAGGAGCGCGTCGGCGAGCGTGTTCGACGCCAGGACCTCCAGGCGCCGGTTGACGACATAGGCGACCGCGCCGGGGAAACCGTCCATCAGCCGCAGCAGGGCGGGGTCCACGTCGTCGGGCCGCTGCGCGGGCTCCGCCTTCGGTACGAGTCCGGCGAGGCGGTACGCGTGCCAGCGGGCGTCCGTGTCGAGGCGGAGGGCGTCGGCGATGGCGTCGACCACCTGGTTCGACGGGCTGCGTTCGCGGCCCTGCTCCAGCCGGGCGTAGTAGTCGGCGCTGACGCCCGCCAGGACGGCGACCTCCTCGCGCCGCAGGCCCGCGACGCGTCGCGGGCCGGAGCCGGGCAGGCCGACGTCCTCCGGCTTCAGCCGGGCACGCCGGGTGCGCAGGAACTCCCCCAGCTCGTAACCGCTCATCCCCGAATCCTATGCTCCCGCCGATTCCCCACGGCTCCACCCCAGGTCAGGATGGGTCCGGCCGGGAGCGGTCGGCGATGAGGCCGCGTACCTCCGCCTCGGCGAGTGGCGCCGGAACGCCCGCGGCGATCAGCGTGACGACGGCCGCGCCACCGCCCTGGTCGTCCTTCCACGCTCCCGTGTTGACGCTCTCAAGGAGGGAGAGGACCAGGGCTTCCAGGGCGGCGCTGAGCACACCGGCGGGGAGGTGGTCGTGGAACACGCCCGCCCGCCTGCCGTGCTCGATGATGCGGGTGACCTCGCGGTGGGCCGGTGCCAGGATCTCCGTGACCCGTTCGGTGCCGAGGTCGTTGCGGGCCAGTGCGATCAGCATGCGGTAGCGGTCGCCGACCGGCCAGATCGTCAGGACGAACCGCCCGAGGGCGCGCTCGTCCGGCTCGTCCGGGACGCTCGCCTCGCTCACCGCGTCACGCAGCGCCTCTGCGGCCTCGTCGGCGAGCGCTTCGAGGAGGGCGAGCCGTCCGGGGAAGTGGCCGTAGAGGGTGCGCCGGACGACACCGGCGGCCTGGGCGACGTCCTCCAGCGAGACATCCGGGTTCCGGCCCAGCTCCTGCCGGGCGACGGCCAGGATGCGGGCCCGGTTGGACCGGGAGTTGCTTCGCTGGGGGACGCGGGGGGCGGGCTTGGTCACGGTTCACGTACCTCGGACGGCTCAGTACCTCGACGGCGGTGGTCGCGCCGCACGGGCGGTCCCGTGGGCGTGCGGCCCATTTTCCCATCCGGTGGCCTATCGGCCGCGCAGCTCCCGGAAGAACGCCCGCACGTCGGCGACGAGCAGGTCCGGCTCCTCCAGTGCGGCGAAGTGTCCGCCCCGGTCGAACTCCGTCCACCGCACGAGGTGGTTCGTCCGCTCGGCGATGTGGCGCAGCGGGATGAAGTTGTCCTCCGGGAACACGGCGAGGGCGGTGGGCGCCGTGGACGGCTCGGGCGGGGCGCCCCGGTAGTCGGCGTGTGCGCGTTCGTAGTAGATGCGGGCGGAGGAGCCGGCGGTGCGGGTCAGCCAGTACAGCATCACGTTGGTGAGGAGCAGATCGCGGTCGACCGCACCGCCGGGGCGCTCGCGTGTATCGGTCCACTCGTGGAACTTCTCGGCGATCCAGGCGAGTTGGCCGACCGGCGAGTCGGTGAGCCCGTAGGCGAGGGTCTGCGGCCGGGTGGACTGGAGGTCGGCGTAGCCCTGCCGGTCGCGGAGCCAGGCGCGGTGCCGGGCGTACGAGGCGTGGGCGCGGTCGCGTTCCGCGGGGGTCAGCGCGGCCAGGTCCTCCGGGTCCGGGTCCTGGGTCGCCCCGGCTCCCGGGAGCAGGTTCAGATGGACGCCGATGACCCGCTCGGGGTGGCTGCGGCCGAGTTCGCGGGAGATGGCGGCGCCCCAGTCGCCGCCCTGGGTGCCGTAGCGCGGATAGCCCAGGCGGTCCATGAGGACGGCGAACGCGGCGGCGACCCGCCGGTACTCCCAGCCGGGCGCCCGCGTCGGACCGGAGAAGCCGAAGCCGGGGATGTGCGGGAGCACCAGGTGGAACGCGTCGGCCGGGTCGCCGCCGTGCGCGCGGGGGTCGGACAGCGGTCCGGCGATCTCCGTGAACTCCGCGATCGAGCCGGGCCAGCCGTGCGTGACGATCAGCGGGGTGGCGTCCGGTTCCGGTGAGCGGAGGTGCGCGAAGTGGACGGTGGCGCCGTCGATGGTGGTCGTGAACTGGGGCCAGGCGTTCAGGCGGGCCTCGGCGGCGCGCCAGTCGTAGCGGTGGCGCCAGTGGTCGGCGAGGTCCTTGATGTGGCCGAGCGGAACGCCGTAGTCCCAGCCCACGCCGGGGAGTTCGTCGGGCCAGCGGGTCCGGTCCAGCCGGTCGCGCAGATCGTCCAGCTCGCTTTCGGCGATGTCTACGCGGAACGGGTGGATGGCGGGTGTGGAGGGAGTGTGCGTGGAGGGACTGTGCGCGGAGGGGCCGGGGCCACCGGAGGGGCCGGGATCATCGGCTGAAGTAGTCATCCCGGGGGATGGTAGGCGCGCGTCCGACTCGGAGCGTTCTCCTTTTATCGGGGCGTTGGCCTTTTCCGACGAGCCGCCCGCCCGTAAGCCGCGCCGGCCCGCTCGGGGGTCTGACGGGCCGGCGCGTGCATACGGGGAGCGCACACCGCCTTGAGCTGGTGCTTCGTCTCTTGGCTAGCCGCTCCTTCATGGAGCAGGATGGACGATACGGACGACGGGTTGCCTCTGCGGAGGGATCAGTTCACCCAGGGACCAACCGGCCGACGGCAGGGGCGACATGCTCCATTCGAGGGCGGTCCTATGATGGCCCGATGATCGATCTGCCGCTGTCGGTGCTCGAAGTCTCCATGGTCGAGGACGGCCGTCCCACCACCGAGGCACTGGCCAACTGTGCCGGAATCGCAGATGAGTTGGAGAGTCTTGGCTACGGCAGGATCTGGTTCGCGGAGCATCACCACTCCCCCGCGATCGGCGCCTTCCCGCCGGCGGTGATGACCGCGCACGTGGCAGCGGTGACCTCGTCCATCCGGGTGGGTTCGGGCGGTGTGCTCGCGCCGAACCATGCCCCGGTGATGGTCGCCGAGCAGTTCACGACGCTGGCCGGGCTCCACCCGGACCGTATCGACCTGGGCATCGGCCGCGGCCCCGGCACCTTCCACGAGGGCACCGCCCGTGGGCTGCGGCGGGGTGCGGGGCCGGTCACGGACGACGAGTACCGGGGGGACGTGGCGGCCGTACTCGGGTTGGTCGCCGAACTCCAGTTCGGCGCACTGCCCGAGCCATGGCTGCTGGCGTCGAGCGACGCCGGTGCCGAACTCGCCGCCGCACTGGGGCTGCCGATCGCCTTCGCCCACCACATCCGGCCGGACAACACGGTCCGGGCCCTCGAACGCTACCGGGCCGCCTTCCGCCCCTCGCGATGGGCCGAGGAGCCCCGGGTCCTGGTGTGTGTCCAGGTGGTGTGCGGTGAGACCGAGGAGCGGGTCGCCGCGATGGCACGCCCCATGGACGTCGTCAAGCTCGGCCTGCTCAAGGGGCACAGCGAAGAGGCGTTCCCCAGCCCTGAGGCCGCGGCGGCGCGACAGTTCACGACAGAGGAAGAGGATCTGCTCGCCGGATTCCGCGCCCACCAGGCCGAGGGCACACCCGACCACGTGGGCCGCCGGTTCGCCCAACTCGCCGACGCGACGGGCGCGGACGAGCTGATGATGGTCACGCCGGTCTACGACCTGGGCAACCGGATCCGCTCCTTCGAGCTGGTGAGCGAGCTGAAGGGCGACGGCACCGGCACCTGACCCGGACGGACCGGCGGAGAGACAGAGGGACAGACAGGGAGCTAGGCCGAACGACAGAAGACCCCGGCTGGACGGGGGAGACCAGCCGGGGTCGTTCGGGGGCGGGACAGCGGCGGGGCCACCGGGGGGCAGTGCCCCCGCCGTATCCACGTAATAGATGAACGATAAACCACAGCCGATTGTTCCGGCCCCCTTGTGCGCCCACGTGTGATCTGGGGCACCGCTTCAACGGGGCTCCCCCGCGTCTCCCGGCCCGCCTCCCGGCCCGTCCCCCGGCCAGCCCCCACGTCCGCCTCCCGGCCCGCCCCCCAGTTCCCGCCGCCCCCGGCGCGCGTCGCGCTCGGGCAGCGGCCATCTGTGCGTCGCCTCTCCCGGCGCCAGTTGGTCGACGACCTCGGCGAGTTCCCGGCACGCCTCCTCGATCCGCTGACGGGTCTCGTACTGCTCGGTGACGACGGCCGCGAGGAGCAGGCCGCTCAGCGCGAGCGTGACGTTGAAGGCTTGCAGGTTGATCATGATTTCGAGGCGACCGCGATGCGCGAAGGGGCCGACGGCGTCGACCGCCGCCACGGCGGCGAGCACGGAGATGAACAGGGCGGACAGTGTGCTCCCGACGAGCTGGAAACGCAGGGCCGCCCAGATCAGCAGCGGATACGCCAGGAAGAGCAGGCCGAGTGAGCTGCGGGTGGCGAACGGCGCCACGACCACCGTGCACACGACCAGGGCCAGCACCTCGCCCCAGCGTGCCGTGGAGCGCGGCCACCGTGCGTGCGTGAGCAGCAGCAGGACCGGCGTGACGACCAGGACGCCCATCGCGTCGCCCGCCCACCAGGCCGACCAGACGGCCCAGAAGTCCTCCGCCTCGATCTTGCCCGTGATGTACAGCACGCCCACCCCGGCGAGGGCGCTGATGAGCATGCCGACGAGCGCCCCGAGGAAGACCAGGGCCATGCCGTCCCGGAGCCGGTCCATCTCCTTGCGGAACCCCGCCGCACGCAGCAGCAGGTAGGAGCAGATCGGGGCCAGGGTGTTGCCGATCATGAATCCGAGAATGTTCAGCTGGAGCGGGCTGATCGAGATGATCACCAGGAAGGCGCCGATGGCGATGCCCGGCCAGCAGCGCAGCCCCAGCACGAGCAGGGCGGCGAGCGCGATGCCGGTGGGCGGCCAGATCGGGCTGACGACGGACTCCTCCACCACGAGCGACTTCAGCAGACCGAGCCGGCCTCCGGCGTAGTAGCAGGCGGCGACGGCGATGATCTCCAGGACCGTCCTGGCCGTTCGGCTGCTGAGCTGGGTAGGCACCACGCCAGCCATCAGACACCGGGGGCCCGCCCGGAACCCGGCAGGACACGCTCGGTCCCGGTCCGGTTCCCCCAGGTCACACGGTGCGACCCCGGTCGCACACCACCGGCGCGGGGACCCTGTACGGGCGCGTGGAGGTTACGCCGGACGGGGTGCGTCGTGGCAGATGACGAGTACGGCAGCGTCGTCCTCGTGGCCGACCGACGTGGCCAGTTCCATGGTGCCGGAGGCGAGGGCGTCGGCGTCCGTGCCCGCGGCGATCGCCTCCCCGGCGAGCCGTGCCACCTGGGCGAGGCCGTCGTCGACGCTGAGCGAGGGGCCTTCCACGACGCCGTCGGTGACGAGGACGAAGGCGCCCGCCGTGGAGAGGCGGTAGCGGGTCACGGGGTACTCGGCGCCCGCCTCGATACCGAGGGGCAGACCGCCCGCGTCGTCGACGACGCGGGACTGTCCCGCGGCGAGGGCCCGCACGGTCGGCACATGGCCCGCGCGGGCGGTCTCCAGCTCCCAGGTGAACGGGTCGAACCGCACCAGCGTGCAGGTCGCGAACAGGGCGCCGCCGAGTGACAGCACCAGATCGTTCGTACGGGCCAGCAGCTCGCCCGGGTCGCGGATGACCGAGGCGAGCGCGCGCAGCCCGACCCTTACCTGCCCCATGAACGCGGTGGCCTCGATGTTGTGCCCCTGGACGTCGCCGATGGAGAAGGCGAGGCACCCGTCGGGCAGCGGGAAACCGTCGTACCAGTCGCCGCCGACGTTGAGTCCGGTGTCGGCGGGGCGGTAGCGGGCGGCGACGCGCAGGCCGGGGACGACGGGGAGGTCGGCGGGGAGCATGTCCCGCTGCAACGCGAGGGCCAGCTCGATCCGGGCCCGCTGGAGTCCCGCGCGCTCCCTGGCCTCGGCCGTCAGCGAGCCGAGCCTGGCCAGAAGGTCGTCAGGGCTCTCCGCGGGGCGGTTCCACGCCATGAATCAACTCCGCCGCACATCGGGTCCGAGCACTGCCGACCGGGCGCCGGCGCCCGGTGCTGTCGCGCCGCCGCAGCGGCTCGGACCTCCCCATTCTAGTCGTTCAACCCTTTCGTGTGATGAGTCCGTCTTGCTCTGAATGCCGGGAATCCGCAGGTTGGGCGGGGAGGCGGGTCGCCGCCGCGAAGCCGCCGTCGTGGTGGACGAGGGCGGTGGTGTGGTCGTGGACGGCGCCGGATTCGACCTCGCCGACGACGAGCAGATGGTCGCCGACGCGCTGGCGCAGGGTGATCCGCGCGGCGAGCCAGGCGGCCACGCCGTCCAGGACGGGCAGGCCGTCCGGCTCCGGCGTCCAGGGGATCCCGGCGAACCGGTCGACGCCGCTGCGGGCGAACTGCCCGGCGAGGTCCGCGTTGCCGGTGCCGAGTACATGGACGGCGAAGCGTTCCGCGTCGCGTACGGCGGGTGCGGTGGACGCGTCGATGCCGACGCAGAAGGAGACGAGGGCGGGTGCCAGGGACACCGAGGTGAACGAGGTCGCGGTGAATCCGGCGGGCCCCGGCACGGTGATCACCGTGACCCCGGACGCGTGCCGCCGCAGGGTCCGGCGGAGGATCACGTCGGCGGCGGGTGCCTGCGGCCGTCCGGTGGAGAGCGTCGTCATGCGGCTTCCCTTCAGGGCGTGGTCGGAAGGTGGGCGGTCAGGCGAACGGGTCGGTCTCGACGGTGAGGACGGGCCGCAGGTCCGGGTCGGCGCGCAGCCGTTCCAGCCACAGGACGACGGTGGCGGCGGTGGAGCGGTGGGTGGCGTCGTTGAGGACGTCGTGCCGCCCGTCGTGCAGCAGCCCGAAGGCCGCCCGGGGCAGCCGTGCGGCGAGATCACGCACCGGAGCGGCGGGCGTCAGCGGGTCGGCGGCGCCGTGCAGGACCAGCACGGGCACATCGGGCCGCACGTCCGGCCGCAGGTGCGGTGGTACGGGGGTGTCGAGCCGGCCGCGTACGAAGTCCGGGTCGTCGGTGAGCCGCGCGCGGTGGGTGGGGCACGCGGTGCGGGCGTCGAGTTCGCCGTCCCAGGTCCGCTCGGGGGACGGTGCCCGCCGGACGCGCGCGCCGGGTGTGGGAGGGAGGGCGGTTCCGGCGGCGATGACGCCGTCCGGACGGCGGCTCGGGTCGCCCGCCGCCGCGAGGTGCAGCGCCTGGAGGGCTCCCGTGTCGCTGCCGACGAGCACCACGGGGGCGACGGCCGCTCCGCCGAGGGCGGTGGTGACGGCGGCCCGCAGAGCGTCGGGCCTGTCGTCGGGGGTGGTGTCGAGTGCGTGGACGACATAGCCGTCGGCGGCCAGGCGGCGCCCGAAGCGCTCGTACACGAGGGCGTGTTCGCCGCGTCCTGGCAGGACGACGAGGGTGCCGCGCGGTGCGATTCCGGCGGGCGGCTGCCAGGTGTGCCCGCGCGGGCGGCCGACGGGTGCGGAGGCGTGGGGTACGGGGGCGGTGTCGGTGTCGGTGTCGGCGTGGGTCATCGGGTGCTTCCGGCGGGGGTGCGGGGCGCGGTGGTGGCGGCGCGGTGGGCGAGTTCCTGGCGGACGAGCGGCAGCAGGTGGCGGCCGTAGTCGACGGCGTCGTCGAGCGGGTCGTAGCCGCGGATGAGGAGGGTGGTGGCGCCGATGTCGACGTAGTCCAGGAGGGCTTGGGCGACCGTCTCGGGGGTGCCGACGAGTGCGGTGGTGTTGCCGCCGGCGCCGGTCGCGGTCGCGGTGGGGGTCCACAGGGCCCGGTCGTGCCGGTCCGCCTCGGCCGCGGCGGCGAGGAGGCGCTGTGAGCCCGTGTTCTGGGGTGCGGCGCCGCCGGTGTGGTGGCGTGCCTGCTCGAAGAAGGGGCGGCCCGCGCCGGACTTGATGGTGTCGAGGATGCGGTGGGCGCGTTCCCAGGCGAGTTCTTCGGTCGGGGCGAGGATCGGCCGGAAGGAGACGCTGATGCCGGGCGGTTCGGCGCGGCCCGCCGCCTCGGCCGCGGCGCGGACGGACGCGATCTGCTCGGCGGTCCCGGCGAGCGGTTCGCCCCACAGCGCGAAGGTGTCGGCGTGCCGTCCGCCGACGCGGTACGCGGCATCGGACGATCCGCCGAAGTACAGCGGAATCCCGGATGCGCGGTACGGCAGGACGCCGGGGGCGTAGTCCTCGAAGCGGTAGTGGCGGCCTTCGTGGCTGAAGGGCTCCGGGGACGACCAGGCGCGGCGCAGGATGCCGAGGTACTCGTCGGTGCGGTCGTAGCGCTCCTCCTTGGCGAGGTAGTCGCCGTCCCTGCGCTGCTCGGCGTCGCTGCCGCCCGTGATGGTGTGCACGGCGACGCGGCCCCCGGTGAAGTGGTCGAGGGTGGCGAAGCCGCGGGCCGCGAGGGTGGGCGCGATGAAGCCGGGCCGGTGGGCGACGAGCAGACCGAGGCGTTCGGTGTGCGCGGCGACATGGGCGGCGACCTGGAGGCCGTCGGGCCGGGTCGAGCTGTAGCCGATGAGGACCCGGTCGAAACCGGCGTCCTCGTGGGCGCGGGCGAAGCGGGTCGTGTACGCGGCGTCGATGACGGGCCCCGTCGGGGGCCGGGTCTCGGAGGCGTCCTGAGTGCCGATCATGCCGATGAACTCGACGGAGGGGGTGGTCATGTCGGGGTGCCTTTCGGTGCGGAGGGGTGGTCGTCGGTGGCCTGGAGTGCGTCGGGGGCGGCGCGGCGGCGGGCGAGGGCTGCTCTGCCGACGGCGGTCAGGACGGAGTCGTCCTGCGGTGTGTGGACCCGGGCGCACAGCACGTCCCGGTAGTGGCGTTGCAGCGGGTTCGCCCGGCTCAGCCCGTGGTTGCCGGTGAGGGCGAGGGCCTGTTCGACGGCGCCGATCGCGGCCCGGGTGCCGAGCACCTTGGCGGTGCCCGCCTGTTCGGCGGCGATCGGGTCGCCCGCGTCGACACGGGCCGCGAGGGATTCCACGAGTACGGTGGCGCCGGTCAGCGCGGCCTCGATCTCGCCGACGGCGGTCTGGAAGCGCGGCAGGGTGGCGAGGGGCGCGCCGAGGGCGGTGGGGACGCGGGTGTGGAGGAATCCGGTCAGCCAGTCGCGGGCCGCGCCGGCGACGCCGAGGTAGAGGGCGGTGAGGCCGAGCGCGTTCCAGGCGCCGGTGACCGGGTCGGGGCGGGCCCCCGGGGTCTCGCCCGTCGCGATCCGCAGGCCGATGACGTCGTCGGCCGGGACGCGGACGCCGTCGAGTACCACGTCGTCGCTGCGGCTGGCCCGCAACCCGATGTGGTCCCAGGTCGGTTCGGTACTCAGCCCCGGCGTACCGGCGCGGACGACGAACGAGCCGACGCGGACGGGGTCTTCGTCGGTGCGGGCGAAGACGAGCATGCGGCTCAGGCCGACGGCTCCCGTGGAGTAGATCTTGCGGCCCGTCAGCAGCCAGTGGTCCCCGTCGCGGCGCGCGGTCGTGGCGGGCAGCCCCCCGCGTACCGGACTGCCGAGTTCGGGTTCGACGCGCAGGCCGTTGACGAGGGCGGGCCCTTGCGCGGCCTCTCGGAGGAAGGCGGTGTAGGAGGCGGTGGGCCAGCCGGGGGTACGGGCCTCGGTGCCGTGCACGAACAGGGTCATCGCGGTGACCAGCGCCACGGCCGGGTCCCCGGCGCCGAGCGCGGTCAGGATGCGGACGGTCTCGGCGAGACCCGCACCCGGCCCGCCGTACCGGTGCGCGACGGTGGCGGTGAGCAGCCCGGCCTCCTGAACCAGGGCGAACCCTTCGGTGGGGAAGGAGCCGTCGCGGTCGTGTACGGGGGCCCGCGCGGCGAGGTCCCGGGTGATCGCGGGGAGCCGGTCGAGGTCGAGGGGCGGCAGGCCGGCGGCGGTCATGCGGGCACCACGGGGTCCTGCTGCGCGAGGCGGTCGCGCCAGGTGTCGGCGTGGTGGCAGGCGACGCTGTGGGTGGTGTCGGGGTTCTCGGCGTACTCGGGGTTCTCGGCCGTCTCTGACGTCTCTGCCTTCTCCGCCTTCTCCGCCTTCTCCGCCTTCTCGGCGCGCGGGGTGTCATCGCACGTCGGGTCGGCGAAGCGGCAGCGTGGTGCGAACACGCAGCCCGCGTCCGCCGGCCAGGGCTCACGCCCGTCCGGGACCCTCAACTGGGCGAGCGGCAGCCTGTGTTCCGGGCGCACGCTGGGCGCCGACGCGGTGAGCAGGGCGGTGTACGGGTGCCGGGGGCGGCCGAGTACGGCGGCGGTCGGGCCCTGTTCGACGAGCCTGCCCCGGTAGAGGACGGCGACCCGGTCCGCGATGCCGGCGAGCGAGCTGAGGTCGTGCGAGATGACGACGACGGCGAGACCGAGTTCGCGGCGCAGCCGGTCCAGGAGGCCGAGGACGAGATTGCGGTTGGAGGCGTCCAGGGCGCTGACGGGTTCGTCACTCAGCAGCAGCCGGGGCCGGGTGACGACCGCACGGGCCAGCGAGACCCGCTGACGCTGGCCACCGGAGATCTGCCCGGGGGTACGGGAGCCGAGCGCGGTGGCGTCCAGACCCACCAGGGCCAGCGCCTCGTCGGCCCGGTCCTGCCGCTCCGCCCGGCTCAGCGCACCCACGGCGGCAAGCGGCTCGGCCACGATACGGCGCACCGTCAGATCCGGGTCCTGCGACCGCAACGGATCCTGGAACATGTACTGCACGCCGCCCGAGCGCCGGAACGCCCGCAGCTCGCGGCGGCGCAGCCCGGTGAGTTCGCGGCCGTCGAAGCGGACGGTGCCGGCCTCGGCGCGCACGAGGCCGACGGCGGCGCGGGCCAGGGTCGTCTTGCCGGAGCCGGTCTCACCGATGAGGCCGACGATCTCGCCGGCCCGCACGGTCAGGTCGACATCGGCGAGCACCCGGGTCCGGCCCGCCGCACGGCGGGCGGTGGCCCGACGCCCGTACGACACACTCAGCCCGCCGATCTCCAAGAGGGCCGGGGAAGAACCGGTCCGGGCATCCGGTACGACGCGCGGATCGGTGGCGGCGGGGACGGCGCTCATACGGTGGCTCCTCGCGCTGCCGTGGCGGGTACGGGGAATGACGGTTCGGTCAGGCGCAGGCAGCGGGCGCGGCGGCCGTCCGCGCGGCTGTGCAGGGCGACGGGCGCCTCGGTGCAGGCGGCGGTGGCGTAGGCGCAGCGGTCGGCGAAGCGGCAGCCGGGGAGTTCGGCACCGGTCTCGGGCGGCCGGCCGGGAATGATGTCCAGGTCGCGGCGGTCCCAGTCCCCGATGGACGCCACCCTGAGCAACGCCTCGGTATAGGGGTGGGCGGGGTCGGCCAGGACGTCGGCGGTCGGTCCGTCCTCGACGATCTCGCCCGCGTACATCACCACCACCCGGTCGCAGCTCTCCGCGACGACGGCGAGGTCGTGCGTGACGAGCAGCAGGGCGAGCCCGCGCTCCGCACGGAGGGTTCGCAGGAGTTCGAGGATCTCCGCCTGGACGACGACGTCGAGCGCGGTCGTCGCCTCGTCCGCGATGAGCAGTTCGGGCTCGCAGGAGACGGCGATGGCGATGAGGACGCGCTGGAGCATGCCGCCGGAGAGTTCGTGCGGGTACTGGTGGTACACCTCGGCCGGTTCGCGCAGCCCGACGGCGGCGAACAGGTCGACGGCGCGGGTGTGTGCGGCGGACCTCGACAGGTCCCGTGCCACGCGCAGTTGCTCGGCGAGCTGGCGCCCGACGGTGAGGGACGGGTTGAGGTACGAGGCCGGGTCCTGGAAGACGGCGCCGACACGGCTGCCTCGTACCGTGTTCCATTCCTTGCGGGTGAGCGCGGTCAGCTCGACCGGTCCGGCGCCGGCGGTCGTGTCGCCGAGCGTGACGTTTCCGGCGGTGACGTGGCAGCCGGGCGGCAGGACGCCGAGCACCGAACGGCAGGTCAGGCTCTTGCCGCTGCCCGACTCGCCGACCAGTCCCACGGCTTCGCCGCGCGCGAGGCGCAGCGACACCTCGCGGACCGCGCGGACGGACCGGACGGCGCTGCCGATCGAGACGTCGAGCGCGTCGACGGTGAGGACGGGCGGGGGCGGGGCGGCCCCGGTGCTGCCCTGCTGTTCAGACGGTCGCGACACGGCCCTCGGCCTCCTCTTCCTCGGGTGCGGTGGGTGGGGGCGGGGTGGGTGTCCGCGTGAGGGCGGGGCGCTGCCGCACAGCCGTCACGTCGCCCGCGGGGACGGAGATGCCCGGGTCGCGACGCGCGACCGGCGCGCCGCCGTCCCGTATCGCGTCGGCGAGGAGGTTGAGGGCGCCGACCGTGATCATGATCGCGATGCCGGGGATCAGCGGTGCCCAGGGCTGCTGGGCGAGATAGCCCAGGTCGGAGGCGAGCATGCCGCCCCAGGTCGGTGCGGGCGGCTGCACGCCGAGGCCGAGGAAGGTCAGCGAGGAGACCACGAGCAGGGCCTGACCGACCGTCTGCGCGGTGGTGACGGCGATGGTCGGCAGGACCTTGCCCCAGACGTGGGTACGCAGGATCCACCACCGCGACGCACCCATCAGCTCGGCCGCCTCGACGTACTGGGCCTGCTTGAGACCGAGGGCCGCGGCGCGGGTGACCCGGAAGTAGAGGGGCGCGAAGAGGACGCCGAGGGCGAGCATCGCCTGGTGCATGCCGTTGCCGAGGGCGCCGACGACGGCGATGGCGAAGACCGTGAACGGCATGATCATCAAAGTGTCGGCGGCCCGTTGTGTGGTCCATTCGACGGTCCTGCCGAGCCAGACGGACGCGAGCCCGGGGACGATGCCGATGACCATCGCGGCACCGACCGACTCCAGGGCGCCGACGAGCGAAGGCCCGGTCCCGGCGAGGAGCCGGCTGAGGACGTCACGCCCGAGGTAGTCGGTGCCCAACAGGTGCTGGGCGCCCGGACCTTGGAGCATGTCGGCCGGGTGCTGGGCGAGCGGGTCGGCGGGGGCGACGGCGCCGCCCGCGACGGCGAGGAAGGCGACGAGGGCGAGCACGGCCAGCGCGAGACGCGCCGTGCGGAGCCTCCAGGTGCGGCGGAGAACCCTCATACGGCGGCTCCCCGACCCGCCGCCGTGTCGCCGGTCCCGCGTCGACCCGTATCGCCCGTCCCACGGGCGCCCCCGGTGCGGCGGGCGGCCGGGTTGAGTGCGGCGAGCGCCGCGTTGACGGCGATGTTGGCGACGAGCACGACGACGACGGTCACGAGAAGCGTGCCCTGGATGACGGGGATGTCGTGCTGTTCGGCAGCCTGGAGGGAGAGTTGGGCGATACCGGGCAGGTTGAAGATCTTCTCGGTGACGACGGCGCCGCCGAGGATGACGGGGACGCTGACGCCGAGGACGGTGAGCGCGGGTCCGGCGGCGTTGCGCAGGACGTGCCCGAACAGGACGCGCCGGGCGGAGAATCCGCGCATCTCGGCGCCGGTCACATAGTTCTCGCGCAGGGCCCCGACGAGTGAGGTGCGCAGTTGCCGGGCGATCGAGGCGGCGGCGTCCAGGCTCAGCGCGAACGCGGGCAGGATCGCGTACCGCAGCCACTCCCCCACACCCGCGCCGATCGGCTGGTAGCCGCCGGTGGGCAGGGCGCCGAACTGTACGGCGAACACGACGATGAGGACGATGCCGATGAGGAACGGCGGCAGGGTCGCGAGGACCGAGCAGACCAGCGTCACGGTCCGGTCGATCGGGCCGCCGTTGTCGAGGGCGGCGGCGATGCCCGCGCCGCCGCCGATGAGCACCGCGAGGAACAGGGCGAGACCCGCGATGGACAGATCGACGGGCAGGGCCTGCGCGATGCTGTCGGCGACCGGCACCCCGGTGAACCAGGAGACGCCCAGGTCGCCGATGACGGCGTTGCCGAGCCACGTCACGTACTGCACGGGCAGGGACCGGTCGAGGCCGAACTGTGCCTCCATCCGCGCGATGTCGGCGGGGGTCGCGAGGTCGCCGAGTACGGCGGCGGCCGGGTTGGCGTCGGAGAGCGCGCCCAGCGCGAAGGTCAGCAGGGACGCGAGGAGGAACACGGTGACGGTGACCGCGGCGACCCGTCCGAAGGACCGGGGAGCGGCGGCGAGCCGGCGCGGCCCCCGCCCGGCCGGTCGCCGCTCCTTCACGAGAACGCCCTCCTGACTGCTGCGGGCCGTACTCATGAGACGGAGACCCCCTCGAACCGCTGGACGACCGTGTACGCGGGAATCTCGGAGACCTTGGGGTTACGGGCCAGGATGCGCGGCACGGTGTAGAGGAAGACGTTCGGCATGGTGCGTACGGCGATCCCGGTCGCCTTCTGAAGCACCTCCGGGTAGCGGGGCGAGTCGAGCGGGGTGCGGCGGACCACGTCGAGCGCGGCCTCCAGTTCGGGCGGTGACGTCCGCCCCGGGTTCATCAGCCCTTCCTTGCCGAAGAGCACCTGGAACGCCTGCGTCGCGGAGTCGCGCCCGGCGAACTGGTCGACGTACAGGGACTTCGCACGCTGGATGTACACGATCTGTGTGGCCTGGTCGGCGGGGACGGTCTCGATGGTGGCGGTGACGCCGACCTTCTTGAGCTGTGCCTGGATCAGTTCGGGGACGCCTTCGCCCTTCTGCGCGGAGAGCGTGATCTTCAGCCCGTCGGCGTGCCCCGCCTTGGCGAGCAGTTGCCTGGCCTTCTCCGGGTCGTAGGGGAACAGGGTGTCCAGGGTGTCGTCGTGACCCGCGTACCCCTTGGGGAAGGGCTGGCGGGTGACTTCGCCGTAGCCGAACGAGGCGGTCTTGAGGAGTTCTTCGCGGTCGACGGCGTACTTGAGCGCGAGGGCGACGTCCGGGTCGGTGAAGGGCTCGCGGCCGATGTGCACGTCGAGGACGGCGACGACCATGGACGGGATGACCTGGACTTCGAGCCCTGCCGCCTTGGCGGCCTCGACCTGGCTGCCGGGTATCTGGGCGACGTCGTACTGGCCCGACTTGAGGGAGGCGACCACGGTCGACGGCTCGGGCAGCGGGTACAGCTCGAAGTTCGGGACCTTGATCTGCCCCGCGTCCCAGTAGGAGGCGTTGCGGCGCAGGACGGCCTTCGCGTTCTGCACGTAGGAGACGAGGGTGTACGGGCCCGCGCCCGCCGGTTTGGTGGCGAGTCCGGCCGCGTCGGCCTCGAACACCTTCGGGTTGACGACCATGCCGGTCTTGCCCGCGAGGAGGGCGGGTAGCTGGAAGTCGGGTTCGGCGAGCCGGAGTTCGACGGTGTGCGCATCGAGTGCCGTCACCTTCCGCACCCCGGTGAGCTGCGCCGCGATCAGCGACTTCTCGTCGTCGCGGCCCCGCTCGATGCTCTTCTTCACGGCGGTCGCGTCGAGCGCGGTCCCGTCGCTGAACTTGAGGCCCGTGCGGAGCGTGAAGGTGACGGTGGTGCCTTCGGTGTCGTACGTCCAGGACTTGGCCAGGGCCGGTACGGCTTCGCCGCGCGGGTCGAGCTTGGTCAGGCCCGCGTAGACGAGGGACAGGGCGTGCACGTCCCAGCCGGCGGACGAGGTGACCGGGTCCCATGAAGTCGGCAGGGCCCAGCCCCATTTGAGCGTGGACTGCCCCGCTCCGGTGGCCGATGTGGAGCCGCCGCCGCAGGCCGTGAGGGCGACGGCGGCGCCCGCGCCGAGCGAGAGTCCGAGGAAGGATCTCCGGCCGAGTGCGGCGGTGAGGGGCGGCGTGGGCGTGGAGGTGGTGAGGGGCTTGGGCATGGCTGCGCACCTTTCTCGGCCGCGCCGCCGCACCCGGGTACGGGGCACTCGGGTACGCGGGCGGGGCCGTGGGACGCCCGGTCGGCGGTGGCGCGGGCGGAGGACGTGACGACGGGGCGGGGGGTGGCGAACGGGGTGGATCAGCGGGGAGTACAGGGATGGATCCGCGGGGATCCGGGGGTGCGGGAGCGCTGGTTTCGGCCAGGCGACGACCGCCGGTGACGACGTGCGTGCGTGACGAGGAACCGGACCGTCAGGAGGATGGGCGGGCGCCGCACGGAAGGGCGGCGGGTGCGACCGTGTGCGAGGGGTTACCGGGCGCCGGGGCCCTCAGGGCGCGGAGTGTCGGCGCCGGGACTCCGTCAGGGACGGGTCAGCGACAGAGTGCGCTGGAGGTGCGCCGATAGTCCACGTAGCGGCAGACCACGCCGGGGTGCATCGCATGCATGTCCCGTATCCTCACGGCCCGGCACCCGCCCTGTCAATGGACACCTCTTGGTGTCTCATTCATCGAGACCCCGGCGACCTGCGTGTTTACGGACGGGACGGCATCAGGCGCGCGTCGCGGGGTGGTGGCGCGCCTCTTCCGGGTGCAGCCACAGAGGTCCGTTCCCGGTCTCGACCCGGACGGCGCCGGACGGCGGCGCGAACTCGCCGGTGAGGAGCGCCAGTTCGGGGCCGGTGAGGGTGTGCCACCGCGCGAGGGCCGCTCCCGGGGACAGCGTTCCGGGACGCGGCAGCGGGCCGCCCGCCACCGCCTCCGCGGCCTCGATGTACGCCTCCAGCGGCTGCCATCCGGGGACACATTTCCGGCCACCCGGCCCCTCGAACAGCACGGTCGGCAGGGCGTACCGGTACCGGTCCCCCACCTCCTTGGCGCGCCCCGGATGCGGTCCCGGTCCTTCCAGGTCGAGGACGTCGGCGAGGGGCGCGCGGGTCTCGGCCCAGTCCGCCCCGACGGCCTCGCGCGCCTCGGCCGAGCCCAGTGCGGTGAGCAGCCGGGGCAGATCGAGTCCGGGGATTCCGCGCAGGGCGTCCTCGACCCCGTCCGGGGTGTCCGCCGGGGCGCCGAGCACGAACGTCGTCTCGCGCAGCCGCCGCAGGACCCGCTCGGCCACCTCGCCGCCCTGCGCCCGCGCGGACTTGGCGGCGAGGGACGCGGGCCAGCTCGTACGGGTCAGCCAGTGCAGCCGGGGCGCGTACGGCGCGCGGGTGTGCTCGGCGACACCCCGAACGAAGCCCTCATACCAACGGGCCTCCGCGTCCGCGTCGGGTGCCGGGTCGTCGTCCTCGTCGAAGAGGATCCCGAACACGCGGCGCCATCGGACGTACGGGTCCCAGGTGTGCCGGAGCAGCCGGAAGACGGGTTCGGCACCCCACGCCCAGGGGCAGGCGGGGTCGGTGAACTCCGTTACCCGCAGCGGTGGTTGACGGTCGGCGGGCGGGCCGGACACCGCGGGCGCGGTCGGGCGGGGGTGGGGCGCGGGCGTGCTCATGCCGGGAGGGCCGCGGAGCCCCGGCGCGAGGCGAGGTCCCCGATGGTGGTGCGTGCGAGCCGGGTCTCGGCGGCCGACTCGACGGCCCGCCACAGCTCCGCGACGCCCTGGGCGGCGCCCGGGTAGTCGAGGGCGCCGGGCCGCTCGCCGCGTACCGTGAAGAACTCGCCGTCGACGGCGGTCATGACCTCGGCGACCGTGATGGACCCGGCGTCACGGCCGATCCAGTAGCCGCCCTCGCAGCCGCGCTGACTGCGCACCAGACCGGCCGAACGGAGATCGCGGAAGACCGACTTGAGGAAGCGGAACGGGATCTCCTGAGCGGAGGCTATGCCCTCACAGGTCAGGGGCCGCTCACTGTCGGCGGCCAGCTCCACCAGGGCCCGCACCGCGTAGTCCGCCTTTGCAGAGATCTGCATGTGCACCGTCTTCCCGAAGGGTCCGTCCACGGCCGTTGTTCCCGCCCGAGGGCGGCAAAGGGCCAGCCCAGGCGTAATGGACACATCTTGACATCCATTCGCCGCGCTCTCTACCGTCGGCGTCAGGATCTTCGGCGTCAGGATCTCGCGTACGCCCCCTCTTTCCAGCCCGGCCCCGACGAGCAGGATGCCCATGGCCCCGCACACCCCGCCCGAGTCCGCACCCGACCGGGACGCCTTCCACCCCGACCTGCCGGACCACGCCCACGACCCGGCGCGGAGCCGGCTCCCGCTCCGGGCGCGGCTGCACCACGTCCGGGCGGACGCCCTCGACGGCGACACCGCGCAGACCGGTGGCATGCGGCGGTTCGCCGCGATCAGCGGGAGCACGGTCGGCTCCGAGCGGATCTGGATGGGCCAGACCCATGTCGCGCCGGAGACCTCCTCGTCCAACCATCACCACGGCGAGTCCGAGACGGCGATCCATGTGGTCAAGGGCCACCCGGAGTTCGTGTTCCTGGACGACTCCGGCGGCACACCCGAAGAGGTCCGCATCCGCACCGCGCCGGGCGACTACATCTTCGTCCCCCCGTACGTCCCGCACCGCGAGGAGAATCCGAGCCCCGACGAGGAGGCCGTCGTGGTGATCGCCCGCAGCACGCAGGAGGCGATCGTGGTCAACCTGCCCGAGCTGTACGTGCTCGGCGAGCCGCCGCACGAGGACTGACCTGTTACCTGTGCCCTTGCCTGTGCCCCTGCCTGCGGATCGCGGTCATTACCTGCGACGTAATCGACCCTTTCCGCACGGCCCGGCATCGTTGTGGTCACCGGAATCCGGGAGCACGACTTCCGGACTCCGGTCCTTCCGACCGTGCCGACGAAAGGCCGATGACCATGTCCGAGAACCGTTACGAGACCGCCGTCGCCCGCTACTTCGACGCCTGGAACGCCACCTCACCGGAGGACGTGGCCAAGGCCGTCGCCGTCGCGTGGACCGAGGACGGCGGCTACACCGACCCGCTGGCCGATGTCGCCGGGCAGGACCAGATCGCGGCGGTCATCGACGGCGCGCACCAGCAGTTCCCCGGCTTCACCTTCCGTCCGCTGGGCGCGGTCGACGGGCATCACGACCTCGCCCGCTTCGGCTGGGAACTGGTCGACCCGGCCGACGGCTCCGCGCCCGTCGCGGGGTTCGACGTGATCACGCTGGCCGATGACGGCCGCATCCGCTCGGTGCACGGCTTCCTGGACCGGGTGCCGACCGCGTGACTCAGAAGCCGAGGTGACTCAGGGGCCGACGCGTCTCAGGAGCTGAGGGCGCGCAGTGCGGCGGTGTGGCCCCGGACCTGTTCCGGGGTCAGGTACTCGTCCGTGTACTCGAAGTCGCGCAGGGTCGCGGGCTTCTGGGACTGGAAGCCGGTTCGGACGAAATCGTCGCCCGCGACCGCGTTGAGCACCCAGTTCGTCATCACCCGTGTCTTGGCGACATTGGTGCGCAGCGCCGACCAGTGGTAGCCGCGGGCGACGATCTGGGCGGGCAGTCCGTGCAGTTCGATGCCGAGCGGCCGGGACACGGCGTCCTTGCCACCGAGGTCCACGACGAGCCCGAGGTCATGGTGTTCGTAGGGCCGGGTCGGCCGGTTCCGCAGGGTGGCGATGACGTTGTCGGCGACCGTCCGGCCCTGGCGCATGGCGTGCTGCGCGGTCGGCGGGCAGACCGCGTCGCCGCCCTTGGTCAGATCGGGCACGGCTCCGGCGTCGCCGAGTGCGAAGACGCCGTCGAGTCCGGGAATGGTCATGTCGGGGGCGACGACGAGCCGGCCGTGCACCGTCTCGGCGTCGAAGGTGTGGACCAGCGGGCTCGCCACGACGCCCGCCGTCCAGATCAGCGTCCGGCACGGCACGACGCGCCCGTCGGTGAAGGTCACCTTGTCGGCGCCGGCCTCCGCGACGGACACCCCGAGCGAGACCTCGATGCCGCGCCGGCGCAGAATCCCGAGGGCGACCGAGCCCAGCTTGTCGCCGAGTTCGGGCATCAGCTTGGGGGCGATGTCGATGAGGTGCCACTTGATCTGGCGGGGGTCGAGACGCGGGTAGCGCGTGAGCGCGCTGGTGGTGAGGCGCTGGAGGCCGGCTGCGGTCTCGGTGCCCGCGTAGCCGCCGCCGACCACGACGAACTGGAGCCTCGACGCGCGCTCGTCCTCGTCGTGGCTGGCGTCGGCGATGTCGAGCTGCGCGATCACGTGGTCGCGGATGTAGGCCGCCTCGGCGAGGGTCTTCAGACCCCGGGCGTACTCGTTCAGACCGGGGATGTCGAAGGTGCGGGTGACGCTGCCGGGGGCGAGGACGATGCGGTCGTAGGGCTCGTCGACCGTCTCTCCCGTGATCTTGCGGATGACACAGATCTTCGCCTTCGGATCCACCCCGATGGCACCGCCCGGGATGATGCGGGTGCGGTGCTTGCCGCTGCGGCGCAGGGACACGGCGATGGACTGCGGGGTGAGGATGCCCGCCGCCACCTGGGGCAGCAGGGGCAGATAGAGCTGGTACGAGAACGGCGTGACCAGCGTGATGTCCGCCTCGCCGGGGGCGAGCTTCCGCTCCAGGCGCCACACGCACTCCACCCCGGCGAAGCCTGCGCCCACCACGAGAATCCTGGGTCGTGCCACGGTGTCCGTCCCTTCCTGGGCCTGGGCGTGGGCCTGGGCCTGCGTCCGCGGACGCCTGCGCGTATGCCGCGTACACCCCGGTTTCGGCGTTCCGTACGTCCATCTTTGTCAACGCGGCGCCGGGCCGCCCGTCGGGCGGCGCACCCCGGAGCGCTGCGGCGGGTCAGTGCAGCAGGTCGGACCAGTTCGCCGGGACGCGGTCGGCGGGGCCCGGGACGGGCTGGTCGGCGGGGTGGCTCGCGGGCGGGGCCAGGTCGGGACCGGACTCGTACATCTCGTCCCCGTCGTAGCTCCAGAACCAGCTCTCGCCCGGTTCGTAGCTGCGCATGATCGGGTGCCCGGTGGCGCGGGCGTGGCCCGTGGCGTGCTGCGCGGGTGAGCTGTCGCAGCAGCCGATGTGTCCGCACTGCGCGCAGCGGCGCAGATGGAACCACCAGCCGCCGCCGGCCTCGCAGTCGGCGCAGCCCGGTCCCGACGGCGGGACGGACGGGTCGATTCCGTTGACAGCGTTCATGATCACTCCCGGTGGACGGTGGCCGTGTTCACTCCGGTGGGAAGTCCTTCACTCCGGTGGGATGTCGTTCGCTCCGGTGGGATGTCGTTCACTCCGCCGACAGGTCCGGCGGCTCCGGCTGGTTCTCGGGCTCGGGTGCGGTCAGGGGCAGGCGGACCCGGAAGCGGGTGTCGCCGGGCACGGACCGTACCTCCAGGTCGCCGTGGTGTTTGTTGACGACGATGCGCCAGGAGATGTCCAGGCCGAGGCCCGTGCCCTCGCCGACGGGTTTCGTGGTGAAGAACGGGTCGAAGATGCGGTCACGGATCTCTTCGGGCACCCCGGGCCCGGTGTCGCCGAACTCGACCAGCAGCCGGTCGCCGTCCCGCGCGGTGCGGACGGTGAGGGTGCCGTCGGACTCGGAATCCGACTCGGCCCCGGACTCGGGGGCGGGACGGCCGTCGTTCATCGCGGCGACCGCGTTGTCGATCAGGTTCGTCCAGACCTGGTTCAGCTCGCTCGGATAGGCCGGGATCCTCGGCAGGGTGCGGTCGTACTCCTTGACGACCTCGATGCGGGGGCCGATCTTCCCGGAGAGCATCAGCAGGGTGCTGTCCAGGAGTTCGTGCACGTCGGCGACCTGGTACGGGGCGCGGTCGAGCTGCGAGTACTGCTTGGCCGCGTTGACGAGATGCGAGATGCGGGTGGCCGAGTCCTCGATCTCGTTCATCAGGAGTTCGGTCTCGACGGTGTAGTTCAGCCAGCGCACGGCGCCTTCGAGGGTGCCCTCGTCCACGTCGGCGGCGACCCGGTCCAGCCAGTCGGTGTCGAGCCCTGCCTGCACGAAGGTCGGCGCGAGCTGCCAGCCGCCCTCGATGCCGTGGTCCTCCAGCCAGTCCGCGAGCGCGTCCTCCCGGTCGGTGGCTTCCAGGGGGCTGAGCGTGGCGGCCTTGGCGACCAGGTCCGCGGTGCGTTCCTGCACCTCGATGAGGGTTTCCAGGGACCCGCGCTGATACGGTCCCGCGGCGATGGCGCCGAGTTTGTGCCGCATCCCGGCGACCCGTTCGCGCAGCGCCGAAGTGGCCCGTACCGCTGCGGCGGCGGGGTTGTTCAGCTCGTGCGTCAGCCCGGCGGACAGGGAGCCGAGGGCGAGCAGCCGCTCCCGCTGCCCGACGGCGCGCTGCGTCGACCGGTTACCGAAGAACAGCCCTTCCAGCAGATGCACGGCCATCGGGAACCACTCGCGCATGATCTCGGCGAAGCAGTCCGCGCCCAGGACGAAGAACCGCGACGGCTCGGTGACGCGCAGCGAGCTGTTGTAGACCTGTGGCACCCGGTCGCCGAGGTAGGACTGGAAGGCGCCCGCGTACACGCCGGGGCTGGAGGTGCGGGTGACCTCGATGTCGTCGGCGCCGACCCGGCGGGACATCACGACGGTGCCTTCGAGGAGGACGTAGAAGCAGGTGGCCTGCTCGCCCTCGCTGTAGACCGGCCCTGTGTCGTACCACTCGACGCGGCCCTCGTGGCACAGCCGGTCCAACTGCTCGGGCGCGAGCTTCTCGAACAGGAACAGGGAGCTGAGTTCCCGCTGGCTGCACACTGCCGGCTGTCCGCTCATGGCAACTCCAGACCGCGGCTCGTCACGGCTCCGGTCCGCTGTCCACGACACGGGTCCAGTCCGCTGTTCACGACTGCTCCAGATGGCGTCACGACTGCTCCAGATAGCGGTGGACGAGCATGACCGCCATGGCGCCCTCGCCCACCGCCGACGCGACCCGCTTGGCGGACTCGGCGCGCGCGTCGCCCGCGACGAACACGCCGGGCACGTTCGTCTCCAAGTGGTAGGGCGCCCGGTCGAGTTCCCAGCCGGGCGGCCGTTCACCGTCGGCGGCCAGATCGGGCCCGGCGATGATGAAACCGCGCGTGTCCCGCAGGACGATGCCGTCGAGCCAGTCGGTGAGGGGCGCCGCGCCGATGAACACGAACATCCACTGGGCGTCGACGAGTTCGGTGTGCCCGGTGGCCGTGTCGCGGAGGGTCAGCTGCTCCAGATGGTCGCTGCCGTGCGCGGCCTCCACGACGGTACCGGTGCGCACGGTGATGGTCGGCGCCTCCTCCACCTGCTCGACCAGGTAGTGCGACATCGAGTGGGACAGGGAATCGCCGCGGACCAGCAGGGTCACCGACTTGGCGCCCCGGGCGAGGTACATCGCGGCCTGCCCGGCCGAGTTGGCGCCGCCGACGATGTACACGTCGTGTCCCTGGCAGGCGGCGGCCTCGGTGAGCGCCGAGCCGTAGAACACGCCGCAGCCGGTGAGGCCGCCGATGCCGGGCGCGTCGAGCTGCCGGTACGACACGCCGGTGGCGAGGATCACGGTGTGTGCGGCGATCGCACTCCCGTCGGAGAACCGGACGGTCCGCGAGGAGCCGTTGACCTCAAGGCCCGTGACCTCGCGTGCGGTGAGCATCTCGGCGCCGAACCTCGTCGCCTGCCGCCGGGCCCGGTCGGCGAGCTGGGCGCCGGACACACCGTCCGGGAAGCCGAGGTAGTTCTCGATGCGGGAGCTCTGACCGGCCTGGCCGCCGGTCGCGGAGCGTTCCACGACCACGGTCCGCAACCCCTCGGACGCGCCGTACACGGCGGCGCCGAGTCCGGCGGGTCCGGCGCCGATGACGACGAGGTCGTAGAAGTCGGCGGCGGGCGTCGTGGCCAGGCCGACATGGGCGGCGAGGTCCTGGTCGGCGGGTTCCACGAGGACCGTGCCGTCCGGGGTGATCACCAGCGGCAGCCGCAGCCCGTCCTCCTCGGCGGCCGTGAGCAGCCGCCGGCCCTCGGGTTCGTCGGAGGAGTACCAGCGGTACGGGACCTGGTTGCGGGCGAGGAATTCGCGGACGTCGGACGAGCGGGCCGACCAGCGGTGGCCGACGACCTTGGTGGTGGGCACCGTGCGGTGGTCGGCGGCCCGCCAGGTCTCCAGGAGGTCGTCGAGGACCGGGTAGAGCTTCTCCTCGGGCGGGTCCCACGGCTTGAGGAGGTAGTGGTCGAGGTCGACGACGTTGATCGCGTCGATGGCGGCGTCGGTGTCCGCGTAGGCCGTGAGCAGGACGCGGCGCGCGGCCGGGTAGACGTCCAGGGCCTGTTCCAGGAACTCGATGCCGTTCATCTGCGGCATCCGGTAGTCCGCGAGGATCACGGCGACCAGGTCCCCGCGGAGTTTCAGCTCGCGCAGGGCGTCGAGGGCCGACTCGCCGGACTCGGCCCGCACGATGCGGTACGACGCGCCGTAGTGGCGTCGCAGATCGCGGGCCACGGCCCGCGACACACCGGGGTCGTCGTCCACGGTGAGGATGACGGTCCGTTTCGCGTCGACAGCCTCTGGCATGCGTCTCCCACCCGGAGTCGATCAGTGCCGGGCCGGGCACCCCACCGGTACCGGCCGTGTGGCACCACTGCACGCCCCATCGTATGTTCGATCGCCCCGCTTCGCTCCGGAACGCCGGTTCGGTCCGGAACGCCGCTCCGGCCACCGGGCCCCCGTCACTCCCGGTCGCCCCCTTGACCACGCTGGAGGACCCCGCCCCCTTGACCACCCTGGTCCAGACCAATAGTTTCCCGGCATGCGTCGAAGAATCCTCGGCAGGCTGGCCGTCGCCACCTGCGCCGCGTCTCTTCCGGTTTCCCTCCTGGCCATGGCACCCGCATCGGCCGAATCCCGCACCTCCCACACGACGACCCCCGAGTACAAACGGGTCGGCTACTTCACCCAATGGGGCGTCTACGGACGGGACTTCCAGGTCCAGGACCTCGACAGGAGCGGTGCGGCCGAGCGGCTCACCCACATCAACTACGCCTTCGGGAACGTGAGTCCGGACGGCAAGTGCTTCACCGGCAATGTGCCCGGAGAGGCCGACGCCTGGGCCGACTACGTCCGGCCGCTCGACGCCGAGAACTCGGTCGACGGCGTCGCCGACTCGGACACCCAGGCACTGGCGGGCAACTTCAACCAGCTCAAGGAGCTGAAGGCGAAGCACCCGGGCCTGAAGGTGATGATCTCGCTCGGCGGCTGGAGCTGGTCCACGCACTTCTCCGACGCGGTCCGCACCCCCGCGTCCCGCAAGGCGTTCGTGTCCTCCTGCATCGACCTCTACATCAAGGGCAATCTGCCGGTCGACGGCGCCCGGGGCGGTGCCGGAGCCGGCGCGGGCGTGTTCGACGGGATCGACCTCGACTGGGAGTGGCCGGGCTCGGAGGGCGACACGGACACCGTGTACCGCCCTGAGGACAAGAAGAACTTCACCGCGCTGGTACGGGAGTTCCGCACCCAGCTCGACGCCTACGCGAAGTCTCAGCGCGGGACGTCTCAGCACGGCAAGGCGAAGAAGCACTACGAACTGTCGGCGTTCGTGCCGACGGCCCCGGCGAAGATCGACGCCGGCTTCGAGGTCCGCAAGATCATGCGTGACCTGGACTTCGTCAACCTCCAGGGCTACGACTTCCATGTCTCCGGCGAGGCCACCACGAACCAGCAGTCGGCGCTCTACGCGCGCGACGACTTCAGCGTGGACCAGACCGTCGGCGACTGGCTGCGGCGCGGCGCACCCGCCCGCAAGCTGGTCGTCGGGATGCCGTTCTACGGCCAGGGCTGGACCGGTGTAACGGGCGGCGGCGACGGACTCCACCAGCCCGCCGCGGCCCCGGCGCCCGCGACCTGGCAGTCCGGTTACGAGGACTACAAGGCTCTGAAGAAGCTCGCCGACGCGGGCACCTTCGAGGTCCACCGGGACCGTCGCAACGGTCACGCCTGGCTGTTCGACGGTACGACGCTGTGGACGTACGACGATCCGCAGGTGCTGAGCACCAAGTCCCGTTACGTGCGGGAGAACCGGCTCGGCGGGGCGATGTTCTGGTCCCTGGACGGCGACACCGCCGACGGTGAGCTGATTCGCGCGGTCGACCGGGGTCTCGGGGGCCGCTGACCCGCCGCCCGGACCGGCGGGCGCCCGGTGGGACAGGACCACGTGTCCCACCGGGCGGTCCCGCCCGGTGCCGCCGGTCGGCGTCCGGCGGCCCGGTCGCTCAGCGGGGACCGGTCAGGGAGGACCGGTCAGGGGTACGAGACCAGATTGGCCACGTTGCTGGACGAGTTGGACGGTCCTCCCGTGTTGTTGATGACATGGCTGATGGTGCCGGTTCCGCCCAGGGAGACCGTGACCATGCTGTGGAAGCGGACCCCGGCGACGTTCGGCGCCTCGATCGCACGGTCCGCGACCACCCCCGGATTGACGTTGAAGTAGCAGTAACTGCCCAGCCCCCACGCCTCATGACTGGTCACGTTCGGGGACACCTTGTAGGCGTCGTAGCCGCGCGTGGAGCCGTTCATCCAGGCGGCCTGGTTGGGCGGGTCGTAGGGCATCTCGTTCTGGAAGAAGTACGTCCGCCCGCCGTTGCCGTTCCAGATCACCTGATGCTGCTGGTAGTGCTCCACGAACAGGCCGTACGTGGTGACGTTGGTGCCGTTGACGACGAGTCCGGTCGCGGCCGTGTTGCTGGTCCAGCCGACGCCGCTGCCGTGGTCGGCGCGCCACAGCCACATGTGGTCGCCGATCACGTCCGAGCTGTTGATCACCAGGCTCTGCGTCGCCTTGCCGACGCCCGCGCCGCCGATGCGGAAGAACACGTCGTGCAGCGAGGTCGGGTTGGCGGTGTGCCGGGCGCTCGATCCGGCCGGGCCGACGTTCATCAGCGTCTGCGAGTTGGTCGTTCCGGCGTCGATGAGCAGTCCGGCGAGCTTCACACCGTCCACGTCGGCGACGTTCATGGCGGTGATGCCGTTGTCCGGGATCAGGGTCGCGAGACCGAGGCCGAGGACGACGGTGTCCGCGCGGTTGACGTTCAGCGTCTGGTTGAGGTGGTAGACACCGGGCGTGAACAGGAGGTTCTTGCCCTGCGCGAGCGCCCCGTTGATGTCCGTCGCGGTCGCGCCGGGCTTGACGATGTAGAAGTCACCGATGGGCAGCGAGGAACCGGCCGGGGTGCCGTTCGCCCAGGTGGTGCCCTGGGTGTTGGTCCGCAGCGACGGCACGAACACCTTGTACGCCCCGGCGCTGTCCACGTACAGGAACGGCTTCTCGCGGGTCACCGGGGACTGCGCGACCGTCGTGTAGGGCGGGTTGGGGAAGGTGTTCGCGGGGGCGTTGACGTCACCGACGAAGACCATGTTCCAGTTGGATCCGGTCCAGCTCCCCCACTGGCTGTTGCGCGAGAGCCACTGCTGCTGCGATCCGGAGCGCACCTGGCCGTCGACCTTCGAGTCGGCCATGAACCCGCCGCTGGACCAGCCGCCGTCGTCCAACTGGAGATTTCCGCGTACATGCATGCGGCGGTACGGCGCCGCCTGCGAGACCGCCCAGCGGTCGGAGCCGCCGGCGGGTGTGACGGACAGGTTCTCGGCGGAGCGCCAGAAGTTCTGCGTCGCGTTGCCCTGGAACCAGTCGGCCTCCGCGTGCACGGCGCCGTTGATGGTCACGTCGTCGGGTGAGAGTCCCAGGCCGGCGACCTGGGTGTAGAAGCCGACGTTGGCGTCCACGTTGTAGCTGCCGGGCTTGAAGAGGAGTGCGTAGCGCTGCGCGCCGAACTGGTTGGTCTCCTGCTGGCCGAAGACCTGGTTGAGGCGGCTCTGGATCGTCGCGGACGACATCGACGGGTCGAACACGGACACGTTGGGACCGAGGTCCGGGGTGCCGGGCGGGTTCGAGGGGCCGTCGGCGGAGCCGAGGCTGAAGGACTGGGCGGCGCTGCCGTTGCACGTGTACTGCTGCATCCGCGCACCGTCGGCGGTCGACGCACCTGGCACGTCCAGGCACTTGCCACTGCCCCGATTCACGAAGTGGAAGGTTCCCCCGGCCTCCTCGACGGGCAGCCACTGCTGGTTGTTGCCGCCGGAGTACGTCCACAGTTGGATCGGCGCCGCGTCGGCCGTGGAGACGTCGGTGACGTCCCATGCCTTCGCGGTGTCGTTGCGGTTGTTGACGCGAACGTATCCGCCGCTGGTGGCCACGAACTGCCACTGCTGGGCCGTCGACGCGTTGCACGCGTACTGCTGGACGGCGGTGCCGTCCGCCGTGCCGGCCGCCGCCGCGTCCACGCATTTGCCGCTGTGTTTGGCGGCGACGGTGGCCCAGCCGGTGGGCAGGGCCGCGGCGGCCGATGTGGCGGCCTGGGCCGCCGGGGCTGCGGTCACCGCGGACAGCAGCGAGACGCACAGCGCGCCCACGGCGGCGAGTGCCGCACCGCGCCGCCGTGCGCCATCGGGGTGAAGTCGCCGCAGCAGTCGGCTCGTGCGACGGCGCTCGGCGGGGAGCGCCGGTCCGGAACGTGTCATCTGTGTCTCCTGTGCCGCGCGGGGCGGCGTGGGGGGCCAAGTCAGGAGCGGTGGACGCGCGGGTCCGGTGCGGGGCCGCATCCGCCAATACTTATCTCAAGCCGTGAAGCTAGGGGCGTTCGCGTGCACACGTCAAGATGGTGCGTACCAATCGGTCCGGCGGACGGCCGATCCGGGGCGCGTGAGGCGGGTGCCCGGTCCCGTGACGGCAGTCCGGTCCCGGGTAATTGGGTTGCCGGGTCTCGCGGCGCTCTGCTGGACTCGACGGGCAGTCATTCGATCCAGGAGGCGATCATGCGCGGAACTCTCAGGTCCACCCAGAAGGAAATCTCCCCCTCTTCGAAGGACTTGACGTTCAGTGCATTTGCTCAATCTGGGAATTCTCGCGCATGTCGACGCGGGTAAGACGAGCCTGACCGAGCGGCTGCTGCACGCCGCCGGTGTGATCGACGAGATCGGCAGTGTGGACGACGGCACCACACAGACCGATTCGCTGGCCCTGGAGCGCCGGCGCGGGATCACCATCAAATCCGCCGTCGTCTCCTTCACGCTGGACGACATCACGGTCAATCTGATCGACACCCCCGGCCACCCGGACTTCATCGCCGAGGTGGAGCGGGTGCTGAGCGTGCTCGACGGTGCCGTGCTCGTCGTCTCCGCCGTCGAGGGTGTCCAGGCACAGACTCGTGTCCTGATGCGCACCCTGCAACGGCTGCGTATCCCGACCCTGATCTTCGTGAACAAGGTCGACCGCGCCGGCGCCGACCCCGAGCGCGTCCTGCGGAGCATCGCCGAACGGCTCACCCCGGCGGTCGTCCCGATGGGCCGGGTCGACCGTCCGGGCCACCGCGACGCGACGGTGACGCCGTACACGGCAGGGAGCACACTCTTCACGTCGCACCTCCTCGAACTGCTGGCCGATCAGGACGACGACCTGCTCGCGGCGTACGTGGACGACGAGACGGCCGTGTCGTACGACCGGCTGCGGCGCGCGCTCGCCACCCAGACGCGGCGGGCCCGGACCCACCCCGTGTTCTTCGGCTCGGCCGTGACGGGTGCGGGCGTGGACGCGCTGATCGCCGGTGTCCCGGAGCTGCTGCCCGCACCCCGGGGCGACGCCGATGCCCCCCTGTCCGGGACGGTCTTCAAGGTCGAGCGCGGCCCGGCGGGCGAGAAGATCGCGTACGCCCGGCTGTTCTCGGGGGCGGTACGGACCCGGGACCGGGTGCTCCTGCGGGCGGGCGCGGACGACACGAGCACCGGCGTACCCGTGGAGGGAAAGGTCTCCGGGATCGGCGTCTTCGACCAAGGGGCCACCGTCCGGCGGGACTTGGTGACGGCGGGGCAGATCGGGAAGCTGTGGGGTCTCGGCGGGGTCCGGATCGGCGATTCGATCGGGCCGCGCGAGGCATCGGGCGACGAGGCACGGGGCGGCGGGGCCTCGGATGACGGGGCCTCGGATGACGGGGCGTCTGGCGGCGGTCCCGGTGCGAGCGGCCGGACACCGCGTGGCGGTCACTTCGCGCCGCCGACCCTGGAAACCGTCGTCGTGCCGGTCCGCGCCTCCGACAAGGGCACCCTGCACTTCGCGCTGGCGCAACTCGCCGAGCAGGATCCCCTGATCAATCTGCGCCAGGACGACATCCGTCAGGAGGTGCACGTCTCGCTGTACGGCGAGGTCCAGAAGGAGGTCATCCAGGCGACGCTCGCCGAGGAGTTCGGGGTCGACGTCACGTTCCGGGAGTCGACGACGATCTGCCGGGAACGGATCGTCGGCACCGGTGAGGCGCTGGAGGTCATCGACAAGGACGGGCCCAATCCGTTCCTCGCCACCATCGGCCTGCGGGTCGAACCGGCGCCCGTCGGCAGCGGGGTCGCGTTCCGGCTCGGTATCGAACTCGGCTCGCTTCCCCTGGCGTTCATCAAGGCGATCGAGGACACCGTGCGGGACACCCTCGCGCAGGGGCTGCGGGGCTGGCAGATCACGGACTGCACGGTGACTCTCACACGGTCCGGGTACTGCCCGCGGCAGAGTCACTCCCACGCCGTGTTCGACAAGAGCATGTCGAGTACGGGAGCGGACTTCCGCCATCTCACACCGCTGGTCCTGACAGCCGCCCTCCAGCGGGCGGGCACCGAGGTGCAGGAGCCGATGCACCGCTTCCGGATCGAGATCCCGGCGGACGCGTTCGGCGCGGTGTGGCCCGTCCTCACCCGGCTGCGGGCGGTCCCGCGCGCCCCGCTGACGACCCGTACGTCCTGTGTCCTGGAGGGCGAGATCCCCGCCGCGCACCTGCACGCCCTGGAACAGCAACTGCCCACGCTGACGGGCGGCGAGGGCGTCCTGGAGTCGGCGTTCGCCCGCTACCGCCCGGTCACGGGCCCGGTCCCCACCCGGGCCCGTACGGACCACAACCCGCTGGACCGCAAGGAGTACCTGCTCCGGGTGGTCCGCCGGGTCTCCACGGGAAGCCGGGCCGACACCTGACCGACCCGGCTCCCGACCCGGCTCCCGCGCGGAGCGCTCGCTCAGCCGGACTCCGGTGCCTCCAGGAGGGCGTCGACCTCGTCGGCGGTGGTCTCCTGGAGGTCTGCCGCGAGGAGCAGCCAGCGGGTGATGCCGACCGAGTGGAGGAACGGCAGGTCGTGGCTTGCGACGAGGAGGGCGCCCTCGTAGGCGTCGAGCGCCGACGTCAACTGCCGGACACTGGCGAGGTCGAGGTTGTTGGTCGGCTCGTCCAGGATCAGCAGTTGCGGGGCGGGCGCCGCGAGCATCATCGCGGCGAGCGCGGCACGGAAACGTTCCCCGCCGGACAGGGTTCCGGCCGGCTGTTCGGCGCGTTTGCCCTTGAACAGGAAGCGGGCGAGCTGGGAGCGGATGTGGTTGTCGGTGGTGCCGGGGGCGAGCCGTGCGACGTTGGCGGCGACGCTCACCTCCTCGTCGAGGACGTCGAGCCGCTGGGGCAGGAACCGCAGCGGTACGTGTGCCCTGGCCTCGCCGGACAGCGGGGCCAGCTCACCGGTGAGGGTGCGCAGCAGGGTGGTCTTGCCCGCGCCGTTGCGCCCGACCAGCGCGATCCGCTCCGGTCCGTGCACCCGGAGGCTGCCCTCGCGCAACGCCCCGTACCGAGGCGTCAGTTCGTCCAGGGTGAGGACGGTGCGGCCCGCGGGTACCGCCGTGTGCGGGAGCTTCACGCGGATCTCGGCGTCGTCTCGGATGGCGTCGGCCGCCTCGTCGCGACGCTCGCGCGCCTCGCCGAGCCGGTCCTCCTGAAGGGTGCGGAGTCTGCCCGCCGACTCCTGCGCGGACCGCTTCTTCTCGCCCGCGACGATCCGGGACGCCCGCCGCTGGACGTCCATCTTGGCGTTGTGCCGCTGGCGGCGGGCCACCTTGATCTGCGCCTCCTCCCACTCCCGCTTCTGGCGGCGCACATCGGCCTCGGCGGCCCGCAGTGTCCGGGCGGCGGCGTCCTGCTCGGTGGCCAGGGCCTCCTCGTAGGCGGACCAGCCGCCGCCGTACCAGGTCACCGAGCCGGAGCGGAGTTCGGCGATGCGGTCGACGCGCTCCAGGAGTTCCAGGTCGTGGCTGACGACGACCAGGACTCCGGAGCGCCAGGAGTCGACGGCCTCGTGGAGCCGGCGGCGGGCGAACAGGTCCAGGTTGTTGGTGGGTTCGTCGAGGAGGAGGACGTCGGGGCGTTCCAGGAGGAGCGCGGCGAGGCGCAGCAGGACGGTCTCACCGCCGGACATCCGGCCCACGGTGCGGTCCAGTTCGACGTGGCCGAGTCCCAGTGAACCGAGGGTGGCCAGGGCGCGTTCCTCGACGTCCCAGTCGTCGCCGACGGTGTCGAAGTGCTCGGTGCGCACGTCTCCGGATTCGATGGCGCGCAGGGCGGCGCGCCGCTCGGCGATGCCCAGGGCCTGGTCGACGCGGAGCGCCGTGTCGAGGGTGATGTTCTGCGGCAGGTAGGCCAGGCTGCCGCCGACGGTCACCGACCCTTGTGCGGGGCGGAGGTGTCCGGCGAGGAGGCGGAGCAGGGTGGACTTGCCCGCGCCGTTGTTGCCGACGAGGCCGGTGCGGCCCCGTCCGACGGTGAGGGAGAGTCCGTCGAGGACACTGGTGCCGTCCGGCCACTGGAAGGACAGGGCGGAGCAGGTCAGGGAGGCGTGGGGTGTGGCGGGTGTCGCCATGGTGAGTCTCGCAATGCAGACGCGGTGTACGGGGGGCTGCAGAGGCGAGCACCGCGCGGCGACCGGGCCGAGGTATCCGGATGCACTCCGAGGTGTCCGGAAGAGGGGGTGCGTGCGGCAATCCTGGTCCTGGGACCTGAGGGACGGCTCATGCACCGAGGTCGCAGCCACGCGGGGTCACGGGCAGGGCGGATGCCGCTGCGGAGTGACGGGCGTACGGCGAGTGCCGTACGGCGCGGTGATCGCGAACCTCAGATGCGCAACGTCCACCTCATTCGGAGACAACAGGACCGTTCAACGGTAACGAGGCACCGCACCAAAGGCAAAGCTGTTTTACGAAAGGACCTCCACCAGGGACCTCCACCAGGGTCCTCCACCAGGGTCCTCCACGAATGTCCTTCGACGGGGGTTTTCCCCACCCCGCACACGGTGTCCAGGCCCCTCACATCGCGCGACCTGTCTTCGTAGGGTCCTTCACGGGGGCCGTGGGTGGCCCGCGAGGAGGGGAGACGCGCCATGAGCGGACACAGTCGACGGAACGTCCTGCGGGCCACCGCGCTGACGGGAGCGGCGACGGCGCTCGGCACCACGGGACCGGCGTCAACGGCGGAAGCAGCATCAACGGCTGCGCCCTCAGGCGGGCGCGGCTGCCCCCCGCCACCGGATCCGGTCCGCGTGGGACCGGACGATCCCCGGTACGCGCACCTCACCTCGCGGGGCGCGAGCAACCGCTTCCGGGGCGCGCCCGACTCCGTCCACCTGGTGAGTACGACCGGGCAGGCGGTCCGGGCCGTGCGGGAAGCGGTGCGGGCGGGCGGACGGGTCGCGGTGCGCAGCGGCGGCCACTGCTTCGAGGACTTCGTCGACCACCCGGAGGTACGGACCGTCATCGACCTGTCCGGGATGGCGGACGTGTACTTCGACCCCGCCCGGCACGCCTTCGTGGTCGAGGCGGGCGCGACCCTCGGTGAGGCGTTCCGGCGGCTGTATCTGGGGTGGGGCGTGACCGTACCCGGGGGCTACTGCCCGGAGGTCGGCGCGGGCGGCCATGTGGCGGGCGGTGGATACGGGCCGTTGTGCCGCCTGTTCGGGCTGATCTCGGACCATCTGTACGCGGTCGAGGTGGTCGTGGTGGACCGGGCGGGCCAGGTCCGGAGTGTGGTCGCGAGCCGGGAGCCGTCGGATCCGCACCGTGACCTGTGGTGGGCGCACACCGGTGGCGGAGGCGGCTCCTTCGGTCTGGTCACCCGGTACTGGTTCCGCTCCCCCGGGACGACCGCCGCCACCGCGCCGGAGCGGCTGCTGCCGGCGCCACCGGCCTCGGCGCTGACATTCCGCGCCGAGTGGGCCTGGGAGGGTCTGGACCGGCCGGCGTTCACCCGGCTGGTGGCGAACCATGGGCGGTGGGCCGTGCGGCACAGCGCCCCTGACTCCGAACAGTCCGCGCTGTACAGCGAGTTCGTACTGCTGCGACAGTCGGCCGGATTCCTCCTGATGGTCGGTCAGGTCGCGGCGGGGCCCGGCGCAGGGGAGCGCCTGCTCGACGAGCACATCGGCGCGATCAGCGCGGGCGGGCCCCGGCCCGCCCGGCTCACGAAGCAGCGGCTGCCGTGGCTGACGGCGGCGCTGCGGGGTACCGGTGACGAGGTGGGTGACTGGCGCCTGAAGATCAAGTCGGGTTATCTGCGGCGGCCGTTCACGGACCGGCAGATCGCCAAGATCCACCATCACCTCACCCGCACCGACTCCGACGTGGTGAGCGGCTCCCTGTCCCTGAACACCTACGGCGGCCAGGTCAACACGGTGGCCCCGGGGTCGACGGCGGTCGCCCAGCGGGACGCGATCATCAAACTCTCGTATCTGACCGTGTGGGAGCACCCGCACCAGGACGCGGCGCATCTCGCCTGGATACGTGCCTTCTACCGCGACATGTACGCCGACACCGGCGGCGTCCCCGTACCCGGTCCGGTCCACGACGGCGCCTTCATCAACTACCCGGACACCGACCTCGCGGACCCCGCCTGGAACACCTCCGGCGTGCCGTGGCACGCCCTGTACTTCAAGGGCGACTACGCGCGGCTGCAAGCGGTGAAGGAGCGCTGGGACCCGCGTGACGTCTTCCGTCACGCGCTGTCGGTACGCCCGGCCGGGTCGCCCGGCACGCTCGGGTCGCCCGGCACGCCCGGCACGCCCGGCGCGCTCAAAATACCGACAGGCCCGTCAGGGTCGTGAAGGGGTCGAGGGCCGCGACACCGGCGACGGAGTTCCCGCGCGCGTCGAGCCCCGGGCTCCATACGCACAGCGTGCAGCGCCCCGGTACGACGGCGATGATGCCGCCGCCGACGCCGCTCTTGCCGGGCAGCCCGACGCGGTACGCGAAGTCGCCCGCCGCGTCGTACGTGCCGCAGGTGAGCATGATCGCGTTGACCTGCTTGGCCTGGCTGCGGGTGAGCAGCGACGAGGCGTCGGCGCGGATTCCGTGCCGGGCGAGGAACCCGGTGGCGAGGGCGAGTTCGGCGCAGGTCGCCTCGACGGAGCACTGCCGGAAGTACTGGTCGAGCAGGACCGGCACGGGGTTGGCGACATTGCCGTAGGACGCCATGAAGTGGGCGAGCGCGGCGTTGCGGTCGCCGTTGGCCGTCTCGGACGCGGCGACGGACGGGTTGAAGCCGAGGTCCGGGTTGCCGCTCTCCGCCCGCAGGAACTCCAGGAGGGTGCCGATCGCGTCGCCGGTGAGGGAGTGCAGGTGGTCGGTGACGACGAGGGCGCCCGCGTTGATGAAGGGGTTGCGCGGGATGCCGTCCTCGTACTCCAGTTGCACCAGCGAGTTGAAGGGGTTGCCGGACGGTTCGCGGCCGACGTACCGCCACAGCGCCTCGCCCTCCTGGGCGAGGACGAGGGCGAGCGTGAACGTCTTGGTGAGGGACTGCGCGGAGAACGGGGTCTGCCAGTCCCCCACGCCGTACACCGTGCCGTCGAGTTCGGCGACGGCCATCCCGAAGCGGTGCGGGTCCGCGCACGCCAGTGCGGGAATGTAGTCGGCGGGCGCGCCCCGCTCGGCCCTGACCGCGATCTCGATGGCGATGCGGTCGAGTACGGGTTGGAAGGAGTCCGCGGGCCAGACCGGAGCGGGGGGTTGGATCATGGCCCCATTGTGCACAGGGCGCCGTGTGGCGGAGGGCGAAGCCACCGATCCCCACCGCCCGTCCCGGCTCAGGCCTGGCGCGGTGTCACGCCGAGCCGGTGATCTTCTCGATCGCCTGCCGTGCCGTGTCTCCCGGCGAGCGGGACGGCAGGGACGACACCGTCGAGGGCGCGACGGTCTGCTGTGGCGCCGCGGGCTTCGCGTGGGCCGCGGCCGGCCGGACCCGCAGCCGGTGGCTGGCGGCTTCGTCGAGGGTGACGGGGCGCTGGAGCCGGGCGGCCAGTTGCCCGGCCTCCTGACCGAGCGCGGCGACGTCCTCCCACTGGAGCCGCAGCACCAGCCGGACTTCGGCGCCGCCGTCGGGCGTGGCCTGGAGGGGTGGGGTGGTGGACTCGTTCACGGCAGGTCCTCACATGTCGCTGCTCGGGACCGGGCCCTCGGCCGGGCGTGGGTCCCCTGGAGGGGCGGTCCGGCCCCGGGGGGGGGGGAGGAGCCGGACCGCCGGTATCTCACTTCTCTCACTTCTCTCAGTGGCCGTACTGCGCGGACTCGCCGGCACCGTCGTCGGCTGCCTGCGGGTCATCGGGTGCCTGCGGGTCCTGGGGTGCTTGGGGGTCCTGGGGTGCTTGGGCGTCGCCCGATCCGAGGACCGCGCCGACGGCGGTCAGTGCCGTGGTGACCGGCTGGAAGAAGGTCTCGCCGCCGCTGGTGCAGTCGCCGCTGCCGCCCGAGGTCAGGCCGACGGCGTTGCCGTCCTGGGTGAACAGCGAGCCGCCGCTGTCGCCGGGTTCGGCGCAGACGTCGGTCTGGATGAGCCCGGTGACGGTGCCCTCCGGGTAGTTGACGGTGGCGTCGAGTCCGGTGACGGTGCCGTCGCGGAGACCCGTCGTACTGCCCATGCGGAAGACCTGCTGACCCACGGCCGCGTCGGCGGCTGCGACGATGTCGACGCTCTGGCCGTCGCCGACATTGACGGTGCTGGGGGCCTGGGTGGTGGTGTCGTCGTAGGTGACGAGTGCGAAGTCGCCGTCGCCGGGGAAGGTGGCGTCCTGGACGGTGGCGATCGGTGCGCCGCCCTGGGTGTCGGACCACTGGGCGATGGCGACGCCGCAGTGGCCGGCGGTGAGGAAGGCGGGGTCGCCGTCGGCGGTGGCGACGTTGAAGCCGAGGGAACAGCGGGCGCCGTCACCGAAGATGGCGTCGCCGCCGGCGGCGAAGGTCTTGAACACACCCGCCGACTTCTGGATACGGGCCATGCCGGTACCGAGTCCGGCGACGGTGGATTCCAGTCTGTTCCACTGGGCGCCGGTGACGGTGCGGTCGGCGGTGACGACGATCCGGTTGGTGCGCGGGTCGACGGCCCAGGCGGTACCGGGAATGGTCGCCCGGTCCTTCAACGTCCCTGCGGCGGCCTTCAGTTGCCGGGTGCTGTTGTCGACGCTCCGTGCGACGGCACCCGACTTCTCGACCTGGCTGACGGCGCTGTCGTCGCCACCGACCACATTGACGACGACCTGCTTCCTGCCGGTGTCGTAGTAGGCGCCCGCGAAGGTCTCACCGAGCCGGGACGACAGGTCCGACGCGAGGTCCGACGCGTCCGCCGCCGACATCGTCTTCGGACCACGGTCATCGGTCTGTGACGCGTTGGCGTTGGGCAGCAGGACGGCTGCCGCACCGACGGCGACGACTCCGGCTCCCGCCAGTACGACCTTGCGCTTGGGTATGCGTTTGTGGCTCAACTCGTGACCTCCTGGGGGGGGACGGAGTCCGCGGGGCCGCCGGAGCGGCCGGATGGGGCGCCTGAATGACTGGAGGTACGCGTGAGCCGGGTGAGATGTTCAAAGCCACCGAAATTCGCCGCGCCACAGCTGACTGCGTCAGGTACTGGCCGTCAAATGCGGGTGCCGACGGCGATACGGAGGTTGCCCGACAGGCGGACCAGGGCGCGCAGGACGATCGCGAGCCGGGTCTCGTCGAGTTCCCGGACCCGGGAGAGCGCGGTCTGATGGGGACCGGCCATCGACAGCACGAACCCGAGGAACACCCGCTCCCCCGGGTCGAGTTCGAGGACGTACAGGCGCCGCGCGAGCCCCGCCCAGTCGCACAGCACCCCGCCGACGCCGTCCTCACGGACCAGCGCGCGACGGACGTCGTCCCTGGCCAGCAGTGACCGCTCCTCCACGAGTGCGGTCACCGCGGCCTGGTCACGCGCGCCGGTCGCCCAGCGCTGGAGCCGCCGCCCCAGCCCGTCCGCCGCGCGCTCCCCCGTCACGGGCACGGGGATGTCGGTGTCTCGGCTGATCGTCATCAGGGACCTCCGCGGCGACGCGTCCACCCGGACCGATGCCACCCCGCCACCCCCGGGCCACCACCACAAGTCCGCTTTCATCAGCCATACGCACCTGACCACCGATTTGTTCACCCGGCGCCGAAGACCGAGAACACGGTCTAGTGGTCCCTGACCTTCATCAGGATGGTGCCGGGCTGTACGGTCGCCCGTGCCACGGGCCGGACCGGGCGGCCCGGAACCACGTCGAGGCGCCGTGCCCTGGCGATGGTCACGAGCGCCGTGGTCATCTCGGTCAGCGCGAATTGGTCGCCGATGCACTTGTGCTTGCCCGCGCCGAAGGGGAGGAACGCACCGTCGGGCAGCGGGGTCGACTGCCGGTCGTCACTCCACCGGTCCGGGTCGAACCGCAGGGGATCGGGGAACAGTTCGGGATCGCGGTGCAGCGCGTGCTGGCAGTAGGCCAGTTCGGTACCGGCAGGCAGGTCCCACCCGCCGATGCGGGTCTCCGTCAGCGTGCGCCGGGTGACGAGCCAGCCGGTGTGGTGCAGCCGCAGAGCCTCGGTGATCACATTGCGGGTGTACGGGAGTTTCGGGACGTCGTCGAAGGTCACCGGGCGGCCTTGCAGCACCTCGTCGAGTTCGGCGCGGAACCGCGATTCGATCTCGGGGTTCCGGCCGATCTCGTACAGGAGCCAGCTCAGTACCGACGCGGTGGTCTCGGTCCCGGCGACGGCGAGCGTCAGGATCTCGGAGCAGATCTGATGCCCGGTCATCGGCTCACCGGTCTCCTCGTCCCGGGCGCCGAGAAGCAGTGAGAGCATGTCGCCGGTGTCGCGGTCCGAGGTCCGCAGGGCTTCGACGGCCTCGCCGATGATGGCGCGGACGGCGGCACGTGACTCGTTGAAGCGCCGGTTGGACGGGAGTGGCAGTTTCTCGACCCAGTCCGGGAGCATGACGCGGGCTCCGACGCCCTTCATGACGACGGGCAGATGGCGGCGGATCTCCTGGAACGCGCGCTCGTCGAGGCTGGAGGCGAAGACGGTGGCGGCGAGCATGTCCAGGGACAGGTCCATCATGACGTCACGGACATTGAGCACCTGGCCCGGCCGCCAGCCGTCGACGGTCCGGGTCACCTGCTCGCGCATGAGGTCCACATAGCGGGCGATCTCCGCGCGGTGGAAGGCGGGTTGTAGCTGACGCCGGTGGCGGACGTGGTCGGAACCGGCCGCGGTGACCACGCTGTCGCCGCCGAGAACCTGCCCCATTTTCACAAAGAACCGGCCTTTGTCGAGCCCCGGTGCGAGGTCCACGAGCATGGTGCGGATGAGGGCGGGATCGTTGACGACGATGGTCGGTTGCTGCGGCTGGAGATGGATCCTGACCAGGGGGCCTCGATTGCGTACGGAGGCGATGAAGGCGAGGTTGTCACGCAGAAGCGGTATCGCGTGGCCGATCAGGGGAAGCGATCCTGCGGCCACGGGTATGGGGGGCGACGCTGTGGTGGTCACGGCAACTCCACGGCTTCCTTGAGGGGGTGTGGGCCGCCCTGATCACTTCCCCTTCCACCCCACCACGCATTCCGGCCACTGCCGCAATGACAGCCCCAAGGTCATCTTCAGCCACGGATTGGCGGAAGATGACCTCTTGCGGCCGGTCGCCCGCGCGGCTAGTGCCCCCCTTCCTCCGCCTGCTGTTCCCTGACCGTGCGTGCCGCCACCGCCTTCTCCAGGTGGGTTGCCGCTCGGGTCTTGTCGATGCCCAGGGTGGTGAGGATTCCGTTGCCGTCCTCGTGTTCCAGGAGGGCGAGGAGGATGTGTTCGGTGCCGATGTAGTTGTGGCCCAGGCGCAGGGCCTCCCTGAAGGTGAGTTCGAGTACCTTGCGTGCCGCCGCGTCGTAGGGGATGAGTTCGGCGACGGCGGGTGCGCGGGGCGGGAGGGCCGCGACGGCGGCTTCCCTGAGGGTGTCCAGGGAGACGCCCTGGGCCACGATCTCCTTCGCGGCCAGGGCGTCCGGTTCGGCTAGGAGGCCGAGGACGAGGTGGGCGGGGCCGATCTCTTCGCTGCCGGACGCCGCGGCTTCGTTCTGTGCGGCCATCACGACATTGCGCGCGCGCTCGGTGAAACGGCCGAAGCCCTGCTGCGGGTCGAGATCCTGCACCTCCCCCGGACTTTTGGGGACGAACCGCTTCTGGGCCGCCTGCCGAGTGACGCCCATACTCTTGCCGATGTCCGACCAGGAGGCGCCGGAGCGCCGGGCCTGGTCCACGAAGTGGCCGATGAGGTGGTCGGCCACGTCTCCGAGGTGATCGGCCGCGATGACCGCGTCGGAGAGCTGGTCGAGCGCATCGGAGTGGACCATTTTGATGGCCTCGATCAGGTCGTCGAGCCGTACGGGTGGGTTCATGCCGACCGGTTTCGTCATGTGTCAACCTTAGGTTGACACCCTCATCATCGTCAACCTTGAGTTGACACCCGCCCGCCAGTGAAGTCCCCCCGCACACCTTCTTGACACCACTGGAACTGCTCCCTTTACTTACCAATCATCAAACGACCAATCGTTCGGTCGGTCGGTTCGGCAAGGTTCTGGTCCAGTCGGCTGCGGGAGTCCCCTGATCGCGGCCGGCGGAAGGCGATCGAGGCGCCACCGCGCCCTCCCTTCCGTATGAGTCGACGTCCCGGTCCCGCCCACACCAGGTGACGGGCAAGGCTCACCACACCAGCGGCCGAGCCCCCCTCTGGCACACCCCATCGCACACCTCCGGCGGCACCGCTCCCCCTGGCAGGAGACACACGTGACCATCGACCGAAATCTGTCCCAGGCGCTCACTCCCCAACGGGTCCGCCCGCTGCGGGTGGCCACGGCCAGTTTCATCGGAACCGCCATCGAGTGGTACGACTACTTCATCTACGGCCTGGCCGCCGCCATCGTCTTCGGTCCGCTGTTCTTCCCGTCCGTCTCGCCGGCGGCGGGCACCCTGGCCTCGTTCGCCACCTACTCCGTCGGATTCCTGGCCCGCCCGGTCGGCGGTGTCGTCATGGGTCACTTCGGCGACCGCGTCGGCCGCAAGTCCATGCTGGTGATATCCCTGCTCACCATGGGTCTCGCCACCGTCGGCATCGGCCTGCTCCCCACCTACGCCACCGTCGGCGTCTGGGCGCCGGTCCTGCTGGTGACCCTGCGCTTCATCCAGGGCATAGGCGTCGGCGGCGAGTGGGGCGGCGCGGTGCTGATGGCCGTCGAACACGCCCCGGAGCGCAGGAAGTCGTTCTACGGCAGCTTCCCGCAGATGGGTGTGCCGGGCGGACTCATCCTCGCCAACCTCGTGTTCCTCGGGCTCACGACCAACCTCAGCGACGAGGCATTCATGTCCTGGGGCTGGCGGGTGCCCTTCCTGGCGAGCGCGGTCATGGTCATCGCCGGACTGGTGATCCGGCTGACCATCGAGGAGAGCCCGGACTTCGAGGCGGTCAAGAAATCGAAGTCGGAGGTGCGCATGCCCGTCGTCGTGGTGCTGCGCGAGAACTGGCGCGAAGTGTGCCTGTCCGCCGGTGCGTTCATCGGCATCAACGCCGTCGGCTACATCTTCATGGCCTATCTGCTGTCGTACACGACCTCGGTGCTTGAGCTGAGCCGCAATCTCATCCTCACCTTCACCCTCGTCGCATCCCTGGTGTGGCTCGCCGTCATCCCCGGGGCCTCCGCCCTCTCGGACCGGCACGGCCGGCGCAGGGTGCTGCTGACCGGCTCCGTCGGCCTGGTCGGCTGCGCGGCCCTGCTCTTCCCGGTGATCGACACCGCCCGACCCCCACTGATCCTGGTCGCGTTGCTGGTCACGGCCGTGTTCATGGGAATCGTCTACGGACCCATCGCGGAGCTGTTCTCCGGACTCTTCAAGGCGGAGGTCAGGTACAGCGGGGCCTCACTCGGCTACCAGGTGGGTGCCATCCTGGGCGGCGGTATCGCCCCGACCGTCGCCACCGGCCTGTACACGAGCTGGTCATCGACCACACCCATCACGCTGTATCTCGCCGGGGTGACCCTCATCAGCCTCGGGTGCGTCTGGATCGTCACGCGCCGAGCCCGCTGATGTCCCCCGCACGGGCCCTACCCCCACAGCACCCCCGCCACCTCCGCCCCCGCGAAAGCCGCCCCCAGACCGACCAGCACACTGCCGACCACATTCGCCACGGCGAAGACCCCCGCCCCGTCCTCCGCCAGGCGCAGCGTCTCGTACGAGAAGGTCGAGTACGTCGTCAGCGCCCCGCACAGCCCCGTACCCACCAGGAGTTGGACCTGCGCCGATGTGGCGCCCGCCGTGACCGCGCCGGTGAGCAGGCCGAGGACCAGGCAGCCGACGACGTTGACCGTGAAGGTGCCCCACGGGAACACCGTGTCGTGCCGGGACTGGACCGCCCGGTCGGTGAGATAGCGCAGCGGCGCGCCGACCATCGCCCCGCCGATCACCAACAGCCAGTTCACCGCGCCCCCTTGCCCCCGTCCCCCGTACCCCCGGGACCGCCGGCCCCTCCGTCCGCGTCCCGCCCCGCGTACCGCACGACCTCGCACGCGTCGAGGGTCACCAGGCCGGTCACCAACTCGTTGAGCTGCGGCAGAAAGGCCCGTACGCGCTCCTCGGTGTCCACGATGACGACCGCGACGGGCAGGTCCTCGCTCAGGGAGAGGAGGCGGGCCGTGTGGATCAGCGAGGACGCGCCGAAGCCCTCGATGCCCTGGAACACCGACGCGCCCGCGAGGCCCGAGGCATGGGCGCGGTGCACGATCTCGGTGAAGAGGGGCTTGTGGTGCCAGCTGTCGTTCTCACCGACGATCACGGTGAGCCGCAGGGCGGGCCCGGTCAGTCTCATCGCTTCCCTGTCTCCATCCCTGCCCCCATCTCTGCCTCCATCCGGTTCACCGCCGTTTCCAGGCGACCGCGCGCCGCGTCAGATGCGCCGACGCCCACACCGCACCGAGGGCCGCGAGGACGGTCAGCGCGAGATAGGCCATACCCGTACCGGTCTCACCGTCCGTCACCAGCCGCTGGATGTCGACGGCGTACGTCGAGAAGGTGGTGAAGCCGCCGAGGACGCCGGTGCCGAAGAAGGGCCGTACCAGCCGGTGGGCCGCCCACACTTCGGTGATCACCACCATGAAGACGCCGATGACCGCGCAGCCGACGACATTCACCGCGAGGGTCGTCCAGGGGAAGGTTCCGGCGGCCGTGGGCCAGAGGAGGGACGCGCCGTACCGGGCGCTCGCGCCGGCGGCGCCGCCGAGGGCCACCATCGCGACGACCGGGCCCTGCCCTCGCCACAAGTGCGTCATCCCGGTCTCCTACTCGCCGCCACGGAGGGGTGCGCGTGATCGCAAGTAGGGACCGTTGGCGGCGCGGGCGCCGCGGTTCGGGAACGGTGGGCCCCACCACCGCAGCGGTGGCCCGGGGACCACCGCTGCGGAGAGCCTACCGTGGGGCTGTGGTGCGCCGGACGTCAGCGGTTGCCCTCGGGCGCGGGCACCCGGCCCGGCTCGGTGGGCAGATCGCCGTCCCTGGTCAGGAAGTTCCCGATCAGGTACTTGTACAGCGCCGCGCCGAGCAGACCACCGATGAACGGCCCGACGATCGGCACCCAGAAGTAGATGTTGCCGTATTGATCTCGCCACGCGGTTCCGTACCCGGTGATGAAGCTGGCGAGGCGCGGGCCGAAGTCACGCGCCGGGTTGATCGCGTACCCCGCGTCCGTACCCCAGGCCATCCCGATCGCGACGACGATCAGACCGATGATGAACGCTCCCATGTTGGCGCCCGGAGGTGTGTTCAGCATGTCCGTGACGGCGAAGATGAGGAACAGCAGGATGGCGGTGCCGATGATCTGGTCACGGAGGGCACCCCACTCACTGATCGGGTTCACGCCGTTGCCGGGGAGCGTCGAGAAGACGAACTGACTCTTGAAGGTGTGGCCGGGGTCGAACTTGGCCAGTACCTCCGAGTAGTTCCAGCGCACGAGCAGCGCCGCGACGAAGGCGCCCAGCGTCTGCGCGAGGGCGTAGGGGACGACCTTGCTCCACGAGAAGCCCTTGAAAGCCGCGAGGGCGAGCGTCACCGCGGGGTTGAGGTGGGCGCCGCTGATGCGGGCCGCCGTGTACACACCGAAGGTGACGCCGAGACCCCAGGCCCAGGCGATGCTGTCGTGGTCACCGAGACCGCCGGCCACGACCTGCGCGACCACTCCGCATCCGAAAAGGATGAGGATGAGGGTGCCCGCGAACTCCGCCGACAACTCGGCCGCGAGACTGTTCCTCCATCCGCGCTTTGCCATGAGCGCCCGCCTCCTGCCCTAGATGTACCGTTTTCCGACCATAGGCACGAAACGGACGGTGGGGCAGTGGGGAGGGCCAGTCGTGTGACGGCCCGCTCGGCCGGCGGACTCCCGTCCGGCTGGACGGGAGCCCGCCGCTTCCCGCGCTACGGGAAGGACGTCACCGTCGACGGGACGGTGGAGGTTCCGGACGTCCCCGGTCCGGTGCTGTTCACGACGTGCTCGTACTGTCCGTTGCCGCCGAGCGACACGACGAGCAGGTCATGGAACTTCACCCCGGGTTTGACCGGCACCTCGAACCCGTGGTCCTGACGGATGGTCGGGTCGACGTTGTAGTAGCAGTAGCTGCCAAGGCCCCAGCCCTCATGGGTGGTGACGGAGTCGGCGACCTTGTAGGCGGCGTAGCCCTTGATGGCGCCGTTCTGCACGGCGGCCTGGTTCGGGGCGTCGTACGCCTTCTCGTTCTGGAAGAAGATCGTCTTTCCGTTGTTCCCGTACCACTCCACGTCGTACTTGTTGAAGTGCTCGACGAACAGGCCGGTCGCGAGGACGTCGTCGCCGTTGACCCGCAGGCCGTAGTCGGCGCGGTTGGTCTCCCAGCCCACGCCGTCACCGTGGTCGGCGCGCCACAGCCAGGTGTGGTCGATGATCGTGTCGTCGCTGTTGACCACCATGCCGGTGGTGGCCTTGCCGGGGCCCGCTCCGCCGACGCGGATGAACACGTCCTGGACGGAGGTCGGGTTGGCGGCGTGGTCGGCGGCGGCGCCGGCCGGGCCGACCTCCAGGAGCGTGGACGAGTTCACCGGGCCCGCGTCGATGAGGAACCCGGCGAGCTTGACGCCGTCGACGTCGGCGACCCGCATCGCTGTGACCCCGTTGTCGGGGATGATCGTCGCCAGGCCGAGACCGAGGACGACGGTGTTGGCGCGCTTGACGTCGATCGTCTTGTCGACGTGGTAGACGCCGGGCGTGAAGAGCAGGTTCAGGCCCTGGTCGAGGGCCGCGTTGATGGTGGTGGCGGTCGCTCCGGGCTTGACCACGTAGAACTGGCTGAGCGGCAGGGACTGGCCCTGCGGGGTGCCCGCCCAGGAGACACCGCGGGCATTGGTGCGCTTCGCGGGCACGAACACCTTGTAGTCGTTGCCGTCCAGGTAGAGGAACGGCTTCTCACGGGAGACCGGGGTGGTGTCGAGCGTGGTGTACGGCGGGTTCGGGAAGCCCTGCGCCGGGGCGCCCTGCACCCCCGAGAACACCATGTTCCACACGCCGTTGGTCCAGCCGCCGACCGAGCTGTCCCGGGTGTACCACTGCTGCTGCGAGTACGGTCCGACGGTGCCGTCGATCTTGCTGTCGGCGATGTAGCCGCCGCTGGCCCAGCCGTAGCCGGTGGGCGCCAGGTTCAGCCCGCCCTTGACGTGCATCCGGCGGAACGGCGCCGCCTGGGACACCGCCCAGCGGTTGGTTCCGTTCACGGGGTTGAGGGCGAGGTTCTCGGCGGACCGCCAGAAATTCTGTGTCGCATTGCCGTTGAACCAGCCCGCGTCGACGGTGACATCGCCGTTGAAGGTGGTGTCGTCGGGCGACAGGCCGAGACCCGAGATGGATGTGTAGAAGCCGATGTTGGCGTTGATGTTGTTGTACGTGCCGGGCTTGAACAGCAGTTGGTAGCGGCCGGTGCCGAACTGCGCCGACTCCTGCTGCTTGAACACCGCGTCGACCTTGCCCTGGATGTCGGGCGTCGACGGGTCGAAGACGAGGACGTTCGGCCCGAGGTCGCCGCCGCCGGGCACGGGGTCGCCCCCGCCGCCGGCCGTGGTGCCGTACACCTGGAACTCCCACAGGGAGTAGCCGTACTGGGTGGCGCGCGTGGTGCCGGTCAGACGGACGTAGCGTGCGGTCCCGGAGACGTTCAGGGTCTCGTTGCCGCCGGGGCCCGCCGCCGTCGAATAGGCCGTGCTCCAGGTCGAGTTGTCCGTGGAGAACTCGATCCGGTACGCCTTCGCGTACGCGGTCTCCCACCTCAGCACGATCTGGCTGACGGTGGCATTGGCGCCCAGGTCGACCTTGATCCACTGCGGGTCGGACGCCGCGCTCGACCAGCGGGTGCCGTTGTCGCCGTCGACCGCTCCGGTGGCCGGCGTTCCGTAGTTCTCCTCGCTCGACGCGGTGACGGTCTTGCCCTGCGAGAGCAGGGTCGGTGCCGCTTGGGCGGGGGTCGGCAGCAGGGTCAGCAGGGCGGCGGCCAGGATGCCGGCCACGGCACCGGCCAGGGTTCTGCGGGGTCCGGTGCGAAGACTGGGCGGACGCCGTCCGCCCGCCCTCCTGGGCCGTGCAGCGGAAATGAGCATGTCGGAACTCCTGAGCTGTCGGGGTGCGGGTGGCCGGGGCCGTGCGGTACCCCGGAGGCGAGGCTGGGGAACACGGCTTGAGAACTCGGGGAGAGCGCTCTCCCATCGCAGTGATGGTTCTCCCTTGTACGTGTCTCGTCAAGAGTTGTGCACGCCGTCGGGGACCTCGGACCGCGTCCGGTCAGAAAGTGAACTCGGCGCGTTCCAGGGGGAGATGCCTGATCTCGTCGCATCGGGGCATGGAGAAGGGCGGGAAGGAGAAGCCTCATGACGTCCGGCACGTCCGAAGAGAAGGTCTCGCCCCGCGGAAAGGTCACGACCGGTGCCCGAGCCCCCACCTGGGTGAAGGTGCTGACCGCTGTCGTCGTGGTGATCGTGGTCCTCCTCGCGGGTATCCGGTTCAGCCTGGTCCCCGGGCTGAACGCGCTGCTCGGCGAGGACACGCACGACCGCACGGGACCGGCGCTCCTCAAGTCGATCCAGGACATGAGCCGTTACGACGCGGCCTCCGGGAACTTCCAGGTGGTCGTGGACCTGGAGAAGGACACCAAGCTGCTGCCCGACGCGATCCGCGGCACCCGCACCCTGTATGTGGGGGCGGGCACCGTGGACGCCTATGTCGACCTCGGCAAGGTCGGCGACGACGACGTGACGACCAACGAGGACCGCACGTCGGCCACGCTCCGCCTGCCACACGCCGAGCTGGGCAAACCCGCGCTCGACCCCGATCGCTCGTACGCCGTGTCGAAGCAGCGCGGCCTGCTCGACCGGCTGGGCGACTTCTTCTCCGACAACCCCAACAGCGAGCAGGCCGTGCAGAAGCTCGCCGCGCAGCACATCGGGGATGCCGCGAAGGACACCAACCTCGTCCGCCGGGCCGAGGAGAACACCACGAGCATGCTCCGCGGACTGCTGCGTTCGCTGGGCTTCGACGAGGTCAAGGTGGTGTACGGGGCCTGAGCCGGGGGAGACCCGGGCCGGGCACGGGCGGGCCGCCGCCACACGCCCTGTCCCGCGACGGACGAGCTGTCGCGGGACAGGGCGTGAGCGGGGTGGACCCGGTGCGGGGCGGGATCGGTACGGGTCCCCCCCGGGCTCAGCTATAGACGCCGAACTCGTAGAGCGAGTAGCCGTATCCGGTACCCCGGACCGTGGCGTGCACCCGGACGTAGCGACCCGCCCCGGACACGTCGAAGTCGTCGATACCGCCGTTCCCGTCGGTCACCGTACGCACGGTCTGCCAGTTCTGCCCGTCGTCGGACGTCTGGACCGTGTACGACTTGGCGTACGCGGCCTCCCACACCAGTTGGACATGGCGCACCGTGGTATGGGTGCCCAGATCCACCTGGATCCACTGCGGGTCGCTCCAGTCACTGGCCCAGCGGGTGTCGTTGGAACCGTCCACCGCGTTGGACGCCGGGCAGGGGCAGCCGGAGCCCGACGGCTGGTACGAGGAGGCGGTGGCCGGCTTGCCCCGGGCCACGTTCGTCCCGGCGACCGGTGGCGGGACCACCTTCACGGACCGGGTCTCGACGCCGACGTTGCCCTTGCCGTCCTTGACCTTGACGTAGACCTTCCACACCCCGGTCCGGTCGGGCGCGGTCACCTTCAACCGCCCTCCGCCCAGGTTCGTGAACGGCACACTGGTCAGACCGCCGGCGTTGTCGAGGTACTTGCTCCCGAACAGGACCTCATAGGTGAGGGGGTCCCCGTCCGGGTCGGTCACCGAGGTCGCCAGCACCAGGTCACGGGTGGCCGGGACGTTCGACGCGCCGCCCTCGACGTTCAGTGCCGAGATGACGGGCGGTGTGTTGTCGCCCGCCGTGGACCCGGCGTACGCCTTCTTCACCGAGTAGTACGAGAGCCGCTTCTCACCCGCGGGCAGCAGGTTGAACCAGATGCCGCCGAAGTCGTACTCGGTGCCGTAGTGGAACATCGTGGCGCCCAGGGCGACACCGGTGTGTCCGGTGATGCAGTTCCACGCCGTGGTGTAGCCGTCGCGCTTCGCGGTGTCGCTGGGCTCGGTGGGCACGCCGTTGGCGTCGTTCGGGACCTCCCACTCCCCCGGCGGGCCGGCCTCCGTCACGATGTACGGCTTGGTGTAACCGCCCGACTGCCAGGCGGACTTGACCCCGCACACGTCGCCGTAGGAGTTCACGGCGTACAGGTCGAGATCGGGTGCGTTCCGCTTGTAGTAGGGCCACGCGCCGGTCCAGGCGTCCGTGGAGGTCACCGGGTGGTTCGGGTCGACGGAGTGGATCTTCTTCGCTACGTCGTTCACGAAGGTGGTGTACGCGTTGCGCTGGTTCTCCAGCTCGGCCCCGCTGTAGCAGTTCTGGAGGCCGAGGACCGATTCGTTGCCGACATTCCACATCAGGACACCCGGGTGGTCCTTGTAGGTGTTCACCCACTTCGGGAACTCGTCGAGCATCTGGGTCTTGTACGCGGTGTCCGTCACGTAGTTGACGCAGCCTCCGCTGCCCGGACCGCCGCCCGGTTGCAGCCAGAAGCCCGCGATCACCTTGACACCGTTGGCCGCCGCCGCGTCGAAGAGCGGCAGACTCGACGCGTCGGTGCCCCAGGTACGGACGGTGTTGGCGCCCATCGACTTCACATCGGGCATGTAGCGGGCGGCGTCGGTCGGCGAGGGACCCCAGGTGAGCCCTTTCACGGTGTACGGCGAACCGTTCACCGTGAGCTGCCAGTTGCCCTGGGTGCCGGTGACGCGGACCACGTTCCCGGCCGCGTGGACCGCCGGCGCCGGCAGGGCGAGTGTGCCCGCGGCCAACGCCGCCGCCACCGCCAGGGGTATGCGTGTGCGCATGTCGCTCCTTGAGGGGGTAACCGGTCGCTCGGTCAGGGCAGTTCGTAGTTCTGGTTGAGCGCCGCTCCCGCCTCCGGGTGGGACTGGTCGTAACCGCGCGCGTCGCACTGGAGACCGCCGACGACGCAGTGGTCCACGAGCGCCTTCAGCGTGCGGTCGTCCCACGCGTTCATGAAGTCGTAGTGGAAGGAGTGCCCGGTGCCGCTGGCGAGCCGGACCTGTGACATGTCGCCGTTCACCGGCCAGGCCATCTTGAACTCGATCATCGGCAGCGCGACCGGGTGGTCGGCGGGGCAGACGTTGTTGTTGGTGCCGGGCTTGACCACCGGATACGACATGTGGGCCTTGTGGTCAGGCGTGTCCAGGTACTTCCCGTCCCAGCAGCTCGGCGCCTGGAAACGGAGGTTGAGCTGGACGTCGGGGCTGGTGGGACAGCTCGCCGGGAACTCGGTGTTGAAGTAGCTGTTGCCGCACTCCCAGCCCTCGACGAACCCCTTGTGGTTGCGGAACTCGTCGGCGGTCTGGGTCGGGCTGCCCACCACGAACCGCAGGCCCTTGGGGAAGGGACGCACGCTCGTGTAGTCGGTGACGCCCGCCTTGTAGTAGATGGTCTGCGGGCCGACCGGAAGGATCTTCTGGTCGCCCTTGTACAGCGAAGGCATCCAGTAACCCGACTTGTCGCCCGGTGCCTTGCAGAGGGTGCCGCCGGCGCTGAGCGACGCGGTGGTGCTTTGGGCGTTGGTGGTGGTGTTGCCCATGAAGGTGTGGTCGTGCGAGGCACCCGGCTGCCCGGGGTAGACGATCGGGTCGTCCGGCTTGGTGTGCGAGACCGAGCAGTTCGCCTGGAACTCGTGGAAGTACTTGTGCGTCGGCTCCTTGTCGGACGGGGTGACGCCGGTGACCGGCGGGTTCGCCGGGATGTAGCCGTCGCCGTCGGGGTCGTCGCCGGAGGGCACGGGCGCCGCGGCGGCCATCTGGTGGCCCGCGTGCGCGCCGGCCGCGGCGGCCTGCTGCTGTGCGGTCCGCTGTCCGGTGTCCTGGCTCGCGTTGGCCGCGATGCCCGGCAGCACCAGGCCGAGCGAGGTGGCGATCAGCGCGGTGGTCACGAGTAACGCCGAGCCGTAACGCGCCTTCTTCTGGTGCGATCTCCTCGCCATGGAGACCTCCTGTCACATCCGTGCGGGTGGGTGGGGGGGGACAGCCGTGCGTGGTCGGTGTCGGTCGCCGTCACGGCTGCCCGGGTGGGGCATGAGTGCGGGAGAACGGGAGAGCGCTCTCCCGCAGCCGGAGTGTTCCGCCGTGACAAGTCCGTGTCAAGACTCGGCGACGGCTCTTTCGCAGGCCGGGTCTCCGGACGGGCCGCGACCGGCGATTGACAGGAACCGGTTGCCGGTACCAGCCTTGGGAGAGCGCTCTCCCCGAGTGCCTGCCTGGAGGTGCGATGCCCGACCCGGAACTCGACGCGCGACTCGACCTGCTTCTGGGCACGTTGAGCCTGGACAGGAAGGTCGCGCTGCTCAGCGGCGCGTCGACGTGGAGCACGGCGGACGAGCCCGCCGTGGGGCTGCGCGCCTTCACCCTGTCGGACGGTCCGGTCGGGGTGCGCGGCGACTCCTGGGACGAGCGGAGCACCTCGCTGCTGCTGCCCTGCCCCACAGCCGTCGGGGCGATGTGGAACGACGACCTCGCCGGGCGCCTCGGCCGGCTGCTCGCCTCGGAGGCCCGGCGCAAGGGCGTCCACGTGGTGCTCGCGCCGAACCTCAATCTGCACCGCTCGCCGCTGGGCGGACGGCACTTCGAGTGTTTCGCGGAGGACCCCTGGCTGACGGGACGCACCGGGGCGGCCGTCATCCGGGGCGTCCAGTCCGGCGGGGTCGCCGCGACGGCGAAGCACTACGTCGCCAACGACTCCGAGTCCGAACGCCTCACCGTGGACGTCCACGTCGGTGAACGCGCGCTGCACGAGGTGTACCTGGCGCCTTTCGAGGCCGCCGTCGAGGCCGGGGTCCAACTCGTGATGGCCGCGTACAACAAGGTGAACGGCGCGACCATGACGGCACATCCGCTGCTCGGCGATCCGCTCAAGAGCGTGTGGGGATTCGACGGCGTCGTGGTGTCGGACTGGGGCGCGCTGCGCTCGACGGTCGGCCCCGCCGTCGCCGGTCACGACCTCGCGATGCCGGGGCCGGACGGGCCTTGGGGCGCCGCGCTGGTCCGGGCGGTCAAGGAGGGCCTGGTACCGGAGTCGGCGATCGACGACAAGGTACGGCGGGTGCTGCGGCTCGGGTACCGGGTGGGGGCGCTCGGGGTGGGGAGCTGGGACGGGGATGTGGGGGTGGTGGGCGGCTCTGGGGGTGCAGCTACGGCTACGGGTATGGGCGCGGCTGAGGGTTCGGCCGGTGCTGCGGGCACGGCTCCCGTCGAGTGTGGCGAGGCCGAGCCCGGCGGTGCCCGCGCCACTCTCCGGCAGGCCGCCGCCGCGGGCATGGTCCTGCTGCGCAACTCCGGTGTGCTGCCGCTGAGTTCGGGCGCGCTGCGCACGCTTGCGGTCATCGGAGCGCACGCCGTGGACCTCCGTACGCAGGGCGGTGGCAGCGCGGAGGTGTTCCCCACCGCCACGGTGTCGCCGCTCGACGCGCTGCGTGCGGCGCTCGGGCCCGGCGTACGGGTCGTCCATGCCCCGGGTCCCGCGCTCGGGTCGCCGCCCGCCCCGCTCACCCCGGCGCGAGCCCGCGACCCTCGATCGGGCGAGCCGGGCGTCCTGGTGCGTCTGCTGGACGCATCCGGCCGTGAGCTGTACGCGGAACACCGGCTGTCCGGGCGGATCCTGGAGCCGCGGCTCGTACCGGGCGGACACACGGTGGAGATCGCGGCGCGGCTCACTCCGGACCGCGACGGTGAGTGGACGTTCGGCGTCGCGGGGTTCGGCCGGATGAGCCTGCGTCTGGACGAACGGACGCTGGTGGAGGGCGAGTTCACGCGTGACACGGACGATCCGGCGGTGGTGCACGTCCACCCGCCGCGCCACGACGGCACGATCACGCTGGGCGCGGGCCGTGCGGTGACCGTCGTCGCGCGCCGCGCGCTCGCGCCCGACACGGGCCGCGCCACGGTCCTCTCGGTGTCCCCGCCCGCGCCGGCGGATCCCGCGACCGCGACCGAGGAGGCGCTTGCCGCCGCGCGCGGGGCCGACGCGGTCGTGGTGGTCGTCGGCACGACCGAGCAGAGCGAGTCCGAGGGCCACGACAGGGAGTCGCTGCGTCTGCCGGGGCATCAGGACACCTTGGTCCAGGCGGTGTTGGCCGAACGGCCGGACGCGGTCGTGGTGGTCAACGCCGGTGGTCCCGTCGAGATGCCGTGGCACGAGGACGCGGGCGCGCTGCTCCTGACCTGGTTCCCCGGACAGGAAGGCGGCCCCGCGCTCGCCGACGTACTCCTCGGCCGTACGGAACCGGGCGGACGGTCCCCCACCACCTGGGCCGCGACACTCGCCGACGCCCCGGTCAGGACCGTGCGGCCGACGCGCGGGGTCCTCGCCTACGACGAGGGTCTGCACATCGGATACCGCGCCTGGCTGCGCTCACGCACCCGGCCCGCCTACTGGTTCGGCCACGGTCTCGGCTACACCTCCTGGTCGTACGAGACCATCGACGTCGCCGGACAGATCACGGGCGACCAGCCGGTGGCCGTACGCGTCCGGGTCCGCAACATCGGCCGCCGCACCGGGCGCGAGGTGGTCCAGGTGTACGCCGCCCGGCCGGACTCGGCGGTCGACCGGCCGGCCCGCTGGCTGGCCGGCTACGCCGAGGTCACGGCGGCCCCCGGCGAGGCCGTCACCGCCGTCGTCCCGCTCGCGCCGCGCACCTGGCAGCACTGGTCGCCCGCCGAGCGCACCAGGCTCACCGAACCGGGCACCTTCGAGGTACGGGCGGGCCGTTCGGCGGGCGATCTTCCCCTGGTCCGGCGGGTCACGCTGGTGGGTCACCCGTTCCTGCCGGAGGCGACCACGGGTCGAGGGACGGGGTGACAAGAGGTCCGTACAAGCAGCGGGAGAGCGCTCTCCCCTCCGGTACAGTTCGTTCATGAGCAGAGAGCTGCGGGCGCCTGCCGTACCGCCCACGCTGGAGGACGTCGCCCGGGTGGCCGGAGTCTCCCGGGCGACCGTGTCCCGGGTCGTCAACGGCGTCCGCAATGTGGACCCGGCGATCCAGGAGGCCGTACGGCAGGCCGTCGCGTCGACCGGGTACACCCCGAACCGGGCGGCACGCTCCCTCGTCACCCGCCGCGCCGAGACCATCGCCCTGGTCGTCTCGGGGGCGGGCGGCGCGTCGGAGGTCGAGCAGTCGGCCTTCGCGTCACGGGTGTTCGCGGATCCGTTCTTCGGCCGGGTGGTGAGCGGGGTCATCGGCTATCTGCGGCCCCGGGCGATGCATCCGGTGCTGATGTTCGCGGAGACGGACGAGACCAGGGACCAGGTCGTGTCGTATCTCCGGCAGGGCAACGCGGACGGCGCGCTGATCGTCTCCACGCACGCCGAGGATCCGCTGCCCGCGCTGGTCGCGGAGGCCGGGATCCCCGCCGTGCTGTTCGCGCGCCCGGCGGCACCCGTACCGATCAGCTTCGTGGACGTCGCGCACCAGGACGGCGCGCGGCTCGCCGCCGAGCATCTGCTCGCCCGTGGCCGCCGGCGGGTGGCGACCATCACCGGTCCGCTGGACGTCCTGGCCGGGCAGGACCGGCTCGCCGGTTTCCGCGACGCGATGGCCCGGCACGGGCACGCCTACATCCGGGTGGCCGAGGGCGGGTTCACGCTGGCGAGCGGCGAGGACGCGATGCGGCGGCTGCTGGCCGAACACCCGGATCTGGACGGGGTGTTCGCGGCGAACGACCTGATGGCGCAGGGGGCCTGCCTGGTCCTGCGGGAGCAGGGGCGCCGTATCCCCGACGATGTCGCCGTGGTCGGTTTCGACGACAGCAGCGCGGCGACGGCGTGCCGGCCGCCGCTGACGACCGTGCGGCAGCCGGTGGAGGACATGGCGGCGGCGATGGCGCGGTTGCTGCACGAACGGCTGACCGGGGTGCATACGGAGGCGACGTCGGTGATTTTCGAGCCTGAGTTGGTGGTCCGGAACTCGTCCTGAGGGGTGCCTGTCAGGCGGGCTTTCCGGTGCGGCGGGCCGGTGCGCGTTTGGCGGTGGCCTTCTTGGCCGTACCGCCGAGGTCTTCGTGTTCCTGGGCCGCCTTCTTCGCGGTGGTCTTCTTCGCGGTGGTCTTCTTGGCGGTGGCCTTTGCCGTCGCTGTGGCCTTCTTGGTCGCCGTCTTCTTGACCGGGGCCTTCTTGGCGCGTTTCCTCGGGAGTTCGTGGACCGTGGCGTCGCCGCCGTCGCTCCGGGTCCGCCGCGAGGTGCGGGCCTGGTCCACGGAGCTTTGGAGCGCCGCCATGAGGTCCAGTACCTGGCCCTCCTCGGCCTCCTCCTCCGGTGCCTCGGGCGGCGCCTTCCCCTGGACCTTCGCCTCGATGACCTTCTCCAGGGCCTCGCGGTAGTGGTCCTTGAAGTCCGCGATGTCATCGGTGGCCATGGAGTCCATGAGCTGGACCGCGGCCCGTACCTCGCCGTCGTCCACCTCGATGTCGCGCGGCGCCAGCTCCTCGGGTGAGCGCACCTCGTCGGGCCACTTCATGGAGTGCAGGACGAGAACGTCGTCCTTGACCCGGAGCAGACCGAGCCGTTCCCGGCCGTGCCAGGCGAACTTGGCGACGGCGACCTTGGCGTTGCGCTCCAGCGCCCTGCGCAGCAGCACGTACGGCTTGGCCGCGACCTGACCGTCGCCCTCCAGGTAGTAGCCCTCGCCGATCCGGACCGGGTCGATGCTGTCGACGGGCACGAACCCCTCGATCTCGATGGCTTTCGCGGTGGGGAGCGGAATGGCGTCGAGTTCGTCGTCGGTGATCTCGATGGTGCCGCCGTCCGGCGTCTCGTAACCCCGCCCGATCTCCTCGGGCTCCAGCGCCTTGCCGTCCAGCTCGCACACCTTCTTGACACGGACGCGCGCCATGTCCGTCAGGTGGTACTGGTGGAAGGAGATGGTGTGGTTCTCCGTCGCCGGCAACACCTTGATCGGAATGGTGACGAGCCCGAAGGTGATGGCACCCGACCATACGGGGCGTGGCATGTGGGACCTCCAGACCCCGGCACTGATACGAGCGGCTGGGCACCCTCACTCGTCAGCCTGCGACTACCTGGCGGCAAGGCTGCGGAGAGTCTCCCGTGCACAGCAGTGTCCGCCGATCTGCTGAGGTCCGCGACTCCAGGCGATCGTTCCGCCGGCACATGGGCCGACAGCGCTGATCCTGCTCCTCCGGTCGGGCGCTTCAGGCAGGGCGATCGCCGTGATCTTACGGATCGTTCAGTTACTTAGGGTGACGTGGCCCTGGCTGCCCGCGCGCACGGCTGCCCGCAGGCGGCATCAAGGTCACTGGCGCGGCGGTCGGGGTCATCCGGCGCGGTCGAGGCGGGTGGGTTTGTCGTACGACTCCCGGGCGTCGAGCAGTTCGTCCCAGTGCTTCTGCGCCCAGGCGCAAGCGACCGCGAGGGGCTGGAGCATGCTGCGGCCCAGCGGCGTCAGTTCGTACTCGACATGGGGGGTGGCCTCTGCGTAGACGGTGCGCTTGACCAGACCGTCCCGTTCGAGGGAACGCAGCGACTGGGTCAGGACCTTGGGGGTGACGCGGCTCAACGGCACGCGCAACTCGGAGAACCGGCGCGGCCCGTGTTCAAGACAGCGGATGACGAGCGCTGCCCATTTGTCGCCGAATCGGATCGGGTTGATCGAGGACGGGCACAGTTCGTCGAACATGTCGGCGGGCAGCGGTTCCCTCATGGCATCACCCTAGCGGGTATCCCCGTGGTAACCGGGGCCTTCGATAGCGTCCGAGAACTGGCCGGGGCGCGGGTTCCGGCCCTGGTGAGAGGCGGTTCGTCATGAACATCGTGGTCTTCGGCGCCGGTGGCAGGGCCGGGCGGCAGGCTGTCGCGGAGGCGCACCGACGCGGACACCGGGTCACCGCCGTGGTGCGCGACCCCGCGGGCCACAGCGAGCTGACCGGGCTGACCGATGTGCGGGTCATGGCGGGCGACGTCACGGACCCGGCGAGCGTCGAGCGCACGGCCGCCGCGCATGACGCCGCCATCAGTGCCGCCGCGGACCTGTCCGTGCCGCCGCACGAGTTCTTCACCACGTCGTCGCGTGCCCTCGCCAGCGGCCTGGCCAAGGCGGGCGTGCACCGCCTCGTGGTGGTCGGGCTCTCCTCGGTCCTGCCGGGTGCCTCCGGCGCCCTCCTGATGGACGAACCCGGCTACCCGAACGAGTACCGCTCCTTCTCCCTCGGCCACGCGGCGGGCCTGGACGAGCTGCGGAGGTGTGACCTGGACTGGGCGTATGTGGCCCCGGCGGGCGACTTCGACCATGCGGGTACGCGCACGGGCCGGTACCGGATCGCTGAGCATGGCGACCCTGCCGACCGGATCACGTACGCGGATCTGGCGGTCGCACTGATCGACGAGATCGAGGAGCCCCGCCGGCACCGCACCGCCGTCAGCGTGCGGGAGGCATGAGGCGGTTCGCGCGGCGCGCCCCGACCCGCCGATCTCCGCGACCGGCCGAAAATGACCGGGCCATGCCAACGACCCTCGCCGTATGCCTTGCTCTCTCCACACCCCCGTGCCTCAATGAGCAGCGCCTCCGCACTCTGATGACTCGTCAGTACAGGGGCGGCATTCGCACGGTGCGTCCCCGGTGATGGGTGTGTCAGGGCATCGTCATCGCACCTCCCCCCACATGAAGGCAGGACCCCCCATGAAGTTACGCAGGCTCGGCATCGTCACGGCCCTGACGGCCGGCGCGGCGGCGGGCAGTCTCGCCCTGGCGCCGCTGGCGACCGCCGTGGTTCCGGGCACGGCCACCATCGGCTTCGACTGCGGCAGTTACGGCTCCGGCACGGCGACCCTCACCGCCACGCAGAACGGCACGGCCGCGACGATCAGCGTGTCCACGTCGGCCATCAAGGCCCCCATCCCGATCGGCGCCAACTCGGTGCGGTCGACCCTCACCCTCACCAAGAACGGTTCGGGCACCACCACCTTCACGGGTAACGCCAACCCCGCGATCCCCTCGGGCGGCGCGGTGTCCACCGGTCCGCTGAAGGGCACCGTCGCCGCGGGCGACAGCCTGGCGGCGACCTCGCTCAACGTCGTGGTGTTCGGCATCAGCGCGACCTGCACGGCGACCACCCCGCAGAACCCGGGACCGTTCGTGTTCTGACCCGGCCCGGCACGGCCGACTGAGCACATCGGCGGCGCCGCCCCCCGGCGGCGCCGCCTCCGTCCGGCCGCTCACAACCGCCGCCGAGTTCAGCCCTGATCGGACCCCAGTACCGCGAACGCCTCGACCTCCAGCAGCAGTTCGGGGCGGAAGAGCGCCGACACCTGGACCGCCGTACTGGCCGGCGGGCGCGCGGTGTCGATGTGCTCGTCCCGTACGTCACGGATCGCGGGCAGGTGCCCCACATCCGTGACGTAGTACGTGAACTTGACCACGTCGTCGAACGTCCCGCCGGCCGCGGCAAGACAGCGCCGGAGATTCTCGAAGACCTGACGCGCCTGCGCCGCCGGGTCGCCCTCACCGACCGTCCCGCCGGACTCGTCCAGCGCGACCTGCCCGGAGATCGCGACGAACCGGCCCGAGCCGATGACGACATGGGTGTACCCCGCGCCGGGCGCCACCCCCTCGGGTGCGGGAAGGTGGGTGAGTGTGCTGGTGGTCTTGTCGGTCGACTTCGTCGTGGTGGTGTCCATGGCGGCATCCTCACCCGGCCCTCACTCATCCCACCAGCGCATATGTTGCATACGACCCATGCCGCACACGCATGCCCAACCCCGCGCACGGGCCGGTGACCCGCCGCACCGAGAGGACCCGCCGATGACGTCCCGTCCGCGCCTGACCCTGTCGACGATCGTGCTGGACGCGCCCGACGCTCATGAACTCGCCGCCTTCTACCAGCGGTTGCTCGGCTGGGAGGTCGAGCGTGAGGAGTCCGACTGGGTGAAGATCGTCCCGCCCGGCGGCGGCCCCGGGCTCTCCTTCCAGACCGAGGCCGACTACGTACGGCCCGCCTGGCCCGCCGTGCCGGGGGCGCAGCAGATGATGATGCACCTCGACATCGAGGTGGACGACCTCGACAGCGCGAGCGCACTCGCACGCGCGGCGGGCGCCGCGCTCTCCGACCACCAGCCCGAGGACGACACCCGCGTCCACTTCGACCCCGCGGGCCACCCCTTCTGTCTATGGGTACGCAGTTAGCCCCGCTTGACATGCAGCCTTGAGGCTGCCTATCTTTTAGGCAGCCTCAAGGCTGCATATTTGGGATGGCAACGCATGAACGAAGGCATGGACGAGGTATTCAAGGCGCTGGCCGATGTCAGCCGGCGGCGGCTTCTCGACCGGCTCAACGGCCGCGACGGGCAGACCCTGCGCGAGCTGTGCGAGGGGCTCGACATGGCCCGGCAGTCCGTCAGCAAGCATCTGGCGGTCCTGGAGGAGGCCAACCTCGTGAGTGTCGTCCGGCGCGGCCGGGAAAAGCTGCACTTCCTCAACGCCGTACCGATCAACGCCATCGCCGACCGCTGGATCAGTCAGTACGACCGCGAGCGGACAAGCGCGCTCGCCGACCTCAAGACGGCATTGGAGCACGAGCCGATGAACGACAAGAACAAGAACGAGAAGTGCGAGTTCGTCTATACGACCTACATCAGGACGACCCCCGAGCGGCTGTGGCAGGCCCTCACCGATCCGGCGTTCACTCTTCGCTACTGGAAAGTGGCGCTGAAATCCGACTGGAAGCCCGGGTCCACCCTCACCTGGGAGCAGGAGGGCACCACCATCAGCGACCCGGAACAGGTGGTCCTCGAAGCCGAGCCCCACCGGCGGCTGGCGTACACCTGGCACACCTTCACGCCCGAATGGGCCACGTCCGTGGGGCTCGGTGACGACGTCCTGGCGAAGCTCACCGCCGAACCCCGCTCGAAGGTCGGCTTCGACATCGAGCCGCTGGGTGAAATGGTCAAGCTGACCGTCACCCACAGCGCGGCCGTGCCCGGGAGCACGCTCCTGGAGATGGTCGGCCAGGGCTGGCCGCCCCTCCTGTCCAGCCTCAAAACCCTTCTGGAGACCGGGGAGACGCTTCCCGAGCCGACGGGCTGACCCGACGGGCTGAGCCCGTCGGCCGGGGGGCGTAGGGCGATCGGTCTCAGCGCGACGGGCGCGGCGACAGTACATATCGCGCCATGTGGACAGGCGTGGACGCCTTGTGTCCGAGGTTGCTCGTCAGCAGGCGGGCCTCCTTGTCCGTGTCGATCGAACGACCCTGGTCGTTGTCGTCGGACGTGAAGTGGGGCGCGGGCTCGGCCGCATGGGCGGCGGCGGCACCGCAGATCATCAGGGCGCCGGTCGCGGCGGCAAGGGTGGCGTGACGAAGTCGCACGAAAGTCATCTCCCGTTTCGGTTCAGGGACGTTGCCCAGCGAACGAGCCGTACGTACGTGGCGTGCCGCCGCACCGATCGAACCACCCGGATGATTGACACCCGACCCCTCCGGCGCAATTCTGAGAGCGCTCTCAGCAGCACTGCATGGCAAGGCGTTCCATCCCCAGGACCCCACCCTGTCGAGGAGGAAGAACGTGCCCAGAAAACGCAGTTGGCCGGCGGCCTTGGCGGCGGCGATCGTGCTCGCCGCGGGCTTCACGGCGACCGGTGCACCGGCCCAGGCGGCGGGCTCCCCCACACCCGCCGCAGCCGCGGTACCCGCGACGATCCCCCTGAAGATCACCAACAACTCCGGGCGCGGCGACCCGGTCTACGTCTACAACCTCGGAACCGAACTCTCCACGGGCCGCCAGGGCTGGGCCGACGCCAGCGGCACCTTCCACCCCTGGCCCGCGGGCGGCAACCCGCCGACACCCGCGCCGGACGCGTCGATCGCGGGCCCGGCGAACGGACAGTCGCTCACGGTCCGGCTCCCCAAGTTCTCCGGCCGGGTCTACTTCTCGTACGGTCAGAAGCTCGTGTTCAAGCTGACGACCGGTGGGCTCGTACAGCCCGCGGTGCAGAACCCGTCGGACCCCAACCGCAACATCCTCTTCAACTGGTCCGAGTACACGCTCAACGACTCCGGTATATGGATCAACAGCACACAGGTCGACATGTTCTCGGCGCCGTACGCGGTCGGGGTGCAGCGGGCCGACGGTTCCACGATCGAGACCGGGCACCTCAAGCCGGGCGGGTACAACGGCTTCTACAGCGCGCTGCGCGGGCAGTCGGGGGGCTGGGCGAATCTGATCCAGACCCGCTCCGACGGCACCGTGCTGCGGGCGCTGGCGCCCGGTCACGGCATCGAGGCGGGCGCGCTGCCGGGCTCGGTCATGGACGACTACGTCAACCGGGTGTGGCAGAAGTACAGCACCCAGACGCTGACGGTGACGCCGTTCGCGAACGAGCCCAACACGAAGTACTTCGGGCGGGTCTCGGGCGACGTCATGAACTTCACCAACAGCTCGGGCGCCGTCGTCACCAGCTTCCAGAAGCCGGACTCGGACAGCATCTTCGGGTGCTACAAGCGGCTCGACGCCCCCAACGACCTGGTGCGCGGCCCGATCTCCCGCACCCTGTGCGCGGGCTTCAACCGCTCCACCCTGCTGGTCAACCCCAACCAGCCGGACACCGGCTCGGCGAGCTTCTACCAGGACGCGGTGACCAACCACTACGCCCGCAACATCCACTCCCGGATGGCCGACGGCAAGGCGTACGCGTTCGCCTTCGACGACGTCGGGAACTACGAGTCCCTGGTCCACGACGGCAATCCCCAACAGGCATCCGTCACGCTCGACCCCTTCAACTGACGGCGCCTGACCACCCCGATACGGCCCGGCGGAAAAGCACGTACGGGGCGTACGGGGCGCGCGAAGTGAGGTCAGGCGCATTCGGCGACAAAGGGTGCGCTTCCTGTGCGCCCCCGCCGAAGCGGTGAACTACGGAGGTGTCCCGGCGGCGGTGCGCGGCGGGGGCGGGATGAGTTTGTGATCTTGGGAGCAGCCGGGTCCGTGGCTCACTCACCACGGACCCGGCTGTCTCCTGTCTCCCTCCGTACGAGGGGTCCCGTGCGTATCAGAGCCGTTCTGTCCCTCGCCGCCTCGGCCGCCGCCGTGCTGACGCTCGCCACCCCCGCCCAGGCCGCCGACAACGGCGACTACTACATCCGTGACGCCCGGTCCGGCGCGTGCCTCTCCGCCGGGCAGGGCCCGGTCGGCGGCGACCTGCGGCCCTGCGGCCCGGACACCGTCTGGGCCCTGCGCAACGAGGTCGACCGCACCGTCCGCTTCCAGGACAGGCGGGAGCCGGGCCGCTGCCTCGCGCTGTCGCCGATCCACCTCTTCCCGCCGCCCGTCTTCGCGGGACCGTGCGGCGAGTCGCCCGACCGGTGGAGGATCGAGGGCGAGGACGGCGACGCGCCGGTCGCGCTCCGGCTCGCCGAGATCCCCGACCTGGGCACCCTGACCGCGCGGGGTCCTCGCGCGACACTCGGCGGGCAGGGGGAGCGCGAGTGGCGGCTCCAGCGCCTGGGCTGATGCCCGACCGCGCCGGTCCCAGCCGCCGGTCGGCGCTCCGACAGGCATCGCCGCACGGCCCTCGGGGTCAGCGGGTGACCGCGTACACCGTCCCGCTGTCGTTGCCGACGAAGACCGCGCCGCCTGTCGCGGCGGGCGACGAGCGGATGTCGGCGCCCGTCCGGTACGTCCATCTCGCGTCGCCCGTGGCCGCGTCCACGGCGTACAGGGTGCCGCTCTTGCATCCGACGTACACCGTCCCGGCGAGGACAGTCGGCGACGAGTAGACGATGTCTCCGGCGGCGAACTTCCAGCGCTGCCGGCCCGTCTTGGCGTCGACCGCGTACAGATGGCCGTCGTCGCTGCCGAAGAACACCACGCCGTCGGAGACCACGGGGGACGACCCGACACCGCCTCCGGTGGCGAAGGTCCACAGCCGTGCGCCCGTGTCGCAGTGGACGGCGTGCAGCTTGCCGTCGTAGCTGCCGACGTACAGCGCCCGATCGGCCACGGCCGGCGAGGACTTGACGACGTCGCCGGTCCGGTAGGTCCAGGCGCGCCGCCCGCGGGCGACGTCGACCGCGTACACCCGGTGGTCGTCGCAGCCGACATAGGCGCGTCCCCAGGCGACCACGGGCGAGGAACGGATACGGCCGGTCGCGGCGAAGGCCCACTTCTGCTGTCCGGTACGGGTGGCGACGGCGTACAGGGCGCCGTCGTCACTGCCCGCGTAGACCACTCCCCCGGCGACGACCGGCGAGGAGTTGACCTCGCCCTCCGCGGTGAACTCCCAGCGCTGGTCGCCGGTCTTCACGTCCACGGCGTACAGGTGGTAGTCCGCGCTGCCGACGTACGCGGTGCCCGCCGTGATCGCCGGGCAGGAGTAGATGCCGTTGCCGGTGCTGAACTGCCAGCGCCGCTCGCCGGTCCGTTCGTCGAGCGCGTAGAGGCTGCCGTCCTTGCTGCCGGCGAAGACGAGACCGTCCGAGGCGACCAGGGCCGGGGTGACGGGGCCGCTGGTCGTGTAGGTCCAACGGCGGCTTCCGGGTGGGGACTTGGAGGCGCCGTCGGCGGCCGGACGGTCACCGCCCCCACTGTCGTCGCGATTCCGCAGCCACTCGACGCCACCTCCGACAGCGGCCACCGCGCCCACGCCCGCCAGGGCGACGAGGACCCGCCGACGGTTCGGCGATCGCGGGGCGGCCCGGTCGGGATCGGTGGCGGGCGCGGGATTCGCGAGCGGCGCCACCACCGGGCCGGGCAAGGAGCGCACGGTGGCGGGGTGGGGCCCGCGCTGGGTCGCGGGGTGGGGGCCGAAGGTGCCGTGGCCGGGGGTGTCTCCGTACGGGTCCACGGTGACGGCCGGCCACGGGTCCGGCGCGGGCCCCCCGATCTGTCCGGCGCCGCGTACGGACGCGGCGACGGTGGGCGGCAGCCAGGCGCCCTCCACGAAGGCGAGCGAGGCCGTGTCCTGTTGCCGCTGCGCGCTGGCGAACTCGCCCAGCAGGGCGCCGACTTGGGGGCGGTGGGAGGGGTCCTTGGCGAGGCAGCGGGCGAGGAGGCCGCTCAGGATCCCGGGGATCCCGTGCAGATCGGGCGCGTCGTGCACGACGCGGTAGCCGACGCCCGCTGCCGTACCGAAGCCGAACGGGGGCCGTCCGGTCGCGGAGAAGGCGAGCACGCCGCCGAGTGCGAACACGTCGGCGGGCGCTCCCGCTCCGGCCGCGGTGAGCTGCTCGGGCGCCATGAAGGCGGGTGTGCCGACGACGACACCGGCGCGGGTGAGGGAACTGGAACCGGCCGTCAGCGCGATGCCGAAGTCGATGACCTTGGGCCCGTCCGGCGCGAGCAGCACATTCGACGGTTTGAGATCGCGGTGTACGAGGCCGGCCGCGTGGATCGCCTGCAACGCCTCGGCGAGTCCCGCGCCGAGCGCCAGCACGGTCGACGGAGGCAGCGGGCCGTGCCGTTCGACGGCGTCCGCCAGGGACACCCCCGCGACATGGACGGTGGCCAGCCAGGGCGGGTCCCCGTACGGATCGGCGTCCACCACGGCCGCCGTGAACGCCCCGCTGACGGCACGCGCCGCCTCCGCCTCCCGCGCGAACCGCCTCCGGAACTCGGGGTCTTCGGCGAGTTCGGGCCGGATCGTCTTGACGGCGACGGCACGGCCCCCCGGCGAACGCGCCAGATAGACGCGCCCCATCCCGCCCGACCCGAGCAGCCCCACCACTCGATAGGGCCCCACCTGCCGCGGCTCCCCGCCCTCACCGTCGACCATGGGCTTTCCCCCTGCCCCGAAACCACGAGCGGCCCCTGCCCCCAGGCACCCACCCCCTGCCCGGCATCATGGCCCATCCGGCCACCCGGCGCCCCGGGATTGGTGTCAGGAGGCGGCCGGTCAGCTCATTCAGCGCCGCGCCGACCCCGGTGCCGCTGCCGGTGTCCCGCCACATGAGCGTGCCCCGCGACTGGTCTTGCCGCGGGGCACGGTCAGATGTTTTGGCAGCCTCAGCCGTTGGCGCGCCGCTTACGCGTGGCCACCAGGATGCCGCCACCGGCCAGGACCACCGCGGCGGCGGCACCGGCGATCACCGGAGTCGCGCTGGAGGAACCGGTCTCGGCGAGGTCACCCTGCGGAGAGGTGCTGGTCTCCGGGGCCGGGGCCGCGGAGCTGGGGGTCTCGGACTCGCTGGGCGTCTCCGAGGGCTTCGGGGTCTCCGAGGGGGTGTCCGAAGGAGTCGGAGTGTCCGACGGCTTCGGGGTCTCCGAGGGCGCGGGGCTCTCGGTCTCGCAGACGGGCGAGGTCTTCGTCTCGTCGGCCGAGAAACGGTCACCGTCACCGGCCTTGACGATCAGGCGGACCTGCGCCTCCTTGCTGTGCTCGGGGAGCGTCAGCTCCTCGTGGAACTCCTTGCCGAACTCCTTGGTCGGCAGAAGGTCCTTGCCGTCAACGGTGATGGTCACCGTGTTGGTGACCTTGTCGCTGTAGGCCTTCAGATCGACGGTGACGTCCGAGCACGTCACCGTCCAGGTGGGCGTGTGGGCGGACGCCGGAGTGGCGCACACGCCGATTCCGACGAACCCCACTGCCGCGCCCGCTATGAGAACGCCCGAGCGCTTCCACGCACGGGTGGATACCTTCATGAATCCTCCACACACAATCCGTACTTCGGGTCTGGTGCGTGCGCACAGTACTCCCTGGGCCATCACCCTCCGCACCCACCCCGCGCCTCTCGACGCACACTTGTTACCCGAGGGTTCACTGATGCCCCATCAGGCGGCCACCGCCCCGGGACACTTGCACCCGAATGGCCGGAATGCCGAGTTCCGCGCCCTCTTGACACCCGCGCGAGGGGCGAGGAGCATCCATGCTCGTTCCGTTGACAACGTTGTCGGGTGCCGTGACACGCGGCCGGACAACTCTCGTTCAAAGCTCGGCAAAGACTCCTGCGATCCGGCGGCGCGGGCTTCCCGTCGCTCATGACCTCGCTCATGACATGAAGGGCAGGGAAACGGTGTCAGACACTTTCACGCGCCGAGGACGCGCGAGACGTCGCGCCTACGGCGGTGTGGCGATGGCGGCCGTGGCGGCGCTCGGCCTGGGCCTGTCCGGCGCGCCCGCGTCGGCGGCGCCGGGCTCGGTCACGGCAGCGGCAGCGGCGCCCGTCAACGATCCGGTGGCGTACGTCGATCCGCTGATCGGCACGTCGAACGCGGGCAACACTTATCCGGGAGCGGTCCGGCCGTTCGGCATGCTGGCCTGGAGTCCGCAGAACTCCCGGGGCCGGCAGATCTCGACCCCGGCGCCCGGCGGCTACCAGTACGACGCGACGCGCATCCGCGGTTTCAGCCTCACCCATCTCAACGGTGTGGGCTGTTCGGGGGCGAGCGGGGACATTCCGATCATGCCCCACGTGGGTGAGGTCACGTCGTCGCCGTCGGCGGACGCCACCGACGCCACGTACGCGAGCACCTTCTCGCACGCGGACGAGACCGCGCTGCCCGGCTACTACAAGGTCGGTCTGGCGAGCGGTGCCTCGGCGGAGCTGACGACGACGGAGCGCACGGGCACCGGCCGGTTCGGGTTCCCGGCGGACCGCCCCGCCAGCATGCTGCTGAGGACGTCCAACTCCGAGACGGGCAGCACCGACGCGACCGTCGAGGTCGACCCGGTGGCCCGGACGGTGACGGGGTCGGTGAGCGCGGGCAACTTCTGCGGTCCGCAGAGCGCCAACAACCGGCACGACCTGTACACGCTGTACTTCACCGCCCATTTCGACCAGCCGTTCCAGTCGGTGGGCACCTGGGCGGACGGGACCCTCCAGCCGGGATCGACGCGGGCGAGCGGCGGTACGGGCTACAGCGCGTCCGGGAATCCGGTGGCGGGCAAGGGGTCCGGCGCGTACGTGACGTTCCCCGCCGGGACCGAGCAGGTTCAGGCCAAGGTCGCGATCTCATATGTGAGCGCGGCGAACGCGGAGGCCAATCTGCGGGCCGAGAATCCGCCCCGCAAGACCTTCGCGTCCGTCCGGTCGGACGCCGTGTCCTCGTGGCGCGGCCAACTGGGCAAGATCCGCGTCAGCGGCGGCTCCGACGAGCAACGTACGACGTTCTACACGGCGCTGTACCACTCGATGCTGGAGCCGACGCTGACCAGTGACGTCGACGGCCGCTATCTGGGCTCCGACCGCAAGCCGCGCCGACTGGCGCGTGGCCAGAAAGCGCAGTACGGGACGTTCTCCGGCTGGGACCAGTACCGCGCGCAGGTGCAGTTGCTGGCGCTGCTGTCGCCGAAGGTGGGCAGCGACTATGCGCAGTCGCTGTTCAACTACGCGACGCAGCGCGACGGGGAGTGGGACCGCTGGCTGCTCCAGAACGGCAAGACGAGCGTCATGTCGGGCGACCCGTCGGCTCCGGCGGTGGCCGGTATGTATGCCTTCGGCGCCCGCGACTTCGATGTGAAGGGCGCGCTCCGGTCGCTGATCACGGCGGCGACGGTGCCGACGGCGAACGACTCGTCGAGCGCCGGATGCAATGTGGAGTGCGTGGGACAGCGCCCGGCGCTCGACCAGTATCTGAAGCTCGGCTACGTACCGGCCGACAACTGTCACTGCTGGGGTGGCGCGGCCGAAACGCTGGAGGACGCGGCGGCCGATTTCGGTCTCTCGGAGCTGGCACGGCTCACCGGTGACCGGGCGAACGCGAGGAAGTTCCTTGAGCGGTCCGGTGGTTGGACGCATGTCTTCGACCCGGCGGCCACCGAGCAGGGCGGCTACATGCGGGACCGCAAGGCGGACGGGAGCTGGGCGGGGTCGTTCACGCCGTCGACCGGGAACGGGTTCGTGGAGGGGAGCAGCGCCCAGTACTCGTGGATGGTGTACTCGGACGTGGCGGGCCTGGCGCGGGCGATGGGCGGGAACGAGACGGCCGTGAAGCGGCTGGATTCCTTCTTCCGCGCGCCGGACGGGACGTTCGACTTCTCGGCCCGTGACGCCACGCGCTACGACCCGACGAACGAGCCGGACATCAACGCGCCGTACCTCTACAACTACCTGGGCTCCCCGTACAAGACGCAGGAGACGGTCCGCGCCGAGCTGGACCAGCTGTGGACCCACTCGCCCGGCGGCATCCCCGGCAACGACGACGCCGGGACCATGTCGTCCTGGTACGTGTTCTCGGCGCTCGGCCTGTATCCGCAGATCCCCAGCCGGGCCGAGTTCGTCCTGTCGGCGCCGCTGTTCCCGCGCGCGGTGATCCGTACCGGACACGGCCGTGACATCACGGTGAACGCTCCCGCCGCGTCCGCCGATCACCGCTACGTCCAGCGGCTGAAAGTCGACGGCAAGGCGTCCGACCGGCCGTGGGTGCCCGCGTCCCTCGTGTCGCGCGGCGGCACGCTCGACTACACGCTGGGTACGGCGCCGAACACGTCCTGGGGCAGTGACCCGGGCGACGCTCCGCCGTCGTTCCGTGCGGGCGGGGTGCCGTTCTTCACGGGGACGAGTCCGAGCGGGGTGAAGGCCGAGCCGGGCGGCGGCGCGGTGGAGTCGGCGCTGAAGGTGCAGACGCTCGCGGACGAGGGGGCGACGGTCCGCTGGAAGGCCGATCCGCCGGCCGGTCTGACGGTGGGCCCGGCGGAGGGCGACCTCGCGGTGCCGGGCGCGGGCTCGGCGTCCACGAAGCTCACGGTCACGGCGGCCGACGATGCCCAACCGGGCTTCTACAAGATCCCGTTGACCCTCACGACCTCGACGGGTACGGCCCTGCCGAAGACGTCGCTCGCGGTGACGGTCGGCGTACGCGACAGCGTGCTGTGGAACCTCAACAACAACGGCGTCTCCGCCGACGACACCGATCCGCAGGCCAACTTCGACGGCGGCGGCTGGAGTTACTCGGCGAAGGCCCTCGCGGACGCGGGCGCGCGACCTGGCGGCACGGTGTCGTCGGGTGACTTCGCCTTCACCTGGCCCGATGTGAGGGCGGGCGATCCGGACAACATCGAGGTCGTCGGGGGCGGCCAGACCCTGGACGTGTCAGCGACCTCCGCGAACGCGACCCGGCTGAGCCTGCTGGGCAGCGCCGCGAACGGCCCCACCACCGGGACGGTGACACTGACGTACACCGACGGCACGACGCGGCAGGCGACGGTCGGCTTCAGCGACTGGACGCTCGGCGGCGGCACCCAGCAGCCGTCGTACGGGAATGTCGTGGCCTTGCACACCACCTACCGGGACGTCTCCGGAGGCGGTGTCGAGGAGGTGGGCACCGATGTCTTCGCGACCGCGCCCCTCGCCCTGGAGCCGGGCAAGCGGCTGGCGAGCGTGACGCTTCCGGCGACCACGAGCGGCGGCACGATGCATGTGTTCGCGGTGGATACAGCCTGATCCAGGGCACGGTGGCCTGACACACGACGGCGGTCCGCGCGTTCCCTTTCGGGGGCGCGCGGACCGCCGTGGTCGTTCTCGGTTCCGGTCGAAGCTCCCCGGTCAGAGCACCCCGGTGGTGAGCAGCCCGAGCAGGAGTACGCCGACGACGAGCCGGTAGACGACGAAGGCGTTGAAGGAGTGTCTGGCCACGTACTTCAGCAGCCAGGCGATCGAGGCGTAGGCCACGCCGAAGGACACGATCGTGCCGACGACGAGGGGCGCCGCCCCGGCGCCGGAGCCGAGGGCGTCCTTCAGTTCGTAGATGCCGGCGCCGGTGAGGGCCGGGATGCCGAGGAAGAAGGAGAGCCGCGTGGCGGCGACCCGGTCGAGGTCGAGCATCAGCGCGGTGGACATGGTGGCGCCGGAGCGGGAGAAGCCCGGGAAGAGGAGCGCGAGGATCTGCGAGGAGCCGACGAGCATGGCGTCCTTGAACGAGGTGTCGTCCTCGCCGCGCTTGTGCCGGCCCATCTGGTCGGCGGCCCACATGACGCCGCTACCGACGATCAGGGATCCGGCCACGACCCACAGCGAGGCGAGCGGCCCCTGGATGAGGGGCTTGGCGGCGAGGCCGACGACGACGATCGGGATCGTCGCGTAGATCACCCACCAGGCGAACTTGTAGTCGTGGTGGTAACGCTCCTCGGGGTCCTTGAGTCCGCGGCCCCAGGCGGTGAGGATGCGGACGATGTCCTTGAAGAAGTAGACGAGGACGGCGGCGATCGCGCCGACCTGGATGACGGCCGAGAATCCGACGACCGAGTGGTCGTCGACGGGGATCCCCATCAGACCCTCCGTGATCTTCAGATGGCCGGTCGACGAGATGGGGAGAAATTCGGTCACTCCCTCGACGGCGCCGAGGATGACGGCCTGTCCGATACTGATCGCGCTCATGGCATCCAGTTCTGCTGGGTCAGGTTCTGCCCGCCGCGGACCACCGATCTGCCCGGTACGGACCACCGACTACAGGCTTGTAGACGGCGTAGGTCACTGTAGACGACTCCGGTGACCTCCGGGCTCCGCCCCGCGCGCGCCGGGACGACCGCCGCCCCCGCCACCCCCTCGCACGGGTCAGACCGGTACGCCGCCCACGCCCGACCGACCCTCGGGCACCGCTTCGAGCAGCACGGTGACCCGCTCACGCACCTGCTCACCGAAGACGTCGGTCACGGCGTCGGTAATGGTGGCGATCAGACGGGCGGGCGCGTCCGGCACGTCCGGGAGCGCGAAGGCGCCCTCGCGCATACCGAGGACGACGACCGGCGCGTTCTCGTCGCTGGGCACACCCCCGCTCCCCCAGCGGCCTCGCGGAACGCCGACGAGGGTCACGACGGCGACGGATCGCGCCCACTCGCCGAACACGTGGGCGACGGCTTCGGTCAGACCCGCGATGAGACGGGGTTCGACCTTCCCGTCGAACTCCTCCTCGCGGATCTGCACGGTGAAATGCGGCATGACGGAGCCCCTTTACGATGGTGGACACGTTTGCTTTGCGAGCCAAGCATCTTTGATGTCAAAGCTAAATTGGAGGGTGAGGCATGTCAACCAACGGCGACCCCGTGGATGACGCCATGGACGACGTGGACGACGCGATCCGGGCGTTGCTGCTGCTGATGCCCCGTATGGTCGGCCGTGCCAAACGCATGCCGGTGCCGGAGGAACTCCAGTCCCTGGCGCTGGCGCCCCGGCATCTGTCGCTGCTGTCGTATCTGCTGTTCGACGGTCCGACGACCGTCAACGACCTCGCGACCCGGCTGGAGGTCGCGCCGACGACCGTGAGCCTGATGGTCGGTGAACTGAGCCGTAAGGGCGTGCTGGAGCGGCGCGAGGACGAGACGGACCGGCGCCGACGCATCGTCAGCATCACCGACGGGATGCGTCCGTCGATCTCGGCGTGGCTGTCGCGCGGCGCCACCGCCTGGCGCCACGCCCTCGCCCCCCTCACCCCGGCGGAACGCCGCATGGTGGTGGACACGTTGCGCGCGTACGAGGAGGGCGTGGCGGAAACGGAGGACGAGGGTGCGTAGGTCCCGGTCGTCGGGCGATGCGTGGCAGGGGGCCCTGGTCAGGCTTAGTCGTCGGCGGCGGGGCGGTACGCGGCGGCCGGTGAGCCCGGGACGTCGACCGGGACGGTGAAGACCGCGCCGTCGTAGGGTCCCGGGTCGGGCAGGCCCACGGTGGCCATCGTGATGTGGAGCGTGGTGCCGTGCAGGCAGACGCCGGCGGGCTGCCGGGCCGGGAGGGTCAGGGTGCGGTCGTGGGCGCCGTCGGAGCGGTAGCGGTGGACGGTCCCGGTGCCCCAGACGGCCACCCACAGCGCGCCCTCGGCGTCCACGGTCATGCCGTCCGGGCTGCCTTCGGCGAAGGTGGCGAAGGTCTCCGGCGTGCCGAGGGCGCCGGTCGCCGGGTGCACGGGGTACCGCCGGACGATTCCCCGCGCGCTGTCGGCGAGGTACATCAGGGAGCCGTCCGCGCTGAACGCCGGGCCGTTGGGCACGGTCAGCCCGGTCAGCGCCGTGTGCACCGTGCCGTCCGGGTCGACCCGGTACAGCGAACCCGCCCCGGCCACGGCGTCGTACGCCATGCTGCCCGCCCAGAACCGGCCGTACGGATCGGCCGTCGCGTCGTTCATCCGCATCCGGACGGGCGCGCCGTCCTCCGGGCGCGCCAGCCAGGTGGGGCGCCCGTCGCGCGCCGCCGGGCCCAGCAGGCAGATTCCGGTGCCCGCCGCCGCGATCCAGCCGCCCGCCCGACCGGCGACCGGTGCCACGGCGCCGAGCGGGACGTCCAGTTGGAGCAGGGGCCGCAGGGGTGCGGCGGGGTCCGCCGGTGCGGCGAGCAGGCGTCCGGTGAGGATGTCCACGAGCACCACACGGCCGTCGACCGAGCGGATGCCCTCGCCGAGTTCGAGCCGGTCGGGTCGGAGTGCGGTGGGCGTCATCGGGAGTCCTCCTCGGGGTGCTGGGCGCACGCGCAGTGGTCCGTCACGGTGAGCCACCAGCGCACCTCGCCGGACGGCGGGACGACGGCGGCGTCGCCGGGCCCCGCGTCCGCGAGGTCGAAGACCCGGCCGAGCATCGGCTCCACACCCGTACTGCGGTAAGGGCCGTCGGCGGGAAAGCCGCCGAGATTGCGCCACAGGGCCACCGAAACCGGCTGCCCCTCGGCTTCCAGCGCGAACCTGAGGGTGTCGCCGCGGTCGTGCACACAGACCGCTCCGGTCGCCACGACGGCGCCCACGGCGGTGCCGTCGTCCGGTCCCGTGCGGTGCAGCGGGATGCCGTACGGGTCCGGCCAGGCGCCCTCGATCCAAGGGGCCCCGGACGGCCAGGGCTCGGCGACCAGTTGGGCGGCCTCCGGGAAGAGCCGGGTCCGCGCTCCTTCGTCCATCCGGATCGTGGCGCCGGTCGACAGGTCGAGCAGGGCGTGCGCGGCCCAGAGGAAGCGGTGGCCGGGGGCGGCCGTGAGCCGGTACGAGACCAGCGCCGCCCCCGGGCCACCCGGCGTGACGGCGCGCGTGAGCCGGAAGTCCGGGCAGTCCACGGTGTCCGTGGCACCGTCGGCCCCGTCGCCACCGTCGCGTGTCCAGGCCCGTGACCAGGCGTCCCCGTGGTCCGGTGTGCCGCGCACGGTCGGGACGCACTCCTCGACGCCGCCCGCGTCGGCGAACGGGTCGCCGGGGCGCGCGCCCGGACGGCGCGGTTCGTCGCGCTGCCACAGCCACTCGCGGCCCGACGCCCGCAGGGACGTCCAACGCCCGCCGTGCGCCGGGTCGGTGACGATCCGCACCCCGGATTCGGCAGACCGGCTCACCACTCCGCGAACGATCCGTCGGGGTGGCGCCACACCGGGTTGCGCCAGCGGTGCCCGGCGCGGTCGGCCGCGCGGACGGCGGCCTCGTCCAGGGTGACGCCGAGTCCGGGCAGGTTCCCGCGCAGGGCGTGGCCCTCGACGAAGCGGAACGGCTCGGGGTCCAGCAGATACGACAGCAGGTCGGCCTCCTTGTTGTAGTGGATGCCGAGGCTCTGCTCCTGGATGAGGAAGTTCGGGGTGGCGAAGGCGACTTGGAGGCTGGCGGCGAGTGCGATCGGGCCGAGCGGGCAGTGCGGGGCGAGTTCGGCGCCGTACGTCTCGGCGAGGGACGCGATGCGGTGGACCTCCGAGATGCCACCGGCGTGCGAGAGGTCGGGCTGGGCGACGGCGATACCGGCGGTGAGCGCGGGCAGGAACTCGGCCCGCCCGTAGAGGCGTTCGCCGGTCGCGATCGGTACCGGGCTCGCGGCGACGAGCTGGGGCAGCAGATGCCCCTGGTCCGGCAGGAGGGGTTCCTCCACGAACAGCGGGTGGACCGGGGCGAGTTCGGTGAGGACACGGCGGGCGGTGGCGGCGGTGAAGCGGCCGTGGAAGTCGACGGCGACATCGCGGTGCGGGCCGAGGACGTCACGGGCGGCGGCGACCCTGGCCACCACCGCCGCGGTCTCGGCGGGCGTGGTGATCCGCGAGGTGGCTCCGGCGGCGTTCATCTTGACCGCCGTGAACCCCGCCTCGACCTGCTCGGTGACCTGCTCGGTCAGCGCGGCGGGCTCGTCGCCGCCGACCCAGGCGTAGACGCGGACCCGGTCCCGTACCGGACCGCCGAGCAGCGCGTGCACCGGCGCGCCGTACGTCTTGCCCGCGATGTCCCACAGCGCCTGGTCGAGGCCCGCGACGGCGCTGGAGAGGATGGGCCCGCCCCGGTAGAAGCCGCCCTTGGTGAGGATCTGCCAGTGGTCCTGGATGCGCAGGGGGTCCTTGCCGACGAGGTATTCGGCGAGGACGTCGACGGCGGCGCGGACGATCTCGGCGCGGCCCTCCACGACGGGTTCGCCCCAGCCGACCACCCCGTCGTCGGTCTCGACACGGCAGAACAGCCAGCGCGGCGGAATGAGGAAGGTCTCGATACGGGTGATCTTCACGAGGCGTCCGTGCCCTTCGTACGGTCGGCCGTCGGCTCCACGCGGTCCAAGTCCCGTACGGCCTGTTCCAGCAGGGCCCGCATGGCGGTCTCGGCGGCATCGGGGTCCTGCGCGCGCACGGCGTCCAGGACGGCCCGGTGGCTGGGGACGGGGTCGTCGGTGTGGGGCGAGCTGTGGACGATGCGGTCGCGGTGGGCGAGGCCCGACTCGATGACCATCTCCATCCGTTCGAGGAGTTCGTTGTGGGTGGCGGCGAGCAGCGCGCGGTGGAAGGCGAGGTCGGACTCGACGGCGTGCGCGGTGTCGTCGCCGCCCGCGCCCATCGCGTCGATCGCCGCCTCCAGGGCGTCGAGGTCGCTGTCGGTGCGGCGCTGCGCCGCGAGCCGTACGGCGGCGGGTTCGATGATCGCGCGGACCTCACCGAGGTTGCGGAGCAGGGCGCGGTCGGCGTCGGCGGTGCTGCCGCCCTCGAACTGCCAGCGCAGGACGTCCGCGTCGAGGAGGTTCCAGTCGGCGCGGGCCCGTACGAAGGTGCCGCGTTTCTGCCGGGCGTCGACCATGCCCTTGGCGGCGAGGACCTTCAGGGACTCGCGCAGCGCCGTCAGGCTGACATCCAGTTCGCTCTGGAGTGCCACCAGGTCGAGGGTCGAGCCCTCGGGGAGCCGGCCGCTCAGTACCCGGCGGGCGAGTGCTTCCACGGTCTGACCGTGCACACCGCGGCGGGCGTAGCGCGTCATGTCGATCTGCCTTTCGTTCTTCGGGGCCCGGAGGTCCGGTCGGCGGACCGGTCCGGGCGGGCGCTTCGGCGGCGCGAGGTGGGGGTCGCCCCGGCGCGTGGGTGAGGCGGGTGGTCGGGAGGGCGATCGGGCGGGTGAGCGGGGGCAGTCAAGGGGGGCGGGATCAGGCGGAGGAGGTGACGACGCTCCAGCCGCCGTCGACCACAAGACTCGTACCGGTGATGAAGGACGCCTCGTCGGCCGCGAGGAAGGCGATGGCCGCCGCGACCTCGTCGGGGGTGCCGAAGCGTCCGGCCGCGGTCTGCGCGACGCTGCGCTCCCGGTCGTCGTCGGCCACCCGGTCCCAGGCGGCGGTGAGGACGGGTCCGGGCAGTACGGCGTTGACGCGGACCTCGGGCCCGTACTCGACGGCGAGTTGTCCGCACAGCGAGAGCAGCGCTCCTTTGGACGCGGCGTACGCGGGGTGTCCGGGGATGCCCCGGTGGGCGTGGACCGACGAGGTGAGGACGACCGCGCCCCGGCACGCTCGCAGGTCGGGCAGGGCGGCGCGGAAGCCGAGGAAGCCGCCGGTGAGGTTGGTGGCGAGCTGCCGCTGCCAGGACTCCAGGGTCATCTCGTGCGCGGGGGCGACATCGACGGTGTACGCGTTGCTGACCAGGACCCCGATCTCGCCGAAGGTGTGCGCGGCGTCGACCACGCGCGTCCAGTCGGCGGCGGCGGAGACGTCGGCGGGGACGAAGAGGGCGCGTCCGCCGTCCTCGCCGATCCGTCGCGCGGTCTCCTTGCCGCGTGCCTCGTCGATGTCGGCGAGGACGACGGCGGCGCCTTCGGCGGCGAGGCGGGCGGCGGTGGCGGCGCCGATGCCGGAGGCGGCGCCGGTGACCACGGCGACGCGGTCGGTGAAGCGTGCGCCGGGCCATCCTGCTGGGTGGTTCATGGTCGGGTCGACTCCTCGGGGTCCGTGGTGGCACGGCCGTGGTGCGGCGGTGTGCCGGGGTCAATTCTGCGGGGCGCGCGGGGCGCGCGCTCGGCCGGTCGGCGGGTCCGGGCCCGGCTGATGCCGCGTCAGGCCCCTTCGCGGCACCGCCTTTCGGCGCCTGGTGGTGGCTACTGCCGCACGAGCACCACCAGCTCCGCGTCGTGGTCGGCGGTCCAGGCGAACGGCAGCCCGGAGTGGAGCAGATGGGCCCCGCTGTAGGTGGTTCCGGTGGCCGGGTCGACGTACCGGGCCCCGGGTGGCAGGCCGCGCAGCCGGAGGCGGTCGGGGCGGCCGGGAACAAGCGGCGCGCCGTCGAGGCGCCCGGTGCTCAGCGCGGTGACGACGACCCGGGCGCCGTCCCCGGACACGTACTGGACGCCGCACGACGGGTCGTCGGGGGTGCCGAGCAGTCGGGCTTCGCCCCGGTGGATGACGTCACGGACGTCCTTGTAGCGGGCGATCCAATCGGTGGCGTCGGCGCGCTGCCCGGGGGTCCAGTGCCGCAGATCGGCGCCGATGCCGAGGACGCCGGACATGGCGTTGACGAAGCGGAAGGCGAGGGAGCGGGGCCGGGGGTCGAAGAGGCCGGGCGCGTCGGAGACCCAGGAACTCATCACGTGCGGCGCGTGCGCGTGCAGGAATCCGTACTGGGTGCGGAGCCGGTCCAGGGGCGCGGTGTTGTCGCTGGGCCAGACCACGTCGGTACGGGCGATCGTGGCGTGCTCGATCCGGGCGCCGCCGCCCGCGCAGCCCTCGACCGTGACGTGGGGGTGTGTGGTGCGGAGGTGGTCGAGGACGCGCAGATAGCCGGCGACGTGTTCGGCGTCGAGGTCCACGCGTCCTGCGGGTCCGGTGCCTGGTCGGCCGCGTTCGGTGGGGGGCCGGTTCATGTCCCACTTGAGGTAGCTGACGGCGTGGTCGGTGAGGAGCCGGTCGAAGGTGGCGATGACGAAGTCCTGGACGTCCTCGCGGCCGAGGTCGAGCAGGAGCTGGTTGCGGACGAGCCGGGCGGCCCTGCCGTCGACGCGGTACACCCAGTCGGGGTGCTCGCGGTGCAGCCGGCTGCCGGGACTCACCGCCTCGGGCTCCACCCAGAGGCCGAAGTCCAGGCCGAGGGCGCGTACTTCGTCGATGAAGTGGTCGAAACCTTGAGGGAAGGCCGCCGGGTCGGGGTACCAGTCGCCGAGGCCGCCGGTGTCGTCGCGGCGCCCGGTGAACCAGCCGTCGTCCACGACGAACAGCTCGGCGCCGATCTCCGCGGCGATCTTGGCGAGGTCGAGCTGTCCCGCCGCCTCGACGTCGAACCCGGTCGCCTCCCAGGAGTTGTAGAGGACCTTGCGGGTGCGGTCGATACGGGGTCCGGTGAGGCGCCGTTCGTAGCGGTGCCAGACCCGGGCCAGCCCGTCGAGCCCTTCACCGCTGTAGGCGCACGCAAGGCGGGGGGTGGTGAGGGTGGCGCCGGGGGCGAGGACGACGACACCCTCGTGCGGGACGCGTCCGGCGCGGACCCGGACCGTGCCGCCGGGTTCGGCGTCGGCGGAGATGTGCCAGTTGCCCGACCACTCCAGGGCGATGCCGTACGTCGGGACCGGGCCGGGGCCGGTGTCCGAGGCGTCCTGCACGGCGAGCCAGGGCGCGTAGGCGTGGCCGGGCACACTCTGGGTGCTGCCCATCGTGAAGCCGCCCCGGACCAGGTCGAACCGGGTGAGCTGGAACTCCTGGGACCACTGTCCGGTGAGGTAGGTGAGGCGGGCGCCGCCCGTGACGGGGACGGTGACGGCGGCCGAGTCGAGCTGTTCCAGGCACAGTTCGGTGTCGCCGGTGCACGTCAGCTCGGTCCAGCGCAGGACGACGTCGGTGTCCGGGACGGTCTCGTAGCAGAGGGCGACGCGCAGCCCGATGACGTCGTCGTCGAAGACGAGCCGCAGCGTGCCGTCGCCTTCGACGGCCTCCGTGAAGGTCCACCACACGCCGGACTCCGCGCCGGGCCGCCTGGCGGTCAGCTCGGCGCCGTTGAACGGCCGCAGCCCCTGCGGCAGATACTCGGCCGGGGCGAGGTCGGCGGGGACGATGTAGTGGGTGCGGCGGGACCAGTCGAGCGGGGAAGGGCCGGTCTCGACGCCGTGCGGTCCCCAGGAGTGCAGTTCGGCCCAGGGGCCGTCGTCGGCGAGGCGGACGGTGTAGCTGGTGTGCTCCGTCCGCAGGGTCCAGAGGCGGTGCGCGGTCACTTGACTGCTCCCAGGTTGAGGCCGGCCACGAAGTGGCGCTGGAACCGGAGGAAGACGGCCACGGTCGGGGCCGCCGCGATGACGGAGCCCGCCGCGATCACGTTCCACATGGACACGTACTGGCCCTGGAGTCCGATGAGGGCGGCCGTGATCGGCATCTTCTCGTCGCTGCGCAGCACGGTGATGGCCCACAGCAGGTCGTTGAAGATCCAGGTGAAGGAGAGGGCGCTGAGCGCGGCGAGCGCGGGCCGGGTCAGCGGCAGGATGATCCGCCGGAAGATCTGCCAGGGGCGCGCGCCGTCGATGACGGCGGCCTGCTGGATCTCGTCGGGGATGGACCGCATGAAGCCGTGCAGCACGAACACGTAGAACCCGACGCCGAAGCCGATCTGTACGCCGATCAGCGCGGGCAGCGTGTCGTGGATGCCCAGGAGTTCGCTGAGTTTGGACACCGGGATGAGCAGGATCTGCGGGGGCAGCAGATTGCCGCCGAGCATCAGCAGGAGCAGCGTCCGGCGCAGCGGAAGGGCGTAGCGGCTCAGCGCGAACGCGGCCATCGCGGCGAGCGCGAGCGTGGCGATCACACAGGGCACCGTCACGATCAGGCTGTTGATCAGGGCACGTTGCTGGCCGCCGTCGACCCATGCCTGCCGGAAGTTGTCCAGCGTGAAGGAGTGCGGCAGGCTGCCGAGGCCGTGCGCGGCGATGTCGTCGAAGGACCGCAGGCTGGTGACCAGGACCAGGACGATCGGCAGCAGCCACAGCACGGCGAGGGTGCCCGCGCTCAGATGGAAGCCGGCGGTGGCCGCGCGGCGTCTGCGCAGCGCGGTGGCGTTGGCCTTCGCGGTGGCCGTCGGGCGGGCGCTCGCGGTCGGGGTGTCGGTGGTGGACCGTGTGGCGCTCATCGGTCGGCCTCCCGGAAGGCTCGGACGAGGTAGGAGGCGATGACTCCGAAGGCCAGCACGAAGATGACGACGGCGAGGGCCGATCCGTAGCCGAGGCGCAGGGACTGGAAGGCCGTCGAGTACATGTAGGTGCTGAGCAGTTCGGACGAGTGGTAGGGGCCGCCGCGGGTCAGGGACCACACCACGTCGAAGGAGCGCAGCGAGTCGATCACGATGACGGACAGGACGACCGCGTTGACGCTGCTCAACTGGGGCAGCGTGACATGCCGGAACTGCTGCCACCGGGTGGCGCCGTCGACCTTGGCGGCCTCGTACAGCATCGGGTCGATGCCCTTGAGTCCGGCGACGTACAGGACCATCACATAGCCGATCTGGCGCCAGAGGGCGGGCACGATCACGGCGTACAGGGCGGTGTCCTGGTCGGCGAGCCAGGCGTGGCGGAGGCTGTCGAGGCCGACGGAGCCGAGCACTTGGTTGAGGACGCCGTCGGGCTGGTAGATCGCCTGCCAGACGAGGGCGGTGGCGACGAGCGAGAAGACGACGGGCAGGAACAGGGCGGCGCGGTAGAAGCCGACGCCGCGCCGCTCCTGTTGCAGGAGCAGGGCCGCGCCGAGGCCGAGGACGGCGGAGAGGCCGCCGAACAGGACCAGCCACAGGACGGTGTTGACGAGGGATGTCCCGAAGACGCTGTCCCCGGCCATCTCGCGGTAGTTGTCGAGCCCGACGAACGTCGGCGCCGAAACGCCGTCCCATTGGGTGAGCGAGAGGTAGAAGCCCTGGAGCGCGGGCCAGAACACCCAGACCGCCTCGAAGAGCAGCGGGATCAGGACGAACGCCAGGACGACGGGCGGTACCCGGCTGGCGCTCCCCCGACGGCGGCGCCGCCGGGGCGGGCCCGGCGGTGCGGGCGCCGCACGGTCGGGGGCGGTCAGCACGGCCACCTCACGCCCCCCAGATCTTCTCGGCGTCCCGCTGCCACTCCCGCAGGACCGAGTCGACCGACGACGGCTTGGCGAAGAAGCGGATGATGGCGTTGTCCGCGGTGGGCTGGAGGGCGTCGCTGGAGTCGCGGTTGAAGAACTGGGTGATCTCGGCGGCCTCGGCGACATGCGCCCGGCCCTTCTTGACCAGGTCCGTCCCGCTGTCCTTGGCGTCGGGGTGGCAGGGGATGGCGGTGCCCGACGAGCCCTTGACGTAGATCTCCTGGGCCTCGGCGGTCGCGAGATAGCGCAGGAAGTCCTTGACGCCGTCCTCGCGTCCGGTGCGGGCGCTGGCGAAGTAGCCGTCCGTGGGCGCCTCTTCGGCGAGCGGGACCTTGGCGTCGATCACCGGGAAGCGGAAGAAGTCGATGTCGTCGAGGGCGTTCTTGGGCGCGGAGTCGGCGAAGAAGGTGCCGATCAGCATCATGCCCGTACGGCCCTGGAGCAGTGCGGTCGTCGCGTCCTGGAAGGGGATCGCGGTGCCGTTCGGGTCGAAGTACGGCAGGACCTCCTTCCAGCGGTCGAAGACCTTGCGGACCTGCGGGTCGTCGAAGCGGTGCTTGCCCGCGAGCAGATCGCGGTGGTATGCGGCTCCGTTGACGCGGATGTCGAGGTAGTCGAACCAGGCGGACGCGACCCACGCGGTGTTACCGCCCGCGCCGAGCCCGATCGGCGCGACGCCCTTGCTCTTGAGCTTGTCGCACAGGTCGAGGAAGTCGTCCCACGTCTTCGGCGGCTCGACGCCCCACTTCGCGAAGTGGGACTTCCGGTAGAACATGCCCCACCAGTAGTAGGTGGTGGGCACGAAGACCTTCTTGCCGGAACTCGCCGTGCACAGGGAGTCCAGCGCCTTCGAGTACTTCTTCAGATCGGGCGACTCCCACACGTCGTCGAGCGTGAGGAGGAGGTCCTTCCTGGCGTACGAGTCGGCGACCGAGCCGGGGTACCAGGTGTACACGTCCGGCGGGTTGGCCGAGGTGAGGTACGTCGGCAGTTGGGTGCGGAAGGTCTCCGACGCCACCGTGTTGAGCGTGGCGGTGGCATCGCCCTGCTTGCCGTAGGCCGCGACCAGGTCCCGCATCGCGCTCTTCGCCTGGGGCGAGGACAGGTTGGACTGGAGGGTCACCGCTCCCCCGGACAACGCCTTGTCGCCGGAGGTGGAGGTGACGCAGCCGCTCATCAGTGCCGCCGTCCCCACGGCGCCGAATCCGGCGAGTACGCGTCGGCGGCTGAGGTGATTGCTGTTCATGGAGGACTCCCTGTGGGTCCGCGCGGCCCGGGGGCCCGGCCGCCTGACTGACCGGGCCCTTGTCGCGGCGGATCAAGACTCGCGTGGCCCATCAGCCACGTCAAGGTTAATTACTAATTTATTTCCGTGAGGCGAGGTGAGACGAGGTGAGGTGAAGCCGTGGTGAGTTGTACAGACCTCACTCCGCGAGGTGCACGAGCCGCACCAGACCGTCCACGCCCCGGTACACGGCGTCGACGCTCCCGTCCGGACCGGCGACCGCGCCAAGTGCCCCGCGCAGGGCGGCACTCGGGAACTCCTGCCGCTTCGTCCAGCCCGCCCAAGCTCCGTCGCGGTACGTGCGCTGCCAGAGCGTGTAGTCGGCGGCGCGCGCGTAGAGCCGTACCGTGTCACCGGCCGTGACCAGGGTCGGGGAGCCGCCGACGGTGCCGCCGAGCGAGGTCCACGCGGACCAGGTTCCGTCGGTGGCGCGGTCGCGTTCCCACACGGCGTCGGCCGCGGTGCGCACGGCGACATGGACCCGGCCGCTCGCGTCCTGGACGGCGGAGGGCCTGCCGTAGACGGGCCGGTCTTCCGGTGCCCCGATGGACGACCAGGCCGATGACGGTCCCCGAGTGACGATCCGCCCGTCGGCGCCGCGTGCGAAGAGGGTCCAGTTCCCCGGGCCGGTGAAGGCCGCCGTCGGCGCGTCGGTGAGCCGGCCGCCGAGGCGCTGCCAGTCGCCCCACCGGCCGCCGGTGAAGGTGCGCAGGTAGGCGGCCGAGTCGCCGCCGCGTACGAACACGTCGATCCGGCCGCCCGCCGACGCGTACGCGGCGGGCTGTCCGAGTATCCGGCCGCCGGCCGGGCCGCCCAGGTCGCGGGTGCCCTGGGTGGTGTGCTGGAGCAGGGAGCCGCGCGGGCCGCGCAGGAACGTGACGGGACCGGCGTCCGCGCGCACCACGGCGGGGCTCGCTGTCGCGGCGACACCCAGCGAGGTGCCCGGTGCGTGGTCGCGGCCGGTCAGCCGCAGGAACGCGGTGCCGTGCGCGGGGACGGTCACGGTGTACGAGCCGGTGTGCGTGCCGCGATCCGCGCGCGCCCGCAGGTCCCGTACCCGGACGGGTCCGGTGAGGGCCGTGTCGGCGAAGGTCACCGTGCGCTCGATCGCCCGGTCCGAGCGGTTGAGCAGGACGACGGCCCGGCGTCCGTCGCCGCTGAGCACCTTGCTGTAGACGTCACCGTCGCCGTCGGTCGCGATCCGGACGCCCTGGACGGCGAGGGGGTCCTGGTCGACGGCGATGATCTCGGGGTTGCGCAGCGTGGCGATCATCGACGCGGGCAGTTCGCGCGGGTCCGAGCCGAGGACGAGCGGGGAGCCCATGACGGCCCACATGACGAACTGCGTCGTCGACTCCTCCTCGGTCAGCTCGTAGGTGCCGTCGGAGAGTTTCCGCATCGGGATGAGGTAGTCGGGGTCGTTGTAGCGGCCGGGGCCCTGCGCCTCGGGGTGCCAGGCGTTGGCGTCCATGTTGCGCAGGACGTTGGGCCACTGGCCGGGGGTCGGGTTGCCCCAGGCGATGTCGGTGCCGGTGCGCCAGGAGTCGGCGGTGGTCGGACCGTAGACGTAGGTGTTGTGGGCGTCCTGCTCAGGGGTGTGCGGCAGGCCCCAGTCGTCGGTCAGCGGATTGCACAGGTTGAGCAGCATCCGGCGCCCCGACTTGGCGACGGCGGCGCTGAACTCCCGGAAGGCGGGCTCCGGATCGAGCTTGGCGGTGATCCCGCAGAGGAAGTCCACCTTGATCGCGTCGAACTTCCAGTCCGCGAACTGGCGCGCGTCCTCGGTGTAGTGGCCCCGGCTGCCGATGCCGCAGCTCTTGCCGCCGTCGTACGTACCGGCGTCGGTGTAGATGCCCGCCTTGAGGCCCCTCTTGTGCAGATACGAGACCAGGGCGGGGATGCCCGAGGGGAAGCGGTCGGGGTGCGCGGTGAGGCGGCCCCGGGCGTCGCGCGGGGTGTCGGCCTGCCAGCCGCCGTCGAGCCAGACGATGTCGTATCCGCTGTCCCGCAGCCCGCTGCTGACGATGCGGTCGGCGACGCTCCTGACCTCGGCCTCGGTCGGCGCGCCGAGCCCGTAGTAGGTGTTCCAGCCCATGTACGGGGTCGGGGCGAGGCCGCTGTCGTAGTACGCGGGGGCGCCCTGGTCGTCGGCGCCGCCGTCCGCCGGGGGCGCGGCCGATGGCGGGGCCGCGGTCGCGGCGGTGGCGGCGGTTGCCGCGAGGGTCAGGGCGGTGACGAGGACGCCGGCGCGGCGGGCGAACCGGGCGGTGGGGCTTGCCGCGGTGGCGCGTTCCGTGGTGGGCGCGGCGCCCTGTGGTGTGTCGGGTGGAGGTGAAGCCACGTGGATCTCCCGGATGTTGGGGTCACGAGTGGGGTCGGCGACGACTGTGGCGGCCCGTTCATCCGGTGTCAATAATTATTCCTAATTTATTCAAACAAGGGTCGCGCTCCGGCCCCGGGCTTTCCTTCACCGCACCCCACGCTGTACAACTTGTCCGCCCCACCCCTCTCCCGCCGCCCGATCCCCCGGAGCCCCGATGCCCGACACCCACCCCTGGACGTACGAGCCCGTGAAGGTGGGCCTGGTGGGAGCGGGGCCGTGGGCCCGCGCGGCGCACGCGCCGATGCTGGCGGCCGGTCCCGAGACGGAGTTGAGCACGGTGTGGGCCCGCAGGCCCGATGCGGCGCGAGAGGTGGCGGCGGCCCATGGCGCGGCGGTCGCGGACTCGTTCGACGAATTGCTCGACCGCTGCGAGGCCGTGGCGTTCGCGGTGCCGCCGGACGTCCAGGCGGAGTTGGCCGTGCGGGCGGCGAAGGCGGGGCGGGCCCTGCTCCTTGAGAAGCCGCTCGGACTGGATCTCGCGCAGGCGCGGCGCGTGGCAGGCGCGGCCGGGGACGCGGGCGTCGTCACCCAGCTCGTCCTCACGAACCGCTACCTTCCGGAGACCCGCCGCTTCCTGGCCGCCGCCCGGGAGATGGACGTACTCGGCGCCCGCGCCTGCTGTCTGCACGGGGCCTTCCTCGGCGGCGACTTCGCGACGCCCTGGCGCCTGGAGCACGGGGCCGTGCTGGACCTCGGTCCGCATCTGCTCGACCTGCTCGACGCGTCGGTCGGCCCGATCGTGTCGCTGCGCGCGACCGGCGACCCGCGCCGCTGGACGGAGCTGACCTGCGAGCACGAGAACGGCGCCGTCAGTCAGGCGTCCCTCTCCGGCGCCGTCGCCCTGCCGGAGGGCCGTACCCGCGTCGAACTCTTCGGCCAGGAGACCGAGTTGGTCTTCGACGCGGCCGGGCTCGACCACTCCGTGTGCTGGCCGACCCTGCGCCGGGAGTTCGCCACGGCGGTGCGGACCGGGGTCTCCACGGACGTGGACGTGCGCCGGGGACTGCGACTCCAGGAACTGCTGGCGATGGCCTGACCGGGCACCGACACCCCCACCTTCGCTCACCCGAGGCTCAGCGCCGTTCGAGCACCCCCCGCACGAACGAGGCCTGCCCGACATGCTGGAGATCGTCGCCGATCACGCTCACCAGGCGCACCCCCAGCGTGACGGGCGGTGACCAGCCCTCGTCCACGACCTTGTCGAGGTCGTCGTCGCCGAGAGAGCGCACGAAGGCGACGGTCTGGTCGTGGACGGCGTCGTAGTAGTCGAGGAGCAGGTCACCCGATGCGACCCGCATCCGGCCGACCTGCCTGCTGGACTGCCCGTACCCGGTGGCCCGCTTCGCGTACGGCAGGTCGAAGCGGCTCGACCAGCCCTGGCCGATCCACACCTGTTCGAGCCCGGCGGCGTCGGCCACGTGGTCGTCCTGGACCCGGGTCAGATGCCAGACCAGCCAGGCCACGGAGTTCGCGTCGGGGTCGATGCGCGCGTTCAGGTCCTCGGGCGAGAGCCCCTGGACGACGGCGTGCACCTCCTCCTGGATCCGGCTGAAGCCGTCCACCAGCACTTCCACGCCATTCATACGAGGTCCCCATCAGTCGTGGAGCCCGCCGGAAGCGCGCGCTCGCGCCCCTCGAAGCTCAGTTCTAGAGTGACGCATATCACGTGCGAACGGCTGACGATCCCCGCCCTGTCCGCCGGGAGGGCGCATGACCCGTATGACCCGTATTTCATGATCATGGCGGCCCGGACCCCGCGCTCCCTACGGTGACGGTGAGAGGAGCCGATGGTGCGTGACATCCTTCCGGCGCTGGACCGCTGGTACGCGGCGGGCTCCCCGTTCGGCCTGGCCACGGTGGTCGCCGTCAGCCGCAGCGCGCCGCGCGAGCCGGGCGCGGCGATGGCGGTGGGCCCGGACGACGAGGTAGTGGGCAGTGTCTCCGGGGGCTGTGTGGAAGGCGCGGTCTTCGAACTGGCGCGGGAGGTCGTCGCGGACGGCGAGGCCCGCCTGGAGACCTTCGGCTACAGCGACGAGGACGCATTCACCGCCGGACTGACCTGCGGTGGCGAGATCACCCTTCTGGTACGGGCCGTGTCGCCCGGCACCGACCCGGCGTTCGGCGAGGTCGCCGCGTCCGTCGCCGGGAACGAGCCGGTGACCGTGGCGACGGTGGTCGACGGGCCCGCACGGCGCGGGGCGACGCTCGCCGTGTGGCCCGGCCGGCGGGCCGGCACGCTCGGGACGGCCGGTCTCGATGTCGCCGTCACGGCGGACGCGCGGGGTGAACTGGCGCAGGGCGCGACCGGGTTGCGGCACTACGGGCCGCACGGCGAACGCCGTGAGGACGCCGTCACCGTGTTCCTCCAGTCGTTCGCGCCGCCCCCGAGGATGCTGGTGTTCGGCGCCATCGACTACGCCGCGGCCGTCGCCCGGATCGGCGCGTTCCTCGGCTACCGGGTCACCGTGTGCGACGCCCGCCCGGTCTTCGCCACCCCGAAGCGTTTCCCGGCGGGCGCCGAGGTCGTCGTGGACTGGCCGCACCGCTATCTGCGGGGCACGGAGACCGACGGGCGCACCGTGCTCTGCGTCCTCACCCACGACCCGAAGTTCGACGTGCCCCTCCTGGAGGAGGCGCTGCGCCGCCCGGCCGCGTACATCGGGGCAATGGGCAGCCGCCGTACGCACGACGACCGGCTGAAGCGGCTGCGGGACGCCGGGGTCGACGGTGCCGAACTGGCGCGGCTGCGTTCGCCGGTGGGGCTCGACCTCGGGGCGCGTACGCCCGAGGAGGTGGCCGTGTCGGTGGCCGCGGAGATCGTCGCACTGCGCTGGGGCGGTACGGGGAAGCCGCTCACGATGACGGACGGGGCGATCCACCCCGGACGGACGGACCCGCGGGAGAGGAACAACTGATGCAACTCCGACACGAGTTCACCATGCCCGTCCCGGTCGACGAGGCGTGGCGGACCCTCCTCGACATCGAGCGGGTGGCGCCGTGCGTGCCGGGCGCGACGATCGAGGACTTCGACGGGACGAGCGTCGCCGGGAGGGTGCGGGTCGAGGTCGGCCGGATCGGGCTGACGTACGGCGGTACGGCGGTCTTCGAGGACCAGGACGACACGGCACACCGGCTGGTCCTGACGGCCGGCGGCAAGGAGCTACGCGGCCGGGGCACCGCCCGCGCCACGGTCACCGGCACCCTGACGGAGGCCGTGGACGGCGGCACGGTGGTGTCCGTGCGCACGGATCTGACGGTGACCGGACGGCCCGCGCGGTTCGGGCACGAGGTGCTGGCGGAGGCGGGTGACAAGCTGATCGGCCAGTTCGCGGACTGTCTTTCACGGCAGCTCACGGAGGCGCACGAGCTGGGAGCGGCAGCTCACGGACCCGCCGGGACGGCGGGCGGGACGTACCGGTACGACAGCGGTTCCGGACATCTCAGACTCGCCCCTCCCCTGCCCGAGGCCGAGCCGATCGAACTCCTGAGGCCGCTCGTCGTGCCGCTGGCGAAGCGGGTCGGGGCGGTTCTGCTGGGGGCGGTGGCGGGAGTGGCGGCCGTCGTCGTGTGGCGACGCGGACGGTGTCCGTGGAGCACCCTCCGACACGGCTGACGCCGCGTCACATCACAGCGATACAGGGCTATGTCGCACCGGATTCGGCTTCGGTTCCGGTTTCGGCCTCGCGCGGCGGCAGCCGGTGCAGCTCGACATCGGTGAGGGTGCCGTCCGTGACCTCGGCGGTCATGAAGGTGCAGTGCGGCTGGCGGCGCCGGTCGGTGGGCGAGCCCGGGTTCAGCAACCGCAGCCCGCCCTCGGCGGTGCTGTCCCACGGGATGTGGCTGTGCCCGAACACGAGCACGTCCAGATCGGGGAAGCGGGTCCGGCACCGCCGTTCGCGGCCCTGCGCGGGGCCCGTCTCATGGACCACGCCGAGGCGCAGCCCGCCCAGTTCGGCGCGGGCCACCTCGGGCAGCCGGGCCCGCAGCGCCGGTCCGTCGTTGTTGCCGTACACCCCGATCAGGTGCCGGGCGCGGCTCTCCAGGAGGTCCAGGGTCTCCGTGTCCACCCAGTCCCCCGCGTGGACGACCACGTCGGCGAGGGGGATCCGGTCGAGGAGTTCCCCGGGCAGGCGCTTGGCGCGCCGGGGCAGATGGGTGTCGGACATCAGCAGCAGGCGCACGTCCGTCACGCTATCCGGGAGTGTCGGAAGGTGCGTCCCGTGGGCCGATGACGACCTCGCCCCAGACCTGTTTGCCGCCGCTGACCGGGACCGTTCCGTACGCGTCCGACATGGCCTCGACCAGGAGGATGCCGCGTCCTCCCGTCGCCTCCCAGCCGAGGTTCGTGGGCTTGACCGGGGTGCGGGGCGAGGAGTCGCAGACGGCGATGCGGAGCCGGCCGCCGACGAGGGTCAGATCGAGGCGGACCGGCCCGTCGGTGTGGACCAGGGCGTTGGTGACGAGTTCGGAGACCACCAGGAGGACGGTGTCGATGTTGTCGATGTGCTGGAAGTTTCCGGCGCCTCTGCTGCTCCTGATGGCTTCGCCGCTCCTCGTGTGCTCGCCGCTCCTGGCGTCCTCCGTCGCGGACCAGGCGCGCAAGGTGCGCTTGGTGAAGCGGCGGGCGTGGCGGGCCGCCTCGGGCACTCGCCAGACGCTCCAGCTCTCGCGTCGCGGCAGCACCGCCATGCCGTCGTACCGCAGCAGGAGCAGCGCCACGTCGTCGTTGCGGTTGGCGCCTTCGAGGAGGGCGTCGGCGACCGTTTCGAGGTGGGCGGGGTCGGCGGCGGCGAGGGAGTCGCCGAGCCGGGCCAGGCCCACATCGAGGTCGCGGTCTGCGGACTCCACGAGGCCGTCGGTGGTGAGGGCCACGACCATGCCGGGCTGGAGTCGCAGCGGGGTCATCGGGAAGTCGGCCTCGGTGATCACACCGAGCGGGGGCCCGCCCTCCGCCTCGATGACCACGGTGCTGCCGTCGGCGCGGCGCACGACGGGCGGGAGGTGTCCGGCGCGTACGCACAGGGCGGTGCCGGCCTCCATGTCGACGTCGACGTAGCAGCAGGTGGCGAAGAGGTCGGTCTCCATGCCGACGAGAAGGCGGTTGGCGTGCGAGACGACGACGTCCGGTGGGTGGCCCTCCACGGCGTAGGCGCGCAGCGCGGTCCGCATCTGGCCCATGAGGGTCGCGGCGCCCGCGTTGTGTCCCTGGACGTCGCCGATGACGAGGGCCACGTGGTTGTCGGTCAGCGGGATCACGTCGTACCAGTCGCCGCCCACCTCCAGCCCTGCCGTGGTGGGCAGATAGCGGGCGACGGCCCGGCCGCCGGGCAGGTCGGGCAGGCGGCGCGGCAGGAGGGAGCGTTGCAGGGTGCTGACGAGTTCGTGTTCGGCGTCGAAGGCGCGCACCCGCATCAGGGCCTGCCCGGCGAGCCCCGCGGCGGCGGTGAGGAAGGCGCGCTCCTCGGAGCCGAAGGTGTGCGGGGTGTCCCAGCCGATGAGGCAGACCCCGGCCGTCCGGCCGCCGGCGGGCAGCGGCAGGATCGCGAGGCCGCCGGGGCCGACGGCGGCGAGGTTCGGCTCCAGGGGCGTTCCGGCGTCCAGGACGGTGGCGCGGCCGTCGGCGATGGCCGCCGCGAGGGTCGGCATGGCCCGTACGGGCGCGTCGGGCCACTCGGAGCGCCATTCGCTGCGCCAGCTCTCGGGCCAGGCGTCCGGTTCTGGCGGGTCGAGGACGGTGACGACGAGCCGGTCGCCGTCGAGTTCGGCGAGGGCGATGCGGTCGGCGCGCAGCGGGGCGCGCAGTCCGCCGGCGACGGCCTGGCTGGCCTCGCGGACCGTGGAGGCGCCCGCCAGGACGGCGGCGAGGCGCTGGACGCGGGCGACGTCGTTGACGCCGGGACGCAGGTTGGAGGCGTCGAGGACGGTGCCGATGAGCCGTACGGGTCCCGTGTCGCCGGCCGGGACGACCTGGCCGCGCAGCCGCAGCCAGCGCGGTTCGCCGGAGGGCCGCCGGATACGGAAGTCGAGTTCGCGGTCCCCGATCGCCATGTGGTCGGCCTCGACGACGGACATCAGCGTGGGCAGATCCTCCGGCACGGTCAGCGCGAGCAGGGTCTCCACGCGTCCGTCGAATTCGGACGGTGACAGGCCGAAGAGGGCGAGGACCGCGTCGTCGACGTCGATCCGTCCGCTGTCCATGGCGAGCCGGAAGGAGCTGGCCCGGCCGTCCTCGCCGTCGGGATCGGGGTCGCCACCGTGCGGTGTGCCGGGCGCCGGTCCGGGGGTGGGGCAGCCGATGGCGGCGGCGAGCAGTTCCAGCCACTGCCGGTCCTCGCTGTCGAACCCGTCGGGCCGGTCGGTCACCACGAGGAGGCAACCGGCTCCCGGTCCGCCGTCATCGAGCGGCAGTACAGCGATGGAGGCGTCCGAGACGTCCGTGACCTGCGGGCTCTCCCCGTCGGGCGGCACGGCGAGCGCGTCGGCGCCCAGCCACAGCGGGGTCCCGTCGCGGTGGGCGGCGGCCACGGGTGAGGCGCCCGACGCGGGGTAGCGGTCCCGCAGCCCGTACAGGGCGCGCGGCAGGCCCGCTGATTCGATCAGGGACAGATCGCCGTCCGTCCCGCCGGGAGCGAAGACGGCGACGAGTGTCGCCCCCGTGAACACCAGGACCTGTTCGACGACGGAGCGCAGCCGCCGCCGGGGATCCTGTTCCTCGTCGAGCGCCTTCAGCGCGAGTTCAGCACACAGATCGGCCGTCCTCCGTCCTGTCGCGCCCTCGCCGGCCACATTCGTCATTACAGCGCGATCCGCACGCTTGCGCAGCCCTTGTGACCGTTCCGCGTTCACCCCGTGGCCAACCGGGGGCCATCGGGTGCCCCTGGCGGGGGCCGGTACGGCGAGTCCGGTACGACGGGGCGGGTGCGGGCGATCACTTCGCGCCAACGTAGGGCACGCGCGGCGTTGTTGGGGCGGGCCGGCGTCACGGCAGTGGCTGTTCCGTCCAGATGACCTTGCCCTCGGTCGTGTACCGCGTGCCCCAGCGGTCGGCGAACTGGGCGACCAGGAACAGGCCGCGCCCGCCCTCGTCCATCGTGGCGGCGCGGCGCAGATGCGGTGAGGTGCTGCTGCGGTCGGAGACCTCGCAGATCAGGGCGCGGTCCCGGATGAGCCGGACCCGGATCGGCCCCGCCGCGTAACGGATCGAGTTGGTGACCAGTTCGCTGAGGATCAGCTCGGTCGTGAACGCCTCGTCGCCGAGGTCCCATTCGGCGAGTTTGCCGGAGACGGCGGCCCGGATCTCGGAGACGGCCTCCGGGTTGGACGGCACCTCCCAGTCGGCGACATGGGCGGCGTCGAGGACGCGGGTGCGGCCGACGAGCAGGGCGATGTCGTCGCGCGGGTTGTCGGGGATGAGCCGGGCGAGCGTGGCCTCGCAGATCTCGTCGGGGGTCCCCGTGGTGTGCTCCGTCAGGGTGCCGCGCAGCAGGGTGAGTCCGTCGTCGATGTCGCGGTCGCGGTCCTCCACCAGCCCGTCCGTGAACAGGACGAGACGGGTGTCCTCGGGCAGCTCGATGTCCAGGGTCTCGAAGGGCAGACCGCCGAGTCCGAGGGGCGGTCCGCCGGGTACGTCGGCGAGCCGGGTGGTGCCGTCGGGGTAGAGGAGCACCGGCTGGAGGTGTCCCGCGCGGGCCATCGTGCAGCGCCCCGACACGGGGTCGTAGATGGCGTAGACGCAGGTCGCGCCGGTGACGCGGGCGCCGTTCGCGTCGCTTCCCCCGGGCTCGCCCCCCGTCTCGTCACCCGACTCGTCCTGGTCGATGCGGGTGACCAACTCGTCGAGGTGCCACAGGAGTTCGTCGGGTGGCAGGTCGAGTGTGGAGAAGTTGTGGACCGCCGTCCGCAGCCGCCCCATGGTCGCCGCGGCGTGCAGCCCGTGGCCCACGACGTCCCCCACGACGAGCGCGACGCGCGCCCCGGGCAGCGGGATGATGTCGAACCAGTCGCCGCCGACCCCGCCGAGCCCGGCCTGCGCGGGGAGATAGCGGTACGCGACGTCGAGCGCGACCTGGTCGGGTACGCCGTGCGGCAGCAGGCTGCGCTGGAGGGCGACCGCCATGGTGTGTTCGCGGGTGTAGCGCCGGGCGGTGTCGATGCTGACGGCCGCCCGGGTGACGAGTTCCTCGGCGAGGGACAGATCGTCCTCGTCGAAGGGTTCCGGTTTCTGGGCGCGCCAGAACGTGGCGAGTCCGAACACGACGCCCCTGGCCCGCATCGGCACGGCGATCATGGAGTGCAGTCCCCGCTCGACCACGCGCCGTGCCCGTGCCGGATCCTGCTGCTGCCAGCCGGTGAACGCCGCCAGGTCCTGTTCGAGGACCGTGGTGCCGCTGGTGAGGGCCGCGCCGAGCGGGGTGCTCGGTACAAAACGGATCACGGTGCCGATCGGGTACAGGCCGACGTCGTCGTGGATGCCGTGGGATGCGGTACGCCGCATGACCTTGCCGGTGTCGGCCGCCGTGGGCTCCTCGCCGCGCAGCACGCTCTCCACGACGTCGACGGTGACGTAGTCGGCGAAGTGGGCCGCGGCGAACTCGGCCAACTCCTCGCAGGTGCGCACCACATCGAGGGTCGTACCGATCTCCGCGCCCGCCTCGTAGAGAAGTCTGAGGCGTCCTCGCGCGATGTCGGCGCGGCCCGAGAGGGCCTGGAGGTCGGTGGTGTCGCGCAGGGTGGCGACGCTGCCGGGCGGTCCGCCGTCCTGGTCGGTGGACCGCTGATTGACGGCGAGGAGCCGGTCGCCCACCGCGTGCACCTCGTCCGAGACGCCCCGCCCGGACTCCAGGAGGCGCGCGGTCGACGGATCGAGGCCGAGGTCGGAGACCTTGCGTCCCTCGACGTCGGACGGCAGGTCGAGCAGGCGGCGTGCCTCGTCGTTCGCGAGGACGAGGCGTCCCTCGGCGTCCACGATGAGGACGCCTTCGCGGACGGCGTGCAGAACCGCGTCGTGGTGCTCGTACATCCGGGTCATCTCGGCGGGTCCGAGGCCGTGCGTCTGGCGGCGCAGCCGGCGGTTCACCAGGGCGGTGCCGCCCGCGCTGAGCAGGAGCAGGGCCCCGGCGACGCCGAACAGGAGGGGGAACTGGTCTTCGGCGACACCGTGGACATGCGCGATGGTGACGCCCGCCGACACCAGCCCGATGACCTTGCCGTCGGAACCGAACACCGGGACGATCGCCTGCACGAGTGGGCCGATGGTGCCGGTGATCTTCTCGGTGGTGACCTGTCCGGCGAGCGCGGGCCCGATGTTGCCGACGAACTGCTTGCCGATGCGGTCGGGCAGCGGATGCGTGTAGCGGATGCCGTGGGTGTTGGTGACCACGACGAAGTCGACGCCGGACAGTTTCTGCGCCTCCAGGGCGCGGGGCTGGAGCACGGCGGTGGGATCGGGGCTCTTGAGCGCGGCCTCCATGCCGGGTGCGCTCGCGAAGGTCTGGGCGACGGCCACCGATCGGTTCCGGGCCTCCCGCGCGCTGTCGGCGCGCGATCCCAGCACAAGAGCCACAGCGGCGGTCGCGACGAGGAGCACCACGATCGCCAGCTGAAGGAGAAAGACCTGACCTGCGACAGTTCGCATGCTGGGAACCAAGCGCGGGCGGCCGTAGCGTCCGGCCATGTCCTATTACTACACCCGGCCGCCCACGGTGCGCATCGCGCGGCCCGCACCCCGGGGGACGCCCGGTGTCGGGGGGTGCCGCCCGCCGGGTGGCCGCCGCCGCCCCGCCGAGCGCGGGTGCGCCCACGATGTGAGACTGACCGGAGTTCCGCCGTCGCGATGAGGGGAGACTCCGTGCCGACGGATGACCCGGTGCCCGCGCGCGACTCCGGTGAGCGGCCCTTCGAGGACTTCCTCGCGGATCTCCGGGCCACGGCGGCGGACCTCGCGACGGCGGCGGCCCGCTGTGCGGCGGTGTTCGAGCTGGAGCAGGCCGTCGTCTACCTCACCGACATCCAGCAGCGACAGCTCATCCCCCTGACGGACGACACGGCTCCCCTGGACATCGACGGCTCGCGGGCGGGCTGGGCGTACCGGACGCTGAGTCTGCGGGTCGAGGAGTCCGGGACGGGCGCCATGATCGCCTGGCTGCCGCTGGTCGACGGCGCGGAACGGCTCGGTGTCCTCGCCGTGCACACCGCCGCGCTGGACGCCGTACGGCTGCGCAGGGGCAGGGCGCTGGCCGCGCTGTTCGCGATGATGATCACCTCCCGGCGCGGATATCTGGACACCGTCGTCCAGCGCATGCGGACCCAGCCGATGCGGCTGCCCGCCGAGATGCTCCGCACCTTCCTGCCGCCGCGCACGATCGGCAACAGTCACGCGGTGTCGACCGCCGTCCTGGAGCCCGCGTACGAACTGGGCGGCGACGCGTTCGACCACTCGCTCACCGACACCACGCTGCATGTGTCGATCCTGGACGCGATGGGACACGATCTGGGTGCCGGCCTGACCACCGCGGTCACCCTCGCCGCGTGCCGCAACGCCCGCCGTACGGGGGCCGACCTGCCCGCGCTCGTGGACTCCGTGGACCTGGCGCTGTCGCGGTGGCTGCCCGACCAGTTCTGTACCGGTGTGCTCGCCCGGCTCGACCTCGCGAGCGGCCGGCTCCGCTGGTGCAACTGCGGCCATCCGCCGCCCCTGCTCATCCGCCACGAACGCCTGGTGGGCGCCCTGGTGCGCCCCGCGGACCCGCCGATGGGCATGCCCGCCCAGTTCCTCGGCGCGCCACGGACGGTGCACGAGACGGCGCTGGAGCCGGGTGACCGGGTCCTGATGTACACGGACGGGGTGACCGAGTCCCGGTTGCGGGACGGCACCGAGTTCGGTCTTGAGCGGTTCGCCGAGTCGGTCATCCGGGCCACCGCCGGGGGTGAGCCGGCGGCCGAGACACTGCGCCGCCTGATCCACTCGCTCCTGGACGCCGGGGGCAACCGGCTGCGGGACGACGCGACGATCCTGATGGTGGAGTGGCGACCGCCGGAGCCGTGACCGTGGTCCTACGGCATGCGCTCGATGGCGACGACCGCCGCGTCGTCCCCCAGGGAGCCCCCGGCATGCGCGAGAAGATCCTCGCAGAGCAGCGCGAGCAGCATCTCGGGTGTCTCGCCGCACCATCGCGTGACCCGGTCGGTCAGCGGATAGAACGCCCCGGACGTGTCGCGGCACTCGATGACGCCGTCCGTGTACAGCAGTACGACGTCGCCGGTCGCGAAGCCGAAGGTCTCCACGGCCGGGTCCCCGTCCATGAACTCGGCGAGGCCCAGCGGTGGCGCGGGCTGCCGCACGTCGAGCGGGACGACGCCACCGCGCCGCAGGAGCAGGGGCGCGGGATGTCCGCAGTTGATGACCCGGAGCACCGACTCGTCGTCGGGTACGTCGAGCACGGCCGCGGTCACGAACGTCTCACCGGCGACGTCACCGTCCGTGCGCTGCCCGTCCGGGTCGGCGAGGTCCGCGACGACGCTGCCCTCCAGATGTGCCACCAGGACGGGCAGCTCCGCCTGGAGATGGGCCGCCGACCGGAACGCCCCGAGGACGACGGCCGCGTCCCCCACCGCTTCGAGGCCCTTGCCGCGTACATCGCCGATGATCAGGCGGGTGCCCCCGGAGGTGCGAGCGGCGGCGTACAGATCGCCGCCGATCTTGGCCTCGGCGTCGGCCGCCAGATACATCGACGCGATGCGCAGGGGGCCGGTACGGCGGGGCAGCGGCCTGAGCACCACGCGCTGCGCCGCCTCGGCCACGGACCGCAACCGCGTCAGCTGCCCCTCGTGCCGCACCCGCAACTGTGCGAAGAGGGTCACGATCGCCGAGATCACCACCAGCGCGACGATCTGGAAGGTGTAGTTCAGATCGGTGATGGTCCCCCGCACGGCCGCCACCAGGGACGAGGCGACCACCGCGACCGCGCCGACGATTCCGGTCATCACGGGCCCCTCGAAGGACGCCGTGACAGCGGGCGCGGCCACCAGGAACGGGGCCAGGTGCACATGGTGCGGGGTCAGCACGTCCACTGTCGTGATGACCGCGATCAGCATGAAGGACACCGCCACGAGTGCCCGTCTCGGCCACCGTGTCGTCCATGCCATGTCCCCCTGCCGACCCAGAAGGCCCATGTCTCCTGGATACACCACGCGCGCGGGCGGCGCCCCCGCCGGGGAACGCTCACCCCGTCGTACGCCGGCCGGGTGACGCGGATCAGGCCGGTGCGCGGGGGTGCGCCGCCCCGGGACGGGGGCCGTGGTGGGCGAGGACAAGGTGCGGGTCGCTCTCACCGGGTACGGGCGCGGGGTCGGCGTGCACCAGCGCGGCCGTGAGCTTCGGTACGGCGTGCAGCAGCGCGTGCTCGGCGTCGACGGCGACCCGATGGGCAGCGCGGACGCTCAGATCGCCGTCCACGACCACGGAGACCTCGGCCCGCAGCCGGTGCCCGATCCAGCGCAGCCGCAGCTCCCCCACGGCACGCACGCCCGGCACCTCCGCGAGGGCGCCCTCCGCCGTGTCGACGAGCGCGGGGTCCACGGCGTCCATGATCCTTCGGAACACCTCGCGGGCCGCGTCCCGCAGGACGAAGAGGATGGCCGCGGTGATCGCAAGCCCCACGACGGGGTCGGCGAGGCGCCACCCCAGCGCGGCCCCACCGGCGCTCAACAGCACCGCGAGCGAGGTGAATCCGTCGGTACGCGCGTGCAGCCCGTCCGCGACGAGCGCCGCCGAACCGATCTCACACCCTACGCGGATGCGGTAGCGCGCGACCCACTCGTTCCCGGCGAAGCCGATGACCGCCGCCACCGCCACCACCGGGACGTGCTCCATCGCACGCGGGGCGAGCAGCCGATCGACGGCGGTCCAGGCGGCGAAACCCGACGACGCGGCGATGGCGAGCAGCACGACGATGCCCGCCAGGTCCTCGGCCCGCCCGTACCCGTAGGTGAAGCGGCGGTCGGCGGCCCGGCGGCCGATGACGAAGGCGATACCGAGGGGGACGGCGGTCAGGGCATCGGCGGCGTTGTGCACGGTGTCGCCGAGCAGCGCGACCGAGCCGGACAGCACGACGACGACGGCCTGGGCCAGTGCGGTGGTGCCGAGGACGGCGAGCGAGATCCACAGCGCCCGCATCCCGCGCGCGGAGGACTCCAGGGCCGGGTCCACCTTGTCGGCGGACTCGTGGGAGTGGGGCCTGACCAGGTGGGCGACGCGATGCCGCAACCGGGCCCCGCGCCCGGCCGCTCCGCGCGCGGGGTGGCTGTGCCGGTGCCGGTGCCGGTGCCGGTGCCCCTGGCCTGCGGCGCCGTGCTGTTCGTGTTCGTGCCTGTCGCTCATCGGGCTCCCCTTCCGGATCCGGCCCCGGGGACCGTCGGCGCGCGCCACGGTGGACATGCCCGCTCCCCGGCCCCATTATGTGCGTATGAGCGCACGCATGCACCTGTCATCTGCGCACGATGCGCATCCGCGTACCCCCGGCGAGGAGCAGTTCGCTCTCGCCGCCGAGCTGCTCGCCCTGCTCGGCGACCGCACACGCCTGGCGCTGCTGCACCAACTCGCCCGGGGAGAAGCCGATGTGAGCACCCTGACCGAGGCCGTCGGGGCCGCACGGCCCGCCGTCAGCCAGCATCTGGCGCGGCTCCGCCTCGCCGGACTCGTCGGCACCCGCAAGGACGGCAGGCGGGTGATCTACTCGCTGGGCGACGGGCATCTGCGCCGGGTCGTCGACGAGGCGCTGAGCCTGGCGGACCACCGCCTGACGGACCGCCCCGCACACGACTGACCGAGAACCCGAACCAGGCCGGGCACCGACCAGCACCGACCACCACCGACGGGAAAATCGCCACACCGCCCCTCCCCCGTGCTACTCTGCACGCAGCACTTGTGTACGCCGTGCATCGGCGCCGGTGCTCTTCTCCTTCTCCGCTGTGACCGTGCTCGTCCTCTCGACCGGCACATCGTGACCGGCGATCCAGCGAAGAATTCTTCACCTTTAATCCCGGCCGCGGACTTTCCTGTCCGCCCGCACCAGGCGTGACGTCCCCGCCACCCAGTTCTGCCGGGCTGCCCCACTTCTCGTCTGCACGACCCCGTCCGCGAAAGGACCACACGTACATGACCACCACACTCGAACACCCCACGACCCAGCGCCCCACCGAGATCCCGGCGGCCGGCGTTCTGGACATCACCCCCCAGGGCCACGGATTTCTGCGCGGCCCCGATCTCCTGCCCTCGCCCGACGACGTCCAGGTGGCCTCGGCCCAGATCCGCCGCCATGGACTCCGCAAGGGCGACACCGTGACGGGCACCTCCGCCGAAGGAACCCGCAACCGTGGCCGGCAGCGCGCCCTCCTCAAGGTCGAGCAGGTCAACGGCCGCGCCCCGGAAACACTGCGCGGCCGGCCCGCCTTCCACGACATGACACCCCTTCACCCCCGCGACCGGCTGCGCCTGGAGAGCAAGGCGGGCGGCCTGACGATGCGTCTGGTCGACCTGATCTCCCCGGTCGGCAAGGGGCAGCGCGGCCTGATCGTGGCCCCGCCCAAGACCGGCAAGACGGTGCTCCTCCAGCAACTCGCCGCCGCCATCGCCGAGAACCACCCCGACTGCCACCTCATGGTCGTCCTCCTGGACGAACGGCCTGAGGAAGTGACCGACATGCGCCGTTCGGTACGGGGTGAGGTCCTGGCCTCGACCTTCGACCGTCCGGCCAAGGAACACACCGCCCTCGCCGAACTGGCCGTGGAACGCGCCAAGCGACTCGTCGAACAGGGCCAGGACGTGATCATCCTCCTCGACTCGCTGACCCGGCTGTGCCGCGCCCACAACAACGCGGCCTCGTCCGGCGGACGCACTCTCACCGGTGGCGTCGACGCCGCCGCGCTGATCGGGCCCAAGCGGTTCTTCGGCGCCGCCCGGCTCACCGAGGAGGGCGGCTCCCTGACCATCCTCGCCACGGCCCTGGTCGAGACCGGCTCCCGCGCCGACGACTACTACTTCGAAGAGCTGAAGAGCACCGGCAACATGGAGCTGCGGCTCGACCGGTCCCTCTCCGACAAGCGGATCTTCCCGGCCGTCGACATCACCACCTCCAGCACCCGCCGCGAGGAACTTCTCGTACCGCAACAGGAGTTGGCCGTCGTCCGCGGCCTCAGGCGCGCCTTGTACGGCCGTGACAGCCAGAGTTCCCTGGAAGCGCTGCTCGACCGGCTGCGCGGCACACCGACCAACGCGGCCTTCCTCCGCGAGGTCCACCACACCGTCCCCGGCGGCTGACTGGGCCGTTTCCGGTCACCGGCGCCGACCCCGATGCCCTGGCCGCCCTGATGGCCGACTTCCCCAACGAGGACGAGTTCGACGACGAGGACTCCTACGAGGCGGCGTACGAGGCGTGGCAGGAGCGGGAGTATCAGCTCCTGTGGCCGGAAGAGCGCACGTTCGGCGCCATCTGCCTGTGCCATCTGGGCTGCGCCCTGCGCCAGTGGCTGATCGTGTCCGGGCCGGAGGCGGGCCGCGTCTGGGACGACCACCGTGCCGACGGCGTCGACATGGACCCGCTGTACGACGCACAGGGCCGGCCGATGGGCTTCGCGGACTGGTATCTGGGCCAAGGCTCTGCGCCCCTGACCACCTCCGATGCGCGTCCGCGCCCCCCGCGCGATCATGGAGTACGGGGGTCCGTCGATCGTCCCGGGTAGCGGGCGGGCCCGGAGGAAGGGAGCCGGCCATGGGTGAGCCGTCCCAGGGCGACAAGGACACGCTGCGGGCCTACCGCGACAAGCGCCGCTTCGACCGGACCCGGGAACCCCAGGGTCGGCGTCCGGAGCCGGACAGCCCCTCCGTGCCGTCGGACGAAAGGCCCCGGTTCGTCGTACAGATCCATGACGCGCGCACCATGCACTTCGACTTCCGCCTCGAAGTCGACGGCGTGCTCAAGTCCTGGTCGGTGCCGAAGGGCCCGTCCACCGATCCGCACGACAAGCGGCTCGCCGTGCCGACGGAGGACCATCCGCTGGAGTACCGCGAGTTCGAGGGGGTCATCCCGGCCGGTGAGTACGGCGGTGGCACCGTCATCGTCTGGGACCACGGCACCTACCGGCCGATGAGCCACGACCGCCGTAAGCGTCCGGTCCCGTTCGCCGCGTCCCTGGAGCGCGGCCACGCCACCTTCTGGCTCGACGGCGACAAACTGCACGGCGGGTACGCGCTCACCCGCTTCCGTGACGCCGACACCGACGGCGGCGGCGATGGGGGAGGCGGGGGTGGGCGCGGGAAAGCGGCCTGGCTCCTGGTGAAGACCGCCGACGGCCGCGCCCGGGAGGACGGCCATGGGACGCCCGACCCTCGAAGGGCCCGTTCCGTGCGCAGTGGTCGCACTCTGCGTCAGGTCGCCGAGCACCCGGAGGCCACCTGGCACAGCGACCGATCGGGGCGCGGCCAGCGCGCATCCGGGCCCCCGGAGGGGTGAGCCGGAGTGACCGGCCTGCTGGGCACGCTGCCACCCGACCTCGTGGCCCTGCTGTCCGTCGCACCGCCGGGCGTCGAACTCGCCGCCCGCCCCATGCTCGCCACGCTCAGTGACCGCCGCCACTTCTCGGATCAGTGGATCTTCGAACGGAAGCTGGACGGCGTCCGGATCCTCGCCGTGCGCGAGCACGGCACCGTCACCCTGCTGTCCCGCTCCGGCAGACAGGTGGGCGACACCTATCCGGAGATCGTCGATGCCCTGGCGGCCCAGGAGTGCGCGGACTTCACGGTGGACGGCGAGATCGTGGCGTACGCGCACGGCCGCACCGACTTCGGTCTGCTCCAGCAGCGCATGGGGCTCACCCAGCGGTGGGACGTCGCGTCCAGCGATGTCGCCGTGACCTACTACGTCTTCGACCTGCTGCGCCTGGAGGGCGCCGACACGACACGGCTGCCGCTGCGGACACGCAAGTCCCTGCTGCGCCGCGCCCTCACCTTCCGCCCGCCGCTGCGGTTCACGACCCATCGCAACGCGGGCGGCGCCGACCTGCTGGCCGATGCCTGCGCGCGGGGCTGGGAGGGGCTGATCGCCAAACGGGCGGCGAGCCGCTACCAGTCACGCAGGGCGGCCGACTGGCTGAAGCTCAAGTGCGCCCGGGGCCAGGAGTTCGTCATCGGCGGCTTCACCGAACCCTCCGGCAGCCGCGCCGGATTCGGCGCCCTGCTGCTCGGCTACTACGAGGCGGGGACGCTGCGTTACGCGGGCAAGGTCGGCACCGGGTACACGTACCGGACGCTGCTGGAGCTGCGGGCCCGGCTGGACGAGCTGCCGGCGCCGCACTCTCCGTTCGGCGACCGGGTGCGGGAGCCCCGGGTGCACTGGGTCGCGCCACGGCTCGTCGCGCAGGTCGCGTTCGCCGAATGGACCCGGGACGGCATGCTGCGCCACCCGCGCTTCCTCGGCCTGCGCGACGACAAGGACCCGACCGAGGTCGTACGCGAGTCGGCCGCGTAGTCGAGGTGATGGCGACCCTCGCCGCCGTGGCACACACGGACCGTGCCCGGCATCTCTCGCTCGGTCACGGCCCGTGGGCTGAGCATCGAGTGACTGGATCAAGGCCCTGAGCAGCCGGATCAGGCGTGCTGGGGCATTTCGTCCTTGAGCATCCCGCGCAGTTGGCTCCGCAGCTCCGGGGTGTTCTGGTGGCCGTGCACGGAGGCCGCGTGTTCGGCGGCGGCGCGGACCACTTCCTCTTCCTCACCCGAGATGGTCAGGGTGCACTTGGACTCGCTCGGGTAGTCCCGGCAGTCGGCGACCTTACGCATGGTGTGCCTCCCGGTGGCGTACGGGTTCCCCTCCAGCGTCCCTCCGTTTCCGGCCCGTGGGAACCCCGGAACGGTGCTCCGCGTTGTACCGGTACAGCAGGATTTGACCGGAGCAATGCCCTGATTTGACCCCGGCCACCGTCCGCCGCTGTCTTCCGGTCGTCCGATGACGGACCATGGAAGGACCAGGCCAGGCCGCCGCCGCGCCCCCGCGGTGCGACCTGGTCCGAACTGACTACCGGATTCCGAGGTGGTGGCGATGCAGAGCCGCTTCGAGCCCGACCGGCGACTGACCGCACGCATGGCGGTCACACTGTTCCTGCTCGGATTGTTGTACGTGATCTTTGTGGGCGCACTCGTCGTCCTGCTGAAGTCCTGGGTGCTCGTCGTCGTCATCGCGGGCGGGATGCTCTGGGCCCAGTACTGGTTCTCCGACCGCATCGCTCTCTACGCGATGCACGGCCGCATCGTCACCCCGGAGGAGGAACCCCACCTCCATGGCGTGATCGACCGGCTGTGCGCCACCGCCGACATGCCGAAGCCGGAGGTCGCGGTCTCGGACATGGACCTGCCGAACGCGTTCGCGACGGGCCGCAACGCCGACCACGCGGTCATCTGCGTCACGACGGGCCTGCTGCGCCGTCTGGAGCAGGACGAGCTGGAGGGCGTCCTGGCGCACGAGCTGTCGCATGTCGCGCACCGGGACGTCGCGGTGATCACCGTCGCGTCGTTCCTCGGTGTCATCGCCGGGCTCGTGGTCCGGTTCGCGCTGTACTCCGGCATGCTCGGACGCCGCCGCGACCAGAACACCGTCGTCATCCTGATGGCCGTGATAGGCGTGTCGGCCGCCGTGTACGCGATCAGCTTCCTGCTGATCAGGGCGCTGTCCCGGTATCGCGAGCTGGCCGCCGACCGGGCCGCCGCCATGCTCACCGGACGGCCGTCCGCACTGGCGTCGGCGCTGACGAAGGTCTCCGGCGACATCGCGCGGATCCCCACCAAGGATCTACGGACCGCGCAGGCGTTCAGCGCGTTCTACTTCGCGCCCGCCATCAGCGGTGAGGCCGGCAAGACGATCTCGCAGCTGTTCTCGACCCACCCGAGCCTGGAGAAGAGGCTGGAGCAGTTGGCCTCGATCAGCGCACGGCTCGGCGGGCAGTCCGCGGACCAACGGAGCTGAGTGCTGATGGGTTTTCTCGACACACTGCTCGGCCGGACGAAGCCGGTCGCCCCGAACCTGGATCAGCTGTTCGCCCTCCCCTCGGCGGCGATCACGCTCCAGGCGGCGACCGACTTCACCCCGACGGGAGTCGGCTCGGTGTGCTTCGCGACCGTCGAGGGCGCCGAGTTCTCCCGCATCCACGACGACGCGATGGCGCTGCTTGAGGCCGACAAGGACCGGCTGGGCTCACCGGTCGAGATCAGCCGGGACCCGTACGGCTACTCGTGGCTGGTCTCGCGGCGCGCGCCGGACGACCTGCCCGCTCTCGTCAGCGATCTGCACGCGGTGAACACCGCGCTGGAGGGGACGGGGTTCGGGCCGCAGCTCCTGTGTTCCCTGGTCGGGTTCCACGATGCGGGGGGCCGGCAGCTCGCGCTGGTCTATCTCTACAAGCGCGGCTCCTTCTATCCCTTCGCGCCGCTGCCGGGCGAGCATCGCGACAATCCGCTGGAAATCCAGGTGCGGGCGGTGCTCACGAACGATCTGCGGATCGAGCCTGACCTCGCCCGCTGGTTCCCGCTCTGGGGCGCGCCGGGCCTCTGATCCGTCTCGGAGCCGCCCCGGAGCCGCCGTGCGCGGACCGGCCGGCCGGGCGAAGCTGGAGTACGGCCCGTACTGACGCCGGGCCGGTGGCCGTGGAGGCCCGTCCCGATGCCAGGAGGTGCCGATGGATCCCGTCGAGGCCCTTCGGCGGATCGCGTTTCTCCTGGAACGCACCCTGGCCCCGACCTACCGGGTCCGTGCCTTCCGTACGGCCGCCTCGGTCGTCGAAGCGCTCGGCGACGGCGAGGTGCGGCGGCGCGCGGCGGCCGGATCGCTGGAGTCGGTCAAAGGAATCGGCCCCAGGACGGCGGGCGTCGTCCGGGAGGCGCTGGACGGCGAGATGCCGGAGTATCTGGCCGATCTGGAGCGGGAGGCCAGGACTCCGCTCGCGACCGGCGGCGAGGAGCTGCGGCGGCTGCTGCGCGGCGACTGCCATCTGCACTCCGACTGGTCGGACGGCGGCTCCCCCATCGAGGAGATGGGCCGGACCGCCGCCTGGCTCGGCCACGAGTGGGCGGTGCTCACCGACCACTCCCCCCGCCTCACGGTCGCACGCGGACTGTCGCCCGAGCGGCTGCGCGAACAACTGGCGGTGGTGGCCGAACTCAACACGCGCTGGGCGCCGTTCCGGCTGCTCACCGGCATCGAGTGCGACATCCTCGACGACGGCTCCCTCGACCAGGAACCGGACCTGCTGGACCAGCTCGACCTCGTGGTCGTGTCCGTGCACTCCAAGCTGCGGATGGACGCGGGCGCGATGACCCGCCGGATGGTCGCCGCCGTCCGCGATCCGCACTCCGACGTACTGGGGCACTGCACGGGACGGCTGCTCGGTGAGCGGCGGCGGCCCGAGTCCCGGTTCGACGCGGACGCGGTGTTCGCCGCCTGCGCCGAGACGGGCACGGCGGTGGAGATCAACTGCCGCCCGGAGCGCCTCGACCCGCCCCGGGACCTGCTGCGCCGCGCGGTCGGCGCGGGCGTGCTGTTCTCCGTGGACACGGACGCCCACGCACCCGGCCAGCTCGACTGGCAGGTGTACGGCTGCGCACGGGCCACGGAGTGCGAGGTGCCGCCCGAGCGCATCGTCACCACCTGGTCGGCGGACGAGCTGCTGACCTGGACCCGTACGCGGAAGACACCCGCGGGAGCGCACGCGACGGGCTGACAGAACGACAGGGAACGACTCGGACGGCCGGACGAAGAGCAGGAACAGTGCGAAAGGGACGACGAAGCCGACGGAAAGGCAGCCAGTCATGACCCCCACGAACGGCCGAGCCGACGACGGGGCCGGCGCACAGGCCACGGCCGACGCCCCGGGAGACAGCAGGGCCCAGGGTGGCGGCAAGGCCCCGGAAGGCAATGAGGTGTACGGCCGCAAGGCGTTCAAGCGGTCCAGGAGCCACTTCGCGGACCGCGTCACGGCGGACGGCCGCGACGGCTGGCCCGTCGAGGCGGGCCGGTACCGGCTCGTCGTGAGCCGTGCGTGCCCCTGGGCGCATCGCGCGGTCATCTCGCGGCGGCTGCTCGGTCTGGAGGGCGCCGTGTCACTGGCGATCGCCGATCCGATCCAGGACCACCGCAGTTGGCGGTTCACACTCGATCCGGACGACCGCGATCCGGTCCTGGGCATCCGGTATCTGTCGGAGGCGTACGACGCGCGCGAGACGGGGTATCCGGGCGGGGTGAGCGTGCCCGCGCTCGTCGACGTACCGAGCGGACAGCTCGTCACCAACGACTTCCAGCGGATCACCCTCGACTTCGCCACCGAGTGGACCGCGCTGCACAGGCCCGGCGCCCCCGATCTGTATCCGGAGCCCTTGCGCCACGAGATCGACGAGGTCATGGACGGCGTCTACCGGGACGTCAACAACGGGGTGTACCGGGCCGGATTCGCCACGGACCAGGCACAGTACGAGGCCGCAGCCGACGGGGTGTTCCGCCGTCTGGACAAGGTGGCGCGGCGCCTCGCCGACCGCCGCTATCTGGTCGGGGACACCCTCACCGAGGCCGACATCCGACTGTTCACGACGCTGGTCCGGTTCGACGCGGTCTACCACGGCCATTTCAAGTGCAACCTGTGGAAGCTCGCCGAGAACCCGGTGCTGTGGGCGTACGCCCGTGACCTCTACCAGACACCCGGTTTCGGCGACACGACGGACTTCGACCACATCAAGCGGCACTACTACCAGGTGCACACGGGCATCAACCCGACCCGGATCGTCCCCATCGGCCCCGATCTGTCGGGCTGGCTGACGCCGCACCACCGCGAGAAGCTGGGCGGTCGCCCGTTCGGCGACGGCTCCCCTCCGGGCCCGGTACCGGCGGGCGAGGAGGTCCCCGCGACGGGTCGGCCCCCGCTGCTGTAGGTCCGGTCCGGGTCAGCGGGTCGGGGCGCCGCCGACGAGGTCCGTGGCGCGCTGCCGCAGGCGGGCCCAGCGCCGGTCGTGGCGGTAGGCGCGTTTTCGGGAGCGGGCGCGTGCCCTGGGGCGGCGGCGGTAGAACCGTCTGGCCCAGGGGGACGCGGGCCGGGCCAGGCGGACCGCGCCGAACAGGGCGACGAAGGGCACCAGGATGCCGAGGACCGCCATGCGGGCCTTGCCCTTGACCAGTGCGACGAGGGAGAACAGCAGGTTCAGGGCGACCGTGAAGGTGACGTTGAGACGGTCGTGCAGCTCCGAACTGGTCAGCCCGTCGACCCCGAACGGGGAGAAGCCGGCCAGGAGGAGTGCCGCGAGCGCCATGGTGATCAGGACGATCTCGACGCTCTTGGTGCCCTCCCTGGTCCAGTACACGTCGCTCATGTGCAGGACCAGCGCGAACTCGTCAAGGACCAGTCCGGTGCCGGCGCCGAAGAGAACGGCGGCGAACCCGGAGCCGAAGCCCTGATTGCCGCCCGCGATGACAGCGAATCCGCCGACGACCATCAGGACGATGCCGGGCACCACATGGTGGACGTGCACCCCGCCCGGCGTGACATTGCGGAAGGGCCCCTTCCCGGCGCGGATCATCCGCGTGATCACCCGCGTCAGTACAAAGGTGACCACGAACGCGACCAGGGCGAGCAGCAGCGGGAGCTTGCCCGGTTCGACGATGTTGCGGTACCACCAGCTGCCGTACACACAGTCCATCGTCCCCAGCTACGCCCCGCCGGGCCAGCCGAAGCACTAGCTAGGTGACGTGCCGCCAGGACGCCGAGACGACCGAGGGTTCCATGCTGATCCGTGCGACCGTGCTCTCGACGGTCGTGCTGTCCGTGCCCTGCACGGTGATCTCGGCCCGGATACGCACGTGACCGCCATGACCGCTCTGGCCGCTCTGGCCGCTCTGACAGCCCTGACCGTCCTGGTCGGCGAGTCCTGCGGAGTGCACGGCGTGCAGCCGGCTCTCGGAGTCCCGCAGCGACTGGACGAGCAGCGTCCGGACGTGGGCCTCGTCGCGGGCGGCGACCACGGCCTCGACGCAGAACGGTGTCGGGACCTCTCCCCCGGACCCGGGGGAACGGTCGAGGCGCTGCGCCATCCCGCGTACGGCCGTGTTCACGGCGACGATCGCGGCGGCTCCCGCGAGCGCGTATGCGGGCCTTCCGGCTCCGGCGAGGCTGCCGACGGCGGCCGAACACCAGAGGGTGGCGGCGGTGTTCACGCCGGAGATGTTCATCCCGTCGCGCAGGATCACCCCGGCGCCGAGGAAGCCGATACCGGAGACGACCTGGGCCGCGACCCGGCTGGGGTCCCCCGCGCCGAAGGAGCTGGAGAGCAGGACGAACAGCGCGGAGCCCGTCGCGACGAGGGTGTGGGTGCGCAGCCCTGCCATCCGCTGGCGCCACTGGCGTTCGATGCCGATGAGCGCGCCGGCGAGCATTCCGGCGGCCAGACCGGTGGCGAAGGTGAGGGCGGTCATGGCTCACTCCTTCCGGGGCGTGGTGGCGGGGGTCTCCTCGGGGTCGATGCGGTACTCCTCGGGCTCGGCGTCGTAGCGGAACAGTTCGGCGTAGCGGCCCCAGTCGGTGGCCGTGTCGAGCTGCCGGGTGACCTGTTCGCTCGTGTAGTGGTGGGCGAGCAGGTCGCGGAAGAATCCGGCGCGCAGGGCGCCGCCCGGGTTCTGCGCGAGGCTGCTGGTGATCAGCTTGACGAGCGGGGCGCGCGGCGCGGCTTCGGCGAAGATCGTCTTGGACTCCTGGACGTCGGCGCCCGCGTAGGCGGTGCCCTGCGGGGTGAGCAGCAGGTCGTCGCCGCTCATATGGGCGAAGTCGAGCAGGTCGAGGGCGTCGACCAGGGGCAGGATGTCGTCGACCTCCAGGCCGAGGTCCTCGGCGAGGTCGGCGAGGTCGCACCGGCCGCCCCGGTGCAGGACCATCTCGGCGAGTCCGGACAGGCCGTCGACTCCGGCGCCGGGCAGCGGGGTGTTCGCGGGGGTCCGCCGGTCGTGCTCGGCGTTCTCGCTCCGCCCCGCGAGCCGGCCCTCCTTGTGGCGGCCGGTCATGGTGCGGTAGACGCGGTCGATGAGGTCGTCGAAGGCCGCCGACTCACGGTCGCGGGGACGGTCGAGGCCGACCTCGAAGGTCTCGCGGATGGTGCCGTACGGGCGGGCGCCGAGGACGACGATCCGGTCGGCCATCAGTACGGCCTCCTCGATGTTGTGGGTGACCAGGACGATCGCGCGGGTCGGGAACTGTCCCGACTCCCACAGCTCCATCAGCTCGCCGCGCAGGTTCTCTGCGGTCAGGACGTCAAGGGCGGAGAACGGCTCGTCCATCATCAGGACGTCCGGTTCCACGACGAGGGCGCGGGCGAAGCCGACGCGCTGGCGCATTCCGCCGGACAGTTCCTTCGGGTACGCGGACTCGAAGCCGTCGAGGCCGATCAGGTCGATGGCCTGCAAGGCGGCTTCGGCTCGGGCGGCGGCGGGCACACCCTTGGCCTCCAGGCCGAGTTCGACGTTCTGCTGGACGGTCAGCCAGGGCAGCAGGGCGAAGGTCTGGAAGACCATGGCGGTGCCGGGGTTGGCGCCGGTGAGCGGGGTGTCCTTGTAGGCGACGGTGCCGGAGCTGGTGGGGACGAGTCCGGCCATGCAGCGCAGCAGGGTCGACTTGCCGGACCCGGACTTGCCGAGCAGGGCGACGACTTCGCCGGCCCTGACCTGGAGGTCGATGCCGGACAGGACGGGCAGTTCGCCGTCGGCGCCCGCGTAGGACTTGGTGAGGGCGACGGTTTCGACGAGGACTTCGCCGTCGGCGGGGCGGGTGGTGCCGGGGGTGTGGGAGGTGTTCAGCGCCATGATGTGCTCCTTGGTGCGGGAAGCGTCGGTGGTGAGCGGAGGGAGGCCGGGGCGCCCGGGACGGCAGGCGGAGCGGCGACCGGTCAGAGCGAGTAGCGGGCTTCGGCCAGCCGGTAGAGGCGGCGCCAGAGGAGCCGGTTGAGGGCGACGACGTACAGGCTCATGACGGCGACGCCCGCGATCAGGCGGGGGAAGTCGCCCGCCGCGGTGGCCTGCGCGATGTAGGCGCCGAGGCCGGTCGCGGTGAGGGTGGTGCCGCCGAAGGTGACGACCTCGGAGACGATGGACGCGTTCCAGGCGCCGCCGGACGCGGTGATGCCGCCGGTGACGTACGCGGGGAAGATGCCCGGGATGATCAGCCGCCGCCAGCGCTGCCATCCGGTGACGCCGAGGTCGTCCATGGCCTCGCGCAGATCGGTGGGGATGGCCATGGCACCGGCGATGGTGTTGAAGAGGATGTACCACTGCGCGCCGAGCGCCATCAGGAGAATGCCGCCGATGTTGATGGACAGCCCGGTTCTGAGGAAGAACCAGACGGCCAGCGGGAAGAGGAAGTTGGCGGGGAAGCTCGCCAGGATCTGCACCACCGGCTGGGCGACCCGGGTGAGCCGGGGCGAGAAGCCGATCTTCACGCCGATGGGGACCCAGACCAGGGTGGCGACGGCGACGAGGACGAGGACCCGGGCGAGGGTGGCGAGGCCGAGCAGCAGCGGCTCGCCGAACACGCCGAGGCCCGTACGGTCGTTGAGGTATCCGGCCAGGTCGGCGAGGCCCCAGAGGATCAGTCCGCCCGCCACGACCGTGAAGACGACGTCGCCGGTGCGCTGCCGGGTGCGGTGGACGGTGAGGGGCTGGTCGTCGACGCCGAAGACGCGGCCGGCGCGGCTGAGGGTCCGGCCCACCGGGCGCAGGACGCCGCCCGCGATCTGCGGCCAGTGGGAGCGGCGCAAGAAGTCGAGAACGAAGGAGCGCTGGATCTCGCCGGCCTCGGACTGCTCGTTCTTGAAGCGTTCCGCCCAGGCGGTGAGGGGCCGCCAGAACAGGAAGTTCACGCCGGTCACCATGACCGCCATGGTGAGGATCGCCCAGCCGACCTTGCCCAGGTCGCCCTCGGTGATCGCGGCCCCGGCATAGGAGCCGACGCCGGGCAGCGTGTACTCCTGGTTGTTGACGCTGATGGCCTCCGACGCGACGAGGAAGAACCAGCCGCCGCCGAAGCTCATCATGCCGTTCCAGACGAGCCCGATCATCCCGGCCGGGACCTCGACCTTCCAGAACCGCATCCACCGGGTGAAGCGGAACGACCGTGACAGCTCGTCGAGTTCACGGGGCAGTGAGGTCAGCGCGTAGTAGAAGCCGAAGGTCATGTTCCAGGCCTGCGAGGTGAAGATCGCGAAGATCGACGCGCATTCGAGTCCGAGCATCGAGCCGGGGAACAGGGCGATGAACCCGGTCACGGCGACGGTGAGGAAGCCGAGGACGGGGACGGACTGGAGGATGTCGAGCGCCGGGATCAGGATCCGCTCCAGGCGGCGGGAGCGGGCCGCCGCGTAGGCGTAGCCGAAGGTGAAGACGATCGACGCGGCGAGCGCCGCGAACATGCGCAGCAGGGAGCGGGCGGCGTCGTAGGGCAGTTGGGACGGGTCGGTGTCGACCTTGACGTTCTGTGTCGGGCTGAAGGACACCGTCGTGCCCTGGCCGACCCGCAGGACGACATAGATCAGGACGAGGACGGCGGCGGCGATCACCAGGTCCACCCAGGACAGGCGGGGCAGCCGCGTGGAGAGGCGCGCCGAGAGCGGGGTGCGCTCGACGCCCGAGGCGGCTTTGTCCGTACGGAACGACATCACAGGGACCTCCGGCCCCACTGTGGGCACGCCGCCGTGCCCGGCCGCGGAAGAAGACACGACGGCGTGGCGCGGGGGTCGCTCAGGAGGGGCGCTCACTCAGGAGAAGGGCGAAGAAAGGGAACAGCGCGCGCCGGGACGCGGCCTCCGCGCGGTGCGCGGGCCGTCGTCGGCGCTCGGACTACGAGATCAGCGGGTGCCCGGAAGGCAGCCCGGACTGGGAGGTTCCGCACCCATGGCCGCCTCCTTCGGTGAGAGCTGTTCCCCCATGCGCGCGGCGTGCGCGGCGGGGTCCGACCCCCTGAGTGTGCCGCTTCTTGCGTGGATACGCAAATAAGGTCGTCGGTCCACGCGGGCGGGACCGCACAAGCCGCCCAACGGCAGCCGACCGGGCCCCGGACTCATCTGCGCGGAGTGCCCCTCGTGACGGTGAAAAGGCCGCCGTCGGGGTCGCGCAGGGTGGCTTCCGGGCCGAGCGCGGTCACCTCCCGCGCGACGAGCGCGCCCCCGCTGTCGAGGGCGGCCTGGACGCAGAACTCCACGTCGGGCACCGGGAAGTACACCTGCCAGCGGGGCCGGATCGTCGGGTCGACGGCGGCTTCCAGGGCGCCGGAGCTGAGCCGCGCCACGACATGGCCGCCGCTGCGCAGGACGACCTCGTCGTCCTCGTAGCCGACCTCGCAGCTGCCGGGTCGGTCGCTGGCCCACTCCAGGACCTCGCCGTAGAAGATCGCCGCGTCGAAGGCGCTGCGGGTGCGCAGCCGCAGCCAGGCGGGGGCCTCCTTGTGCCAGACGTCCCAGCCCGCGTAGAGGCGGCCCTCCCAGATCCCGAAGGTGGCTCCGTCGCGGTCGGCGGCCAGGACACCGCGGCCCGAGGCGAGCGCGATGGGGCCGACGGCGACGGTGCCGGTGCGCTCCCGGATACGGGCCGCCGTGACATCCGCGTCGGCGACGGCGAAGTACGGGGTCCAGGCCACGGCGACCTGGAGGGCTGTGGCCAGGGAGCTGATACCCGCCACGGGTACGCCGTCGCGCGAGGCCACGCTGAAGTCGTCGCCGAGCCGGCCCTTGTGGAACTTCCAGCCGAGTACCGCGCCGTAGAACTCCTGTGCCGCCTCCAGGTCGCGTGCCATCAGGCTGACCCAGCACGGCGCGCCGAAGACGGCCTCGGTCGTGATCGAGTGGGCGGCGGTGTCCGCCGCTGACGTTTCCTTGTCCATCGCAGGCAGTGTCTCCCTCGTGGGAAGGCACCACGGACAGTTGGCTGCCGGGGCGCGCTCACCTCTGTTGACGCCCGCCGCGGCTTCGGCGGAGGCAGGAGGCACACCACCACATTGACAGCATTTAACCGCTTTCGCACGCCTCCTTCCGGTGCGGATCTGCCGGTACGGATCTGCCGTGCGGATCTTCCGGTACAGGGCGGGTGACCCCGTCGGGGAGAATGGGCGGCGGTTCGTATCGGGGCCCGGCGACCGGCCGTGCTCCTCCCTCCCGCAGGAGAGAGCGCGCGTTGTCGCCTTCACCGCACGAAGCCTCACCCTCCACCGCAGGTGAAGCGTCACCCTTGACCGGAGGTTCAGACTCCACCCGTTCGGACGGTTCCGATCCGCTGCGGGCCGACTGCGCCCGCTGCTTCGGTCTGTGCTGTGTGGCCCTCCCCTTCGCCGCCTCGTCGGACTTCGCGGTGGACAAGCCGGCCGGGAAGCCGTGCGCCCATCTGGCCTCGGACTTCGGCTGCGGGATCCATACGGATCTGCGCGAGAAGGGGTTCACCGGGTGCACGGTCTTCGACTGTTTCGGCGCCGGGCAGAAGGTCGCACAGGTGACGTTCGGCGGGCGTGACTGGCGGGAGAATCCCGGGGCCTCGCGACAGATGTTCGACGTGTTCCCGGTGATGCGCGGGCTCCACGAACTGCTCCGGTATCTGACGGAGGCGCTGACACTGCCGGCCGCCAGGCCCCTGTACGGCGAACTCCGGCACTCCTTGGACGGCGTCGAACGTCTGACCCGGGGCACCGCCGACAGCCTGACCGACCTCGATGTGCCGACGCTCCGTGACGAGGTGAGCGCACTGCTGTTGCGCGCCAGTGAGCTGGTACGGGCCAAGATCCCGGGCCGCCGGAACCACCGGGGCGCGGATCTCATCGGGGCGAGGCTGGCGGGCACCGATCTGCGCGGCGCGAACCTGCGGGGGGCGCGGCTGGTCGGCGCCGACCTGAAGGGGGCGGATCTCCGGCTCGCCGATGTGATCGGGGTCGACTTCCGTGGCGCGGATCTGAGCGGCGCGGACCTCAGGGGGTGCCTGTTCCTCACGGAGCCGCAGCTCACGGCGGCGAGGGGTGACGCGGCGACGCGCCTCCCGGCGTCCTTGACCCGCCCGTCCCACTGGAGCCCGGACGCCACAGCCGCGCCGACCCGATCGCAGAAGCAGAGGCGCCCGCGCGCCCGCCGAAAGCCCTGACCGGCCCTGACCCTACGCCCGACCTGCCTTCGGGCCGTCCTCCCCCGTCGCCACGGCTCGTCTCCTCCCGCCCGTGGCGCTCCCTACCGCCCGGCGCTACCGGGCGGCGGCCCTACATCGCGCCTGCTCCGCCGCTTCCGAAGGAGCCTCCGTGGCCCGGGGTCCAGCGCCTGCGCCGCTGGTCGTCGCTCCGTTTGTTCGGGAGGTTCCCGTGGAGCTGGTAGGGGTTGAGGCCGCCGTCCTTCTCGAACGGCACCTCGTCCGGCTCGCGCCGCTCACTGACCTCGTGGACCGCACCCGTATCGGGGAGATGCGGCTGCTGGTCCGCGCTCGGCGGTCCCGGTTCCCTGCTGCGCATCCTGATGCCCAGCCAGACGATCCAGATCAGAGCAACCACCATGACGGCCCCGATGATGAAGGGACCGATGACTAGCAGCCCGTCCGGTGCGGCCAGGACCAGGTGTGTACTCATTCCGGTCATACCACCTGAATACCCTGTATTCCGGTACGCAGTCCCTCCCGGACGTACCAGTTCACCGCGCCTCGTCGGCCTCCGCCACGGCTTGATGCCACCCTTACGGCTCGACCAGGTCCTGCGGCTCGATCGCCCCCAGAAGCGCCCTCGCGCAGAGATCCCGTAGCTGATCGCGCGAGAGGTCGGGTTCGTCGAGCCAGTCCAGGCAGACCGCGACCATGAAGGCGAGCCAGCCGCGTACCGCGATCCGCAGGGTGACGGGGTCCCGGGTGATGTGGGCGGATTCCGGGTCCGCCGCGAGGGCGTCGAGGATCTGCCGCTCATGGGCGGCGAGCCCCGCACGGTAGAGGTCCCGCACCAGGGGGTCGCCGGTGGCGGCGGCGCGGTGGAAGGCGCGGAAGCCGTGCGCGTGGGTGTGCACGTAGTCCAGGAAGGCGTCGAGGCCGGTGCGGATCTGCTCCCGTACGGGGACTCCGGGCTCGGCGGCCGTCAGGCGCAGCATGTGGGCGCTCTCGCGCTCCACGACGGCGGCGAAGAAGTCCCGTTTGGTGGGAAAATAGTGGTACAGGAGGCCGCGGGAGACTCCGGCGATCTCGGCGACCTGCTCGATCCACACATCGTCGTACGGATGCTGCGCGAAGAGGCTCGCGCCGGCGGACAGCAACTGCTCCCGGCGCTCCTCGGTGCTCAGCCGCTTCCGTGGGGCGCGCTCCCCCGGCTGCGCGGCGCGCCCACCCGGGGTGCGCTCCCCCTGTTTCCCAGCCATGTTGCGCACCTTACTGCACCTTACTTGACGCGAGTTCAACAACGTGCCCAGACTGGGAGCACTGTTGAACCCGCGTACAACAACGACTGGGGAGATGGCGCGGATGGCGGGCACGACCAGGTCGGTCGGGGGCGCGAGGGCCGACGGGACCGAAGGGGCGGACGGGGTCGACAAGGGGTTTCGCAGTGCGGAGACCGGCTGGCCGGAGCTGGACCGCATCCCCCGTCCCCCGCGCCGGCTGCCGCTGCTCGGCGATGTGCTGGGCTCGAACATGAAGACGCCGGTGCAGGACTCGATGAAGTTCGCGCGGCAGCTCGGTCCCGTCTTCCGGCGTAAGGCGCTCGGCAAGGAGATCGTCTTCGTGTGGGGCGCGGATCCGGTGGCCGAATTGGCGGACGAGTCGCGTTTCGCGAAGCACGTCGGGCTCGGCGTCGCCAATCTGCGTCCCGTCGCGGGCGACGGCCTGTTCACGGCGTACAACCACGAGCCCAACTGGCAGTTGGCGCACGACGTGCTCGCGCCCGGCTTCAGCCGTGAGGCGATGGAGGGCTACCACCCGCTGATGCTGGACGTCGCCGAGCGGCTGACGGCGCACTGGGACGAGCGGGAGTCGGCGGGCGCGCGGGTGGACGTGCCGGGCGACATGACGAAACTGACGCTGGAGACCATCGCCCGTACCGGTTTCGGCCATGACTTCGGGTCCTTCGAACGGTCCCGGCCGCACCCGTTCGTCACGGCGATGGTCGGCACGCTGTCGTTCGCGCAGCGGCGCAACGCCGTCCCCGCTCCCCTGGCGCCGCTGGTGCTGCGCGGCGCGACCCGGCGCAACGCCGAAGAGATCGCGTACCTCAACCGGATCGTGGACGAGGTGATCGCGTCACGGCGTGCGGCGCCCCGCGAGGCCGGTGGCTCCGGTGGCTCCGGTGATCTGCTCGACCGGATGCTGGAGACCGCGCACCCCGTCACGGGTGAGCGGCTGTCGCCCGAGAACATCCGCCGGCAGGTCATCACGTTCCTGGTCGCGGGGCACGAGACGACCTCGGGGGCGCTGTCGTTCGCGCTGCACTACCTCGCGCTGCATCCGGAGATCGCCGCCCGCGCGCGGGCCGAGGTCGACCAGGTGTGGGGCGACACGCCACGGCCGGCGTACGAGCAGGTCGCGAAGTTGCGGTACGTCCGCAGGGTCCTGGACGAGTCGCTGCGGCTGTGGCCGACCGCGCCCGCCTTCGCGCGCGAGGCCACACGGAACACGACGCTGTCCGGTGTCCATCCGATGAACCGGGGTGCCTGGGCACTGGTGCTGACGATCATGCTGCACCGCGATCCGTCGGTGTGGGGCGACGATCCGGAGAGCTTCGACCCCGAGCGCTTCACGCCCGCCGCCGTACGGTCCCGGCCCGCGCATGCCTTCAAGCCGTGGGGTACCGGCGCGCGGGCGTGCATCGGCCGCCAGTTCGCGCTGCACGAGGCGACGCTGGTCCTCGGTCTGCTGCTGCGCCGGTACGACCTGGCGGCCGATCCCGCGTACCGCCTGCGGGTCACGGAGCGGCTGACGATGATGCCGGAGGGTCTGACGCTCGGTCTGGGCCGCCGCACGCCGACGGTCTGAGCGGTCGGGGTCCGCCAACGGTCCGGTCCTGTCGTGTCCGGCACCGGTCAGTGGCCGCCCTCGGGTTCCTGGCAGCCGGTGCCCTCCATGTACACGCCGTGCGCCTCGGCGGTCACGCTCGCGCGCGTGGCGGTGTTGAGGGAGCCCTCCACGCAGACCGGGCGCAGATCGACGACGTAACTGACCAGGCCGCTCCCGTAGCTGTTCACGGTGACGGTGGACGCGTCGAAGCCGAGGCCCTTGAGGGCGGTCCTGACCTGGGCCACCGTCGCCTTCTCGGTCCCGGCGAGCGCCCCGAGCGCCTTCTTCACGCGGCGGGTCTCCTCGGCGGCCGTACAGAGGGCGTCGCCGGAGAGGGGCAGGGTCTGGCGGTAGGCGTGGTTCTCCGCGTACTTGGGGTTGGCGTCGCCGCCCTGCTCGCCGGTGGTGGCGCCGGAGTCCGGCGCCGCCGTGCTCGCGGACGCCTCCGGGCAGGACGCGTTCCCCTTCGCCGTCGGGGCGGCGCCGTCATCCGATGCCGGGGTCGCACTTGTCTCGGACGGCGTGGCCGACTCCTGCACAACCCCTGACGCGTCGCTGGTCCGGCCCGCGTCGGCGCTCCCGCCCTTGTCAGCGCAGCCCGTGAGCGCGAGCGGTACGGCGACCAGAGCGGCCGTCGCCAGAGCCAGGCGTCCTCGTGAAGTCATGGGGTGAGTATGACCGTTCGCCGTAGGCCGCTCCTGAGTACGGGTACTCAGCCGGACGCCACCCGTGGTGGCCCGAATGGCAGGGGCGACCGCCCGTATGGACCCTGCCGGGCGGCGCCGTCGTTCACCCGCTCCTAGCGTCCACACAGCAAGGTCCTGTGCGAAAGCGGACGAGAGCGCCGTGCGGGCCCCGGCGGACCGGGGCGCGCGGCGGACGGGAAGTGGTGTGATGCGGGCGATCGTACGGGCCTCGGGAGCCGTGGTGGCCGCCGCGGCGTGGGTGGTCGTGGCCGCCCCGGCGGCGTCGGCCGCCGACGAGTCGTGGCAGGTGGGCGTCGAACCCGCCACGGTGCGGCCGGGCGACACGGTCACGCTCACCTCGCGCGGCTGCCGGGTGCCGAACGTCACCGTCGACTCGGGCATCTTCGACTCCGCCCAGCTCAACGAGGGGCGCGAGGCGCGGACGAAGGTGTTTTCCGACGCCAAGCCGGCCGCCCAGTACGACGCGACCTTCACCTGCGACGGCCGGTCGAAGACCGCCCGGGTGACGATCTCGGACGACGGTCGCGGCGAGGCCGGCGGAAACCCCGGGGTCATGGGCCCCGGGCCCGAGCGCCAGAAGGACCCCCGGACGGAACAGCGGCCCGACGGTCCGAGAGAACCGGAGCGCCCAAGGGAACCGGAGCGTCAGCGGGAGTGGGAGCACCGGAAGGAGTCGGAGCCCTTCGGGCTGTCCGAGCGCAAGGGCGTGCGGGCCGGGACCGGCGGAGGCATCGGCGAGATCGGACCCGTCCAACTCACCCTGGGCAGCGCCCTGGTGGCGGGCTCCCTGGGCAGCGGTGTCTACTTCGCGGTGCGCCGCCGCACCTCCGACTGACTCGCCACCACGACAGACGTACGGCTGCCCCGCGTCCCTGGGACCCGGGGCAGTCACGCGAAGGGGGTGGTGGCGCCGGTCGGTTCAGTGGCGCTGCGCGCGGGTGCGGCGGCGGAGGACGAAGTACACCGTCGCCACTCCGGCGGCGACGAGTCCGGACCCGACGGCGACGTCGGCCACGGTGGGGTGGCCGCCGAACGCCCCGCCCAGGCCGCCTCGTACGGCACCGGCCGTCGCGGAGCGCGAGGGGTCCGGGGTGAGCGGGGGACGGACGGCCGGCGTGCGGGTGGGCCCGACGGTCGGCGTGCTCGTGGGCCTGACAGTCGGTGTACGCGTGGGCCTGAGGGTCGGCGTGCGCGTCACGGTGGGGGTCGGCGTCGGGGTCGGGGGGCTCGTGGCGAACGCGGAGATGATGATGCCGGCCGTCCACGTGCTGGCCGTCGACCCGCAGTTGCCGTCGATGCCGACGGCGCTCGCGTTGCCGAGATTGCGGCCGAGGCGTCCCGTGCCCTGGTATCTGCCGCCGCCGATCGACGTCAGGGTCACCGGGGCTTCGAGCCCCATTCCGCTGCCGGTGGTCACCACGGGGTTGGTGAGGGCGGAGCAGTCCACGGTCAGCGTGAAGGAACCGCCGGGAGCGACCACCGCAGGTGACACGGCGGCACTGGCGCCACTGGCCTGCGCCCGAGCCGCGACCGCGCCGGGTGCGGAGCCCAGCAGGGCCAGCGAGGCAGCGCCCATGGCGAGCGGCGCTGCGGTGCGTATCCGGAGCATGTGCCTGTCCTCTCCGGCCACAGGGCAGGTCACGCTCGGTCGTGCCCGGCGAAGCCCTGGAGCCACATCGCCCGATATCACCACATTTCCTCACCTTTAAGCAGAATCTCCGCGCTGTCAGGGGATTGGCCTACAGAGGTTGACGCGGGTGGCGCACCGGGCGCGGAAGCCCGCGGGGGCCCTCCTGCGGCTCACCCGTTCGCCGCGTGCCGCCGTCCGGCCCGGCCCGTTTGACCAGGGCGGACGGCCGCCGGACGGCGGCGGCCCGAAGAGAAGGAGGTCGATATGCGCGTACGTGATGTCGTGGCGGTGGCGCTGGCGCCGGTCCTGCTGGGGGCGGCGTCCGCCCTCGTGGCGGGCCCTGCGGTGGCCGCGGGACCGGATGTGGAGCGGGAGCCGGTGCGGCTGGTCGTCGCCGACAGCGAGAAGGCCGGTTCGGCCACGATCGCGACGCGTCCGACGGCGGACGGCGGGACCCTGGTGACGGCCGATGTCACCAAGCTGACGGACCGGCGCGGATGTGTGGTGCTCCAGGCCGACGACGGCACCGCGCCCGGCACCTGGAAGTCACCGCTCGGGCAGGTGATCGGCATGCAGTGCGGCGCCAAGGGGACGACGACACGGATGACCGGCGAAACGGCACACCGCGAACTGCGGCTGCGCTGGCTCCCGGCGGACGGGAACTCCGACACCTGGGTCAGCACGCCGGTGCCCGACCGCGCCACCACCGGCTGACCCCCGGCACAAGCGACACGGCGGACGGGGCGGAGGCCGTCAGGGTCTCCGCCCCTCGCTCATCCACGCGTACGGGACGGGTCAGGCCCCCGGCACCGTGTCCTCGAACGTCGTCCCCGCCGACCGGTAGGCACCCACCTTCGCGGCGACCTGCGCGGGCGTGAGGACCTGGTCCTTGACGTGCAGGACGTAGTCGACCTGCTGGTCGTATGCGCGCGGCGTGGTGCTGGTCTGGCCCGCGAGGTCGATCAGCCACTGGTTGAAGTTGATGGACATCGGACGCTCCGGCAGATATGCGGCGTCATGGGTGCCGAAGAGCTGTCCGTCGACGTAGTACTTGATGGTGCTGTTGTCGATGGTCAGCACCAGGTCGTGCCAGCCGGCGTAGCTCTGGCGGGATTCGGTGTGCTGGTTGACGGCCTGCCACGGGTCCGGGTTGTAGGTCTCCCAGGACGTCGTGTAGAGGATGTTCGACGGCTCGCCCCAGCCGCCGTTGGGCAGGTACTCGAAGTCGTACTCGGAGTAGTCGTCGGCCATCGGCGCCTTGAGGTCGTTGATGGTGAAGAACGTCTGCACCAGGTGGTCGCCGTCCGGGCCCGACTTCGGCGCGTCGTTGAACTTCACCCGGGCCGCGTAGGTGCCGTTCTTGAACTTCATCGCCTTGGTGAGCACCTCGGTCTGCTTGGTGCTCGCGGCGGTGCCGGCGGTCGAGGTCTCCATGTTCATGACGGAGTTGCCGCCGCTGGAGGCGAAGGTGACGTTCTCCGGGGCCCAGGTGGCGCCGGGCACACCGGGGCCACCGGAGTTGGAGCGCACGCTCCAGCCGTGCGCCGAGATCGCCGGGTCGGCCGAGTTGCTGTAGTTGAAGTCGTCGAACAGCACGGCGCCCCCGGCCGGCGGGTCGGTCGGGGGGTCGGTGGGCGGGTCGGTCGGTGTGTTGCCCTCGGGGGCGGTGCCCCACACCTGGCTCCCGGAGAGCAGGGCGGTGACCTTCGCCCAGTCCGCGTACGACGTCTGGCTCGCGCCGAAGGAGTAGTCGTCGCTCTGTCGCAGGGTCTGCCAGTCGGCGCGGTAGAAGCGGAGTTGCATGTCCCCGGTGTCGGCGCCCGGGGCGAGGGAGCCGGCGCCCGGGGTAAAGCCGATCTCCAGATAGCGGTCGGCGGTGGCGGTCGGGTTCGTGAGCGTGCCGAAGGTGCCGGTGATGTTGGCGCAGCCCTTGACCGCCCAGGAACACGCGAAGCGGTAGGCGGTGCTCGCGGTGTCGGCCTTGAAGTAGTAGCGGACCTTGACGTTCGCCAGCGGTACCGGGGCGGCGCTGGTGTTGCGTACCTTCAGCCAGGGCTCCGACTGGTCGGCCGTGGCGCCGGACGCGCTGGTGCGGTACTGGACGGCGAGGCCGTCCGCAGCGGCGTTCGCGGTGCCCGGGAGCGCCGCGAGTCCCGCGGCGCCGAGGGTCACCGCGACGGCGGTGGCGACCGCGGTACGCAGCCTGCCTCGGGAAATCCTGCTCGGGGGGATGCTGCTCATGATGCTTCCTCTCCGGAACGGTGGGATGGACGGTGACGGACGCCGAGTGCGTCCAGTCGCTCCGTGTGGGGGCCGAGTCGTGCAAGGAAGTCGGACCAGTCCGTGGGGCCGGTCCAGGTCCGGTCGGCGAGTGCGCACAACCGGGGGTAGGTGAGGTATTCGACGTGGTCGGGCGTGGTGACGAACTCGGTCCAGAGCTGGGCCTGCGCGCCGAGCACCTGCCCGGCCGCCGGGGTGCGCGAGTCGTCCGCGACCGGGTCGTGGGCGTGCACGGCCCGCAGGTCGACGACGGCTCCGGGCTGGGCGGGCGGCTCGGCGGGGTCGTCGGACTGGGCGTAGTCGAGGTAGGTGGCGCGGTAGTGGGCGCTGACGACGGCGTGGCCTCGGCGGACGGCGCGCAGCGCGTGGGCGGGTTCGCGCCAGGTGATGACGGTGAAGTCGCCGGGCAGTTCGCCGCCGCTCTCGGCCCAGCCGGTGGGGCGCCGGCCGTGGGCGGTGAGGAAGGCGCCGATCCGGCCGAGGAACCAGCCGTGCAGCGCGTCGGTGTCCGGCAGCCCTTCGGCGGCGGCCCGTGCGCGGGCGGCCGGGCTGCGGGCCCACTCGGTGGTCGGGCACTCGTCGCCGCCGACGTGGATGTACGGGGACGGGAACACGTCCATGACCTCGCCGAGCACGGTGGTGCAGAAGTCGAGGACATGGTCCTCGTGGACCGCGAGGACGGTGTCGCACACACCCCATCCGGTCCAGACGTCGAGCTGCCGGGCGGGGTGGGCGCCGAGTTCGGGGTGGGCGGCGAGTGCCGCGCGTACGTGGCCCGGCATCTCTATCTCCGGCATGACGGTGACGCCGCGCGCCTGGGCGTAGGCGACCAGGCCGGCGAGTTCGGCGCGGGTGTAGGAGCCGCCGTGCGGGACGCCGTCGTAGGTGGCGCTGCCGGCCGGGCCGACCATGGACTCCGCCCGGTGTCCGCCGATCTCGGTGAGCCGGGGGTAGGCGGCGACCGGCATGCGCCAGCCCTGGTCGTCGGTGAGGTGGAGGTGGAGCACGTTCAGCTTGTGCAGCGCGAGCAGGTCGACGTAACGGCGCAGGAAGGAGGCGGGCTGGAAGTGGCGGGCCACGTCGAGCATCGCGCCGCGCCACGGGTGGCGGGGCTTGTCGGTGATCTCGGCGCACGGCAGCTCCCAGCGGCCGGGGCGCCGGGGGCGGTCGGACAGGGCTTCGGGGGGCAGGAGCTGACGGATCGTCTGGACACCGCGCAGCAGTCCGGTGGGGTGCCCGGCCCGCAGGAGGACGGCGTGCGGGGCGACGGTGAGTCCGTAGCCCTCCTCGCCGAGGCCGCTGAGCTGCGGGTCGAGGGCGAACACGACCTGTCCCTGCGGGGACGGGCGCAGGGGCAGGCCGGTCGCCGGGGCGAGGAGGGTGCGCAGCAGGTCGGCGGCGGGTTCGGCGCCGGGGTCGACGCGGAGCGTGGTGGTGCGGTCGAACGTGAAGTGACCGGAGCGGAAGGCCGCCTTGGTGGGGCGGGGTACGAGGGCGGGTTCGGGTCGGGGTGCGGACACAGGTCGGCCTCCGTGACGGGTCGCGTGCGGGGCGGCCCCCGGGTTGTGAGGGGGCGCGCAAAGGCGGTTGCGCGAAGGGGTGCGGCGGGGGTCAGCCCTTGACGGCTCCGGCGGCGAACCCCGAGGTCACATGGCGCTGAAGCAGCAGGAACACCACCAGGGCCGGAAGGGCGAAGAGGGTGGAGGCCGCCATGGTGGCGCCCCAGTCGGTGCCGAACGTGTTCTGGAAGGACGACAGCCACACGGGCAGCGTCCGGTTGTCCTGCTGCTTGATGATGAGGAAGTTGGCGTACGCGAACTCGTTCCAGGCGGTGATGTAGCCGAACAGCGAGGTCGCCATGAGGCCCGGGGCGAGCAGCGGGAACGCGATGTGCCGGAAGGCGCCGAGCCGGGTGCAGCCGTCGACCTGCGCGGACTCCTCCAGCTCGGGCGGGATGGTGCCGATGAAGCCGCGCAGCACCACGATGGTGAACGGCAGCGTGATCATGAAGTAGACCAGGGTGAGGGTCGGCAGCCGGTCGAGCATGTCGGTGTCCCTGGAGATGATGTAGATCGGGATGATCAGGGACTCCCAGGGCGCCATCTGCGCGAGGAAGACCATGAGCATGAACTGCCGCCGGCCCTTCCAGCGCATCCGGGCGACGGCGAAGGCGGCGCCGAGCGCGACGAGCAGCGCGAGCAGGACGGCGCCGAGGGTGACGAGGACGCTGTTGCGCCAGAACAGTCCGAAGCCGTCGGCGTCCACGGCTCTGCGGAAGTGGTCGAGGGTCCAGGTCTGCGGCACCAGCCGGGGGCTGTCGGACTGGATGTCACGGGACGGCTTGAACGCCGTGGAGATCATCCAGTAGACGGGGAAGAGACAGACGGCGACCGTGACGACGGCGGCGGCGTTCAGCGGAAGTCGGCGGAGGCGGAGGCTCAGGCGGGGGCGTTGGCGGTGGCGGGTCGGGTTCATCGCTGCTCGGCCTCCCGGCGGAACATCTGGCGGAAGTAGAGGACCAGCACGCCGGACATCAGCACGACGGTGACCATGGACGCGGCGGAGCCCAGGTCGTAGCGCTGACTGGAGAGGGCCGTCTGGACCGCGTACACGGGCAGGATCGTGGTGGCGTCGCCCGGACCGCCCCGGGTCATCACCCAGATCTGCACGAACGCCTTGAAGGTCCAGATGACTTCGAGCGACAGCACGAGCAGGAAGATCGGCCGGACGATCGGGAACGTGATCGAGCGGAAGATGCGGGTGCCGCCCGCGCCGTCGAGCCGCGCCGACTCGTACAGCTCGATGGGGACGGTCGTCAGGGCCGAGTAGAGCGTGACGGCGGCGAACGGCACCGACTGCCAGACGATCAGCAGGACGAGGATGGCGAAGGCGGCGGGCCCGTGCGCGAACCACGGATAGCGGTCGAAGGACTCCAGGCCGATGCCGGTCAGCGCCTTGTTGACGATGCCGAACTCGGAGTGGAACAGCCACTGGAACACCGTGGTCGCCGCGACCACGGGCATCGCCCAGGCCAGGACCAGGGCGCTGAGGACGACCGTACGGCCGACCCTGCGCAGCCGTTCGATCATCAGCGCGACCAGGGTGGACAGCACCATGATGAGGGCCACGTTGATCGCCATGAAGAGGAACGTGCGGCGGACGACCTCCCAGAAGCGCGGGTCGGAGAGCAGGGTCCGGTAGTTCTCCAGGCCGACGAACTCCGCCTTGCCGAGGACGAGTTCGCGCAGTCCGAACCGCTGGAGCGAGATCACGACCGCGCGGACCAGCGGGTAGACCAGCAGATAGAGCATGCCGAGGACGGCGGGCGCGATCAGGAGGTACGGCCACGGGGTGCCGCCGTCGGTCGGCGCCGTGTGGTGTGCCTTGCCGTGGGCCTTGCGGTGGGGTCCGTCGGCGCCCGGGGAGCGCCGGGGCGGCCGGTGGCTGAGGGGGCGGGGCGCGGTCCGCTCGCGGATGACCGACACGGCGCTCCTCCTTCCGGGGTTCGGGGACTCGGGGTCGCTCGGGGCGCCTTCGGACCTGCGGTCAGGAACCCGTCTTCATCGCCCGCGTGATGTCGGCGGACGCCTTCGCCGCCTCCGCTTTCGCGTCGCCCCCGGTGAGGACCGCGGTCAGGTAGTCCTTGATCGGGTTCTCGGCCTCCACGGCGGCCCAGCCCGGGGTGTTGGGCGTGGCGTGTCCGTTGGCCGCGCCGACGGCCATGGCGGCGGCGCCCGGGTCGGAGGCGACGGCGTCGGCGAGCGTCGTGCGGTTGGGTACGTAGCTCATGGCGAGGGCAAGCTTCTTCTGCCAGGTCTCGCCGGTGAGTTCCTTGATGAAGGTGAGCGCGGCGTCGTGATGCCTGGCGACGGTGGGCACCACGAGGTCGGAGCCGCCGGTGAAGACGGCGCCCGGTGTGCCGGCGGTCTTGCCGGGGATCGGGAAGAAGCCCAGCTTGCCCTGGAGTTCCGGGTTCGCCTGCGCGATCAGCTTCGCTCCGCCCGGCGCGGAGATGATCTGCGCGACCTGCCCCTCGGCCATCACCTCGGTCTGCGGCGGCTGGGCCTCGTCGGCGTCCTTGGGCCCCTTGCCGAGCGCCTGGAGCCGCTGGTAGAACTCGACGCCGCGGATCGCCTCGGGGGTGTCGAGGGCACCCTTCCAGGTGCCGCCGGACTCGGTGGCGAGGTCACCGCCCTCGTCCCAGATGAACCCGGACAGGGCATACCAGTTCTGGCCCGGCAGATAGATGCCCTGCGTGGCGCCCTTGTTGAGCTTCTCCGTCGCCGCGATCCACTGGTCACGTGTCGTGAGGGCGCTCGCGTCCACGCCGGCCTTCTTGAAGAGGTCGGTGCGGTAGACGACGACACGGTTGGCCGCGTAGTACGGAATGCCGTACTGCTTGCCGTCGTAGGAGCCGGGCTCGGCGAGGCCCTTCAGCCAGTTCTCGCCGTCGAGTTCGGCGACCTTGTCGCTGAGGTCGAGCAGGCCGCCGCTCTGCGCGAACTGGGCGACCTGGGTGTTGCCCGCCTCGATGACGTCGGGTGCGTCATTGCTGGCCAGGGCCGCCGTGACCTTCTGTCCGATGCCGTCCCACTCCTGGATCTGCACCTTGACGCGGAGGTCGGGGTGCGCGGTCTCGAAGCCCTTGACGAACTCCTTCCGGAAGGCGTCCGAGACGCTGTCGCGCATCAGCCAGACGTCGATGGTGGTCCTCCCGCCGCCGTCACCGGCCGCGCCGGACGAGGGGTCGGAGGAACTGCAGGCACTGAGTCCGGCGGCCATCAGGAGCGCGGACACAGCGGCGAGCAAGCGGAGCTTCACGGTTCACCTCGGAGAAGACAGGACCAGAGAAGACAGGACCGAACCACCTGACCAGTGAGACTCACTGGATAGCTCACCTCTTGATGGTCGTTGAAGGTGGCATAGACCAATGTGGCCGTCAAGCCCTTCTGCGGTAAGGGATTTGGCCCGACTCGGCTGGGCCGGCTCGGCCGATCGGCGGGTGACAGCGGTTACACTTCCCCTGACCAGCAGCCCAGTTGTGGTCCACTGACCCTCAACTGGTAAAGAATGATCGGTCTGGTCGGAGACATCCGCGCAAGAGGGGGCACAGCATGAACGCCGACGCACCAGGGGCGGTGCTCAAGCGGGAGCGGGTCCGCGACTTCATCCTCGAACTCATCGAGTCCCACCGCCCGGGGGACGCCATCCCGTCCGAGCGGACGCTCTGCGCACGCCTGGGCGTCTCCCGCCCGACCCTGCGCGCGGCCGTGGACGAACTGGTCGCCGCGGGCCTGCTGGTACGGGAGCACGGCCGCGGCATGTTCGTCGCACCGGAGAAGATCACCCAGGAGTTGGTCTCCGGACAGCAGACGCTGAGCGTGCCCCAGGCGTCGGGCGCCTGGTCGAGCAGGCTCCTGGAGTTCACGACCATCCCGGCGGGCGCCCGGGTGGGCCGCAGACTCCGGATCTCCCCGGCCGCCGACATCGTGTACGTGGCACGGCTGCGGCTGGTCGACGGCTCCCCCATGGCGATCGAGCATCTGCACATCAGGGCCGACCTCGTCCCCGAGCTGTCCGCCCAGGAGCTGGAGAGCGGCGACCTGTACGAGCATCTGCGCGAACAGCACGGCGTCCATGTGCGGGAGGCGGTGCAGGCGATCGAGCCGACCGTCGTCACCCGGGCCGAGGCCGAACTCCTCGACGTACCCGAACTGTCGCCCGCGCTGCTCTTCGAACGGCTCACGTCGGACACCGAGGGACAGCCCGTCGAGTACGTGCACTCGCTGTACCGGGGCGACCGCTACCGCATCGTGTCCCGGCTCACCCTTGGCCCGCCCGCCGCGGTGCCGGCGCCCCGGCTCGGGCATCACCCCGGCATCCCGCCGGGCGACTTCGCGCACCGGGACCCCATCGCGTCGTCCACGCACGGCGACATCCAGTCGGCACCCTGAGGTCCGGCCTCCGCCGCGCCGGGGCGGGCGGTCAGTACGGTTCGGGGCAGCGGGCACCGGTGAGGATCCGGCGCCGCCCGACAGCAGCGAGGAGAACCGTCCGCCATGGCCGACTACCGCATCGAAACCGTCCGCAACGGCTACCGGGACTGGACCGCGCGCAACGACCGGGGCGCCGAGGTGCGGATCGGCCCGGACCCCCGCGATGCCGCCCCTGGCGATGCCGCCCCCGACGGGCAGCCCTCGTTCACGCCCGTGGAGCTGCTTCTCGCCGCGCTCGGCGGCTGCGGCGGACTCGTCGTGGACCGCACCGCGCGGGCCGTCGAGCACGACGGGCTGCGGATCGTCGTCGAGTCCAGGTCACGACCTGAGGACGACGGCCGGGTCGGGGTGCTCCGCGTAACCTATGAACTTGATCTGCCCGAGGGCGACGAGCGGGCCGCGGAGGTGTTCGAGCGCGGGGTGCGTCTGACCCATGAGAAGTACTGCACCGTCAGCCGGACGGTGGAGCACGGCGCCAGGGTCGAGGCCGTGCTCCCCGACGGCACGGTCGCCTTCGCGGCAGGCTGACCAGCGCGGCCCGGGGGGACCGGCCGCCGCACCACTCCAGCACCGGGGGGACCACGTGAACGCCGAGCACGACGGCCGGGACGGCGACCGGCACAACGACGGAAGCGGCGACGCCCGGAAGGGGCCCGCCCCGGTCCCGGACGAACAGCCCGCATGGCGGCTGCTCCTCGGCTACGCCCGGCCGCACCGCTGGTGGCTCCTCGCCGGCGCGCTGCTTGCCCTGGTCACGGGGGCGACCGGTCTCGCACTGCCCCTGGTGGCGCGCTCCCTGATCGAGAACCTGTCCAGGGACGAGGCGATCACGGGCCCGCTGATCCTCATGTCGGTCCTCGTCGTGCTGAACGCGGCGATCGGCTCACTCGGCGGCTATGTCCTGCGCCGCACCGCCGAGTCCGTGGTCCTCGGCGCCCGCCGCACCCTCACCTCGTATCTGCTGCGGCTGCGCATCACCGCCGTCGACCGCAGCGAACCGGGCGACCTGATGGCCCGGGTCACCTCGGACACGACCCTGCTGCGCGGCGTCACCACCGACACCCTCGTCGGTCTCGGCACCGGTGGGCTCACGCTGGTCGCGACGCTGGTGATGATGGGCTGGACCGACCTGGTCCTGCTCGGGGTCACGGCCGCCGTCATCGCCGCGGCCGGCGCGGTCGTCGGCGTCATCGTGCCCCACATCAACAGGGCGACCCGCAGCGCCCAGGAGTCGGTCGGCCGGATGGGGACGACCCTGGAGCGGGTGCTCGGGGCCCTGCGCACCGTCAAGGCGTCCGGGGCCGAGCACCGCGAGGAGCAGGCGGTGCACGCGGCGGCAGAGGAGTCGTGGCGGCAGAGCGTACGGGCCGCCAAGTGGGAGGCGCTGGCCGGGAACACCGCCGGTCTGTCCATGCAGGTCGCGTTCATCACCGTCCTCGCGGTGGGCGGCGCCCGCGTCGCGACGGACGCCATCAGTATCGGCACCCTGGTCGCCTTCCTGCTGTACGTGTTCTATCTGATGTCGCCGATCCAGCAGGTCGTCGGCGCGATCACGCAGTACCAGGCGGGAGCGGCGGCGATCTCCCGTATCCAGGAGGCCCAGCGGCTTCCGGTGGAGGACCCGGCCGAGCCCGCCGCGCTGCCCGAACCGGCCGCCGAACCCCTCTCGCTCGCCTTCGACGCCGTCCACTTCGGCTACGCGGACAGCCCACCGGTGCACCACGGGGTGACGTTCACCGTTCCCGCGCGCGGGATGACGGCGTTCGTCGGCCCGTCGGGCGCGGGCAAGACGACCGTGTTCTCGCTGATCGAGCGGTTCTACGAGCCCACGTCGGGACGCATAACCGTCGACGGCAGGGATCTGCGGGACTGGGACGTCTCGCGGCTGCGGGCGGCGATCGGTTACGTGGAGCAGGACGCGCCCGTGCTCTCGGGCACGCTCCGCGACAACCTGCTGCTCGGCAACCCGTCGGCGGACGGGGCGGAGTTGCGACACCTCCTGCGCACGACCCGGCTCGACGGATTGGTGGACCGGCTGCCCGACGGTCTGGAAACGCTCGTCGGACACCGCGGGACCAAACTCTCCGGCGGCGAGCGGCAGCGCGTCGCGATCGCCCGCGCGCTGCTGCGGCGCCCCCGGCTGCTGCTCCTGGACGAGGCCACCAGCCAGCTCGACGCCGTCAACGAGGCGGCGCTGCGCGACACCGTCGCCGATGTCGCGCGCACCACGACCGTCCTCGTCGTCGCCCACCGCCTGTCCACGGTCACCCTCGCGGACCGCATCGTGGTCATGGACACGGGCCGGGTACGGGCGGTGGGCACCCACGGTGAACTGGTCGCGGCGGACGAGCTGTACGCGGAGCTGGCGACGACGCAGTTCCTGGCGGCGGCCGACCCGGCGCCCAGCGCCTGACCCGCCCGGGGCGCCGGGGCCGCCGTGCGGTCAGCCGTTCCAGGTCCAGTCCTCGACCTCCGGCAGATCGGTGCCGTGCTCGCGGATCCAGGCGTGGTGCCGGGTGCGGACGTCGGCCATCTCCTGGCGCAGGGCGACCGCGCGCACACCGAGCCCGGGAACCCGGTCGATGACGTCCATGACCAGGCGGTACCGGTCGAGGTCGTTGCGGACGACCATGTCGAACGGCGTGGTCGTCGTGCCCTCCTCCTTGTAGCCGCGCACATGGAGATGCGGGTGCCCCGCACGCCGGTACGCGAGCCGGTGGATCAGCCATGGATAGCCGTGGTACGCGAAGATCACCGGCTTGTCCCGGGTGAAGACGGCGTCGTACTCGAAGTCGGTCATGCCGTGCGGATGCTCGTCGTGGGGCATCAGCCGGGCCATGTCGACGACGTTGACCACCCGTACCGCCAGTTCGGGGAGGTTGCGGCGGAGCAGGTCGGCAGCGGCGAGGATCTCCTGCGTGGGCACGTCGCCCGCGCAGGCCAGCACCACGTCGGGTTCGGCGCTGCCGTCCTCGGTGCCCGCCCACTCCCAGACACCGGCGCCCCGGGCGCAGTGCGCGCGTGCCTCGTCCATGGTGAGCCAGTCGAAGGAGGGCTGCTTGCCCGCGACGATCACATTGACGTAGTCGCGGCTGCGCAGGGCGTGGTCGGCGACCGACAGGAGGGTGTTGGTGTCCGGTGGCAGATAGACGCGGACGACCTCCGGGCTCTTGTTGAGGACGTGGTCCACGAAGCCCGGGTCCTGGTGCGAGAAGCCGTTGTGGTCCTGGCGCCAGACGTGCGAGGTCAGCAGATAGTTCAGCGAGGCGATCGGGCGGCGCCAGGCAAGGCGCCGGGAGGTTCTGAGCCACTTGATGTGCTGGTTGACCATCGAGTCGACGATGTGCGCGAACGCCTCGTAACTGGAGAAGAGCCCGTGTCTGCCGGTGAGGAGGTAGCCCTCCAGCCAGCCCTGGCACAGGTGCTCCGACAGGACCTCCATGACGCGTCCGTCACGGGCCAGGTTCTCGTCGGTGGGCAGGAAGTCGGCCTCCCACGCCTTGGCGGTGATCTCGTACACCGCGTCCAGCCGGTTGGAGGCCGTCTCGTCGGGCCCGACGAGCCGGAAGTCGCGGCGCTCCGCGGTGTCCTTCATGATCCCGGCGAGCAGCCCGCCGAGTACCCGGGTCGGCTCGTGCAGGGTCGTGCCCCGTTTGTCGACGGGGACGGCGTACCGGTCGAGGGAGCGGATCGGCAGATCCCGCAGGAGGAGTCCGCCGTTGGCGTGCGGGCTCGCGCCGAGCCTGCGGTCGCCCTCGGGCACACAGGCCAGCACCTGGCCGCGCGGCCGGCCCACGGAGTCGAACAGCTCCTCGGGGCGGTACGAGCGCAGCCACTCCTCCAACTGCCGCAGATGCTCGGGGTTGTCCCGGACCCCGGACAGCGGGACCTGATGGGCCCGCCAGGTGTTCTCGACGGGCAGCCCGTCGACCGTGGCGGGCCCGGTCCAGCCCTTGGGCGTACGCAGCACGATCATGGGCCAGCGGGGGCGCTCGGTGGCGCCGCCGCCCCGGGCCTGGCGCTGGATGACGGCGATGCGGTCGAGCGCCGTGTCGAGGGCGGTCGCCATGGCGTGGTGGACGGCGATCGGGTCGTCGCCCGTGACGTGCAGCGGGTCGTGTCCGTACCCGCGCAGCAGGTCGTCGAGTTCGGCGTCGCCGATCCGGGCCAGGACGGTCGGGTTGGCGATCTTGTAGCCGTTGAGGTGGAGGACCGGCAGGACGGCGCCGTCGCGCACCGGGTCCAGGAACTTGTTGGAGTGCCAGGACGTGGCGAGCGGTCCCGTCTCGGCCTCGCCGTCGCCGATCACGCAGGTGACGAGGAGGTCCGGGTTGTCGAGGGCGGCTCCGTAGGCGTGCGCCAGGGAGTAGCCGAGTTCGCCGCCCTCGTGGATCGAGCCGGGGGTCTCCGGGGCGACATGGCTGGGCACGCCGCCGGGGAAGGAGAACTGCCGGAACAGCCGCCGCATGCCCTCCGCATCCCGGGTGACATCGGGATACGTCTCGGTGTACGTGCCCTCCAGCCAGGAGTTGGCCAGGACCGCCGGTCCCCCGTGCCCCGGACCCCAGACGCACAGGGCGTCCAGGTCACGGTCGCGGATGGCGCGGTTGAGATGGGTGTGGACGAGGTTGAGGCCCGGTGAGGTGCCCCAGTGGCCGAGCAGGCGGGGTTTGATGTGCTCGGGCCGCAGTGGTTCGGTGAGCAGCGGGTTGGCCATGAGGTAGATCTGACCGACGGCGAGATAGTTGGCCGCGCGCCAGTGCGCGTCCAGGGCTGTCGCCTCGGTGTCGGTGAGAGTGGTCGGAGCCGGGGGGACGTCCGGCATGGGGCCTCATCTCCTGGGTGCGTCGGCTGTCGTCCTTTGTTGCCCTGTGTGCTGTGCCGCTCGGCATGCGGTCACGCATGCCTGGTCCGACCCTGGCGTGACGGGGCGGCCCGCGCAACGCGGACAGGGGGGCTCATACCGTGAGCACACCTTCTCGCCGGCCGGGCGTGATGCCCCTGGGGCCGGAGGGGTCCCTGAGCACGGGTGAGCCGTGGCGGCGCCCCACCGGTCGCCCCGGGCGGCCCCGCGCAGCCCCCTCCGGTCGCCGCCGGGCGCCCCACGCGTCAGCCTGGAGGTGAGGCCCCCGCCCCGGGTCCGCAGGCTCAGAGAGGGATGATCCATCGTGAACAAGACGGCACATCCCGCGGCCGAGGTCGTGGTGGAGCTGAGTGACTGTTCCAAGGACGACGCGGGCCAGGTCTTCCGGGTGCTGCGGTCGGTCTTCGTGTGCGACCGCACGGCCGAGGACGCCCCCCGGGACGCGGCCGGCGGACGGCCCTCCGTCTGGGCGGCGACCTTCGACACGACCGACATCCAGGGGGCGCCCGGCGCGACGGCGCTGGCCGCGACGGTGACGGCCGAGGTCCAGGGCGGCTACCAGGCCGTCGACCGCCTGCGCGCGGCACTCTCCGCGGCCTTCACGGTCGCCGAGGAAGGCATGGCGGCGGGCGACCAGGAGAAGGACGTACAGCTACGCCTGAAGAGCGGCTGAGCACGCCGTCCGTACCCGTCAGAGCGGCTCAGCAGGCCACCCGTACCCGTCGCCAACATACCGGTCGCGAACATTCCGCCGGCGCCTTATCCGACGCGCCCCCGGCCTCGCCAGCCGAGCGCCTTCGCACGCCCGGCGGGCCCTTCGCACGTCTCCCAACTGCGTTCTCCTGTCGCGCCCTTGACGTGTTCGCGTCCACCTGTATGGTCTAGTCCAAGCAGCAATCCCCTTCCGGATGCGCGCGGTTGATCGCGTCTGCACACACGGACGCGCTGCGCATTCGCGCGCCTCTCGGCCCCACCCTTGAGTGGCCGACCTGTCCGTACCCGGGTCCCCCACGGCCCCGTACGCCCGCAGGGAAGCCAGGAGCGAAGGAGAGTTCATGCACGCCAGGAAGAAGACGGCCGCGATCATCGGCGCCGCGCTGGCCCCGGTCCTCGCCGTCAGCCTCCCGACGGGTTCCGCGAGTGCCCACGGGTACATCTCGACGCCGCCCAGCCGACAGGCGCAGTGCGCCGCCGGCACGGTGAGCTGTGGTGACATCAAGTACGAGCCTCAGAGCGTGGAAGGCCCCAAGGGGCTGACGAGCTGTAGCGGCGGCAACGGCCGGTTCGCCGAGCTGGACGACGACGGCAAGGGCTGGGCCGTCACACCGGTGAGCCGCTCGACGCAGTTCCAGTGGCGGCTGACGGCCCGTCATGCCACCAGCACCTGGCAGTACTACGCCGGTGGCCAGAAGATCGCCGAGTTCAACGACAACGGCGCCCAGCCGGGCGCGACCGTCACCCACCAGGTGAACTTCGGCGGGCTCTCGGGCAAGCAGAAGGTCCTCGCGGTGTGGAACATCGCGGACACCGCGAACGCCTTCTACGCCTGCGTCGATGTGAACGTCAGCGGCTGACCGACCCCGGGAACGCGGGCCCGCCCACCCCCCACCGGGCGGGCCCGTCCGGTGTGCGCGGACACCGCTGCGGCCCCTTCCGGAGTCGACCCGTGCGAGGTGAGAGAGTACGCGGGTCGGATCGGTCGGGGGTTCTCATGAGGCGGGCGCGATGCACGAGGGTGCAATGGTCGAGGTGGCCAGCGGAGTTCATCTGGTGCACGGCAGCGACACGAACTGGATCGTCATCGCAGAGGGGGACGCCGTCACGCTGGTCGACACCGGCTACCCCGCCGACCGGCAGCGGCTGCTCGACTCGCTGGCGGAGCTGGGCCACCGCCCCGAAGCGGTGACGGCGGTACTGATCACGCACGCGCACAACGACCACATCGGCTCGGCGGAGTACCTGAGCAGTACGTACGGCACACCGGTCCTTCTGCACGAGGCCGAAGTGCCGCACGCGCGCCGCGAGTTCCTTCACCAGGTGTCCATCGGCCAGGTGCTCGCGAACGCCTGGCGGCCGGGCGTGGTCCCATGGGCCGTGCACGCGCTGCGCTCCGGCGGCACCGCCCAGGTCCCGGTGGCCGACCCGCGCCCCTTCCCCACCGCCGGTGCCCTGGACCTGCCGGGCCGGCCCGTACCGGTGCACACGCCCGGCCACACGGACGGCCACTGCGTGTACCACCTGCCCGAGGCCGGCCTGGTGATCTCCGGGGACGCCCTGACCAGCGCCCATCCCACGTCACGGCTGCGCGGCCCGCAGTTGCTGCCCCGCATGTTCGACACCGACCGGGCGCGGACCGTCGCCTCGCTCGCCGTCCTGGCGGAACTGCCCGCCGACGTGCTGCTGCCGGGCCACGGCCCCGTCCACCACGGCCCGCTCGCGGAGGCCGCCGGTCTGGCCCGCGCACGCGCCTCCGTGTGACGGGTCGTCTCAGGGCGCCCCCCGGTGCTGCACCGTGATCGGTCCGAAGGTGATCCGCGTGGTCGATCCGTCGTCGGCCCAGCGCACCTCCACCGCGTCCTCACCCTCCGCGAGGCCCGCCCCGCTCACCGCGTCGGCCAGGGGCGCCGGATCCGGTTCACCCGTGAGCGTGGCCAGCGCGGCGAAGACCGTGGCGCCGTCGGTGCCGGCGGCGAGTCCCGGTACGCGGGCCCAGCGGGTGAACGCCGTCCCCTGCGGAGCCCGGGTGGCCGTCGTCTCCGTCCAGCCGATGAGCGCGTGCAGCCCGGATTTCAGGTCCTCGTCCGGGCCGGTCGCCCAGCCGGTCTGATGGACCCGCGCACCGGGCGGCGCCCCCACGACCCGGTGCACCCGTACCTCGTAGCGGCCCCGGACCACGGTGACGCTCTCGACGCGCAGGCCGGGCACCATCGGCGACCTGGTCGGGAACACGGGCCGGTGCCAGGAGGCGGCCCAGGCCCACCCCGCGCCGTGGCCCGCGCCGAGCGGGCGGATCCGGCGGCGCGTGCTACGGACGCCCGCGACCTCGATCGAGAGCTGGTTGTCGGCGATGTTCTCGCCGGAGGTGGGTCCGGTCCGCGTGGAGTAGGCGTGCCGGCCGTAGTGCGGGTCGTCCTCGGCGGCCGACTCCCCCTCCTGCGGCCGGACATGGTCACTTCCGTGGTTATGCAGCCGTACGATCCCGTCCGCCCGGGTCGACTGCGCGAGGAACCCCGGGACGGGCATCGCCACGGCCCGGTCGGAGGTCTCGCTCGGCGCGGGCTCCTCGGTCGCCGTCCACAGCGGATGCCCGGCCGGGGCGAGCAGCGACACGAACGCCTTGGACGCCCAGTACGGGGACGCCGGGCCGGAGTAGCGCTGGAGCGTCGGCACGTGCGGGCCGTGCCAGCCGAGGCTCAGCAGCCCGTCGGGGCCCACGGATCCCCGGTCGAGGAAGTGCCGCAGCGCACCGCTGACGAGTCTTCGGGAGGTGCCGGGGGTGAGCGGGGTGTGGCCGGTCACCGCGCCGAGTGCGACGGCGGACGCGGCGGCGAAGCGGTAGGTGAGGGAGCGGCCGAAGTGGATCGGCGCGCCGTCGGCGCCGAACAGCAGCGAGAAGTCCTCCAGATGGGCGCGCAGCCGCGGTCCGAAGCGGTCCGCCAGGGCGCTGTCGCCCGCGAGGTGGGCGTCGAGCACCGGATAGAGGTGCAGGGCCCAGCCGTTGTAGTGGTCGAAGGCCCGGCCGTCGCCGTCGCTGTACCAGCCGTCGCCCAGGTACCAGCCCTCCATGAGGTCGAGGGCGCGTCCCCGGGCGCGGGCGGTCTCTTCGTCGCCACGGCCCACCGACTCCAGGAAGCCGGCCACGGTGTAGGGGAACAGGTACCAGTTGTTGGGCGAGGGAGTGTGCCGCAGCGCGCCGCGCAGCCACTGTTCGGCGCGGTCCTGCGCCTCGGCGGGGAGCCGGTCCCACAGCCAGGGGGCGGTGAGCCGCAGTCCGAGCGCGACGGACGCGGACTCCACCATGGGCTGGCCATGCGTGTCGTGGCCGAGGACGTGCGGCCACGACTCGGTGTCGTCGCGGCCCGGGGTGCGGGTGCCGGCGGTGAGCCCTTCGGCGTACCGTTCGAGCCAGCCGTGCGGGTCCTTGCCGTCGGCTCCGGCGATGCGGAAGGCGGCGGCGAGGAAGGTGCGCGCGTAACCCTCCAGGCCGTCGGAGCGGACACCGGACTGCGAAGGGCGGCCCGGCAGGTCGAGGAGGGCGCCACGCGGCGTCGCCCAGGCCCAGGCCGCGCGCAGCAGCCCGTCGGCGACGGCCTCCCAGTGGTCGCGGGTGTATCCGGTACGGGGGCTCAGTTCCCGGTTCTCCGCGGGGAGTTCGAAGGGAGCCCTGGGGGCGCTCGTGCCGCTCATGCGGTGAAGGCCAGCCTTTCGCGTCGTACGGGGTGGGCGAAACCGTCGCCCGCGGCCCATCGGGTGACCTCGCCGACCGCGAGATCCGCCAGGCGGCGCCACTCGTTGCCCTGGGAGCCCGCGAGATGCGGGGTGATGAGCGCGTTCTCGCAGTCCCACAGGGGGTGTTCGGGGGGCAGCACCTCCGGGTCCGTGACATCGAGGACGGCCCGGATCCGGCCCGCCGTGACCAGGTCGGTGAGGGCGTCCTGGTCGACGACGGCGCCGCGTGAGGTGTTGAGGAGGACCGCGTCCGCACGCATCGACGTCAGCAGGTCGCGGCTGACGAGCCCTCGGGTCGCGGGGAGCAGCGGGGTGTGGACGCTGACGAGGTCGCTCGCGGTGAAGAGTTCCCCGAGGCCGACCGGGCGGGTACCGAGCGCGGTCGCCTCCTCGTCGGTGACGTAGGGGTCATGGAGCAGGATCTCCAGGTCGTAGGGGGCGAGGAGGTCGATCACGCGCCGGCCGATCAGCGACGCGGAGAGGATGCCCACGGTCCGGCCGTAGTTGCCGACGCGGAGCGGGGTGCCCAGGGCGTCGGCGCGACGGCGGGTCGCGCGGTAGTCGCGGGCCTGTTCGAGGGCGCGCTTCCCGGACAGCAGGATCATGGCGACGGTGTACTCGGCGACGGGCAGCGCGTTGGCCGCGGCGGCCGACGACACCTCGATGCCACGCTCCCAGCAGGCGTCGGTGATGTGGTGCCGTACCGAACCGGCGGTGTGCGCGACGGCGCGCAGGCGGGGTGCGGCGGCGAGGGCGGCGGCGTCGAGGGGCGGGCAGCCCCAGCCCGTCACGAGCAGGTCGGTGTCCGCGAGGACCGCGTGGGCCCGGGGCGTGCGGAAGTCGTCGAGGACGGGCAGGGGCCGCAGGTCGCAGACCTCGGCGAGCGCCGCGAGGGACGCCGGGTCGAGGACGGCAGCGGCGGCCCGCGGTGACATGGCGACGGCCGCGCGGGGGCGGCCGTTCGGTGCGGTGGGCATGTGGTGTCGCAAACTCCTTACTTGACGGCGCCCGCGGTGAGTCCGGAGCGCCAGAACCGCTGGAGCAGCACGAAGGCGAGGATCAGCGGCAGAACGGCGAGCAGGGAGCCCGTGATGACGACGGGGTAGTACTCGGGTGAGACGGTGGCGGAACTGTTCCAGCTGTAGAGGCCGAGACTGACGGGGTACAGGTGTTGGTCGGAGAGCATCACCATCGGGAGGAAGAAGTTGTTCCAGATGGAGGTGAGCTGGAAGAGGAAGACGGTGACGAGTCCGGGTCCGAGCATGCGCAGGGAGACCCGCGCATAGGTGGTGAGTTCACCGGCGCCGTCCACCCGGGCGGCTTCGAGGACCTCGTCCGGGACGTATCCCTGGCTGAAGATGCGTCCGAGGTAGACGCCGAAGGGGTTGAACAGGACGGGGACGAACACCGCCCAGAAGGTGTTGACCAGGCCGGTGCCGGACGCCATCAGGTACAGGGGCAGCGCGAGGACGGTCTGCGGGACCATCACGGCGGCGAGGACCAGACCGAACAGCTTCTCCTTGTGCCGGAAGGCGTACTTGTCGAAGGCGTAGCCGCACGCGACGCTGATGAACGCGCCGACCGCCGCGCCGACGACCGCGTACAGCAGGCTGTTGAGGTACCAGCGGCCGTAGATGCCGTCGTCCATCGCGAACAGGTCGCTCAGGTTCTGGCCGAGCGAGAAGTGGTCGAGGCCGAACACCTTGCTGCCGAAGAGGGCGTCCGTGTTCTTCGTCGCGGCGAACACCAGCCACAGCACGGGCAGCAGGGTGTAGAGCACCGCGAGACCGACGACGACATTGACGACGGAGCGGCCCAGGACGCGCGGGCGCGGTGGTCCCGAGGGGGCGGTGACAGCGCTCATCGGGCGGGCTCCTGTGAGGTGTCGGCACGGGTGGTCCAGCGGGTGACGCCGTAGGAGAGGGCGATGGTGGTGACGAGCAGGACGACTGACGCGGCGGCGGCGAGACCGTAGTTGTTACGGGTGAACGCCGCGTCGTAGATGTACATGCTCGGCGAGAACCGCGAGTTGATCATCGGGGTCTGCTGGCTGAGCAGTTTGGGCTCGGTGAACAGTTGCAGCGCCCAGATCAGCGTGAACATCCCGACCATCACGATGGAGGGCCGCACCAGCGGGGTCTTGACCTGGAGTGCGGTACGGACGGGTCCCGCGCCGTCGACCACCGACGCCTCGATGACCTCGCGGGGCACGGCCTGCAACGCGGCGTAGAAGACGACCATGTTGTAGCCGAGATTGCTCCAGAGGGCGATGTTCACGATGGACGGCAGGACCGTGTGCACGCCCAGGAAGTCGACGGTGATGTCGGCCTTGCCGAGGACGTCGATGACGGGGCTCAGGCCCGGTGTGTAGAGGTAGAGCCAGATGATCGCGGCGATGATGCCGGGCACCGCGTGCGGCAGGAACAGACCGAGCTGGGCCCAGGAGCGCAGCCGGACCACGCCGGAGTCGAGGAGCAGGGCGAGCCCGAGGGCGCCGATCACCATGAGCGGGATGTAGAGCAGGCAGTAGAGCGCGACGACGCCGAGTCCGGCGAGGAAGGTCGGGTCGGTCAGGACGGCGGAGTAGCTGCGCAGCCCGGCGAAGACGGTCCGTTCGGGTCCGAAGCCGAGTCCGGGCTGGTCGTCGCTGAAGAAGCTGAGCCACACGGCCGCCCCGACGGGGATCAGGAAGACGGTCACCAGGAGGACGAAGAACGGGGTCATCAGGACGCCGCACGCGCCGAGCCTGCGGCGGCGGGCCGACGCGCGGCCGTCCCGCCCGGTCACGGCGGCGGTGGGCTTCCGGCCGCGGGTGGGCGCGGCCGGGGTCGCTGTGGTGGCCATGGGTGTCACCTGCCTCTCTTTGCTGCGGTCGGTCAGGTGCTGTGCTGGGTGGTGGCGAGGCCGAGCGCCTTGAGGTCGGGCAGGGTGCCGCGCTGGGCGCCGCGCACGGCGCCGATGATGTCGCCCTGTCCCGCGGCGGCGCGCGCGAGGCCGTCGTGCATCACGGCCTTGGTGGCGGACATCCGGGGCCCCCAGACCCAGCCGTCGCGGATCTTCGCGGCCTCCTGCGCGAAGAGCCGGTAGATGTCCTGACCGCTGTAGTACGAGCGGTCGAACGCCTTCCGGCCCACCTCGACCAGGCTCGGTGCGGCCGGGTACTGGCTGCTGGTGCCGCTGGAGAGCCGGGCCCGCAGCGAGTCGGGGTGGGAGATCTGCCACTCGATGAACTCCATGGCCGCCTCCGGATGCGCGCAGTCCTTGGTGACCGCGAAGGTGGAGCCGCCCTGGGTGCCGACGTACGGCCGGTCGGGGTCCCACTGCGGCAGCGGGGCGATGGCCCACAGGCCCTTCTGTCCGGGGCGGGCGTTCATCTGCGCCCCGGCGTCCCAGGCACCCGAGAAGCGCACCAGTACTTGCCCGTGGGAGATCTGCGCGTCGCCCTGCTTGGTCGCGGCCGGGTTCATGTGGACGAGGTCCTGGTCGACGAGCCGCTGCCAGTACGCGGCGACCTCGCGGGTCGGCCGGTCGGCGAGGGACACGTTCCAGGCGCCGCCGCTCGTGTCGAACCACTGGGCACCCGCCTGCCAGCAGTACGCGGCAAGCTGGTCCATGCCGTCGGTGGCGAAGCAACTGATGCGCCGGTCGCCCTTGCCTTCCGCCCTGGCCCTGTCACGGACGGCGCGGGCCGTCTCCTCGTACTCCTCCCAGGTGCGCGGCGGTTGGATGCCGTAGGCGTCGAAGAGGTCGGTGCGGTAGTGCATGACGATCGGCTCGACGTCGAGCGGGACGCTGAAGACCCGGTCCTCGAAGGTGGTCAGGCCGAGCGCCTGCGGCAGCAGCTTCGCCTTCAGCCGGTCGGGGACGAGGGCGGTGATGTCGCGGGCGACACCGTCGATGGCGAAGCCGGGGACCTGGGGGTACTCCAGGGTGGCCACGTCGGGTGCGTTGCCCGCGCGGGCGGCGTTGCTGAGCTTCGCGTAACCGCCCTGGTCGCCGCCGGGGATCTGGTTGAAGTCGACGTGGATACGGTCGTGCGTACGGTTGAACTCGTCCACCACCTGCTGGCTGCCGCGCAGCGCCGACCAGAAGGTGAGACGTGTGGCCTTCCCCGTGCGGACCGCTCCGCCGCTTCCGCCGCAGGCGCTCAGGGCGCCGGTCAGTGGAAGCGCGGCGCTTGCGGCGAGCAGGGATCGACGGCTCGGTCGACCGGACATGGTGCCTCCCGCGGCTCCTGTTCGAGACACGGGAATCCTGATCGGCTGACCGGACCGGGTCAAGAGATCGATCAGAAATCAATCAAAGCGGTCAAACGATCAAAGGGCCGACTCGGGGGGCGGTTGGGTGGCCGGGTGGGTGGCCGACTGTGCGGGCGGCTCGGCGGGCGGCTGGGTGGAGCCGCGCACCTTCAGCTCCGGCAACAGCTCGATCCTGCGCACCGGTCCGGACGCCGCTCCCCCGGCGCCCATCCGGCGGATGAGCAGTTCGGCGGCGGCCCGGCCGACCTCGGCCTTGGGCGGGGCGACGGCGGTCAACGGGGTGCTGCTCAGCCCGGCGACCGTGTCGTCGTACGCCACCACCGAACAGTCCCGCGGTACGCGGATCCCGCTGTCGGCGAGGCGCTGGACGAGCATCACGGCGTCCTCGTCGCCGTGCAGGACGGCGCCGGTGGCGCGCCGTTCGCGCAGGACGGCGGCCAGGTCGAGCGGGGGCGCGGCGCTGCGGCCGGTCTCCGGCGCGGGGTCGGCGACCGCGTCCGGGGAGCTGAGGACCAGGATCGCGTCCTCGATCTCGGGCCGCTCGGCCGCGATCCGGGCGAAGGCGACGCGGATGGCGCGCGCGGTGGGGCTGTCGTCGCGGGCGGCCAGGACGATCCTGCGGTGGCCGAGCGAGACGAGGTGTTCGACGGCGAGGTGGACGCCGTAGCCGTGGTCGGAGCAGACGGAGTCCGTGGCGTGCAGCGCGCTGCCGGGGCGGGGGCGGCGCTCCATGATCACGGTCGGTACGTCGAGCGCGGCGAGCCACGCGTAGTCGGCCTCCTCGGTGGCGGCGCTGCGCCAGCGCGGGGCGATCAGCAGGCCGCTCGCGCCGCCCGCCAACGCCTTCTCCACGATGAGGCGTTCGGTGCCCGGTGCCTTCGGCGCGATGTGCAGGGCGATGTGCACCCCCGCCTCCTCCAGGACCGTCCGGGCGCCGTGCAGGGTCTCGTACAGATACGAGTGCCGCTCGGGGACGACCAGGGCCACGGCGCCGAGGTCGCCGCCGGGCTCGGCGGGCCCGGACGTGGTCTCGGCGGTGATGACCGGCCGGGCGATCCCGTGTCCGCGCCGCAGTCTGCCCGCGCGCGCCAGATCCTCGACGTCCCGGCGGACGGTCACCACCGAGACCTCCAGCTCGACGGCGAGATCGCTCACCCGGACCGGCCCGCGCGACTCCACGACGGACAGGATCCGCCGGCGCCTCTGCTCGATCGGCTCCCGCACCCTGACCGCCCCCTTGGACGTATCGCCTCGGATGTTCGTTTGAACGCTTGAGCGGAAGCATAACGATCGTCCGGGCCTGCCGTACCGGAATCCCTCCGCCGTGCGGGGCGATGGGCTTCGATGGGTCCATGACCGACGCGACCGAACACAGCGAGCCGTGGGGATCCGACGTCGAGGAGATGATGCGCGCCAACGAGGCCAACTGGGACGCCCGCACGCCCGTCCATCTCGCCAGCCGGTTCTACGGGCTCGCCCCCTCGCCCGATCCCGGCCCCGACGCCGCCCCCGACCCCGACGCCGTCCCCGACCCCGACCGCTGGTTCGCCCCCTTCGAATGGGAGGACCTGGGCGATCTCGACGGGCGGGACGTGCTGCACCTCCAGTGCCATCTCGGCACCGAGACCCTGGCCTTCGCCCGGCGCGGGGCCCGCACCACCGGACTCGACCTGTCCGGCGCCTCGATCGCCGCGGCCACCGGTCTCGCCGAGCGGGCCGGCGCGGACATCTCCTACGTCCGGGCGAACGTGTACGACGCGGTGGAAGCGCTCGAAGGCCGCCGCTTCGACACCGTGTACACCGGCAAGGGAGCCCTGTGCTACCTCCCCGACCTGGACCGCTGGGCGCGTACGGTCGCCCGGCTGCTGCGCCCCGGCGGCCGGCTCCATCTGGTCGAGTTCCATCCGCTGCTCAACGCGCTCGGTCCGAAGCCCGGTGCCGGTGAGGGGCCCGAACTCCTGCTCCGGCACGACTACTTGAGCGGTCGCGGTGCCGTGCGCAAGGCTTCCTCGTCCACGTACACCGACGGGCCGCCGGTCGAGGGGGCGACCGAGAGCTTCGAGTGGACGCACGGTTTCGACGAGGTGATCACCGCGGTCGTCGGGGCGGGCCTGCGCGTCGAGCGGCTGCGTGAGCACGACGAACTGCCCTGGCCGCGCTGGCCCGGCATGGTCGCGACGCCGTCGGGCTGGTGGCGGCTCCCGGAGAGCGCCCCGCGCATCCCGCACCTGTACGCCCTGACCGCCTCACGCTGAACCCGCGCCGAACCGCTCCCCCACCCCCGCGAGTTGGCCGATCCCGCCGCGGCTACCATCGGCGGTCGGACCTTGCCGGGCGTGAACCCGATGGGGAGAAGGTCCGGTGCAGGGGGTTCGACGAACACGGGGACGAGGGACACGGGGTGACCCAGGAGAACGGCCGGGGCGAGGGAGCACGGGCCGACGACGATGCCACGACGGGCCGCGGTGGACGGTGGCGGCGGCTGACCGGGGACCGGCGCGGGCGGCTGCTGCTGGCGGGCGGCGCGGCCCTGGTGCTGCTCGCCGCGGGCACCACCACCAGCTGGGCGACCGGCAGTTGGCCGTTCCCGGAGGACGAGCGGTACTGCTGGGGCTCCTGGCGGGAGAACAGCGGCCCCGGCTTCCTGGGCGACGGCGCGTTCATCGACGACAACGGCAGCCGCTCGTCCACCGAGACGGCGCCGACCCCGGCACGGCCGACCGGTACCTGCACGGTCGCCATCGACACCGGGTACACCGACGGGGACGGCGACGACGTCAAGAAGGCCACCAAGGTCACCGTCGTCTACGGCCCCGCGCCCAAGGACGCCGAGAAGCGCATGTCGTGGCTCGCGGACCTGCTCGGGGACGGCACGGCACCCATGCCCGATCGGCTGCCGGGCACGGTCAACGGCGGCAAGGGCCTGCTGGTGCTCCCGAAGCGGTGCGACACGGCCGACGGACGCCCGACCACCGTGACGCTGACGTCCTCGTCGTCGCAGGCGTGGAACGGCGGTTCCCTGGCGTCGAGCTCCGGGCTCGGCGGGATGCGCTCGGTGACCGCGCTCCTGGTCGCCGCCGCCAACGCGGGCATGGAACGGGCCGGTTGCGCGGACGGCGAGCCCTTGCGGACGTCCTCGCCGGTCCTGCGGCTGCCGGAGAAGGAGGAACGGTACGGCGCGAACATGTGCCGTATCCCGGGCCTCACGGTCGACGAGGTCGCCGGCCGTGATCTGGAGTACCGGGTAGGTGCGGTGACCCGGGACCTCCAGTCCTGCGCGGTGCGGAACTGGCGGGGCAGCGCCGACTTCTACACGGCTGTGATGGTGGCCGAGCCCCGCTTGTCCGCCCTGTTCGACGGCGCGACCGGCACGCGCGCGCCGGCGCCCGGCTGGCGCGGCACGGGGACGTTCACCAACGCGTACAAGGTGGTACGGGCGGACTGTGCGGGGCGTCCTGCGACGTTCCTGATGCACGACATGTCCGAGAGGGACGCGACGGCGTTCACGAACGGCGTGACACAGCGCCTCGGCTGCCCGCCGGTCGCACCGCGCGCCTGACGCCCGTACGCCACCCCGCTCCGCCCGGCGCGCCGCGCGCCCCCTTCACCTGCCGACCGCTCCAACTCCCCTGGGGGAACGACTTCCCATGCCCGACACCGATGCCCTGGCCGCCGCGTCCGAGCCGGCCGCCCCGCCCGTACCCCGCCCCTGGTGGCACCCCCGACGGCTGCTGCGGGGGCGGCTGCGGCCCGTGGTCGCCGCCGCCGTCGCCGGTGTGCTCGCCGGTACGGGCGTCACCGCGTGGCAGACCGGAACCGGCCCGTTCGCCGAGAGCGGGAACCACTGCTGGGGTGCCTTCGGGGAATCCGAACTGAAGACGCTGTTCGGTGGGTCCGCGGAGGTGACGGCCACCGAACTCCCCATCTGGCAGGACAAGAGAGGCTTCGACGGGCCCACCGGAACCTGCCGTCTGACCTCGGCCTCCTCCAAGCTCACCGTCCGGCTGCACACCCTCGACGCCACTTATGCCGCGACCGGACCGTGGGCCGACGAATTCCTCGGGCCCCGGCTCACCCCGCTCGGCGGCGGGCTGCTCGGCATGGCGTCGGACACCCGCGCCTGGCTGGCCGTCCCGGACGGATGCCTCGGCGCACCCGACGAGTTCGAGGGATCGACCGTGGTCGACATCGCGCGGGGTGCGCACGACCCCGATGGCGACGTCGTGACGGAGTGGCGCGCGGTGCTGGCGCGGGGCGTCGTCCGGTTGATCAATCACGTCCTCGCCGACCAGGGGTGCGACGGCACGGTGGCCGACCCCGTGAAGGGCATGCCGGCGCCGCCCGAGCACAGCGACGAGGAGCCGGACGCGCTGTGCGGCGTGAAGGGCCTGCGGCTGCCGGGCAAGCGGGAGTACGAGGACTACCGCCCGCTCGTGACCCGGGGCGAGGGTCCCGTCCGTACCTGCGACCGGGGCCGGTCGAGCCGTCCCTCGCTGCGGCTGATGACGGTCACCGATCCCCGCCTGGCCCAGATCTTCGGCGACCTCGCACGGAACGGGGGCACCAGGTTGCGGCACGCGCGCGGGGACGGGTCGATCCGCCCCGATCTGGGGATCTTCCAGGCCGAGTGCCAGACGGGCGACGTCACTTTCCTGGTCAAGTCGGACGACGGCGAGCGGGCGGACGATGTCGCGGCCCTGTTGCCCGACTTCGTGGCGGCGGAGGCGGACCGGATCGGCTGTGGGACGATCCGCGTCAGCCTTCCGTGAGGCGTAGGGGGCTTGAGGAGGCGCGGATGTCGAGGCGGGCCGGGACGATCACCGGCTCCGGTGTCAGGTCCGGGTGCTCGATGAGGTCGATGAGCAGGGACACGGCTGCGGCGCAGGTCAGCCGGGGCAGCAGGGAGACCGTGGACAGCGGCGGCTCGGTGGTGGCGTAGGCCGGGTCCTCGCTGGCGCAGACGAGCAGGAGGTCGCCGGGGAGACGGAGTCCGATCCGTGTGGCCGCCGCGTGGGCGCGGCGGCCACACGGATCGTAGATGCCGTAGATCGCGTCGGGGCGGCCGGGGTCCCGCAGCACCGCGTCGAGGGTCCGCCCGTCCGTGTCGGCGGGCGCGAACGGAATCACCCGTGGCGCGACACCGTGGTCGGCGCACCACTCCCGGTGCGCGGCCAGGCATTCCCGGGTGTAGTGCTCGTCGCCGGGCCCCGCCATCAGGGCGATCCGCCGCGCGCCCTGGGCGGCGAGGTGGTCGAGCACGTCGCGGGTGGCGGCCCGGTGGTCGTTGTCCACCCATGCCTCGCGCGGTCCGGGGTCCGACGGCCGTCCGTCGAAGGCGAGGGGCAGGCCCCGGGCGCGCAACACGGGCACGACCGGGTCACCGGCCGGGCTGTCGAGGATCAGCACCCCGGCGACGGGGATCGTGCGCCACAGCGCGGCTGCGGGCGCGGCAGGCAGGGCGGTGAGCGCGTAGCCGCGCGCGTGGGCCGCCGCCGTGGCGGCGCCGATGGCCTGCGCGAAGTACGGGACGTCGGCGAAGTTCCAGGGCAGCGGCCCGTAGGTGGTGACGGCGAGGCCGAGTACGCGCGGGACGGGGGCGGCGGCGCCGTAGCCGAGGGCGGCGGCGGTGGCGTGCACGCGGGCGCGGGTGGTGTCGGCCAGGCGCCCGGTGCCGTTGAGGGCGTTGGAGACCGTGGCCGTGGACACCTCGGCGGCGCGGGCGATGTCGGCGATGGTCACTCTCGGCATCCGGTGAGCCTACGGAATCCGTGGCGGTGGCGGGAGTCGACCGCCGATATCGACCGTTCCGACCCGCTGGTGATTACGGAATTAATCACGAAGGGTGCGGCGGAAGCGAGTTCCGTCGATCTCTGGGAGCAGTACCGCATGAACCCCGAACCGTCCGAACGCCCGTCCTCCGGCCCCCTGTCCCGGCGCCGTCTGCTGGCCGCCGGGGCCGCGACGGCCGGAGCCCTGACCCTCGCGTCCCCGGCGGTGGCCGCCCCGGCCACCGCTTCCACGAAGCGCCGCTCCGCCGCCCTCGTCGTGCACCACGCCCGGGTCCTCACCGGCCGGTCCCACGCGCCGCAGCACGAGGCCGTCGCCGTGTCGCGGGACGGCCGGATCCTCGCCGTGGGGCCGTCGTCCGTGGTCCGGCGGTACGCGGGCCGGGACACGGAGTTCGTGGACGCGCGGGGCGCCACGGTGATGAGCGGCATCATCGACGGCCACGCGCACCCCCTGGAGGCCGGGGCGCGATCCCTCAGCCCGTCGCTGGAGAACGGCGAGTTCACGGTCGAGGAGCTTCAGGAGACGCTGCGCGCGTTCCTCACCGACAGCGCCGCGCAGGAGCCGGACGGCTGGCTCGTCGTGGAGGACTGGAATCCGATCGGTCTGCCCCCGGGCACCGAGACCCACCGCCGGATCCTGGACGCGCTGCCGACCAGGCGGCCGATCGCGCTCGTCGGCAGCGACGGTCACAACAGTTGGGTGAACCAGCGCGCCCTGGACCTCGCGAAGATCACCGCGAGCACTCCGGACCCGGCGGGCGGCGCGATCGTCCACGACCCCGACGGCTCCCCCACCGGGCTCCTCAAGGACACCGCGCAGGACCTGGTACGCCGGCTGATCCCCGGCCCGTCCGAGGCGGACCTCCGCGACGCCTGCGCGCTGGCGCTCGCCCACGCGGCGTCGAAGGGCGTCACGACCTTCATGGACGCCTTGGCGGACGCCGCGAACCTCGACACCTACGCGGCGCTGGCCCGTACCGGCCGGCTGCCCCAGCGGATCGTGCCCGCGCTGCACCTCGACGCGGACCACATCAAGGACCCGGCGGCGGCCCTCGCGTACGCCACGGGGCTGCGCAGGAAGTACGGGCAGGTGCGCGGGCTGCGCTTCGGAACGGTGAAGGTGTTCCTGGACGGGGTGATCGAGTACCCGGCGCAGACGGCGGCGCTCCTCACCCCGTACCTCGACGGCGAAGGGCGCCCCACCGACCACCGGGGCGATCTGTACGTGTCGTCGGCCGAGTACGGGCGGCTCGCGACCGTACTCGACCGGGCCGGCTGGCAGTTGCACGGGCACGCGATCGGTGACCGGGCGGTGCGGACCGCTCTCGACGGGTACGAGGCCGCCGTGCGGGCGGGTGGCCGCCGGGGCAACCGGCACACGATCGCGCACCTCCAACTCGTGCACCCCGACGACCTGCGGCGGTTCGCCCGGCTGGGTGTGGTGGCGTGCATGCAGCTCCAGTGGGCGATGCGGGACACCTGGACGATGGACGCGCTGCTGCCGTACATCGGGGCGCGGCGGCACCGGTGGCTGTATCCGGCGCGCAGCCTCCAGCGGCACGGTGCCGCGCTGTCCGGGGGCTCGGACTGGCCGGTCGACCCGCTGGAGCCGTGGAACCAGGTCCGTACCGCGATCGACCGCGAGGGCGCCGTCGCCGAACAGGGCGCGCTCTACCCGAAGTTGGAGTCACTGAGCCGGTCGGACACGCTGCGGATGCACACGGCGGGCTCCGCGTACCAGCTCCGTCTGGAGGGGCTGACGGGGACACTGACGCCCGGCAGGGCGGCCGATCTGGTGGTCCTGGACCGCGATGTCACCCGGGTGCCGGTGCGTGAACTCAGCGACACCCAGGTGCGGTTGACGCTGACGGAGGGCCGCCGGGTGTTCGACGCGGACGCGGCGCCCGCGCGGACCACGGCGACAGGCACGGCGGCCCGCCCCGCGAGCCTCGCCCGCGTGCACGGCGCGGGCCGCCACGGTGCCTGCGGCTGCACCAAGGCCATGTCCCGCAACTAGCCATGTCCCGCAATGACACGTCCCGCAATCAACTGAGGAGGTCGACCAGCGCGTCGCCGCGTTCCGTGCGGGCCAGCAGCACATTGCGGCCCCGGCGCACCCGGTCCAGCAGGCCCGCGTCCTGGAGCTGGGAGCAGTGGTACGTGATGTTGGCGGGGCTGCACTTCAGGCGGGCGGCGAGTTCGCTCATGGTCACGGCGTCCGACGAGGCGCGGAGCACGGCGGCGCGGAGCTTGCCGACGATCATCGCGAGCGGGTCCCGGTCGTCGGCGGGGACGGCCGGTCCCGTGGTCCCCCAGAGCCGTCCGAGGCCGGGCATCGGGTAGCCGATCCACACCCGGTCGGGGCCGTCGAGCGCGAACATCGACACACCCGCGCCGGAGACGATCGGCACCAGGACGAGCCGCCGGCCGCCGAGTTCGTAGGCCCGCGCCTGCTGGTCGGGGAAGTGCAGGGCCGTCCCGACGAGCCGGTAGCGGGGGCTGAGGTTCTGCAGGACGCCGTCGAGGGCGCCCCGGACCACGGCCGCGCCGACCCGTTCCGTCTCGTGCCGTACGAGGGTGTCGGCCCGCTTCCACATCGGCAGGAACTCGTCCCAGACGCAACGCAGCAGGTGGGCGTAGGCGTGGATCCACTGGCGTGGCCGTTCGACCACGGGCTGCCACTGGCGCGGGACGGCGCCGGGGAACTCCTGCTCCAGCTCACGCAGCAGGACGTCCCCCGACAGGTCCGCCAACTGGGCGCACTGCGTGGCCACATCGCCGTACGGCATGGAGGCCGTGGGCGTGACGCAGTCCGGGATCACGGAGTACTCGGGCGCGAACAGCGGTCTGATGACGGCGGGCGCCCCCGCCGGGGCGGCGGCCCTGACGCGGCGGCGCCAGTGGGCCGGGACGCCGTGGCCACGGCCGCCGAGCGCGTCGGCGACCAGCGAGAGCAGGGTGGCGCCCTGGTGCGGCGCCACGGATGTGCGTACGTCGTCGAGTGCGCCGAGCCGCAGCTCGGTGAAGCCCTGCATGCGGATCCACGTCCCCCCGTGGTCGTTCCACGCGTTGCATGAGCAAGGACGCCGTGAACCTGCCGGTCGGTTCACCGATGTCCGATCGGAGAAATATGCACAGGATCTTGGCTCATCTACACATAAAGGATAAATGAGAGCAGAATGGGTATGTGCGGCGAAGTGCCGCATCCAGTGCGGTCGGTTTTGTCGCAACGAAGGAGTCGAGTCTCATGGCCGACGTTTCACACCACAGGGCGGCGGACATCACGTCCCACCCTGACGCTTCGGAAATGCGGGCACGCTACGAGCGCGTGCTCGGCGGTCGCGATGTGGCGCTCGTGGACGGACCGGTGTTCCTGGTCGGTCTGTACTGCGCCATCTCCCCGTGGGTGATCCACTTCTCGGGCAGCCAGCCCGCACTCACGACGCACAACCTGATCATGGGGTTCGCGATAGGGCTGCTGGCCCTCGGATTCACGCTGCGCCCCGCCAGGATGTACGGCCTGAGCTGGGCCATGTGCCTCATGGGCGTCTGGATGATCTTCTCGCCCTGGCGGGTCGGCACCAGCCCGGACACGGGCGTCATCGTCAACAACGTCGTGATCGGCGCCCTGACCATCCTGCTGGGCCTGGCCTGCGCGGCCGTGGCGATGCGCAGCAACCGGCAGGCCGCACGCCTGGACACAGCGAACCGCCTGGACACGGGAGGCCGTCTGGACACAGGAGGCCGCCTGGACACGGGGACCCGCATGGACACGGGAGGCCGCCTGGACACCGGAGGCCGCATGGACACAGGAGGGAACCCGAACCCGAGGTAGTCCCCAGGAAACCAACGGAGGACGACCGCCGGCCGGTTCAGCGCGAGACGCGGCCCGACCGGCGGCACTCCGTGGGCCCGGCGGATCTCACCGTCCAGTAGTGTCTCGTCCCTGACGAAGGGACGTGGTCACATGAACGTCGGTGAGATCGTCGAGGACTTCACGCTCCCGGACGAGACGGGAACCTCGCGCACACTCTCGGAACTGCTCAAGGGCGGCCCGGTGGTGCTGTTCTTCTATCCGGCGGCGATGACCACGGGCTGCACGGCGGAAGCGTGCCACTTCCGGGACCTGGCCGGGGAGTTCCGGGCCGTGGGGGCGCAGCCGGTGGGCATCAGCGGGGACACGGTGGAGCGCCAGCAGGAGTTCGCCGGCCACAACTCCCTCGGTTTCCCGCTGCTGTCCGACACCGATGGCACCGTACGGGAGCTGTTCGGCGTGAAGCGTGGCTTCTCGCTCGCTCCGACGAAGCGCGCCACCTTCGTGATCGGCACGGATCGCGCGGTACGGGAAGTGGTCCGCAGCGAACTCCGGATGAGCGTGCACGCGGACCGCGCGCTGAAGGCGCTGCGCGGCGAGTAGCGGCGGCGCCCCGGACTCGGCCCCCGCCCCGGTGCGGGGCGAGCCGGGCGTGTACGGCGGGTGGAGCGGGGAACACGCCCGTAGTGACCGCAACCGGAGCATCCCGTAAGAGAACTTCCGGACCAGCGGCGAAAGTTGCCGCTTCCGCTCGGTCGGCGCCGGCCTGGGGGCGCGTCGTGACACGCGCCGTGATGGCGGCGCTCGCGTTCGTCGGCCTGGTGGCGTTCTCCGCCGTCCTGGCCAAGCTGACCCTGTCGCCTTCGCCCGCGTCGGTGCCGATGGCCGGGGCGAATCTGCGCCCCGGCCACTCACTGCGCCAGTACGCGGAGGACTACACCTTCCTCTCCGCGTGCAAGCAGATCGGCGGCAACCTCCTCCTCGGGGCGCCCTTCGGGCTGCTGCTGCCGGTGCTGGGCCCTCGGCGGCTGCGCGGGCTGCGGGTCGTGGTGCTCACCGGGGTCGTGATGGTCCTCGTGGAGCTGGCGCAGGGCGCCATCGTCGAGGGCCGGGCCTTCGACGTGGACGACGTCATCCTCAACACGGGCGGCGCCCTGCTCGCGTATCTCCTCCTGGGCCGCCGTATCGCCCACCGCTATCACGCCCTGGCGGACCCGCGCCCGAGCCCCGCCCCCGTCACCGGCGCGCCCGGCCCTCCAGCACCGTCTGCCAGCCCGGCTCGCCGGTCTCCTCGGGGTCCCGGCCGCCTGGCCGGGCGCGTCGCCCGCCGCCTGCGAAGAAGTGGGCGAGCGGCAGGGTCGCGGCGCCGACCGTGACCGCGTCGGGTCCCAGCCGGCCCATCTCGATGCTCACGCGGGCGGCGGGGTGGTGCAGCGAGAAACCCTCGGCGTAGCGGCGTACGGAGTCCAGGATGTGCGGGCCGAGCTGGAGTCCGGCCCAGCCGCCGATGAGGACCCGCTCGGGCGCGAACAGGTTGATCAGGTCCGAGATGCCCGCCCCCAGGTACTCGGCGGTCTCGTCGAGGACGGCGACCGCGACCGGGTCGGGCGCGGTGTCCGGGTCCTGCGGGTGGGCGGCGGCGAGCAGCGCGGTGACACCGCTCTCCTCGTCGCCGTCGTCGGGCAGCCGTCCGCCCGCCTCCCGCCAGCGGGCGAGGAGCGCCTCGGAGCCCGTGTACGCCTCCAGGCAGCCGAGCGCGCCGCAACGGCACCTGCGGCCACGGACGTTGACGGTGAGGTGCCCCCACTCGCCGGGGGTGTCGTGGATCGCGCCGTCGGTGACGATGCAGGCGCCGACGCCGGAGCCGAACAGCACGATGGCGGCGTCCCGGGCGCCGCGTCCGCCGCCGAACCACATCTCGGCCTGGCCGAGCGCGGCGGCGCCGTTGCCGATGAAGAACCCGACGCCCTCGGGCAGTTCGACGGCGTCCCGCAGGAGTGCTTCGAGCGGGACGGCCGGCCAGCCGATGGTCTGCCCGTGCACCACCGCGCCGCCCGGTGCGCTGCGGTCCACGATGCCGGGCACGCCGATGCCGACGCCGAGCAGCGAGTCGGCTCCTACGGCGTTCCCGTCCAGGACGGCGGCGATGCCCGCGCTGATGTGCCGGACGATCAGGTCGACGTCGTAGTCCTGGTGCCCCAACGGCAGTTCCGCGCGGGCGAGTTCGGTGAGGGCGAGGTCGAACAGCTCGACGCGTACCCGGGTCTCGCCGACGTCCACGCCGATGAGCCGGCCGCTGTCGGGCGCGACCCGCAGCAGGGTGCGCGGCCGGCCGCCGTCCGAGTCGACCACGCCGGCCTCCTCCAGGAGTCCGTCGGCCGTCAGCTCCGAGACCACGTTGCTGACGGACCCTGAACTCAGGCCGGTCGCCGGGCCCAGCGCCTGGCGGCTCATCGGCCCGTCGAAATACAACCGTTGCAATACCTCTGAACGGTTGCCCCGGCGCAGGTCACGCACCGTCCGTCTGTTGCGCTCGGCCATGTGGCTCCTTCCCTGCCCGCAACATACCGTTGCGCGGCCTCTTGACGCGACCTTCTCTTGCGCTTTAACTCACGTCCTAAATTAAGCCATGAGGCCGTTCAGGGACTGAACGCAGCCACCCATTGGACACCCCGGAAAGGGGCGGACCACCATGCGCAGATTCCGAGCCGCAGCCGCGGTCCTCACGACCACTGCCCTCGCTGTCGCCGCTACCGGCTGCGGTGGCGGCAGCGACACCGGCGGAGGCAGCAACGACTCCCCCAAGACGCTCACGTACTGGGCCTCCAACCAGGGCCCGAGCATCGAGGCGGACAAGAAGATCCTCACCGCCGAGCTGAAGAAGTTCGAGAAGCAGACCGGAATCAAGGTCAAACTGGAGGTCGTCCCCTGGTCCGACCTGCTCAACCGCATCCTGGCGGCGACCACGTCCGGCCAGGGGCCCGATGTGCTCAACATCGGCAACACCTGGTCCGCCTCGCTCCAGGCGACCGGCGCGCTGCTGCCGTGGGACGCCAAGAACTTCGACAAGATCGGCGGCAAGGACCGGTTCGTGGAGTCCGCGCTCGGCTCGGCGGGCGCCGAGGGGCAGGACCCGTCGGCGGTGCCGCTGTACTCGCTCGCGTACGCGCTCTACTACAACAAGGCGATGTTCGCGGACGCGGGGATCACCGAGCCGCCGGCCACCTGGGACGAGCTGGTCGCGGACGGCAAGAAGATCTCCAAGGACGGCAAGTGGGCGCTCGGCGCCGAGGGTTCGAACCTGTCGAACAACATCCACCAGGCGTTCGCACTGGGCAAGCAGCACGGCGCCGACTTCTTCGACGCGTCGGGCAAGCCCACCTTCACCTCGGACGGCGCGGTCGCGGCGGTCAAGCAGTACGTCGACTTCATGGCCAAGGACAAGATCATCTCGCCCGGGAACGCCGAGTACGCGCAGAACCAGTCGCTGCGTGACTTCGCGCAGGGCAAGACGGCGATGGTGCTGTGGCAGGCGGCGGCGAGCACCTTCGCGGCGCAGGGCATGAAGCCCGACGACTGGGGGGTCGCCCCGGTGCCGGTGCCGAGCGGGACCCCGGGCACCGGACAGAACCTGAACTCGATGGTCGCGGGCATCAACATCGCGGTCTTCAAGAACACCAAGAACCTTGACGGCGCCACCGACTTCGTGAAGTTCATGACGAGCGACGCGGAGCAGAAGCTGCTCAACAAGACCTACGGTTCGATTCCGCCGGTGAAGGCGGCGCAGAGCGATGCCGCGTTCAGCGCCCCCGACACCTCGGTGCTGCGGGACACGCTCGCCAAGAGCGCGGCGCCGCTGCCGCAGGTGGCCAACGAGTCGCAGTTCGAGACGACCGTCGGCACCGCCATCAAGGAGCTGTTCGCCGACGCCGCCGCCGGGCGCCCGGTGACCACGGATTCCGTCAAGAACGCGCTGACCAAGGCGCAGCAGCAGATGCCGAAGTGAGCGGCGGCCGATGACTACCACCGCCGCCGAACAGGAGGCACCGCCGGGCCGTTCACCGCGGCCCGGCGACGGAAAGCCGCGGCCGGCCGGGCGCCGGCCGCGGCTGCCCGGCCGGCTCCGCCGGGTCGGGCTGCCGTACCTGCTGCTGCTCCCCGCCCTGCTCCTGGAACTCCTCATCCATCTGGTGCCGATGGTCATCGGCATCTTCATGAGCTTCAAGGAGCTGACGCAGTTCTACATCCGCGACTGGGGCGCGGCGCCCTGGGCCGGTCTCGACAACTACCGGCTGTCCGTCGACTTCAAGGCCCCGGTGGGCGAGGCGCTGCTGCACTCGTTCTTCGTGACCGTCGCGTTCAGCGTGCTGACGGTGGCCTTCTGCTGGCTGCTCGGCACCGCGGCGGCGATCTTCATGCAGGAGAACTTCCGCGGCCGGGGCCTGCTGCGGGCGGTGTTCCTGACGCCGTACGCGCTGCCGATCTACGCGGCCGTCATCACCTGGGCGTTCATGTTCCAGCGGGACAACGGCCTCATCAACCATGTCCTGCACGACCAGTTGGGGCTGACCGACGAGCGCACGTTCTGGCTCATCGGCGACAACAGCTTCGTCGCGCTGGTCGTGGTCGCGGTGTGGAAGACCTGGCCGTTCGCGTTCCTCATCGTGATGGCCGCGCTCCAGAACATCCCCAAGGACCTGTACGAGGCGGCGTCGATCGACGGTGCCGGGATCTGGCAGCAGATCCGCCGGATCACCCTGCCGTCGCTGCGCCCGGTCAACCAGGTCCTGGTCCTGGTGCTGTTCCTGTGGACGTTCAACGACTTCAACACGCCGTACGTCCTGTTCGGCCGGTCGGCCCCGGAGCCCGCGGACCTGATCTCGATCCATATCTACCAGTCGTCGTTCGTCACCTGGAACTTCGGTACGGGCTCCGCGATGTCGGTGCTCCTGCTGCTGTTCCTGCTCGTGGTGACGGCCGTGTATCTGCTGGTCACGTCGCGCGGAAGGAAGCACGCCGATGTCTAGGGGGTTTCTGATGGATATCCGTGGGAGAAGGAGCGGCGTTCGGTGCGTGCTCTCGGCGTGCCGGGCGGAAGTCCGCGTACTGGGCGTACGCGGGCTTTCGCCCGGTGCGGCGAGAGGGCGTGCCGGGCGTCGCGACGCCGCGGAGATCCATCAGAAGCCCCCTGGCGCCACCAAGCTGCCGGGCGCCCCTGCCGGGCGCCGTTCGGCGGTGCCCAGGTCGCCGAGCGCGCCGCCGGCGTCGTTCGTGTGGGCGCGGCGGGTGTTCCTGACGCTGCTCTCGGGGTTCGTGCTGCTGCCGATCTTCGTGATGGTGACCAGTTCGCTGAAGCCGCTCCAGGACGTGTCGGGCACGTTCCGCTGGATTCCCAGTGGCCTGACCATCCGCCCGTACATCGACATCTGGGACACCGTGCCGCTCGCCCGGTACTTCGTCAACTCGCTGATCGTGGCGGGCGCGGCGACGGTCTGCTCGGTGACGATCGCGGTGTTCGCCGCGTACGCGGTGAGCCGCTACCGGTTCCGCGGCAAGCGGGTCTTCACGGTGACGGTCCTGTCGACGCAGATGTTCCCGGGCATCCTCTTCCTGCTGCCGCTGTTCCTGATCTTCGTCAACATCGGCAACTCGACGGGGATCGCGCTCTACGGCTCGCGCGGCGGGCTCATCCTCACCTATCTGACCTTCTCGCTGCCGTTCTCCATCTGGATGCTCATCGGCTACTTCGACTCGGTGCCCCGCGATCTCGACGAGGCCGCCCTGGTGGACGGCTGCGGGCCGCTCGGGGCGCTGTTCCGGATCGTGGTGCCCGCGGCGATCCCGGGCATCGTCGCGGTCGCCGTGTACGCGTTCATGACCGCGTGGGGCGAGGTGCTCTTCGCATCCGTCATGACCAACGACACCACCCGCACCCTGGCCGTCGGCCTCCAGGGCTATGCCACCCAGAACGACGTGTACTGGAACCAGGTCATGGCCGCCTCGCTCGTGGTGAGCGTGCCGGTGGTCGCCGGATTCCTGCTGCTCCAGCGCTATCTGGTGGCCGGTCTCACCGCCGGAGCCGTCAAGTGAACTCTCCCGAAAGGATTTCCGTGTCCGACCCGATCGACTTCGCCGCCCTGCCGGACGACTTCGCGTGGGGTGTGGCCACCTCGGCCTACCAGATCGAAGGAGCCGTGGCCGAGGACGGCCGGTCGCCCTCCATCTGGGACACCTTCTCGCACACCCCCGGCAAGATCGACAACAACGACACCGGTGACCTCGCCTGCGACCACTACCACCGGTGGCGCGAGGACATCGAGCTGATGAAGCAGCTCGACGTCGACGCCTACCGGTTCTCGATCGCCTGGCCGCGCGTCGTGCCGGGCGGCGAAGGACCCGTCAACGCCAAGGGCCTCGACTTCTACGAGGAGCTGGTGGACACCCTGCTCGCCGCGGGCATCACCCCGTCCGTCACGCTCTACCACTGGGACCTGCCGCAGGTGCTCCAGGACCGCGGCGGCTGGACCGAGCGGGACACCGCCGAGCACCTCGCCGCGTACGCGTCGGCCGTCGCGGAGCGGCTCGGTGACCGGGTCACCCACTGGGCCACCCTCAACGAGCCGCTGTGCTCCGCGTGGATCGGTCATCTGGAGGGCCGGATGGCGCCGGGCCTCACCGATCTCACCGCCGCCGTACAAGCCTCGTACCATCTGCTGCTCGGGCACGGTCTCGCGGCGCAGGCGGTGCGGGCCGCGGTGCCCGACGCCGAGGTGGGCATCGTCAACAACCTCAGCACGGTGGAGCCGGCGACCAAGTCCGATGCCGATGTGCTCGCCGCGCGGCGCATGGACGGGCACACCAACCGCTGGTGGCTGGATCCGGTGCACGGCCGGGGCTTCCCCGAGGACATGCGCGAGGTGTACGGCGTGGACCTCCCGGAGCGGCCCGGTGACGCGGAGACGATCGCACAGCCCCTCGACTGGCTGGGGCTCAACTACTACTTCCCGGCGGTCGTCGCCGACGACCCGGCGGGCCCGGCGCCGTACGCCCGTCAGGTGCGGCGGCTGCACGTCCCGCGCACGGGCATGGACTGGGAGATCGACGCGCACGGCATCGAGCGGCTGCTGCTGCGCCTGACGCACGAGTACGCGCCCCGGCGGCTGTATGTCACCGAGAACGGTTCCGCGTACCCGGACATCGTCCGTCCGGACGGCAGCGTGGACGACCCGGAGCGCACCGAGTATCTGCTCCAGCACGTCGCCGCCTGTGCCCGCGCCGCCCGCAAGGGCGCCCCGCTCGCGGGTTACTTCGCGTGGTCGCTGCTCGACAACTTCGAGTGGGCGTACGGCTATGACAAGCGGTTCGGTCTGGTGCACGTGGACTACGCGACCCAGCGGCGCACGATCAAGGGCAGCGGGCACCGCTACCACGACATCGTGCGCGGCCACCGGCGCCGGCCCCGGCGCGCGGCCTGAACGACCCCCACGGGTCCCCGGGGGCCGCGCGACTGCCGTACGGCCCCCGGGTGTTCAGAACTTTGGTCTGCACCAAGCCCTTGACACCCCCTTACTTCACTTCTTAAATCACGAAGTGAATCAGGCACCTCCCCCGGTGCCGTCCGGCACCCCCCACCTCACTCCTGTACATGTGTCATGCATCTGACATCTGACATATGTACTCCAGTGTTTCCGGAAGGGAGAGTCATGCACTCCCCACGCCCCGCACGGCGCTGGCTGATCGCCGCGCTGTCCGCCCTCGTCGTCGCCCCCGCGCTGGCCGTCCCCGCGTCGGCGGCCCCCGACGACGCCAAGGCGACGGCCGCCGCGCCGATGGCCACGACGTTCTCCGACACCTTCGACGGACCGGCCGGTTCTGCGGTCGACTCCAGCAAGTGGCAGATCGAGACCGGCGACAACGTCAACAACCACGAACGGCAGTACTACACCGCGGGCAACAACAACGCGGCGCTCGACGGGCAGGGCCATCTCGTCATCACCGCCCGCCGGGAGAACCCGCAGAACTACCAGTGCTGGTACGGCCGGTGCGAGTACACCTCGGCCCGGCTGAACACCTCGGGCAAGTTCACCTCGCAGTACGGGCACGTCGAGGCGCGCCTGAAGGTGCCTCGGGGTCAGGGCATGTGGCCGGCGTTCTGGATGCTCGGCAACGACATCGGTCAGGTCGGCTGGCCCAACTCGGGCGAGATCGACATCATGGAGAACGTCGGCTTCGAGCCGTCGACCGTCCATGGCACGCTCCACGGTCCGGGCTACTCGGGCTCCGGCGGCATCGGCGCCGGGTACACCCTGCCGGGCGGCCAGCAGTTCGCGGACGCCTTCCACACCTTCGCCGTCGACTGGGCCCCCGACTCGATCACCTGGTCCGTGGACGGCAATGTCTACCAGCGGCGCACGCCCGCCGATCTGGGCGGCAGGTCCTGGGTGTTCAACAAGCCGTTCTTCATGATCCTCAACCTGGCCGTGGGCGGCTACTGGCCGGGCGACCCCGACGGCAGCACGAGCTTCCCGCAGCAGCTCGTCGTGGACCATGTCACGGTCACCACCGGCGGCACGGCGCCCCCCACCGGCGGCACGATCACCGGACTCGCGGGCAAGTGCGTGGACGTGGCCGCGGCGAACACCGCCAACGGCACCCCCGTACAGCTCTACGACTGCAACGGCACCGCGGCCCAGCAGTGGAGCGTGAACGCCGACGGCACCATCCGCGCCCTCGGCAAGTGCCTCGACGTCGCATCCGGCGGGGTCGCGGACGGCACCAAGGTGCAGCTGTGGGACTGCAACGGTTCGGCGGCCCAGAAGTGGGCGGTCAGCGGCGCCAAGGACATCGTCAACCCACAGGCGAACAAGTGTCTGGACGTCACGGGCAACAACTCCGCCAACGGCACACCGCTGCAGATCTGGACGTGCGGCGGCGGCGCCAACCAGAAATGGACGGTGAACAGTTGAGAGTGCGTCGGATCGTTCTGATGGCCGCGACGGCCGCCCTGACCGTCGGTCTGCTCCAGGCGACACCCGCCACGGCGGCCACCGGCCAGATCACCGGCATCGGCGGCAAGTGCGTCGATGTCGCGGCGGCGGGCACCGCCAACGGCAGCGCCGTCCAGATCTACGACTGCAACGGCACCGCCGCGCAGCAGTGGAACGTCGTCGGCGACGGCACCGTCCGCGCGCTGGGCAAGTGCCTGGACGTGGCGAGCGGCGGCACGGCGAACGGCACCCTCGTCCAACTGTGGGACTGCAACGGGTCCGCCGCCCAGCAGTGGACGGTCACCGCCGCGAACGACATCGTCAACCCGCAGGCGAACAAGTGCCTGGACGCCACCGGCAACAGCTCCGCCAACGGCACCCGGCTGCAGATCTGGAGCTGCACGGGCGCCGCCAACCAGAAGTGGACCGCGCCCGGCTCCGGCGGCCCCGCGCCGTCAGGGCCGATGGCGGTGGCCCCGTACCTCTACAACGGGTGGGGCAGTCCGCCGAGTCCGACGACGGTGATGAACGCGACCGGCGTCAAGTGGTTCACGCTCGCCTTCGTCCTCAGCAACGGCTACTGCAACCCCCAGTGGGACGGCAGCCGCCCGCTCACCGGGGGCGTCGACCAGCAGACCGTGAACACCGTGCGCGGCGCGGGCGGCGACATCATCCCGTCGTTCGGCGGCTGGAGCGGCAACAAGCTGGAGAGTTCCTGCGGCTCCGCGGGCGAACTCGCCGCCGCCTACCAGAAGGTGATCAACGCGTACGGGCTGAAGGCCATCGACATCGACATCGAGGCCGACGCGTACAACAGCCCGACGGTCCAGCAGCGGACCGTGGACGCGCTGAAGACCGTCAAGGCCGCGAACCCGGGCATCAAGATCTACGTCACCTTCGGCTCGGGGCAGAACGGCCCGGACAACAGCCTCGTCAACCGGGCCGCCGCGTCGGGGCTCACCGTGGACAGCTGGACGATCATGCCGTTCAACTTCGGCGGCGCGGGCCAGAACATGGGCACGCTCACCGTGCGGGCTGCCGAGGGCCTGAAGAACACGGTCAAGAGCGCCTACGGATACTCGGACGACGAGGCGTACCGGCACTCCGGGATCTCGTCGATGAACGGCATCACGGACAACAGTGAGACCGTCACCGTCGCCGACTTCCGGACCATCCTCGCCTACGCCCAGCAGCACCACCTGGCCCGGCTGACCTTCTGGTCGGTCAACCGGGACCGGCCGTGCACGGGTGGCGGGGCCGACACCTGCTCGGGGGTGAGCCAGCAGCCCTGGGACTTCACCAGGGTGTTCGCGCAGTACACGGGCTGAGCCCGGACCACCGCGGTACGGGGGCGCCCCGGGCCTGATCGCCCAGGCCCGGGGCGCCCTCCCGTGCGCCGGGCGTCCCGCCAGGGTCTGATGGATGCCCGGAACCCTGGAGTCGCCGTGCAGCAGACCGCGTCATCCCCGCTCCCCTGGTACCGCGAGGTGGGCCGTGCCCGCTGGAAGGCGTTCTTCGCCGCCTGGATCGGCTATGTCCTCGACGGTTTCGACTTCGTCCTGATCACCCTGGTGCTGACCGAGATCAGCTCCGAGTTCGGCCTGAGTACCGTGCAGGCGGCGAGCCTGATCTCGGGCGCGTTCATCACGCGCTGGCTCGGCGGGGCCGTCCTCGGCGCGATCGGCGACCGCTACGGCCGCAAGCTGTCGATGGTGCTGAGCATCCTGCTGTACTCGGTCGGCACCTTCGCCTGCGGGTTCGCCTGGGACTGGACCAGTCTGTTCGTCGCCCGGCTCGCGATCGGCATGGGCATGGCCGGCGAGTACGGCGCCAGTGCCACGTATGTGATGGAGAGCTGGCCCGCGCGGCTGCGGAACCGGGCGAGTGGGTTCCTGATCTCCGGGTTCTCGGTCGGTTCGGTGCTCGCCGCCCAGGTCTACCAGTGGGTCGTGCCGACGCTCGGCTGGCGCTGGATGTTCTACATCGGCCTGGTGCCGATCGTGATCGCCCTGTGGATGCGGCGGGCGCTGCCGGAGGCGCAGGAGTGGAGCGAGTCGGTCGGTGCGTCGGACGACCGGCCGAACCCGTTCGGCCCGCTGTTCGCTACCCGCGCGCGGGCCGCGTTCAACGTCGCCGTGGCCGTGGTCGCGACCGTGTCCCTCTTCGTGGTGTTCACCCCGGTCGGCGACGGTCTGGTGCCGGCCCTGTCGGTCCTGGCGGGGCTGGCGCTGTTCGCGTTCGCCGTGCAGTTGGGCGGGCGGCGCGGATGGCCGCTGTACTGCGCGATGATCGTGACGATCTTCTTCGCGTTCCTGTACTCGTGGCCCATCCAGGCACTGCTGCCGACGTATCTGAAGAGCGAGTTGGGCTACTCGCCGGGGCAGGTCACCGACGCCCTGTACTTCGCCGGGTTCGGCACGATGGCCGGGTGCTGGCTCGCCGGGTTCACCGGCGACCGGATCGGCACCCGCAAGGCGTACGCGGGCACGCTCCTCGCCTCGCTCGCCTTCGTGTTCCCGGTGTTCGCGGTCAAGGACAACCTGCCGCTCCTCGGGGTGCTCCTCTTCCTGCTCCAGGCGACCAGCTTCGGCATCTCGGGGCTGCTCCCCCGCTACATCGGCGGACACTTCCCCACCGGGAGCCGCGCCGCCGCCCTCGGCTTCACGTACAACGTCGGCGCGCTCGGCGGCGCCGTCGCCCCGGTGCTCGGCGCGCATCTGGCGTCCGGCATGGACCTGGGCCGCGCGCTGGCCGTGCTCACCTTCGCCGGCACCGTGATCGTGGTGCTGCTCGTCGGCTTCGACGTACCGGGTCGCCTCGGCCGGCTGACGGACCCGGACGCCGTGTCCGACCATCTCGCCGAGCCGCGGGCGAAGGCGGGGACCGAGGTGGGGGCCACGGTGAGGGCGCGGGAGTGGGGGCCGTGATTCCCCGGGGCCGGGGCGTCCCGGTCCACCGGCCGTGGCCACCGCCCTCCCCTCCGGTCCAGACTGGGCGCATGCAGTCCTCACAGATCGACGCCTATCTGCGGCGCATCGGCGCCGAGCGCCCCACGGCCCCGACCGCGACCGCCCTGCGCACGCTGCAGCACGCGCATCTGTGGACGGTCCCGTTCGAGAACCTTTCGGTCCATTTCCGCGAGGAGATCGTGCTCGCGGAAGATGCCCTGGTCGCGAAGGTCGTGGACGCCCGGCGCGGCGGCTTCTGCTACGAACTGAACGGCGCCTTCGGGGCCCTCCTCACCGCACTCGGCTTCGAGGTGACGCTGCTCCAGGCCCGCGTGTACGGCGACGGGCGGCCCGGTATCCCGTACGACCACCTGACGCTGCTCGTGGAGTCGGACGACGGGGAGCGGTGGCTTTCGGACGTCGGGTTCGGCGGGCTGAGCGACCGTCCGCTGGCGTTCGACGACCGGGACGACCAGGCCGACCCCGGCGGCACGTTCCGGCTCGCCGAGGCCGCCGGCGGTGATCTCGACGTCCTCAAGGACGGGCGGCCCGCCTACCTCCTGGACCTGCGCCCGCGCGCGCTGCGGGACTTCGAGGCCGGGGCCTGGTACCACCGCACCCACCCCGCCTCGCACTTCACCCGCTCCCTGGTGTGCTCGATCCCGACCGACGACGGCCGGATCACCCTGAGCGGACGCACCCTGACGACGACGGTCGGCGGCGAGAAGCACACGACGGAGCTGGCGGACGACGCCGAGGTACTGGCCGCGTACGCCAAGCACTTCGGGATGCGCCTCGACCGGGTGCCACCCGTGCCGCACGCGGACGAGCGGGGACCGGCATGAGCAGGGACACGACAGCGGACACGACGGACGCGCGGGCGGGTCAGGGTCCGAACCGGCGCCGGTTCCTGGGCGGCGCACTCGCCACGGCGGTCGGCGCGGTGGCCGTCCCGTCGGCCACGGGCTGCGCGGCGGCCACGGACCCCGGGCCCGCCACCGGACGCGCGGTCGCCCGCACCACCGCCCCGGACCGCGCCGACACGGCCCGCCCGCTGTTCATCGGTACGTACACCTCGGCCGAGGGCGGCGGCAAGGGCATCCGGCTCGCGACGTACGACGACACCACGGGCCGCACCACCGGCACCGGGACACTGACCGGCGTACCCGACCCGTCGTATCTCGCGGTGCATCCCTCAGGCGGCGCGCTGTACGCCGTGGACGAGCGGGCCGACGGCGCGGTCACCGCGGTCCGGCTGCCGAAGGACGGGCCGCCGGAGGTCATCGGCGCGCGCCCGACGGGCGGCGCCGGGCCCTGCCATCTTTCCGTCCATCCCGGTGGCCGCTGGCTGCTCAGCGCGAACTACACGTCCGGCAGCGTCGCCGTCCACCCCATCGACGGCTCCCTCGCCCTGGGTGAGCGCACGGATCTCGTCACGCACTCCAGCCCGCCGCCGGGTCCCGGCCAGAGCGGGCCGCACGCCCACCAGATCGTCACCAGCCCCGACGGCCGCCACGTGCTCGCCGTGGACCTCGGCACCGACACCGTGTACACGTACCGGCTCGACACCGATGCGGGCACGCTGTCCGCCGTGGCGCAGGCCCGGTTCCGGGCGGGCGCCGGGCCGCGCCATCTCACGTTCCATCCGTCGGGCCGGTTCGCGTATGTCGCGTGCGAGGTCGACAACACGGCCGTCGTCTGCGCCTACGACCCGTCGACCGGGCGGCTCGCGCCCGGCGAACCCCAGTCCACCGGCACGGGTTCGGGTACCAGCTATCCGGCGCAGATCCTCGTCACGGCCGGCGGCACCTTCGCCTATCTCGCGAACCGGGGCCACAACAGCCTCACCCGGTACGCCGTCGAGGGGGACGGGGCGCGGCTGAGGCTGCTGGACACGGTGCCCGTCGGCGGGGACTTCCCGCGCCAGATCGCGTTCTCGCCCTCGGGGCGGCTGCTGTTCGCGGCGAACCAGCGGTCGGGGACCGTGAGCGTCTTCCAGGTCGACGCGGACAGCGGTGCACTCCGGCTCACCGGCGACACGTTCGCATCCCCGGTCGCGGTGTGCGCGCTGCCGCTGTGACCTGCGCCGCCGTGCCCGTACCGGCGTCGGCGGTGCGCCGGAAAACACGGTGCGGAGCCGCGCCGCGCGGTGCGAGGCTGCGCGGATGGACCGTGAACTGATCTCCCGTATCGCCCACACCGACCACCCGATCGCGGCGCCGGTCGACGACGACGCCGTACGCACCCTCCTGGAGCGGGGACTTCCGCGCGCGGACGCGCGCGTGCTCGATCTGGGGTGCGGCGGGGGTGAGTGGCTGCTGCGGGTCCTCCAGGCGTGTCCCGGGGCGCGGGCCGAAGGTGTCGACCTGTCGGAACGCGCCCTGGAGCACGCCCGGAAGGCGGCGGACGGTCTCGGTGTCGCCGACCGGCTGACGCTGCACCACGCGGACGCCGCCGCGTTCCGCGCCCCGCACGCCTTCGACCTGGTGCTCAGCGTCGGCGCGGCGCACGCCTTCGGCGGCCTGCTGCCGACGCTGGAGGCCGCGCGCCCCCATCTCGCGCCCAGCGGCCATGTCCTGGTCGGCGACGGCATCTGGGAGGCCGATCCGGCGCCGGAGGCGGTCGAGATGCTGGGCGACTTCGCCGATCTCGCGACCACCATGGACCGGGTCGTCGGCGCGGGCTGGACCCCGGTGCACGGACATGTGAGTTCGCGGCGCGAACTGGACGCGTACGAGTGGGCGTGGACCGGATCCCTGGCGGCGTGGGCACTGGACCACCCGGAGGACCCGGACAGCGCGCAGGCCCTCGCCGCGGCGGCGGCGCACCGCGACGAGTGGCTGAGGGTCTACCGGGACACCTTCGGCTTCCTCACCCTGATCCTGCGCGACACGGCCACGGCGAACGATTGACGGCCGACGGCGACGGCTACGGCTACGGCTACGGCTCGATCAACCCCGCGCGGATCGCGTACCGGGTCAGCTCCAGGCGGTCCTTCAGGCCGAGCTTCTGGAGGAGGTTGGCCCGGTGGCGTTCGACCGTCTTCACGCTGATCACGAGGATGTCGGCGATCTCCTTCGAGGTGTGTCCCTCGGCGACGAGTTTGAGGATCTCCTCCTCGCGGTCCGTGATCGCGCGCGCGGGCAGCCGTTCGCCCTGGCGGACCCGGTCGAGGTAGCTGCGGACCAGGGCCGTGACCGCGCCGGGGTGGATGAACGGTTCGTCCCGCATCGCGGCCCGGCACGCCTCGACCAGGTCGCGGTCGGCGACGGACTTCATCACATAGCCGCTCGCGCCGACCTTGAGCGCCTCGAAGAAGTACTGCTCGTTGTCGTACATCGTCAGGAACAGAATCCGCAGGTCGGGCAGGCGGCGGGTGAGTTCGCGGGCGGCCTGGAGGCCGGTCATGCGGGGCATGCCGATGTCGAGGATCGCGAGGTCCACGTCGATGGTGCGGGCCTTCGCGACCGCCTCGGCGCCGTCGCCGGCCTCGGCGACCACCGCCAGATCCGGCTCGCCGTCGAGGATGAGGCGTACGCCGCGGCGGACGAGGGCGTGGTCGTCGGCGAGGAGTATCCGGGTCGCCGGGCGCGGCCGGTACGGCGGGGTACCGGGACCTGGTGGCCGCTGCTCGCTCATCGGTCCGCTCCGTCCCGTACCGCGGCCCGCAGCACCACTTCGGTGCCGCCGCTCCCCACCGGGGCGACCGTGAGGGCCGCGCCGATCAGCAGGGCGCGTTCCCGCATGCCCCGGATCCCGGCGCCTTCAGGCGCGTCCCCGATGCCCTTGCCGTCGTCGCGTACCCGCAGCTCCACCGTGCCCGCCGTCTCGTCCAGGGCAAGCGTGACCCGGTCGGCCGCCGCGTGCCGTGCCGTGTTGGTGAGGGCTTCCTGCGCGACCCGGTAGAGGACGAGTTCCGTCTCGTCGTCCAGGGCGGACAGATCTCCCCCGAAGTGCGGGCGCACCCGCACGCCGTGCGTGGTGAACTCGGCGGCCAGCGCCCGCAACGCGCTGACCAGGCCGAGTTCGTCGAGGACGCCGGGCCGCAGCCGGCGGGCGATGCGGCGGATCTCGTCGAGGCTGCCACGGGTGGCCTCCTGGGCGAGGGCGACCTCCTCGCGCAGGTCCCCGGGCGCCCGGTCGGCGACGCGGCGCAGTTGGAGGAGGACCGCGGTGAGGGTCTGCCCGACCTCGTCGTGGAGTTCCTGCGCGATGCGCTGCCGCTCGGCCTCCTGGGCGGACAGCACGCGCGCGGTACTGCAGGCCCGGTCGTGTTCGAGCCGGTCGAGCATGGTGTTGTACGTCGTGATGAGGTCGGCCATCTCCTGGGGTCCCGTGACCTCGGGGCGGCGGCCGGGGCGCAGCAGGTCGGCGGTGGTCATGGCGCGGCTGAGGCGTTGCAGCGGTGCCAGGCCGATCCGCAGGACGAAGGCGCTGACGACGAGCATCAGCGCGAGTCCCACGACGACGGCGAGGGCTTCACCGGGCAGCACCGGCGTCGACACGGTGACGGGTCCCAGCAGCAGAGTCGCGGCGACGACCAGCACGGCGGCATTCAGCAGGAAGATCCGCCAGAACAGCGACACGCTCCCGATACCCTTTCCCTTGCGCCCCCCGTGACCTGCGCCGCGGACCTCTCCAACCTGCGAGCCGACCCGCGACGCGGACTTCTCCCCGGTCAGTGTGGACCGCCGCACGCGGTGCCGTCCATCCGTGCTGACACCCATGTCACCGGTGCGGGCGCAGGTGGCAGCATGTCGCCTTTGCGGGACATCCACGATGAGAACGACGAGAACTTCGAGGGGGGACAGGCTGTGCCTGCTCCACGGATGCGTACGACGCCCCTGCCCGGGATCGGCGTGAAATACGACCTGACCACGCGCGAGCAGCGCCATCTGTCGGTGGTCGCACACCGCGACGGCGCCCGGACGGTGAGTGTGTACCGGACCGACGACCCGGACGAGTGCGCGCAATCGCTGCGGCTGACGGGTGCCGAGAGCGCGTCCCTCATCGACGCGCTGATGCCGTCGCACCACAGCGCGAATCTGCTGCACACCACCGATCTGGGGCTGGTCGCCGAACGCATCGAGCTGTCCGCCACCTCGTACTGGAACGGCCGGGTGCTCGGCGAGTCGAGGATCCGTACGGACACGGGCGCGTCCATCGTGGCCGTGCTGCGGCGCTCGGGTGCCGTGCCGTCGCCGACCCCCGACTTCCGCCTCGGCGGCGGGGACACGCTCATCGTCATCGGGACCCGTGAGGGTGTCGAGGCCGCCGCTGCGATTCTGGGTCGGGAGTGAGAGCGTGCACTCTGCCGTTCTGTTGATCGAATTCGGTGCCATCATTCTGGCCCTGGGCCTGCTGGGGCGGATAGCCGGCCGGCTCCAGTTCTCCCCCATTCCGCTGTATCTGCTGGCCGGGCTGGCGTTCGGCGAGGGCGGGCTGCTGCCGCTCGGCGCGAGCGAGGAGTTCGTGGCGACGGGCGCCGAGATCGGGGTGATCCTGCTCCTGTTGATGCTGGGCCTCGAATACACGGCCACCGATCTCGTCTCCAATCTGAAGACGCACTATCCGGCGGGCGCCGTCGACTTCGCGTTCAACGCGCTGCCGGGTGCGGTCGCGGCGCTGCTGCTCGGCTGGGGCCCGGTGGCCGCCGTCGTCCTGGCGGGCGTCACCTGGATCTCGTCGTCGGGAGTGATCGCGAAGGTCCTGAACGACCTGGGCCGGGTGGGCAACCGTGAGACACCGGTGATCCTCAGCGTCCTGGTCCTGGAAGACCTCGCGATGGCGGTCTATCTGCCCATCATCACCGCGCTGGTGGCCGGGGTGTCCCTCGCCGCGGGCAGTGTGACCCTCGCCATCGCGCTCGGCGCGGCGGGCCTGGTGCTGTTCGTCGCGGTCCGCTACGGCCGGGTGATCTCACGGTTCGTGTCCAGCGACGACCCGGAGAAGCTGCTTCTGGTGGTGCTCGGGCTGACGATCCTGGTGGCGGGCCTGGCCCAGCAGCTCCAGGTGTCGGCGGCGGTCGGCGCGTTCCTCGTCGGTATCGCCCTGTCGGGCGAGGTGGCCGAGGGCGCCCATACGCTGCTGAGTCCGCTGCGGGACCTGTTCGCCGCGGTGTTCTTCGTGTTCTTCGGGCTGCACACCGATCCGGCGAGCATTCCGCCGGTGCTGCTGCCCGCGCTCGCGCTGGCCGTGGTCACCGCCCTCACGAAGATCGCGACGGGCTACTGGGCGGCGCGGCGCGCCGGGGTCGGCGCCAAGGGGCGCTGGCGTGCGGGCGGCACGCTGGTGGCGCGCGGTGAGTTCTCCATCGTCATCGCGGGCCTGGCGGTCGCGGCCGGGATCGAGCCGTCGCTCGGCCCGCTGGCCACCGCCTATGTGCTGATCCTGGTGATCCTCGGACCGCTGACGGCCCGTTACACGGAGCCGATCGCCGCCCGCGTCACGGCCCGTGTCCGGGCCCGCAGGCCGCAGGGCGCGGGCCGCGAGAAGACCGCGGGCACGGAGCGGGGTGACGCCGCAGACCCGGGTGATCCAGCGCGGGCTCCTGAGCAGGCCGGGCCCGCCGATCTGGCCGAACCGGCAGCGCCCTCGTCGGCGCGCGACTGACGCGGACGACCATGACGGCCGCCCCCTCGCGGGCGGCGTGGGGCCGCGACCCGTACATGGCCGGGTCGCGGCCTTCTCCGTGGCGGGTCAGGCGAGGAAGGTCTTCCAGCCGCCGGGGGGTCGCTGTCCGACCTCCAGGGTGCGCAGTTTGGCGAGGACCGCCTTGTCCTGGGCGTCGAGCCAGTCCACGAACTGCCGGAAGGAGACGAGGCGCACCTCCTTGCGGTCGGCGAACCGCTTCAGGGCCTCCTCGACGGCGTCCATGTAGATCCCGCCGTTCCATTCCTCGAAGTGGTTCCCGATGAAGTACGGCGCCCGGTTCGACTCATAGGCCCGTTCGAAACCGGCGAGATACGACTCGGTGGCCTGCGTCTTCCAGGCCGGGTAGTTGTACGAGGGTGCCTTCGTGGAGTTCTTCGACTGGTTGGCGAGGATGTTGTAGTCCATCGACAGGACCTCGAAGCTGTGGCCGGGGAACGGGATGCCCTGCAACGGCAGGTCCCACAGCCCTTCCTTCTTCTCCGGCCAGCGCTGCACACCGCCGGGCGACGAGGCGTCGTAGCGCCAGCCGAGTTTGCGGGCCATCGGGAGCAGGTTGTCCTGGCCGAGCAGGCAGGGGGTGCGTCCGCCGATGAGTTCGGCGTCGTAGTCGAAGGGCAGCGGCTCCTGGCGGCGCCAACCCGTGTTCGTACGCCAGGTCTTGATGAACGACCGGGCCTGCTCGATCTCCTTGCCCCACTGCGCGGGCGTCCAGTGCGCGACCGAGCCGCTGCCGCCGCAGAAGTGCCCGTTGAAATGTGTCCCGATCTCGTGGCCGTCGAGCCAGGCCTGACGCACGTACTTCAGGGTCTCCTTGACGTGTCCGTCGGTGAGGTAGCCGATGTCGGAGGCGCCCACGGGGTTGTTCGGCGGGTGGTAGAGGCGCTTCTTCGACTCGGGCAGCAGATACACACCCGACAGGAAGAAGGTCATGTGGGCGTTGTGCTGCTCGGCGAGCTGGAGGAAGCGCGGGAAGAGGCCGTTGCCGACCTCGCCCGCGCCGTCCCAGGAGAACACCACGAACTGGGGCGGGGTCTGGCCGCGTTCGAGCCGGGCGGGCGGGCCGGGCTGTCCGGGCTGTTTGCCGGTGAACGCGGTCGAGCCGTCGCCGATCAGCCGGGGCGCCACCTTCGGCCCCTCCTTCGCCTGCTGCCGTGCCCGCTCGGCGGCGGAGGGGTCGCCCTCGACGTCGGTTCCGCATCCCGTGAGTCCTGCCGCGGCACCCAGGCCGAGTCCCAGCCCCAGTCCGACCGCGCTTCGGCGGCTGATCTCGCTCATCGGCATCCCAACCCGCGCCCGTGAGGGGCACGTTGCGTGTCCCCTGAAAAACACTGACAACACGCGTACCGTATGTGCGATAAACCGACAAATGCCTCATTCGGGGCGGCGCGGCGGGCAAAGTGACCGCCAAAGGCAGACAAAAGCCAGGTATCGGTGTGAAAGTGCCGGTGATGCGGTGAGGGATCCAGGTTCGGCGGGATGAGCCGACGGCCGGTCGCCGTCGGATCACGGTCGCCGTCAGGTCACGGTGGGGAGACGCGGCGGTACGCGGATCTGGCGCCGACGAGCCGCGAGATCACCGTGCCGACCAGCGCCGCGCCCAGCAGACAGGAGATCCGCAGCACCTCAAGGGGCCCGCTCCAGCTCAGCTCACCGAGCGGCGGCGCCCCGAATCCGTTGAGGAACAGCCAGCACAGGCCCGCCGTTCCGGGCGCCGCCGCGACTCTCGCCCATGCCCCGAGCCCGGCGGCCAGGGCCGACAGGGCGACCAGATAGAAGACGGGCTCGACCAGATCACCGAGCTGGTTGAGCCCCGCCACGAGCACGGCCGAACCGAGAAACGCCCCCGCCCACACCAGCGGCGTCGCCACCGGCTCCGGAACCGCCCTGGCTCCCGCGCTGAGCCACTGCCACTCCACAACCGCCCCTCCTCCCACGTCCCGCCGTGCACGGCGGGGCAAGTAGCTTACGAACATCGGCGGGAGGCAGGCATCAGTTCGGCCACCGGCCGGTTTCCGGCCTCCGGCCCATACCGGACAGGTCGGCCCCCCGGACCGCTACCGGTCCACTCCACCGGACGTGAGGCGATCCATGGCACTGCAGATCAGCGCGACGAACCCCGAGCACCCGGCGCTCCTCCTCGACCTGCCGTGGCACACCCCGCTGGAGGAGTGGCCCGAGGAGTATCTGGTCGCCCTGCCGCGCGGCATCTCCCGGCACGTCGTGCGCTACGCGCGCGCGGGCACCGAGGTCGTGGCGGTCAAGGAACTCGCGGAACGGCCCGCGACCCGCGAGTACGAACTGCTGCGCACCCTGGACCGGATGGGCATACCCGCCGTCGACCCGCTCGCCGTGGTCACCGGCCGCACCGACGCGGCAGGCGACCCCCTGGAACCGGTACTGATCACCCGCCACCTCGGCGGCTCACTCCCGTACCGCTCGATGTTCGAGACGACGATGCGGCCCACCACGATGAACCGGCTGATGGACGCCCTGGCCGTGCTCCTGGTGCGGCTGCATCTGGCCGGGTTCGCCTGGGGCGACTGCTCGCTGTCGAACACGCTGTTCCGCCGTGACGCGGGCGCCTTCGCCGCGTATCTCGTGGACGCCGAGACGGGGGAACTCCACGAGCGCCTCAGCGACGGGCAGCGCGACTACGACGTGGATCTGGCCCGCGTGAACATCGCCGGCGAACTCATGGACCTCGAAGCGGCCGGCGCCCTGCACCCGTCCGTCGACCCGATCCTCTTCGGTACGGCGATCTGCGACCGCTACACCGACCTGTGGACGGAGCTGACCCGCGAGTCGGTGTACCCGGTCGACCAGCGGTGCGACATGGACCGCCGGATCCGGCGGCTCAACGACCTCGGTTTCGACGTGGCCGAAATGCAGATCCGGCACGACGACAACGGCGACACCGTGACCTTCGTACCGAAGGTCGTCGACGCGGGCCACCACCAGCGGCAACTGCTCCGGCTCACCGGCCTCGACACCGAGGAGAACCAGGCGAGGCGGCTGCTCAACGACCTGGAGCACTGGATGGCGACGCAGGACGACTACGCCCCGGGCGACCCGCTGGGCGCCCGCGCCGAGGTCCTCGCGCACCGCTGGGTCCGCGAGGTGTTCCGGCCGACCGTGCGGGCGGTGCCCGAGGACATCCGGCGCACCCTGGACCCGGCACAGCTCTTCCACGAGCTGCTGGAGCACCGCTGGTACATGTCGGAGCAGGCCCGGCACGACGTGGGACTCGACGCGGCGACCGAGGACTACGTGGGGCGGGCGGCGCGCGGCTGAGGGGCCGGCGGGCGGACCGCGCGGGCCTTGAAGAACGTGTAGTGGAAGGTGCCGCCGTCCTGCGCCGACCGGCCGAGGTCGGCGATGCCCCGGTCCCACTCCGCGCGCGTGGTGAGTCCGGCCGCCACCGCCTCGTCGCCGACGGACGCGACCATCGCGAGGAAGGTGGCCCGGGTGAAGCCCTCGACCAACTCGGGCCGGGTGCTGTCCGCGTAGACCGTGCGCGGCTCCACGACGACATCCCGGTATCCGGCGGCCGTGAGCAGCGGCTGGAGACGGCGGCCCACGAGGGCGTCTCCCCCGGCGTCGGCCTGGAGCCGGATCTGATGGCCGACGACGGCACGCGCGCGGGCGCTGTCCGGATGGAAGAACGCGGAGGCGTGGTCGCCCTCGACGACGGTGACCGTGCCACCGGGCCGCAGGACGCGCCGCAGCCCCGCGAGAGCGGCCTCGGGGTCCCTGAGGTGTTCCAGCACGAAGCAGACGAAGACGTGGTCGAACCCGCCGTCGGCGAAGGGCAGGTCGAACAGGTCGGCCCGTACCCACTCCACCCGGGCCCACGGCGCCTGGTCGGCCACGCGGGCGCGCGCCCGCGCGAGGGAGTCCCCGGAGACGTCGACGGCGACCACCCGGGCGCCGGGGCTGCCCGTGACGAGGTGGACGGTCTGCGCGCCCACCCCGCAGCCGACCTCCAGGACCCGGCTGCCGGGCGCGAACACCGTGTCGGCGTGCAGAAGTCGGGCCAGCGTGTCCGCCTGGTCCCCGAGACGGCGGGCCTCGTGGCGCGAGTACCCGTGGACGTATCCGGTGGTGGTCATGGGACGAGCCTGTACGGACAATGGACCGGTGAACAGGTCCAAAGACGAGCGGATTCAGAGGTCCGAAGGCCGGGGTTCGGAAGGTGCGGGTTCCGCGGGAGCGGGCGCGGGTGCCGGTGCGGGCGCGGGTGCGGACTTTCTGCATCTCGATGTCGGGGACGCTCCCTCCGGCGGCCGGGCCGGATGGCTGGCCGACCGGCTCCGGGGCGCCCTCGCGGACGGCCGGCTGCCCGTCGGGAGCCGACTGCCCGCCGGGCGGCTCCTCGCGGCCGATCTCGGGGTCTCACGGGGTGTCGTCACGGAGGCGTACCGGCGGCTGACGGACGACGGCCTGGTCGAGGGGCGGGGACGGAACGGGACGGTGGTGGTCGCCGTACCCGCGCCGGAGACGGCGAGCGGGACGCGCCGGGCACGCCGACCGCCCACGTCCCCCTCCTCGCCCCTGTCGCCCCCGCCGCCCCCGTCCTTCGCGGCGGCTCCGGGCCCGGACGTCTTCGACGCGCTCCGGAACGCCCCCGCCCGTATCGACCTCTCCCCCGGCCTCCCGGACCTCGCGGCCTTCCCGCGCGCGGCCTGGCTCCGTGCCGAACGGGCCGTGCTGTCCGATCTGTCGGCCCCCGATCTCGGGTACGGCGACCCGCGCGGGACCCCGGCCCTGCGTGCTGCCGTCGCCCGCTGGCTGGCCCGTCACCGGGGCATCCGGGCAGACCCGGGCGAGGTGCTGATCGTCGCCGGTACGGCCCAGGCGCTGACCCTCCTCGCGCGCGTACTGCACGCCGACGGCGTCCGGGAGATCGCGATGGAGGACCCGGGGTCGCTGGGCGCCCGGCAGCATCTCGCCCAGGGGCCCCTGTCGACCCCGCCGGTCCCGGTCGACACCGAGGGCGTCCGCGTGGACGCCCTGCGCGCCCAGGGGGCTCCCGCGGTGTTCCTGACGCCCGCGCACCAGTTCCCCACCGGTGTCGTGCTGAGCGGCGAGCGGCGGCGTCTGCTCGGCGCGTGGGCGCGCGAGGGCGGCCTGATCGTGGAGGACGACTACGACGCGGAGCACCGCTACGACCGCCCGCCGGTGCCCGCCCTGCGGTCGCTTCTCACCGATCACGTCTGGTACGCGGGCAGCGCGTCCAAACTCCTGGCGCCCGCCCTGCGCGTGGGCTGGGTACTCGCGCCCGCCCGGTACCGGGACGATCTGGTCGCCGCCAAACGCTTCGCCGACCTAGGCAACGCCGCGCTGCCCCAACTCGTCCTGGCGCGGCTCATGGAGTCGGGCGCCCTGGAACGGCATGTCCGCGCGGTACGCGCGCGCCACCGGCGGCGCAGGGACGCGATGGTCACCGCGATCAGGCGCGAACTGCCCGGCGCGGTGGTGCACGGCGCGGCGGCGGGTCTGCATGTGACGGTCACCTTCGACCGCGGGGGCGCGGGACGCGGGCGGCAGATGGACACCGAACTCGCCGCCGCCTGCCTGGCCGACGGCGTCAAGGCGCATCCCCTGTCGTGGCACAGGCAGCGGCCCGGTCCGCCCGGACTCGTCCTCGGCTACGCGGCGCGCACACCGGACGAGATCGCGGAGGGAGTGTCCTCCATCGGAGGGAACCTCGCCCGGTGACGGCAACTTCGGGGTGCGGGCGTACGTCCAGCGCTGTGGACAGACCACAGACCACAAGGGGAATGAACGACAACGTCAAGGGGGCACCGGTCTACGGACAATGGTCAACTCGGCTTCATGAAGGACACCGACATCGCCAGCGAGACGGACCCGCTGCCGAACTGCTGAGCCGCCCCGGGTGGTTCAGCACCCCGCTCCGCGCCCCGGTACCGGTCGTCTCACGGTGTGAGGTGGGTCTGTACCGCGGGTGCGTAGCGGTCGGCGATGTCGGTCACCGAGGTGGCGCGCAGGTGGGGGCCGCGGACGATGCCGTACATCGCGCCGAGTCCGAGCAGGGTGCTCACGGCGAGTTCCGCGCGCAGCCCCGCGTCGGGCCCTTCGAGGCGGCGGGCGAGCCGGTCGCTTACCTGGGTACGGAAGTTCTCGCGCAGGACGTCGCCCCGCTCGCCCTGGAGCGGCGCGAAGACGATGCGAAGGAGCGGGTCGCCGCGCTGCTGCGACTGGCTCTCCAGGACATGCCGGACCATGTGCCGGCCGAGCGACGCGAGGGGTGCGTCGAGCAGCGCCTCGGCGTCGGCCTCGAAGGACATGACCCGCTCGAAGAGGGCGTCCTTGTTGCCGAAGTACTTCAGGATCAACGGGGCGCTGACACCGGCGCGTTCGGCGACCGCCTTGAGCGTGATGTCGGCGTAGGCGTGGCGTGCCAGCAGATAGCGCACCGCCCGGAGGATGGCCGCCTTCGTCGCCTCGGCGTCACGGCGCACCGGTCCCGGGGCGGGCGACGCCGGGCCCGGGGTCGAGGTCGTCATGACGTTCATGCTCCTTCCAGAGCCTTCTCCCGCACCGCGCCCCGGCGCGCCCGTCCCGTACCGCCCTGCCTCGGGTCCGCGGGAATGGCGAGCGCCACGGCACACGCGATCAGTGCGACCGTACCCGCGATCGCGAACGCCAGCAGATATCCGTGCAAGGTGGGCACCGGGGAGCCGCCGACGATGCTGGTGTGCCGGACGAGCACGGCGGCGACGGCGGCGCTGCACACGGCCTGCCCGATGGTGCGCATCAGGACGTTGACGCCGCTCGCGGACGCGGTCTGCCCGGCCGGGACGGCCCGCAGGATCAGGGTGGGCAGCGCGGAGTACGCGAGGGTCGTCCCCGTGGACACGATCGCCCCGCCGAGCACGATCACCCACAGGTCGCGGCTGTCGGCGATCCGTACGACATAGCCGGCGGCGATGGCCACGGCACCGAGCGCGAGGGTCACGCGGGCACCGCGCGTCGCCGAGATCCGCGCGGAGACCGGCGAGAGGACGAGCATGATGAGGCCGTTGGGCAGCAGGCACAGACCGGTCGCGACGATCGACAGGCCGAGTCCGTAGCCGGTGGCGAGGGGCGCCTGGACGAGTTGGGCGGTCACCAGCGAGTTGGCGTAGAAGGCGAATCCGGCGAGCAGGGCGCCGAGGTGCGGCAGGGCGACCGTGCGGCGGGTCGCGAGCCGCAGGTCGACCAGGGGCCGTTCGGCCCGGAGCTGCTGGCGCCACCACAGGGCCCCGACGAGCACGCTCGCGGCGAACAGGCCGATGATCGGCGGGCTGCCCCAGCCCCACTGGCCGCCCTGGGACACCGCGAGGAGCAGCGTCACAAGGCCGGCGGCGAGACCCAACGCGCCGACCGTGTCGAACCGCCCCGGCTCCCGTACGGGCGATTCCCGCACCGCCCACCAGGCGAGCGCGAGTCCGAGGGCGCCGAGCCCGCTGGTGGCCCAGAACATGACGTGCCAGTTCGCGTACTGCACGATCAGCGCGGTGAGCGGCAGGCCGAGGGCGGCTCCGATGCCGACGGTGGAACTCATCAGGGCGACCGCGGAGCCGGTCCGGGCGGGCGGCAGCTCGTCGCGCAGGATGCTGATGGACAGCGGCACGACCGCAGCCGCCGCGCCCTGGAGGGCCCGCGCCGCGATCAGCAGCCGGATGTCGGAGGTGAGCGCGCACAGCACCGAGCCGAACGTCATGAGGGCGAGCGCGGCCAGCAGCACCCGGCGCTTGCCGTACATGTCGCCCGCGCGTCCGAGGACGGGGGTCAGGACGGCGCCGGTGAGGAGGGTCGCGGTGACCATCCAGGAGACGGCGCCGGGGGACGCGCCCGTCAGACGCGGCAGATCGGGCAGTAGCGGCACGACGACGGTCTGCATGACGGCCATGAGGATGCCGCCGAAGGCGAGAACGGGGACGGTCAGCCGGTCCCGCAGGGCGCGCCGCCCGACGGGACAGGTGGATTCGGGTCCGACGGATTGGACGGATTCGATGGATTCGTTCGGTTCACCGGATATCGGCACAGGCGCCATGGGCATCCCCCGTCGCAGGCGCTGGGTGAATTTCGATTCACCATAGCGGGTGAATTTGTATTCACCTACGGCGGGGTATTTACGCCCGGCGTGCGCGCTGTGCGTTTCGGGGGCTCAGTGGGGGTGCCGTTGCAGCCCGCGCCCTCAGGCGAGATCGCCCTCACCGTCCACCAGATGTACGGCGGCCTCCTCGGCCGAGGCCGCGGCGCCGTCGACGCCGACGTCGTACGCCACCAGGTCGCCGACAAGGTTCTCGTGGGCTCCTTCGTCCGGGCCGACGAGCCGGCCCGCGCGGCGGTCGCCCACTTCCTCGTCGCGCACTTCGCCGTCCGTGTCCCAGGTGTCCCCGATGCCGTCGCCCTCGGGGACACCCACGTCCGGGAGTTCTTCGGCCAGCCGCTCGTCCAGGGTTTCACCGCGGCCCTGTTCGGACGCGGTGACGCCGACGCTCTCCACGCCACGCGGCCTCTCTGGCGGCGACCAGCCCTCGTCGAGCGGATCGCCCGTGCCGTCACCCAGCAGGGTGTCCTCGTCGCCGAGCAGACCCTCGTCGTCCTGCACCTCGGAGCCGTCGGGCTGGTAGACGTCGTCCCCTCGGGCGTTCTCGCTGTCCATGCACAACCTCCTGCCGGGGCCGGGGCGGGCGGACGATCCGGGTGCGCGGTGCGAGCCTCGCGCGCCCTTCCATCGTCCACCCGCGCCCTCGTTCCGCAAACCTGCCGGCCGCCGCGCGGACCGTCCGGCCCCGGTCAGGACCTGCTCAGGACGGCAGCGGCCCGTTCACCAGGGCGTCGATCCGCTCCAGCTCGGCCGCCTCGAAGTCGAGGTTCCGCACGGCGGCGACACTGTCCTGGAGCTGTTCGGTGCTGCTCGCGCCGATGACGGCCGATGTGACGTTGCGCAGCACCCAGGCGAGCGCGAGCTGTGCCAGCGTCTGCCCCCGGTCCTTCGCCAGGACGTCCAGCGCGCGCAGCCTGCGTACGAGATCGTCCGTGACCTTCTCCTCGGTGAGGAACGGGCTGTCCCCCGCCGCGCGTGAACCGGCCGGAATGCCCTTGAGGTAGCGGCCCGTGAGCAGGCCCTGCTCCAGCGGCGAGTAGGCGATCGAGCCGACCTGTAGTTCGGCGAGCGTGTCCAGCAGGCCGTCCTCGATGTGCCGGTCGAGGAGCGAGTAGCGGGGCTGGTGGATGAGCAGCGGGGTGCCCAGCTCGCCGAGGACACGGGCCGCTTCGCGGGTCTGCTCGGGCGAGTAGTTGGAGACACCCACGTACAGCGCCTTGCCCTGCTGGACCGCGGAGTGCAGGGCACCCATGGTCTCCTCCAGGGGCGTCTGAGGGTCGAAGCGGTGCGAGTAGAAGATGTCGACGTAGTCGAGGCCGAGGCGGCCGAGGCTCTGGTCGAGCGAGGACAGCAGATACTTCCGCGAGCCCCATTCGCCGTACGGGCCCGGCCACATGAGGTAGCCGGCCTTGGTCGACACGATCAGCTCGTCGCGGTACGGGCGCAGGTCCGCGCGCAGGGCGTCGCCGAACGCCGACTCGGCGGCGCCGGGCGGCGGCCCGTAGTTGTTGGCGAGGTCGACATGCGTGACGCCGAGGTCGAGCGCGCGCCGCAGGATCGCCCGCTGCGTCTCGGCGGTCCGGTCGGGGCCGAAGTTGTGCCACATGCCCAGGGAGAGGGCAGGCAGCTTGAGACCGCTGCGTCCGGTGCGGCGGTAGGGCATGTCCGCGTAGCGGTCGGGGTGGGCGATGTACACGGTGTGCTCCGGGAATTCGGGGGGCGGCTCGGACGGGCATGGGTAGTGGGGGCGCGAGGAGTCGGCCACGAAGGGTGATCGTCGCGACAAGTCTTCCTCTCGGGCCGCGAGCGGTCCAACAGGCGAATCGGATCCGATTCAGCACTCCGGCTTCTGAGTCCGTGGGGAGCCTGACTACGCTGCGCGCATGGAACTGCGCCATCTCCAGCACTTCGTGGCCGTCGCCGAGGACCAGCACTTCACCCGGGCCGCCGAGCGGCTGATGGTGTCCCAGTCGGGGCTTTCGGCATCGATCCGCGCGCTCGAACGGGAGCTGCGGGCACCCCTGTTCGTCCGCACCACACGGCAGGTGACGCTCACCGAGGCCGGGCGCGCGCTGCTGGGCGAGGCCGAACGGGTCCTCGCGGGGGTGCGGGCCGCCGAGGCGGCGGTGGCCGCGGTGCAAGGGGTGCTGCGGGGCCGGCTCGCCCTGGGGACCGAGCAGTGCATCGCGGGGGTGCCCGTGGGGAAGCTCCTCGCCGGGTTCCGGGCCCGCCATCCGGAGGTGGAGATCCGGCTGCGGCAGGCGGGGTCCGGGCTACTGGTCGAGGAAGTCGCGGCGGGACGGCTCGACCTCGCGTTCGCCGTCGCGGGGGGTGGGGCGGTGGGGCCGGTACGGATGGTGCCGCTGACCGAGGAGCCGATGGCGGTGCTGTGTCATCCCGGGCACCGGCTGGGGGGCGCGGGGCGTGCCGCGCTGGAGGCACCGGGGGCGGCCGGGACGTCGGGCGCGTCAGTAGCCCCGGTCGTCGTCGCTCCGCGTGACCTCGCCGACGAGGCGTTCGTCGACTTCCACGAGGACTGGGGCCCGCGCAGGACCACGGACGCGGCGTTCGACGCGGCGGGGGTGCGACGCACGGTGACCCTGGAGGTCAATGACGTGCACAGCCTGCTGGAGCTGGTCCACGAAGGTCTCGGCATCGCGGTCGTCCCGCGCCATTTCACCCGTAAACCCGAGGCCGGCGGCCTGGTCGCGCGCCCCCTGGACGACCCCGCCGGGGCCAGATACCGCACGGTGGCGGTGCTGCCGCACGAGGAGGCGACGAGCCCCGCGGCCCGCGCGATGATGGCGCTCCTGCCGACCTCGTCGGCCCTCTGCGTGTAAGCCCCGGGCGCCACTTTCCGCACCTGTCCGAACGGCGGCCACGACCCCGTTCGGACCGGACATTCGAGGCATATCCTGGAGGGAGCAAGGCTCGACGTCAGGGGGCCCTCATGGTCCAGGAGCTGATCACATCGGGCATCGCGCTCGTCTCGGTGGCCGGTGTCTACGCCGCGAGTGCCGCACGTGTGGTCAAGCAGTTCGAACGAGGCGTGGTCTTCCGCCTCGGGCAGTTGCACGGTGGCGTGCGCGGTCCGGGATTCACCATGATCGTCCCGTTCGTCGACCGGCTGCGTAAGGTCAACATGCAGATCGTCACGATGCCGGTGCCCGCCCAGGAAGGCATCACCCGGGACAACGTAACGGTACGGGTCGACGCGGTCGTCTACTTCAAGGTGGTCGACGCGGCGAACGCCATCATCGAGGTCGAGGACTACCGTTTCGCGGTCTCGCAGATGGCGCAGACCTCGCTGCGGTCCATCATCGGCAAGAGCGACCTGGACGATCTGCTGTCCAACCGGGAGAAGCTCAACCAGGGGCTTGAACTGATGATCGACAGCCCGGCCATCGGCTGGGGCGTCCAGATCGACCGGGTGGAGATCAAGGACGTGTCCCTGCCCGAGACGATGAAACGGTCGATGGCGCGGCAGGCCGAGGCCGACCGTGAGCGGCGGGCGCGCGTCATCAACGCCGACGCCGAACTCCAGGCGTCCAAGAAGCTCGCCGAGGCCGCCGCGCAGATGTCCGAGCAGCCCGCGGCGCTCCAGCTCCGGCTGCTCCAGACCGTGGTCGCGGTCGCCGCCGAGAAGAACTCGACACTGGTGCTCCCCTTCCCCGTCGAACTGCTCCGCTTCCTTGAGCGGGCGGCACCGACACCCCTGCCGACGTCGGACGCACAGCCCGACCGGCAGGCCCCGTCGATCACTGCGGCGCCCCCGAGCGCCCCCGCTCCGGGCGAGCCGACCGAGCCCGCCGAACCGTCCGACCGGCCCGGCACATCCGACGCCCCGCCCGGCACCCCCGAGACCCCCAGCGCCGCCGATCTCCTCCATGCGTTCGGCCTGCTCAGCGACTCGGATCCCGGCGACCCGACCGACCTCGCGGACCCGACCGACCTGCCGGGTATACCGAAGCCGAAGCCGCGCGGCAGGACGGCGCCCTGAGCCGACGGCGCCGACGTCCGGGGCCGGTCCTCCTCCGATTCACCAGGCGACGACGAGGGTCTTCGGCCCCCGGATGAACCCCTTGCTCTGGAACTCCGTCTCGGTCGCCGGTCCCGCGAGCCGCAGGTCGGGGAAGCGGGCGAGGAGGCTGCCGACCATGACCTCGGACTCCATCCGGGCCAGCATCGCGCCCATGCAGTGGTGGGGTCCGTGGCCGAAGGAGAGGTGGGCGACGCCCTCGCGGCCGAAGTCGACGGTGTCCGGGTCCTCGAAGACCTCGGGGTCGCGGTTGGCGGCGAGGTAGGAGGCGTAGACGGCCTCACCCGCGCGGATCACCACACCGCCCATCTCGACATCCTCGGTGGCGATACGCGGCAGCCCGACGCCGTTGCGGTGCGGGATGTGCCGGATGAGTTCGTCCAGGGCCTGCGGCAGCGTCTCGGGGCGTTCGCGCAGCCGGGCCATGAGGTCGGGGCGCGTCAGCAGCATGTACACCATGTTGGCGCTGTTGTAGCGCACCGCGTGGGCCCCGCTGACGAGGATCGCGGTGGCCAGGGACACCGCCTCGTCCTCGCTGAGGTCACCGGCGTCGATCGCCTCCACCAGCACCCCTGTGAGATCGTCCGACTCCAGCCCACGACGGCTGCGCAGCAGACCCACGATGAACTCGCGTACGTGCGCCTTCGCCGCGTTCCCCTTTTCCGGCGTGGTCATGGAGAGGATGATGTCGCCCCAGCCGAGCAGACCGTCCCGCTCGGCGCGCTCCACTCCGAGCAGGTCGCAGACGACGGCGAGCGGCATCCGCGCGTGCAGACTCTCCATCAGGTCGGCCGGCGAGCCCTGCCGTTCCATCGCGTCGAGGAAGCTGTCGCAGGTCTCCTGCGCGAGGGGCCGCAGCCGCTTCATGTGCTGTCCCGTGAACGCCTTCTGCACGATCTTGCGGAGGTGGGTGTGGTACGGCGGGTCGGCGTAGTTGAGCCCGACCGTCGAGGCGACCCGGTGGCCGGACATGCCCGTCACGGTCTGCTCGACCAGCTCGGTACGGCTGAACCGGGGGTCGGAGGTGACGTCCTTGACGTCCTGGTAGCGGGTCACGAGCCAGGCCTCGTGCTGATCGGCGTACGGCAGCCTGATCCGGGCGATCCGCTCGCCGTGCAGCACCTCGTACAGCAGCGGGTCGAACTCCAGGGCGGGCAGATCCTCCACCGCCCAGGCGCGGACGGCGGGCCGCGCACCCGCGGGGCCTCCGCCGTCGGTCGGGGTGCCGCTGCCGGACGGAGTGCTGCTGCGTTCGGGGCCGCCGGACTCGGCGGTCCTGGGTCGGGACGTCATCGTTCTCGTCTCCCAGGGGCTGGCCGCGCGGTCCGGGGTGGGCCGACGCGGACGTACGGGGGGTCGAGGCCATGCCTTCCCGGTGGCCCGCCCCGGGGACCCGTACGCGCGCCGGGGCCGCCTGAACGGAGCAGACGAGCCGCCCCACCGACGCAGCCACGTCAGCGGCCGAGCGCTCCTTCGCCCCCGCCTCCGCACAGGGCGAGCGCCCGCTCCATGTACGCCACCTCGTCGTCGCACGGCGCGGGGTGTCCCGTCAGGCCCAGGTCGCGGGCGGTGAACTGGGCGAAGACGAGGCCGTGGCGCGCCAGCCGGGCGTGCTCGGCGGGGGTGAGCCGGTCGGGGGCGGTGTGCGGTGCGTCGAGGGCGACGATGACGGGCCCGTGCACGGCACCCGCGCCCGGCCGCTCGGCGACGAGGCGGATCTTCCACCAGTCGCCGTCCTCGACGGAGCCGGTGTGGTGCCGCTGCACGCACAGGCCGCGTATCTGGCTCCAGGGCACATGGCGGCTCTTCCACGGGCGGACGACGGTGACGCCGGAGTCGTCCACGCGGACGACGAAGCGGCGGCGCAGTCCGAAGTGCAGCAGGATGCCGACGGCGACGGGGGTCAGGCAGAACAGCAGGGGTTCGTCGAGAAGTCCGAGGGGCAGGGCGAGCGCGGGGGCTGTCACGACCCCGACGACGAGCAGGACGCACCCCCACTCCAGCGCGATACGTGACTCCAACACCGGTACGACAACTGCTTGTTGCGGCTGCTCCGACGACCCCATGGACGCACCCCCCGGCCGATCATCTCAGAGGGTTGCCGCGGCGTCATGCCTGCGTTCGGGGGGTATCGGCGAGGATGGACGAACAAGCCTCCTACGCGAACAGCGCGGACAGACCGCGTTCGACGGCCGGACCCAGGTCCTCCTGACCCGCGGGCACGGCGGTGTACGTACGCCGCAGGAAGCGGCGCAGGACGGCCTCGTCGAACTGCACCAGAGCCATGCCCTCGGGGGCGTGCACCTCCAGGACCGTCCGGGCCCTGCCGCACGGCCAGATGTGCACGTCGCCGCAGCCCGTCGGGATACGCAGGCCCTTCTCCAGAAGTTCACGGCCGAAGGTCCAGATGACCTCGGTGTCATTCGGGGACACCTCGACGGGGAACACCACCTGCACGGCCAGCGGATCGTCGGCGTCGTAGCGCAGCGTCACTGTGAGGTCACGCTCCTGACGCTCGGGCGTGATCAGACGGGCTCTGGCCGGCTGGTGCAAGGTCACGAACATCATCTTCTTGGTCTTCTGGCTTCCGTTTTCCAGGTCACTTACCTCTCCCTACGACCCCCTGCGGCGCCGTGTGTTCCGCGGACTCCGCCATGCATTATTGTGACCTGTGTCACAGCGGATGTCTTGTGCGTCGACCCGTCACACGGCTCCCCCACCCCCTCCCCGGAAGCCGCAGGCATATGCCAGAAGCACCACCGAATCGTGTGTTGCCAAATCGCTTACAGCGCCTGCCGGGCTGTGCGACAGTCATAACCGGCCCTTCCCTTGCTCTTGGTCGTACCGTTCCTTCCCCGGAGTAGGTCATGCCGTCCCATGTCTCTGCGGACCCCTCAGCCGACCAGCCGTCCCCGCGCGGCACGGTCGACTCACTGATCACGCAGACCCGCCGACTGCGCGGAGATGTCGACGCGGTGCGCCGCGAGTCGTCCCCGCAGGACGGTGAAGAGGGCCGCTGGCAGCGCGCGTTGTGCGATCTGGCGATGCATCAGCTCAACGATCTGGACGAGCATCTCGCCCAACTCCGCGACGGCCCACCGCCCCTGACGCCCCGTCCACCCGTCCCCGCCCCCCGCGCCACCTCGGTGCCCGAGCCGCTGCGCGGCTCCCTCCTCAGCCGGGTCGGCACCGCCGAGTGGAACCTCCTGACGGACGAGGCCAGTTGGTCCGGTGAGCTGTTCCAGATCCTCGGCCGGGACCCCGCCGCTCCCCCGCTCACCCTCGACGAACTGCCGTCCCTCGTGCACGCCGACGACCAGCGGATGCTGACCACGATGGTGACGGACTGCCTCATCGACGGAAAGCCGATCGACGGCGAGTTCCGGGTCGCGCGCGCCGACGGCAGCCTGCGGACCGTGCACATGATGGGTGAACCGGTACTCGACGCCGACGGCAGCACCGCCTCGATGTGGGCCGTCCTGCGGGACGTCAGCGAGCTGCGCCGCAGCGAGCACGCGGTGAGCGAGAGTCGTGACACGCTCCAGCGCGGGCAGCACATCGCGCAGACCGAGCACCGGCTCGCGGTGGAGCTCCAGGAGGCCGTACTTCCACCCTGGCGCGGCCCCCTGCGGATCCCGCGCGGCGGCCCCGACACGCTCGACCTGTCGGCCCGCTATCTGCCCTCGTCGGTGAGCGCCCTGATCGGCGGCGACTGGTACGACGCGCTGGAACTCCCCGACGGCGAGGTCCTGTTGAGCGTCGGCGACCTCACCGGGCACGGAGTGACCGTCACCTCGGGCATGGCGATGCTGCTCGGCGCGCTGCGCGGCATGGCGGTCGCGGGGGCCAGGCCCGGTGAACTCATGGGCTGGCTCAACCAGTTGCTCGACGCGTCCGTCCAGCCCGCCCTGGGCAGCGCCGTCTGCTGCCGCTACCGGCCCGAGACCCGCACCCTCGTCTGGGCACAGGCAGGACACCCCGCCCCGCTGCTCTTCCGCAACGGAACGGGGTGCGCGCTGCCGCCACCGGCCGGCGTACTCCTCGGAGCCACCACCGGCGCCGTCTACGAGCAGGCCGAAGAGACCCTGGAGCCCGGCGATCTCCTGCTGTTCCACACCGACGGACTGGTCCCCCGGCGCGCCGGCATCGCCGCACAGCTCCGGCTCCTCGCGCTGGCACCCCGGTTCGCCGAGGCCGACACCGTCCAGGAGTGCGTGGAGACGGTGGTCGAGGAGTTCGGTGAGACCGAACGGGAGGACGACGCCTGCGTCCTGATCGCACGCGTCACCGACTGAACGACACCCGGGACTACACCCCGGACACCGCGGAAGGGAATCCGGGCGCCGTTACGCCTGTGCCCGGCCTCCCTTTGACTTCCCGACGGTCTTCGGCAGCGCGAACTCGATCTCCTCGCGCAGATCCTCGATCTTCGGATAGTCCGAGAACTGCCCGGTCAGCCGGTACATCTCCCGCAGCCGGTCCCAGGTGCGGTGCGAGGAGTTGTCCCCCATCGACACCAGGGCCAGCCGCGCGTACCGATCGGCCTGTTCGGGGTCGTCCGCGATGAAGCAGGCCGAGGCCAGCGAGATGTAGTCGAAGATCTGGGACCGCTGCCGGCCACCCGCCCGCAGTTCCAGGGCCTCCTTCGCATGACGCTGCGCGGTGTTCGCCGCCGCCGGTTCGTGCTCGGCGAGGGTGCGGTAGGCCAGGGCCTGCATCCCGTGCAGATCCGCCTCGTCGAACATCTGCATCCAACTCGGCGGCGGGACATCACCCTTGTCGGACACGAAGAGGTCCTCCGCGTGCCCGAGGGTGCGGCGCATGGCCTGACCACGTCCCATCGACGCCTGCGCCCACGCCTCGATGGTGTAGAGCATCGCCCGGGTACGCGGCAGGGTCTCCTCACCGGAGCCGGACTTGGCGAGTTTCATCAGGTCGAGTGCGTCGTCGGGCCGGCCCAGGTGCACCATCTGGCGGGCGGCCCGTGACAGGGCCTCCCCGGCGCGCGGCCGGTCGCCGCCCTCACGGGCCGCGTGCGCGGCGATGACGAAGTACTTCTGGGCCGTGGGTTCGAGGCCGACGTCGTGGGACATCCAGCCCGCGAGGACGGCGAGATTGGCGGCGACGCCCCACAGGCGCCGCTGAAGATGGTCGGGGTGGCGGTAGGAGAGCATGCCGCCCACTTCGTTGAGCTGGCCCACCACCGCCTTGCGTTGCAGGCCGCCGCCGCGGGCAGCGTCCCAGGCCCGGAACACCTCGACCGAACGCTCCAGCTCCTCGATCTCCTGGGACCCGATGGGGGCGGCCTCGTAGCGGTCGAACCCGGCGGGGTCGGCGGTGCCTGTGGCGGAGAGGGGATCGTCGGTGCGGGGAGCGTCGGCCATGAGGCCCGGATCGGTGTGCAGCCAGTCGTGCATGGCGCTGCTGAGTGCGGAGCCGGCGGCGAGCGCGGCACCCGCGCCCACCAAGCCGCGTCGGTTGAGCATGAGGTCCATTCCCGTGAATTCGGTGAGGACCGCGGCCGTCCGCTCGGGCGCCCACGGCACACCGTCGGGATGCTCCACACTCCCGCCGGCGCGCCTCTTTCCGGGACGCCCGTGCCGGACCAGACCGAGGTCCTCGATGGTCACGACACGGCCGAGTCGCTCGGTGAACAGCGCCGCCAGCACCCGCGGTACCGGGTCGCGCGGGATCTCTCCCGTGTCGACCCACCGCCGCACCCGTGAGGTGTCGGTCGCCAGCTGCGGGTGGCCCATGGCCGTCGCCTGCCGGTTGACCATTCTCGCGAGTTCGCCCTTCGACCAGCCGGTCAGGCCGAACAGGTCGGAAAGGCGGGTGTTGGGTTGTCCGCTCACGTCAAGCCCCCAGGTTCTCGGCTGGTTCGACACTAGACCCGTGAACAGGGGCGGCAGTTGCTGCGCGACTATTCGCCACGGTTCGCCAGGGTCCGCCAGATGGTGTGCCAGTCGGCATCGGGTGTCAGGTAGGAAAGCGCCACCCCGACCCGGCGGCCGTAAGAACACTCCCCAGGGTGAACCCAGGGCCGCCGGGCGGGGAGGCGCACAGCAAACTGCCGGCACACGAAGGGATCTGTTTCGCCCATGTACGCAGCGTCGTCCTCCGTGTCCGCCCCTCCCCGGCCCCAGCACACCGCCGCTCCGCGCACCCCGGCCAGGGCGCGCGAGGTGGTCCCGCCCCCGGGCGGCGGCCCCTACCTCGACCCCGCGCGCTCCGCGCTCGGCACGGGGCGGGCGCGGCGTGTGACCGGGCCCGGCACCCAACCGCTCAGCGGGAGAATCGACTTGTCCGGCCCCCAGGGCGCGCAGTTGCGCACGGCGCTCGCGTCGGTGCACCGCATCTGCCCGGAGTTCAGCCCGGTGCAGGTGCTGCGGCGGAGCGGACGCTCCGTGCTGCTCGTCGGAACGACAGGGCGCAGCACCGCCGTCGCCAAGTGTTTACTGGATCAGTCGCCTGTGTGGGCCGAGCACAGCAGGCACGAAATAGCCACGTACCGCTCGTTCGTCCGGCACCGCCCGCCGGTGCGGGTGCCGCGGCTGATCGCCGCGGATCCGGACAACTGCACGCTGGTGATCGAGCGGATGCCGGGGCGGGTCGCCGCGTTGCAGCGGCACCCGGTGGAGGCCCCGCCGCGCGCCGACGTCCGCACCGCGCTCGCCGCGATCTGCCGGCTGAATCAGTGGCAGCCGCCGGAGGGCACGTTCGGCAGGCCGCTGGACTACGTGTCCCGGATGTCGCGGTATCACGAGCTGGGGCTGCTCACCGACCGTGATCTGGGCGACCTCCAGAAGCTGTTGCACGGTGTGGCGCAGTCGTCGGGCCGTCAGGGCGTCCGGCTCCAGTTCTGTCACGGGGACGCGCTCCTGTCGAACATGCTGCTCTCGCCGGCCGGTCCCGTCCTGGTCGACTGGGAGCACGCGGGCTGGTATCTGCCGGGTTACGACCTGGCGACGCTGTGGGCCGTGCTCGGTGACGCGCCGATGGCGCGGCGGCAGATCAGCCAGCTCGCACAGCACGCGGGTCCCGCGTCGCGTGACGCGTTCCTGGTGAATCTGATGCTGGTGCTGACACGTGAGATCAGGACCTACGAGACGGCCGTGCAGCGTTCGCTCCAGGACACGGCCCCGGCGGCCCCGGCGCCCGCCGGTGGCGCGCCGTCCGGTGAGGAGCAGCGGCTGCTGCTGAGGCGGCTGCACGACGACTGCCAGATGGCCCGCAAGGCGGTGCGTGCGGCGGTCGGCACCCGCTGACGGAGGCGGTCTGACGGGGAGTACGGATCCGTGGTGCGCGGGAAACTTCGGCGCACCACGGATCGCCGCGTTCCGACGAGAGCGCATCCCCCGAACAGGTGGACCGCGTCCGCTCGGCCCCCGTACACCCGCACTCGTGTGCCGGAGCCGGCCCGGTGCCAAGTGGCCGTGACCGTCCGGACATTGGTCCACTCCACTGACGCGCCGCAGGCGGTGTCACCGCCATCGCGAAACCCCGCTCCGACCCGGCCTGACGTGCGAACTTCCTTTTCCTGGGCATGATTGACGGATCGTCTGCGAGCCGATACCACTGACCCCGTCCGGCTCGCACGCCCCATCGCGCTCTACCGTCCGGGAGGCACGCTTTGCGAGGATCCGCCACTGACCGCACACCGGCCGTACGCAGCCGGTCGCACCGGACGGCGGGGGTGGTGGCGTCGGCCGCGCTGCTGCTGCCCCTTCTCGGCGCCGCGCCGTCCGGAGCGCAGGCGCCCTCCGCACCCGGCGCCGCCCCGACGGCAAGCCTCCAGCGCGCGTTCGCGTCCGCCGCCGCCACTTACCACGTACCGCAGAGCGTGCTGCTCGGTGTGTCGTACCTCCAGTCGCGCTGGGACGGGCACGCGGGCGCGCCCAGCGTGACCGGGGGCTACGGCCCGATGCATCTCACGGACGCGCGGACCGCGCTCGCGGGGGCGCAGCACCACAGTGAGGGCGCCGAGGATTCGCGCGGCGACGGGTCGCGGCCCGCGCTCGTGCCCACGGCGGAGGTGCCCGAGCCGTCCCAACTGCCCGCTCGCCTGAAGACGTTGACGAAGGCGGCCCGGCTCACGGGACTGCCGGCGGCCGAGCTGCGCGAGGACCCGGCGGCGAACGTGCGCGGTGGCGCGGCGCTGCTCGCGGACGCGCAGAAGCGGCTCGGGAAGCCGCTCAGCGGCGATCCGGCGGACTGGTACGGGGCGGTCGCCGCGTTCTCCGGCGCCGATGACAGCGCCACGGCCGCGATCTACGCGAACGACGTGTTCGCGGTGGTCCGGGACGGCGCCGAGCGCACCACCGACAGCGGGCAGCGGATCACCCTCGCGCCGGAGCCCGGCCTGCGGCCGGACGCCGCGCAGCTGCGGACGGCGGGGCTGCGGCAGGCGGCCGAGGGTGCGACGGAGTGCCCGGCGACGGTGGCCTGCGAGTGGATTCCAGCGCCGTACGAGGAGTTCGGCGAAGGGGACTACGGCAACCACGATCTGGCGGACCGCCCGAAGGACCAGAGCATCGACGCCATCGTGGTGCACGACACCGAGGGGTCCTGGGACGTCTCGGTGAAGCTGGTGCAGGACCCGACGTATCTGGCGTGGCACTACACCATCCGGTCCACGGACGGGCACATCGCACAACATGTGAAGACGAAGGACGTCGGCTGGCACGCGGGCAACTGGTACGTCAACGCCCACTCGGTCGGTATCGAGCACGAGGGTTTCCTCGCGAACCCGGACGCCTGGTACACGGAGGCGATGTACCGGACGTCGGCGCGGCTGGTGACGTACCTCGCGAAGAAGTTCGACATCCCGCTGGACCGTCAGCACATCCTCGGCCACGACAACGTGCCCGGTCCGACCGCAGCGAACGTGCCCGGGATGCACACGGACCCGGGCCCCTACTGGGACTGGCAGCACTACTTCACCCTGATGGGCAAGCCGTTCCAGCGGACGGCGGGCGCCAAGGGCGATGTGGTGACGGTGGCGCCCGACTACGCGAAGAACCAGCCGGCGTACACGGGCTGCGCAAAGGCGGGCGAGCCGTGCGCGCCGCACGGCTCCGGTGCGGTGCGGGTGCACACGGCGCCGAGTGACGACGCGCCGCTGATCAAGGACGTCGGGCTGCGGCCCGGCGGCCAGGATTCGACGATCGACGTGAACGACGTCGGCGCACGGCTGTCCACCGGTCAGCAGTACGCGGTGGCGGAGCGGCAGGGCGACTGGACGGCGGTCTGGTACCTGGGTCAGAAGGCGTGGTTCAAGAACCCGAAGAAGCTGCCCACCGCCGTCCCCGCGCAGGGCCTCGTGGTGACTCCGAAGGCGGGCCGGGCGGACGTTCCGGTGTACGGGCGTGCCTACCCGGAGAAGGAGGCGTACCCGGCGGGACTGCCGGTCCAGGCGGTCGCGGCACTCCCCTACAAGCTGCTCGCCGGTCAGCGGTACGTGGTCGGGCAGAAGGTGGCGGGTGAGTACTTCTACTCGCCCACCTTCGACACGACGGTGCACCGTGTGGTGCGCGGCACGGACCAGTACTACGAGATCCAGTTCGGTCACCGCGTGGAGTATGTGCGGGCGGCCGACGTCGACGTGGTGCGCGTCCGGTAACCGGGCGCTTGCGCGCCAGGGCCTGTCGTCAGATTCCCGTCGTTCGCCCGGTAGGGCGGGCCGTGCGGCGTCTGGTGCGTGCGATCGCAAGGCGCCGGAAGGTCCTCGTAGCGGAGCTACGTGGGCCTTTCGGCAACGCCGCGAGCGTGCGTGCCAGGCGTCGCACGGCAGACGGGAATCTGACGACAGGCCCTGGGGTCCGGGTCTGCACGGGGGCAGGCCCGGACCTCTTGCGTCGCGCGGTGGCGGACTCTCAGTCGAAGACGCGGCGGCGGCCCGCGCGCGCCTTGAACGTGATCTCGCCGCCCTCGACGAGTGCGCAGCGCACGGTCAGCCGGCGGGTGGCGGCCGGGGTGATCACGACGCGGGTGGCGCGGCCGTCCGCCCAGTCGATGTCGACGGTGGCGCCGCCCCTGGCGCGCAGCCCCCGCACCGAGCCGTTCGGCCAGGCCGCGGGCAGTGCGGGCAGCACCTCGATCACGCCGAACTGGCTCTGGAGCAGCATCTCCACGACGCCCGACGTGGCGCCGAAGTTGCCGTCGATCTGGAACGGCGGATGGGTGTCCCAGAGGTTCGGCAGGGTCGAGGACTTGAGCTGTTCGCTGAGCATCTTGTGGGCGTGGTCCCCGTCCCGCAGCCGCGCCCAGAAGTTGATCTTCCACGCCTTGGACCAGCCGGTGCCGCCGTCGCCACGGGCGGTGAGGGACACCTTCGCCGCCTGCGCCCACGCGGTGCCGGGTTCGATCTGCCGGCCGGGGTGCAGGGCGTAGAGATGGGAGACATGGCGGTGGTCGTCGGTCTGGCTGTCGCGATCGGTCTTCCACTCCTGGAGCTGGCCCCAGGAGCCGATGCGCAGGCCGGGGTCGAGTGCGCCGAGTGCCTGTTCGAGTTCGGTGCGGAAGGCGGCCGTGTCACCGAGGGTGCGGGCGGCCTCCAGGGTGTTGGTGAACAGGTCGTGGACGATCTGCTGGGACATCGCGGCACCGGCGGTGAAGTCGCCGTGCTCGGGCGAGTAGCTGGGCGAGACCACGAGAGTGCCGTCGCGCGGGTCGGTGTGCAGGTGGTCGAGCCAGAACTGCGCGGCCTCCTTCATCACCGGGTACGCGGTGGTCCGCAGATAGTCCGTGGAGCCGCTGAACCGGTAGTGCTCGTACATCTGGGCGGTGAGCCAGGCGGCGGCCTCGGGGAACCAGAAGGAGGTCGCCCAGTCGTGGACTCCGGTGAAGCCGTACGGGTTGGTCTCGTTGTGGACGACCCAGCCGCGTGCGCCGAACATCTCCTGCGCGGTCCGCCGCCCGGGTGCCCGCAGCGCCTCGACGAAACGGTCGTACGGGGCGGTGGTCTCGGGCAGGTTGGCGGCCTCGGCGAGCCAGTAGTTCATCTGGAGGTTGATGTTGACGTGGTAGTCGGCGGACCACGGCGGGCTGGGGCTGTTGTTCCACACGCCCTGGAGGTTGGCGGGCAGGGAGCCGGGCCGGGACGAGGCGATGAGGAGGTAGCGGCCGTACTGGAAGAAGAGGGCTTCCAGGGCGCGGTCGTCGGTGCTCGGTCCGCCGGTGTAGCGGGCGAGGAGCTGGTCGGTGGACACATCGGCGGGCACGGTCTGGCGGATGTCGAGGGCGACCCGGGCGAACAGGGCGCGGTGGTCGGCGACATGGCGGTCACGGAGGGACGCATACGTACGGGCGGCTGCCGCGTCGACGGTCCGGGTGACGGCGGAGTGGGGGTCGTCGCCCCGGTAGGCCGGGTAGGTGTCGGCGTAGTCGGTGCCGGCGGCGAGGACGAACCAGGCGTGGTCGGCGCCGGTCACGGTGAGGGTGCCGTTGCCGGTGGTGAGGGTGCCGCCCTGGTGGCGTACGCGGATCTGTGCCTCGAACCGCAGGCCGTTGTCGGCGAGGGTGCCGCGTACGGTGATCCGGTCGCCCGATGCGGTGGCCGTGAAGTCCGCGCGGGGCGAGGTGTAGCGCAGTGTGAAGCCGACGGAGCCGGGGCGGTCGGAGGCGAGGCGGCCGACGATGACGCCGTCCGGGTTCGAGGCGAAGTACTCGCGCGCGTGGGTGGCGCCGCCGGCGGTGTAGGTGACGTCCGCGACGGCGTCGGCGAGGTCGAGGCCGCGCCGGTACGAGGCGGGCGTGGTAGTGGGGGCGCCGGGGACGTCCAGGTGGAGGTCGCCGAAGGTCTGGTGGGCGCCGTAGCCGGCCCGGGACTGGCCGAGGCGGGCGGTGACGGCTTCGGGGGTGAGGGAGGTCTGCTGGTCGAGGTCGCGCCGTACGGCGTCGAGTGCGCCGGGGCGCGGGGAGCGCCAGTTGCCGTGGTCGTAGCCCTGCCGGGAGCCGGGGCCGCCGGTCCACAGGGTCTTCTCGTTGAACTGGACGTGTTCGGAGGCGAGGGTGCCGAAGATCATGGCGCCGAGGGCGCCGTTCCCGACGGGCAGGGCCTCGCGTTCCCAGTCGGCGGCCGGGGTGCGGTACCAGAGCCGCAAGTCATCCGATGTATCGGCTTGACCTGTCGCAGGGTCGACGGCGTGTGCCGTACCGGCCGGCACGGTCCCGCTCAGTGCGACCGCGCCCACGCCGCCGATGGCGGTCTTCATGGTGGTTCTGCGCGTGATCCCAGGAGGCATGTCCCCAGACGCTAGAGATCGGATCTCAATTCGACAAGGGGCATGACAAAGACCGGGTCCTCGGGGGAGGACCCGGTCTGGTGAGCGGGGTGCTGTGCGGGGTGCTGCCGCTCAGCCCTGCTGGAACAGCTCCGCGGGCAGCGGCTTCAGGAGGGCGTAGAGATCGTCCGTGATGGGGCGGTCCCAGGCCGCGATGGTGACGAGCACCTGGTCGCTGCGGTCGAACTGGACGCAGGAGATCCGGCTCTCCGAGAGCTTCACGCGGCGCACGATCAGCAGGTTGTCGCCCTGCATCACGGGCATGTCCTCGGTGCCGACGACGGTGACTTCTTCGTCGTTCTCCAGGGCGAGGAGCAGTTGGGCGACCTCGAAGGGGACCTGACCGTCGGCGACCTCCCGGGCCGGGGAGCCCTCGGGCAGATTGCCGATGATCATCGCGGGGCCGCGCCCGCCGAACAGGTCGTAGCGCAGGAACACGCCCTGGCAGCTGCCGTCGGGCGCGGGCAGCAGCCCCGCGCCGAGGTTGCCCGGCCAGTCGCCCGGGTCCATGGCCAGGACGTCGAAGTCCGGGCCCGCGGGAGTGGCGGCGCTGCGTCGGCGGAGGAAGGACATGCGGCCATGGTACGTGTCCCGACCCCGGTTCCGCCCCGGGGGCGCCCGAGGTCAGACAGTGGTATCAGGGTCCCGGCTCGCCGGGTGCCGGGCCGTGCTCCTGGGTGGTGGGCGGGTCGGCCGGGGTGGCCCTCGGATCGTGGGGGCGCGGTCCGGCGGCGGTGAGGTCGGCGCGGGCACGCTCCGCGAGGCCGTCGGCGCCGCATCGATCGGCCAGGTCGCGGCCCCGGTGCAGATGTTCGGCGGCCTCGTCCGGGCGTCCCGCGCGCCGCAGTTCGCCGCCCAGGGCGACCAGGGCGCACGCCAACTCGTAGGCGGCGGGCGACCGTTCGAGGTGTTCCACCGCCTCGCGGAGCAGCTTGACGCGCTCGGCGGCGGGCGACACCTCGGCGGCGGTGCGCAGGACCTGTCCGACGGCGGACGGGGCGCCGTACTGGCGGGCCCGGTCGACGGCCTCCCGGGCGGTGGCCACGGCCTGCTCGGGCGCGCCGTGCGCCTGGGCGCGGGCGAGGTGGAGCTGCCAGGGGCACCAGGCGGGGTTGCGCATGCCGCGCCCCTCCAACCGGCGCCCCGCCGAGGTGAGTTCGGCCGTGGCCTCCTCGACCAGACCCTGTGCGAGGAGGAGTTCACCGCGTACGGCCTGGGCGTCGGGGAACACGACCGCGGCGGGGAACGGCGCCGCGAACGCGTAGTCGGCGGCGAGCCGCGCGGCCTCGTCGACCCGGCCACGGGCGAGCAGGATCTCGACGAGGGTGCCGACCGCGTACCACAGGACAGGGACGCCCGGACCGACGCGTTCGGCGAGGCGCAGGCCCGCGCGGGCGAACTCCTCGGCCTTGGTGAGCCGGCCGCGCCGGAAGCGGACATAGCCCAACAAGGTGTATCCGAAGGCGAGATGGGCGCCGCGCCAGCCCTGGTGCTCGAAGTCGGCGATACCGGCCGCGAACAGCTCTTCGGTACGGGCGGGCCGGTCGGCGTACATGAAGGTGAGCGCGGTCAGCGCGGGGACCTCGAAGCCGCGGTCGACGTCCGCCCAGCCGAGCCCGCCGGCCAGGGCGCGTTCGGCGTGGTGGACGGCGACGTCCGCGGGTTCGCCGCGCAGCGTCGCGTCCCAGGCGCGCAGTCCGATGACGTACCGCTCGGTGAGGTCGCGGCCCGGCAGCCGGTCGGCGAGGCGGGTCAGCCGGCGGGAGCGGGCGGGCGACGCGGGTTCGTCCGCGCGGAACGCGTCCCACATGAACTGTTCGGCCTGCAACCGCAGCCGGACCTTGGGGTCGGTGGTGAGCGGGATCTCGCGGGCGAGGGTGTCGGAGGCCTCGGCGAGGCGGTCGCTGTGCGCGAGTACCTGGGAGAGCCGGTAGACGATGCCCTGGCGCAGCTCCGGTTCCGCGACGGGCTCTTCGAGGGCGGCGCGCAGGTGGTTGACGGTGGTCGCGGGCTCGGTGAGCAGGGACGCGCAGCCCAGTTCGTACAGGACGTGGGCGCGCTGGGCCGGGGTCGGGGGTTCGCGCAGGGCGCGGGCGAGGTGGGCGCGGGCGGCGTCCGGGGCGCCGGCCCGCAGCGTCTCGCGGGCGGCTTCACGGAGCTGCCCGACGATCCAGGGGTCGCCGTCGGGGTGGGTCTCCAGGAGGTGCCGGGCGGCTGCCGCGGCGCCGCGCCCCTCGTTGACGAGGCACCAGGCGGCCTGGCCGTGCAGGGCGACGCGGATTCCGGCCGGGATGGCCCGGTACACGGCGGTCGCGATGAGCGGGTGGACGAACTCCAGGGTGTCGGCGCCGGTGAGGATGCGGGCGGCGCGCAGCCGGTCGGCGGCGTCGGCGGCGTCCTCACCGCCGAGTCCGGCGACGACGGCGGCGAGCGCGGGCGGTATCTCGGTGCCGAGGACGGCGCAGGCCCAGGCGAAGCGGACGGTGGAGGTGCCGAGGCGTTCGAGGCGGGCGACCAGGCCGCTGCCCTTGACGGCCGCCGCGAGGTCCCGCAGCAGATGGGCGCCCGCGCCGGTCGGGTCGAGGCCCCGGTCCCGTACCTTCGCGGTGAGTTCGACCGCCTCGAACGGGTTGCCCGAGGTGACCGCCCAGCACTCGCGGCAGAACGCGTCGTCCGCATGGGCGCCGACGTCTTCGCGGACCAGCCGGGCCACGGCGGGGGCGCTGAGGGGTTCGAGGTCGATGGGGCGCTGTCCGGCGCGGCCCGGCAGACCGCGGAACGACTCGGCGTGCTCGGGAAGTTCCTCGGGCCGGTGGGCGACGACGAGCAGCAGGGGGAGTTGTTCGGCGCGGGGGGCGAACGCGGCGAGCCAGCCCAAGGATTCGGGGTCGGCCCAGTGCGCGTCGTCGAGGACGAGGACCATGGGGGCGCGCCGCACGGCGAGATGGGTGAGCACCCAGTCGAGCCCGTCCCGCAGGCCCTGCGGGTCGGGCGGTGCGCCGTGTTCGGGCGGTGCGCACAGGCCGAGCGCCGGGCCGACGATGGTGTACCAACTCCCCAGGGACGCCTGGAGTTCCGCGGCGGACCGGTCGGCGAGCTGTGGCTGGACGAGCTGGCGGGCTACGTGGAAGGCGACGCGCTGTTCCTGGTCGCCGCCGCGCGCGGACACGACGGTGCAGCCCTGGGCGGCGGCGCGGCGGCGCACTTCGGTGAGGAGCGCCGTCTTGCCGAGGCCCGCGCGGGCGGAGAAGGCGAGCAGGGCGCCGTGGGGCCGGTCCGGGGGTTCGGCACCGTCCGCGCGCGGTCCGGTCAGTTCCGCCAACGCCTCGTCGACGGCGGCCAGTTCGGCCTCCCGTTCGAAGAGCGTCCGTCTTCCGCGCAGGACGCGCTGCCCCATGTGCCACCCCCCGGCCACGGAGGGACGTCCGGCGCGGGGGGCCGGGCGCTCCGTGACGCTCAAGCCACTCAGCGTACGCCTGACGGGGGTCGGTGTCAGACGGTGGTGCGGTGCCGTTCGTGGTGGCGGGCGACGCGGGCGCGGTTGCCGCAGGACGGCTTGCACCACTGCTGGCGCGGGTGCTCCTTCAGGAAGTACCGGACACAGCGCGGCGCGTGGCAGGCGCGCAGGCGTGCGCGGTCGGGGCCCGCGAGGAAGGTGAGGGCCGCGGTGGCGAGCACGGCGGCGAGCAGGTCGGCGCCCGCGGCGGGTCCGACGGGCGCGTGGCGTACGACGGGTTCGGCGTCCTCGGTCCAGTGCAGGACGGGCACGGTGGGGACGCGGCCGGCCGCCGTGTTGAGCCGGGCGACCGCGTCGGCCGCCGGGAGCGGCCGGTGGGCGTCGGCCGGTCCTGGCCCGCCGGGGCGTACGGCGTGGGCGAACAGGGCGTGGACGGCGGTGCGTACCTCGCGGACGGCGGCGAGGGACGCCGCGTCGGCGGTGAAGGGCGCGGCCGGTGCGCACACCGCTTTCAGTGTGTCCTGCCGCTCCCGCACCCAGGCGGTCAGCCCGCCCGGTTCGGTGAGGTCGTCGGTGGTGCCTCCGTGGCCGTCGTGGTGGACGGTGAGGGCGAGGTCCAGCGCGAGCGGCGAGGCGTCCATGGGCCCATGATAGGGGCGCGCTAATGATACGGTCACGGCCATCCATTAGCGGGTGCGCGGCTTCGGCGGGCCCATGGCCGGGCGGGGGACACCCAGTGCGCGAGAATGGCGTGATCAATTACTGGCGTGCGCGGTCCGGGCACGTTCCGGAGGAGACCTGGGCACACCCCGCCCCGCGCTCCCTGATCCTCGCCGAGAACGCACTCGAAGAGCTGCCCGCCCGCATCGGCACCCTGACCTCCCTGCACACCCTCGACGTCGGCCACAACCTCCTCACCCGCGTCCCGGACGAGCTGGGAGACCTCACCGGCCTCGACCGCTTCCTGTACCTGCACGACAACAAGCTCACGGAACTCCCCGCGTCATTGGGCCGGCTGACCCGGCTCGCGTACCTCAACGTCGGCGAGAACCAGCTCACTTCACTGCCCGACACCCTCGGTGACCTGGCCGGACTCGCGGAGTTGCGGGCGCAGCACAACCGGCTGGAGGCGCTGCCCGCGTCGCTGGGCCGGCTGGGCGCCCTGCGGGAGCTGTGGCTGCGCGGCAACCGGCTCACGGCGCTGCCCGACTCCGTACGCGAACTGCGGGAGCTGCGGGAACTGGAGCTGCGGGAGAACGCGTTCGCCGAGGTGCCGGAGGCGCTGCGCGGGCTTCCGCTGCTGCGGCGGCTCGATCTGCGGGGCAACGCACTGCGGGAACTGCCCGGTTGGCTGGCCGAGCTGCCCGCCCTGGAGAAGCTCGATCTGCGGTGGAACGCCGTCGAGGTCCCGCACGGCCTGCTGCGGGACCTCGAAGAGCGCGGTTGCGTGGTTCTGCACTGACCGGCTACTGACCGGCTACTGACCTGCTGCTGACCGGCTACTGACCAGGTGTACGGACGTCGTCAGCTCTCAGCGGGCTCCTCCGGCGGTACCACCGCGACCGGGCTCGGCGCGTGCAGCAGCACCGCGTGGGTGACCGACCCGAGCATCGGCGCGGGGTGCAGCACGCGCCTGCGGTGCCGGCCCACGACGACCAGCTCCGCGCCCTTCGACGCGCCGACGATGTGCCCCGCCGCGTCACCGGGCGCCGCGATCACGGCGACCCGTACGTCGGGGTGCGCCTCGCGGTGCGGGGCGACGATGTCCTTGATGCGGTCCACGGTCTCCTTCTGGGCGGCCTCCTGGTCGGCGACGGACGGTGTGAAGCCGCCGGCCGCCGCCCACAGGTACTCCGGCCACGGGAAGGCGGACACCACGTCGACCCGGGCGCCCCTCCGGTCCGCCGCGTCGAAGGCGAAGGCGAGGGTGTTCCCGTCGGGCGCGTCGGCGGACACGCCGACGACGACGCGCGGGCCGGGCTCAAGGTGGGTCTCGCCGTGCACCTCGCGTCCGGGGCGCGGCACGATCACCACGGGGCAGGTCGCGTCCCGCGCCGCGGCCATGCCGTTGGAGCCGAGCAGCAAGCTGGCGAAGCCGCCGCGCCCCCGGGAGCCGAGCACCAGAAGCTGCGCGCCCTCGCCCAGCTCGGGGATGACGGCGGCGGGCGCGCCCTCCATGTGCAGGTATTCGACGGGCGGCGGGTCCTCGCGGTCCGCGAGCACGGCGCGTACCTGGAGGAGGACGGGGTCCTCGGCCGGTTCCGGCGGTCCGGCGACCAGCACGTCGGGCTGGGTCGGTGCGGCGTACTGGCGCACGTGGACGACGCGGAGTGTCGTTCCGCGCCGTCCCGCTTCCGTCACGGCCCACTCCAGGGCGCGCAGACTGTCGTCCGATCCGTCCACCGCGGCGATGACGGGCAGGGTGCTCATGGGTTCCTCGTCTCCGGCACTGAGCCATGATCGACTGGTTCCTGATCCAGCCTCGCTCACACGAGGGCCGCAGGGCAGGGTCGAAGGTCACGTGTCGTGTCCGAAAATATTGAGGATTCCCCGGGGGTGGAGCCGGCGTGCGGCCTCGGGCCGCCGGTTCGCGGCTCAGGTCAGATCGAACTCGCCCTCGCGTGCCCCCAGTACGAACGCTCCCCACTCGGCCGGTGTGAAGATGAGCGAAGGGCTCTCGGGGCGACCGCTGTTGCGCATCGCGATGAAGCCCTCGACGAAGGCGATCTGAACATCGCCCCGTCCCCCGCTGCTTGAGTGCCAGTCCGCGTTGCTCAGATCCAGTTCGGGCTTCTCCCACCCCGCGAGCGGGTGTTCCTGGGTGGTGCTTTCGGCCACGTCCGTGCTCCTCCCGATGCGTCGTCCGCGGCCAGCCTAGCGAGCGGCCGGGGCGCAGCACAGGCCGCGGGAGACGGTCGCCGTCCGGCCGTCGGCGTACTCCGTTCAGGTGTTCGGGGGCTCGCTGCCGACGAGCCACATGGCGAAGAACTGGGAGCCGCCGCCGTAGGCGTGGCCGAGGGCGCGGCGGGCGCCGTCGATCTGGTGCTCGCCCGCCCGGCCGCGTACCTGGAGCGCCGCCTCGGCGAAGCGGATCATGCCGGAGGCGCCGATCGGATTGGTGGACAGGACTCCGCCGGACATGTTGACGGGCAGGTCGCCGTCGAGTTCGGTGACGCCGGACTCGGTGAGTTTCCAGCCCTCGCCCTCGGCGGCGAAGCCCAGGTTCTCCAGCCACATCGGCTCGTACCAGGAGAACGGCACGTACATCTCGACGGCGTCGATGTCGCGCCGCGGGTCGGCTATCCCGGCCTGCCGGTAGACGTCGGCGGCGCAGTCCTGGCCGGCCTGCGGGGACACGAAGTCCTTGCCCGCGAAGAGGGTGGGTTCGCTGCGCATCGCGCCGCCGTGCAGCCACGCGGCGGGGTGCGGTGCGCGGGCGGCTCCCGCGCGGTCGGTGAGGACCATGGCGCAGGCGCCGTCGGAGGAGGGGCAGGTCTCGGAGTAGCGGATCGGGTCCCACAGCATCGGGGACGCCTGGACCTTCTCCAGGGTGATGTCGTGCTCGTGGAGGTGCGCGTAGGGGTTCTTCAGGGCGTTGCGGCGGTCCTTGTACGCGACGAGGGAGCCGATGGAGTCGGGGGCGCCGGTGCGTCGCATGTAGGCGCGGACGTGCGGGGCGAAGAAGCCGCCGGCGCCGGCGAGCAGAGGCTGCTGGAAGGGGATCGGCAGGGACAGGCCCCACATGGCGTTGGACTCGGACTGCTTCTCGAAGGCGAGGGTGAGGACGGTGCCGTGCACGCGGGCGGCGACGAGGTTCGCGGCGACGAGCGCGGTGGAGCCGCCGACGGAGCCCGCGGTGTGGACGCGGAGCATGGGTTTGCCGACGGCGCCGAGCGCGTCGGCGAGGTACAGCTCGGGCATCATGACGCCCTCGAAGAAGTCGGGCGCCTTGCCGATGACGACGGCGTCGATGTCCGCCCAGGTCAGCTCGGCGTCCGCGAGGGCGCGCAGCGCGGCCTCGCGGACCAGTCCGGCGATGGACACGTCCCGCCGCGCGGCGACGTGTTTCGTCTGGCCGATCCCGACGACGGCGACGGGTTCCTTGCCGGTCCCGCTGTGGACACTCATCGGGGATCTCCCTCCAGTACGGCGACCAGGTTCTGTTGCAGACAGGGGCCCGAGGTGGCGTGGGCGAGCGCCCGGTCCGACGCGCCCCGGTGGATACGGGTGGCGGCCTCGCCGATACGGATCAGGCCCGCGGCCATGACCGGGTTCGCGGCGAGCGCGCCGCCGGACGGGTTGACGGTCACGGAGTCGTCGAGGCGCAGCGCCTTGCGCAGGACGATCTCCTGGGAGGTGAACGGGGCGTGCAACTCGGCCGTGTCGACGGGCCGTTCGAAAGCGCCGGCCTTCTCGGCGGCGAGCCGGGCGGACGGCGCGTCGGTGAGGTCGCGTACCCCGAGGCCGTGCGCGTCGATGCGGTGGTCGATGCCGCGGATCCAGGCGGGCCGTTCGCACAGGTCGCGGGCGCGCTCCCCCGCCGCGAGTATCACGGCCGCTGCGCCGTCGCCGATCGGCGGGCAGTCGCCGGTACGGAGCGGGCTGACGACATAGTCGCCCTGGGGCCGTGCGCCCCGGAGCTGGGCGTGCGGGTTGTCGGCGGCGGCGTCCCTGCTGCGGGCGGCGACGGCGGCGAGCGCCGGTTCGTCGGTGTCACCCGCGTCGATGAGGGCGCGCGCCTGGAGTGCGGCGAGCGCGATCGCGTCGGGCCAGAGCGGGGCGAGGTAGTACGGATCGAGCTGGCGGGTGAGGACGTCGCGGACCGAGCCGGGCGACGACTTGCCGTAGGAGTAGACGAGGGCGGTGTCGGCCTCGCCGGTGAGGAGCTTCGTCCACGCCTCGTACAGCGCCCAGGCGCCGTCCATCTCGACGTGGGACTCGGCGATCGGCGGCCAGGCGCCGACCCCGTCGAGCGCCATGGTGAAGGAGAACGCGCGGCCCGCGAGGTAGTCGCTGGAGCCGGAGCAGGTGAAGCCGATGTCGCTGGTCTTGAGGCCGGTCTGCCGGAACACGTCGTGCAGGACCGGCATCAGCATCTCGACCTCGGACTGCTCGTCGGTCCTGCGCAGATGGTCGCTCTGCGCGAACGCCACGACGGCGATGTCCCGGCGGGCCCCGGAGTGCGTCGCCATCTACACCAGCTCCTTGTACGTGTCGTAGTCCGCGTCGGGTTCGCCGTTGGGCCGGTAGTGGTCGGGGAAGCGGCTGCCCTCGGTCCACACGGGTTCCACGCGCAGACCCATCCGGACCTGGTCGTAGGGGATGCCGCCGATGCGTCCGTGCAGGGCGAGGTCGGCGCCGTCGAGCGCGATGTGCGCGTAGACGTAGGGCACTTCGATGTCCAGGTTCTTCGCCTTGATGTTGACGATGCAGTACGTCGTGACGGTGCCGGCCGGGCCGACCTCGACGTGGTCGGTGGTGGCGACCCCGCAGGTGGGGCAGGCGCCGCGCGGCGGGATGTAGACCTTGTGGCAGGACGGGCAGCGTTCGCCGACGGTGCGCCGTTCGGCGAGGGCGGCGAGGTGGTCGGTCTGGGCGCGGCCTGGGCCGTAGGTGTAGTCCAGGCGGGCGGGGGCGACGATGCCGGTGACGGCGTCCTCGAACTCACCGCTGTGTCCCGAGGGTTCGGCGGTCGGGCCTTCGCACGGTTCGAAGCAGGCGATGTCCGTGATGGCGCCGGTGCGTGTTTCGGCCCAGCGGACGCGGACGCGCTGTCCGGTGCGGACGCTGTCGGGTCCAGGGGCGTCGAGGGCGTGCAGCAGGGCGGTGTCGGCGCCGTCGAGCCGGACGAGCACCCAGGCGAACGGATTGTCGAGGGGCTGGCCGCGCCGGGGTTCGGGGTTCCAGGCCCAGGTGGTGACGGTGCCGGTCGGCGCGACCTCGACCAGGTCGCGGAGTTCGTCGGCGGTGACCGGGTCGTACTCGACGGGTGGGACGAGGGTGCGGCCGTCGGTGGTGCGCACACCGAGGACGACGCGTTCACGCAGCCCGGTGAGGAAGGCGCTCTGGACGGGTCCGAGGGAGCGGGTGAAGGGGAATTCGAGGGTGAGGGGGGCGGTGAGCACTTCGGGCACGGGGGTCTCTCCTCAAGTCAGGCGCGCCGGTAGACGGGGGGTCGCTTCTCGGCGAAGGCGCGGGCACCTTCCTTCGCGTCGGCGGTGTCGAAGATCGGCCAGCCGCGTGTGAGTTCGGCGGCGAGACCGTCGGACTCGGTCATCTCGGCGGTCTCGTACACGGACGCCTTGACGGCTTCCACGGCGAGCGGGCCGCAGGCGTTGATGCGCTCGGCGACGGCGAGCGCCGCGTCCAGGGCGGTGCCGTCGGGTACGACCCGCCCGACGAGTCCGATGGCGGCGGCCTCGCCCGCCGTGTAGGGGCGCCCGGTGAGCAGCATCTCCAGGGCGTGGGTACGGGGGATCTGCCGCTGGAGCCGGACGGTCGAGCCGCCGATGGGGAACAGGCCGCGCCGCACCTCGAAGAGTCCGAAGGTCGCCGACTCGCCCGCGATCCGGATGTCGGTGCCCTGGAGGATCTCGGTGCCGCCCGCGACACAGGCTCCCTCGACGGCGGCGATGACCGGTTTGCGGGGGCGGTGGTGGCGCAGCATCGCCTTCCAGTGCAGATCGGGGTCGGCGGTCATCCGGTCCCGGTACCGCTGACCGTCCATCCCCTTTCCGGCGAGTGCCTTGAGGTCCATGCCCGCGCAGAACGCGCCGCCCGCGCCGGTGAGGACGATCGAGCGGATCTCGTCATCCGCATCGGCTTCCAGCCAGCCGTCGTGGAGGCCGACGAGCATCGGCAGCGAGAGCGCGTTCTTCGCCTCCGGTCTGTTGAGCGTGAGCACGAGTGTGGCGCCCTCGCGCCGCACCGTGAGGTGTTCGGTCCCACCCGGCGCCGATCCGTCCGGCACCGATTCACCCGTCGCTGATTCACCCATGGCCGTCGTCCTCCCGTCGTCAGACTGGAACAGGTTGCAGGAGGCGGGGGTCCAGTTCAATAGTTTTCTGACACTCAGTCAGATTTCTTGTGCGGGGACCCTTCCCACTTGAGGGCGCCTCTGCTCTGATGACCGCCAAGTCAGTCGCGCCGGGGTCAGGAGGAGTGGTGGAGTACAACCTTGCCGACCTGTTCGAATCGGTCGTCGACGTGGTCCCCGACCGCGAGGCACTGGTGTACGTCGATCATCCCGGCACGGGGGCGGAGCGCCGGCTCTCCTACGCCGCACTGGACGCGGCGGCCAACCGCTTCGCCCACCATCTGCTCGACAGCGGCATCCGCCCCGGCGAACACCTCGGCCTCCATCTCTACAACGGCGTCGAATACCTCCAGACCGTCCTCGGCTGCCTCAAGGCGCGGATCGTCCCGGTCAACGTCAACTACCGCTATGTCGAGGAGGAGTTGGCGTACCTCTACCGGGACGCGGACCTGGCGGCGCTGGTGTTCGACGCGGAGTTCACCGGGCGCGTCGCGGCGGCGCTGCCCCGCGCGCCGGGGCTGCGGCACGTGGTGCGCGTGGGCACCGCGGAGCCGGCGGCCCCCGAGGTCGCGGCGGTCGCCTTCGCCGACGCGGAGGCGGCGGGCTCCCCGGAGCGGGGGTTCCCGGCCCGCTCGGCGGACGACCAGTTCATCATCTACACCGGTGGCACGACCGGGATGCCCAAGGGGGTGATGTGGCGCCAGGAGGACCTGTTCTTCTCCGGTCTCGGCGGTGGCGCGCCCACGGGTGAGCCGGTCGGGAAGCCGGAGGAGCTGGCCGAGCGGGTCGCGGCCGGCGGCGACGGCATCACCTTCTTCCCCACTCCCCCGCTGATGCACGGCACCTCGACCCTCACCGCCTTCATCGGCTTCAACTTCGGCCAGCGCGTGGTCGTGCACCGCAAGTTCGTACCGGAAGAGGTGCTGCGGACGATCGCGAAGGAGAAGGTCACCAGTGTCTCGCTGGTCGGCGACGCGATGCTGCGCCCGCTCATCGACGCGCTCGAAGGGCCGTTGCGCGGTACGGACATGTCGTCGCTGTTCAGCGTGTCGTCGTCCGGCGCGATCATGTCGGAGACGGTGCGCGCCCAGTTCCAGGCGCTCGTCCCGACGGTGATGCTGCTGAACAACTTCGGCTCATCCGAGTCCGGTTTCAACGGCACGGCGACCGACGACTCGGGGCCGGCCAACGGGTTCCGGCTGCGCATGAACTCCCGTACGCAGGTGGTGGATCCGGCCACCTACGAGCCGGTCGCGGTCGGTGAGCCGGGGCGGATCGCGCAGCGCGGGCATGTCCCCCTCGGGTACTACAACGACCCGGGCAAGACAGCGGAGACCTTCTTCCAGAAGGGCGACGAGCGGTGGGTGCTGCTCGGCGACATGGCGACGGTCGACGCGGCGGGGATCGTCACCGTGCTCGGGCGGGGCTCGCAGTGCATCAACACGGGCGGCGAGAAGGTGTACCCGGAGGAGGTGGAGCAGGCCCTGAAGTCGCATCCGGACGTGTACGACGCGCTGGTCGCCGGGGTGCCGGACACCACCTGGGGCCACCATGTCGCGGCCGTCGTCCAGCTCAGGGACGGCGCCCCCGAACCGTCCCTGGACGACATCCAGCACCACTGCCGTACCCGGCTCGCGGGCTACAAGGTCCCCCGGCAGCTCGTGATCACCGAGCACATCCAGCGCTCCCCGAGCGGCAAGGCGGACTACCGCTGGGCACGGTCGGTGGCGACGGAGGCGGCCGGGGCGCCCGGGGCGTAGCCCGGTCCCGTACATCTGATCGTCCCCATGCCTTGACGCGCCCGCGGCCCCCTGGATTACTGTTCCCCAAGGAACGACCGAATGATCGGTCGGTCCGTCGGTGTACGGTGGACGTGGGTACGGCGAACGGTGGAGATGTCCGGATGACGGATGAGCAGGCACCCCTGGACGCGGGAGAGCGGATGGACCGCGCGGAGCTGGAGCGGGTCCAGCTTGAGCGGCTGCGCGCGACCCTGCACCACGCCTATGAGCACGTGGGCCACTACCGCGAGGCGTTCGACAAGGCGGGGCTGCGCCCCGAGGACTGCCGTACGCTCGCCGACCTCGCGCGCTTCCCCTTCACGACGAAGGCGGATCTGCGCGCGCACTACCCCTTCGGGATGTTCGCCGTACCGCAGGAGCGGATCCGGCGGCTGCACGCGTCGAGCGGGACCACGGGACTGCCGACGGTCGTCGGGTACACCGAGGGCGACCTGTCGATGTGGGCGGACATGGTCGCCCGCTCGATCCGGGCGGCCGGCGGACGGCCGGGCCACAAGGTCCATGTGGCGTACGGATACGGCCTGTTCACGGGAGGGCTCGGCGCGCACTACGGCGCGGAGCGCCTGGGCTGCACGGTGATCCCCGCGTCCGGCGGGATGACCGCGCGCCAGGTGCGGCTCATCCAGGACTTCCGCCCCGAGATCATCATGGTGACCCCGTCGTACATGCTGACGCTCCTGGACGAGTTCGAGCGGCAGGGCGTCGACCCCCGCTCCACCTCGCTCAAGGTCGGTATCTTCGGGGCCGAGCCCTGGACACAGGAGATGCGGCGCGAGATCGAGGAGCGGTTCGCGATCGACGCGGTCGACATCTACGGCCTGTCTGAGGTGATAGGCCCCGGGGTCGCGCAGGAGTGCGTGGAGACCAAGGACGGGCTACACATCTGGGAGGACCACTTCTTCCCGGAGGTGGTGGACCCGATCACGGGTGAGCCGCTGCCGGACGGGGAGCGCGGCGAGCTGGTGTTCACCTCGCTCACCAAGGAGGCGATGCCCGTCATCCGGTACCGCACCCGGGATCTGACGCGGCTCCTGCCCGGTACGGCGCGGGTGTTCCGGCGGATGGAGAAGATCACGGGCCGCAGCGACGACATGGTGATCCTGCGAGGGGTGAACCTGTTCCCCACCCAGGTGGAGGAGATCGTCCTGCGTACCCCGGCGGTGGCCCCGCACTTCCAGCTCCGGCTGGTCCGCGAGGGCCGCCTGGACGCGCTGACGGTACGGGCCGAGGCGCGGGCGGGCGCGACGCAGGACGAGCGGGACGCGGCGGCCCGCGCCATCGCGGCCGGCGTGAAGGACGGCATCGGGGTGTCCGTCACCGTCGAGATCGTGGAGCCGGAGACCCTGGAGCGGTCGGTCGGCAAGATCAAGCGGATCGTGGATCTGCGCGGCGACCCGTCCTGACGGGGACCTCAGCCCTCCTGGAACCGGTCCCGCAGCTCCCGCTTGAGGATCTTCCCGCTGGCGTTGCGCGGCAGCGCGTCCACGAACACGATCCGCTTGGGCGCCTTGAAGGCGGTCAGCCGCTCACGGGCGTGGGCGATCAGCGCGTCCTCGGTGACCTCGCCGCCGCGGACGACGACGGCCGTGACCGCCTCGATCCAGCGCGCGTCGGGCAGCCCGATCACCGCGGTCTCGGCGACCGCCGGATGCGTGTACAGCGCGTCCTCGACCTGGCGCGAGGCGATCAGCACGCCTCCGGAGTTGATGACGTCCTTCACCCGGTCCACCACGGTGAGAAAGCCCTCCGCGTCCCGCACCGCGAGGTCCCCGGAGTGGAACCAGCCGCCCCGGAAGGCCTCGGCCGTCTCCTCCGGCTTGTCCCAGTAGCCCTCGCACAACTGCGGTGAGCGGTAGACCACTTCACCGGGTGTGCCGTCGGGGACGTCCTTGCCGGACTCGTCCACGACCCGGGCCTCGACGAAGAGGACGGGCCGGCCGCAGGAGTCCATGCGGCCCTCGTGCTCGTCCGGTCCGAGGACGGTCGCGAGCGGGCCGATCTCGCTCTGGCCGAAACAGTTGTAGAAGGCGAGCGAGGGCAGTCTGCTCCGCAGCCGTTCCAGGACGGGCACGGGCATGATCGAGGCGCCGTAGTACGCCTTGCGCAGACCGCCGAGGTCGCGGGTGGTGAAGTCGTCGCGCTGCGCGAGGCCGATCCAGACGGTCGGGGGCGCGAACAGGCTGTCGGCGCGGCCGGATTCGACCAGGTCGAAGATCTGTCCGGCGTCGGGCGCGTCCAGGATCGTGTTCTCGGCACCGACGGCGAGGTAGGGCACCAGGAAGACGTGCATCTGCGCCGAGTGGTAGAGCGGCAGCGAGTGCACGGGACGGTCCGCCGGCCGCAGATCCAGGGCGTGCAGGGCGCTGACGTACTCGTGGACGAGTGCGCGGTGCGTCATCATCGCGCCCTTGGGGAGCGCGGTCGTGCCGGAGGTGTAGAGGAGCTGGGCCAGATCCTCGGAGTCCGGTTCCGGACCGTCGTAGGGGGCGGTGGTCGCGAGGCGGGTCAGCAGCGAGGCGTCCGTGTCACGCAGCTCCAGGGTACGGACGCCCTCGGGCAGCCGTTCCGCGAGGGCGGGGTCGGTGAGGACGAGGGAGCTGCCGGACTGGTCGATCAGATAGGTCAGGTCGTCTCCGGTGAGGTTCTGGTTCACCGGCACATGGACGAGTCCGGCGCGGGAGCAGCCGAGGAAGGCGATCAGATAGGCGTCGGAGTTGTGCCCGTAGGCGGCGACCCGGTCGCCGGGGCGCAGTCCGGTGTCGCACAGGACGCGGGCAGCGCGGGACACCGCCTCGTCCAGTTCGGCGTACGACCAGGAGCGGTCCCGGTAGTGCAGCGCCGTGCTGTCGGGGGTGCGCCGGGCGCTGCGGCGCAGCATGCCGTCGACCGTGCTTGCGCGCCCGCTGTCCGCCGCCCTGGTCCGTCCCTCGGTCACCGTCATGGCGTGATCCTCGGCCGGGCGGTGCCGGAGGTCAAGGAGCGGTGTGTCCGTCGGGGCCGGTCACGGCCAGACGCGCGGGTCCGCGTGTGTCGCGCGCTGCGCGGGGGCTCCGGGTGCGTGCGGGGAGGCCGGGGCGGCGGGCTGGTTCCACTCGCCGTCGCCGAGGACCATCTCCGGGTCGAACAGGACGATGACGGCGGCCAGGACGAGGACCGAGACGGGTCCGGCGAGCATGGCGAGGAGGAACATCATCAGGTCCGTGGACGACGAGGAGGTTCCGCCGGTGCCGTCGAGGTGGACACCGACGGCGGCCATTCCGGTGTAGTGCATTCCGGTCACCGCGAGGCCCATGACGAGGCTCGCGCCGAGGCTGGCCCCGAGGCCGTGGATGGAGACGGCCGCCCACAGCGCCGCCGTCGCGGCGCCGACCGCGATGAGCACGGACAGGGCCACCGTCACGGCGTCGTATTCGAGGTGTCCCGGCACGTGGATGGCGCTCATGCCGAGGTAGTGCATGGCGGCGACGCCGAGTCCTGTGGTCACTCCGGCGACGCCGAGGGTGACGGGCGTGGCGCCCCGGTAGCCGACGATGAACACGCCGATGCCGACGACCACGATGGCGACGAGCAGGCTCAGGAGCGTCCTGGACGTGTCGTAGGTGAGGGTCGCGTCCTCGATGCTGAAGCCGATCATGGCGATGAAGTGCATCGTCCAGATGCCGGAGCCGATCGCCGTGGCGCCGAGGGCGAGCCAGCCCGCCTTGCGGGACTCGTTGCCGCGGCGCAGGGACCGCGTGGTGCACCGCAGCCCGAGCGCGGCCCCCAGACATGCCATCAAATAGGCCACCACGGGTGTGACGGCCCCGTAGTTGAAATCGTTGACTGTGGCTTCCATCGGACCCCATCCCCCTGAACGGCACGACGACCCGCGGACCTGGGGATCCAGGGCGAATCATGGAGATCCTATGGAGAAAGTGGAGTCCCGATGTGCACTTGCCCGCACCTGCGACCTAATCGATATCAAGCCATATGCCTCACGCATGAACCGCGCGGTCACACGATGCGTGTACGACCTTCCCAATAAGGGTCGCGCAGACGTCGCTTGTAGAGCTTGCCGTTGGGGTCGCGGGGCATCGTCTCGATGAAGTCGACGGACTTGGGCCGCTTGTAGCCCGCCAGGAGCCGTTCGCAGTGGCCGAGAATGTCCGCCGCGAGCGCTTCGCCGGGCGGGTGCCCTTCGGCGGGTTCGACCACGGCCTTGACCTGCTCGCCCCAGTCGTCGTGCGGGATGCCGAAGGCGGCGGCGTCGGCCACGGCGGGGTGGGTGAGCAGCGCGGACTCGATCTCGGCGGGGTAGATGTTGACGCCCCCGGAGATGATCATGTCGATCTTGCGGTCGCGGAGGAAGAGGTAGCCGTCCTCGTCCATCAGACCGAGGTCGCCGACCGTGAAGAAGTCGCCGATGCGGTTCTTCCGCGTCTTGTCCTCGTCCTTGTGGTAGCTGAAGCCGCCGGTGCTCATCTTCATGTAGACGGTGCCGAGTTCGCCGGGCGGCAGCCGGTTGCCGTCGTCGTCGAAGACGGCGAGTTCGCTGATGGGCCACGCCTTGCCGACGGTTCCCGGCTTCTTCAGCCAGTCCTCCGCGGTCGCGAACGCCCCGCCGCCCTCGCTCGCCGCGTAGTACTCCTCGACGCTGGGACCCCACCAGTCGATCATGGCGCGTTTCACATGGTCCGGACAGGGCGCGGCGCCATGGATGGCGTGCCGCATCGAGGACACGTCGTACCCGGCACGGACCGCCTCGGGCAGCGCGAGCAGGCGGTGGAACTGGGTCGGCACCATGTGCGTGTGCGTGCACCGCCGGGTGTCGATGAGGCGCAGCATCTCCTCGGGCGACCAGCGGTCCATCAGGACGAGCCGGTGCCCGATGTGCAGAGACGCGCCCGCGAACTGGAGCACGGCCGTGTGGTACAGCGGCGAACACACCAGGTGGACGTTGTCGTCGAAGGGCCTGATGCCGAAGATGCCGAGGAATCCGCCGAGATAGGTCTCCTCGGGCAGCTTGCCGGGCAGCGGGCGGCGGATACCGCGCGGGCGTCCCGTCGTACCCGAGGTGTAGTTCATGACCCAGCCGAGGGTCCGGTCGCCGGGCGCGGAACCGGGCTGACCGTCGAGGAGTTCGGCGTACGGGCGGAAGCCGGGGACCGCGCCGACCGCGTACCGCCGGCCGGCCGGGAGGCGTGCCTCGTCGGCGGCCGAGGTCGCGGCCTCGGCGAACCGCTCGTGCGCGACGAGGACCTTGGCGCCGGAGTCGGAGACGATCCAGGCGATCTCGGGGCCGACGAGGTGGTGGTTGACGGGGACGAGGTAGAAACCGGCCTGGGACGCGGCGAGGTACGCGGTGAAGAACTCGACGCCGTTGGGCAGGACCACGGCGAAGGCGTCGCCGCGTTCGAGTCCGGCGGCGCGCAGTCCGTGCACCAGTCGGTTGGCGCTCGCGTGCAGACGTCCGGCGGTCCACTCCTCGCCGTCGGGCGCCACGAGGACGGTGCGATCGGGGTCGGCCGCTGCCTGCGCCCAGAAGCCGTTGGGGGGCGTACTCATCTCGGTCTCCTCAGCCTCGTCCGGGGCGGTCGCCCTGTCCGGTACGGGGGTCTCGTCCGGCGATGCGGTTGACGCGGTCGATGGCCTGCTCGAAGCCGCGGGTGAGGTCGTCGAACACCTCCTGGACACTGCGTTCGCTGTTCATGCGGCCCACGATCTGGCCGACGGGCGTGCCGAGCAGGGGGTCCACCTCGTACTTCTGGATCCGCGAGACGGCCTCGGCGACCAGCAGGCCCTGGAGCGGCATGGGCAGGGTGCCGGGGCCGCTCGGGTCGTCCCAGGAGTCCGTCCACTCGGTGCGCAACTGGCGGGCGGGTTTGCCGGTCAGGGCGCGGGAGCGGACCGTGTCGCCGGAGCCCGCGGCGAGCAGCTTGCGGGTGAGCGCGGGCGAGTGCAGGTCGGCCTCGGTCGTGGTCAGCCACACCGACCCGAGCCAGACGCCCTGCGCGCCGAGCGCCAGCGCGGCGGCGACCTGGGCGCCGCTGCCGATACCGCCGGCCGCGAGCACGGGCAGCGGGTCGACGGCGTCGACCACGTCAGGGGTGAGGACCATGGACGCGATCTCGCCGGTGTGCCCGCCCGCCTCGTAGCCCTGCGCGACCACGATGTCGATGCCCGCGTCGGCGTGTTTCCGGGCATGCCGGGCGCTGCCCGCGAGCGCGGCGACGAGGACGCCCCGGTCGTGGGCGCGGGCGATGACGTCGGCGGGCGGCGAGCCGAGTGCGTTGGCCAGGAGGGCGATCGGGTAGTCGAAGGCCACGTCGAGCTGGTTGCGGGCGACCTCTTCCATCCAGCCGGTGATGCGCCAGCCCGACGCCTCGCCCTCGGCGAGGTCGGGGACGCCGTGTTTGGCGAGGGTGTCCCGGACGAACTGCCGGTGCCCTTCGGGGATCATCGCCTCCACATCGGCCTCGGTCACGCCCTCGACCTTCTTGGCGGGCATCACGACGTCGAGCCCGTACGGCCGTCCGCCGGTGTGCTCCTGCATCCAGTCGAGGTCGCGGGCGAGGTCGTCCGGCGCGGTGTAGCGGACCGCGCCGAGCACCCCGAGGCCGCCGGCCCTGCTGATGGCGGCGGCCACCGCGGGGAACGGCGTGAAGCCGAAGACGGCGTGTTCGACTCCCAGTCTGTTGCTCAGCTCCGTCTGCATGCGCGCAGGATGCCGCAGCCGTCCGGCCGACGGAAGAGATTTTCTGATACAGCGTCAGATTCTTTGCCCGGGTGGCGAATCGGCGCCGTTCGGCGACTCCCGGGACGTCGTTCGGTGACTTTCGGGGCGCCGGACGGTCCGCGTCCTTGACAGGGCCGACACCTGACAAGAAAGTTTCATGGTCGATCGAGATCCCGAAAGATTCTTTCAGGAGGGTTGATCCATGGTTGCGGACACGGGGAGCGACGGGGTCAGCAGACGCGGTCTGGGGGCGCGGGTCCTGGCCTGGGGCGGCGCCCTGGCACTGGTCCCGTTCGCCGCGGGACCGGCGCAGGCGGTGTCCCGGACGGGTGCCGGGTCCGTCGGTGTGGGAGGCGGCGCGGTGAGCGGAGCGGGGAGCGGCGTGGGCGGGGCGGGCTCGCGGGCGGGGCATCCGACGCTGCGGCGGGGGTCGCCCGAGCGGGCCGGGCTACTCGCCGGGCATCTGCGGCAACTGGTCACCGACGCCGAGAAGTTCCTCGGCCCCTCGCCCAAACACCCTTGGTACGCGGGCGCCGTGCTCCTCGCCGGGCGGGGCGGCACGGTGGCGCTGCACCAGCCGATCGGGATGGCGGTGCGCTACTCGGCGTACGACGAGAAGACCGACACCGGTGTGGAGTTCCCGGCGGACCGGCAGATCCCGATGGCCGAGGACACCGTCTTCGACCTGGCGTCCGTGTCCAAGCTGTTCACCTCGATCCTCGCCGTGCAGCAACTGGAACGCGGAGCACTGGAGTTGGAGGCGAAGGTTGCCTCGTATCTGCCGGACTTCGCGGGCGCGGGCAAGCAGGACATCACGATCCGCCAGCTCCTGACGCACACCTCGGGCTTCCGCGCCTGGATCCCCCTCTACAACGAGCCGACGCGCGAGGGACAGCTCCGGCTCATCTGGAACGAGGCCCCGCTCAACCCGCCCGGCACCAAGTACCTCTACTCCGACCTCAACCTCATCTCGCTCCAACTTGTCCTGGAGAAGATCACCGGCCGCGCCCTCGACACCCTGCTGCGCACGGAGATCACCGACCCGCTGGGGATGCGCCGCACCCGCTACAACCCGCCCGCCTCCTGGAAGCCGAAGATCGCAGCCACCGAGGACGAGCGGGCGCCGTGGTCGGGGATGAACCGGGGGCTCGTCTGGGGTGAGGTCCACGACGAGAACGCGTTCGGCTTCGGGGGCGTCGCCGGTCACGCGGGCGTCTTCTCCTGCGCCTGGGACCTCGCGATCCTCGGGCGCACCCTGCTCAACGGCGGCGCGTACGGCAAGGCCCGCGTCCTGGCACCCGAGTCGGTGGAGCTGATGTTCACCGACTTCAACACCGCCTTCCCCGGCGACGAGCACGGGCTCGGTTTCGAGCTGTACCAGCACTGGTACATGGGCGCGATGGCGACCCCGCACACGGCGGGGCACACCGGGTTCACCGGCACCTCGCTGGTCCTCGACCCGACGACCGACTCCTTCCTCGTCGTCCTCGGCAACTCGGTGCATCCCGTGCGCAGTTGGCGATCCGGCTCCGCTCCCCGGGTCGCCACGGCGAACGATCTGGCGCGCGCGGTACCGGTACGCCCGGCGAAGGGCGGTACGGCCTGGTTCTCCGGCATGGCGAGCGCGACGTCGGCGACGCTCGCACTCCCCGCCGTGTCCCTCCGCTCGGACCGCGCCCGGCTGCGCTGCTCCCTGTGGTGGGACACGGAACCGGGCTCCGACGTACTGCGCCTTGAGGCGTCCACCGACGACGGCACCACCTGGCAGCCCGTCCCCTTCACCACCGTCCGCAAGGACACCGCACCGCAGGACCACCCGGCGGGCTCGGCCACCGGCTGGTCGGGCCGTACCTGGCACCGCCTCACGGCCGACCTCGCCACGTGGCGCGGACAGCCGCTACGGCTGCGCTGGCGCTACACCACGGATCAGCTGTACGTGGGCCGGGGGGCGTACGTCGACGAGCTGCGGGTCGAGGACGGCGGCCGGGTGGTGTTCGACGAGACGCGCGGCCGGGACAGGGGGCGGATCGAGGCGGCGGGGTGGGCGCTTTCGGCCGACTGAGCAGGGCCCAGGGGGGCGGGCAGTGCGCGAAGCGGGTGCCCGAAGCGGCCGATGGTGCCGCGGACGGCAGCCCGTGAGGAACCGCCCGTCACCCACTTGCGTCTCTCCGGACACTCAAGATCACGCACGAGATCACGCACGCGTCCGGAGGAACCCCGCACATGCCGCCCCTGGCCACCCGCCATCTGTACCTCGCACGGCACGGTGAGGCGTCACCCGACGAGACCGCGCTGACGGACGACGGACAGCGTCAGGCGGTGCTCCTCGGCGACCGGCTCCGGCGCGTCCCTCTCTCCGTGATCCGGCACGGCCCGCTGCCGCGGGCGGAGGCGACGGCCAGGCTGATCGGCGGGCGACGGGACGACGCCGTACCGCTGGAGGTGTCCGAGCGGGCCGGGGACTACGTACCGTATGTGGCGCAGCGGCATGAACTCCCGCCGGAGTCCGCCGACATGTTCCTCGACCGCCTCGCGGATCTCTCGCCCGAGGAGCGCGCGGACGGTCCCGCCCTCGCGCGGCGGGCGCTGGCCGAGTTCAGCGGACCGGTCCTGGCCGACGAGCCCCGCCACGAGTTGGTCGTCACCCACGCGTTCCTGGTCGGCTGGCTCGTCCGGGCGGCGCTCGACGCCCCGAACTGGCGATGGATGGGTCTCCACGTCGCCAACGCCGCGCTGACCGTGATCCGTTACGCACCCGGCCGGCCCGCATCGGTGGCCCAGTTCAACGACATGGCACATCTGCCGGCAGACCTGCGCTGGACGGGCTTCCCGAGCGACTTCCGCGTCTGAAGCGGCGCGGGCGCGCGTTACGTCGGCGCGGCCGAATCCGGCCAGAAGTAAACAACGTAAGTTACTCGTGAGTTTTGATTGACGGGTACATCTGTCGCTTCTTAGTGTTCCGTTCAATCGAACGGCGTACCTGTCATCGGAACGGATGTGGGTGCCGACCCTCGGATTGGGGGGAGCATACGTGACGACTTCTGACATCAGGACCCTGCTGTCGCCGGTCAGCCTGGACCGGGTCCGTCTGCGCAACCGGGTGTTCGTTCCCGGGCACACCACCAATTTCGGCCAGGACAACCGGCCCACCGAACGCCACGCCGCCTACCACGCGGAGCGCGCACGCGGTGGGGTCGGCCTGATCATCACCGAGGGCATCCGGGTCCACCCGACCAGCGCGGGGCGCCACATCAGCCTCGGCAGTTTCGACGACTCGTCCATCCCGGCGTACGCGGCCGTGGCCGACGCGGTGCGGGCCCACGGCGCGCGCCTCTTCGCCCAACTGCTGCACACCGGCCGGCAGGCCGCCGGTGAAGCCACCCGCACCGCCGCCTGGTCACCGGGCACCACCCCCTGGACGGCCGGGGTCCACATCCCGCACGCCATGGGCCGCCGGGACATCGCCCTCGTGGTGCGTGCCTTCGGCGCCGCGGCCCGGCGGATGCGGCAGGCGGGTTACGACGGCGCCGAGATCCATCTCGGCCACGGCCACCTGATCGAACAGTTCCTGTCACCGTTCACCAACACCCGTACCGACGCATACGGCGGCGGCCCTGACGGGCGGCTCCGCTTCGCCCGCGAGGTGCTGACGGAGGTGCTTTCGCAGGCACCGGACCTGCCCACGGGCATCCGCATCAGCGCCGACGAGTTCCTGCCCGGAGGGCTCACGCCGCCCGACATGGTCGAGATCGTGGGCCGGCTGCGCCAGGAGTTCCCGCTGCTGTACGTGCACGTCAGCCACTCCGCGTACCACGGCAGCTATTCGCTGGGCACCCAGATGGCGGACATGAGTTTCGCGCACGCGCAGTTCCGCCACCACGCGGCGCTGTTCAAGAAGGAGTTCCCGGAACTCCCCGTGCTCGCCGTGTGCCGGCTCGACAGCCTGCCCGAGGCGGCCGAACTCGTCGCGGCCGGCGACGCGGACCTCGTCGGCCTCGCCCGCCCGCACATCGCCGATCCGCATCTGGTCCGCCGCGCCCAGGAAGGCCGTCCGCACGACGTCCGCTCCTGTGTCGCGTGCAACCAGGGCTGTGTCGGACGGCTGGAGGCGAACCTGCCGATCTCCTGCGTCGTCAACCCCGAGGTCGGCGCCGAACGGGAGTGGGCGCGGCTGCGCGCCACCGTGTCGGCGCCTGCGGGCCCCGACCCGGTCAGGCGCGTCCTGGTCGTCGGCGCGGGCCCGGCCGGGATGGAGGCCGCCCTGGCCGCGGACCGGGCCGGGTACGAGGTCACCCTCGCCGAGGCCGGTCCCGCGCTCGGCGGCCGGATCTCCGTCGCGGCCACGGTGCACGGCCGGGAACGACTCGCCCTGATGGTCACCGACCTCGCCCGCGAACTCGACGGCTCCGCCGTGCGGGTGCGGCTGGGCGAGCGGGTGACGGCGGCCGATCTGCTGCCGGGCGGGCGATGGGACGGATTCGATGATGTGGTCGTCGCGACCGGTGCCCGCCCCTCGAAGCGCGAACTGCCCGGCGGGTCACCGGTGTTCGACGTCCTTGAGGCGGTCGCCGCGCTGCCGGATCCCGTCTCGCCGCTGCGCGGCACCGTGCTCGTCCGCGACGACCAGGGCTCCTGGGCCGCCGCCTCCGTCGCCGAGCACCTGGCACGCAACGGCGCCCAGGTACACATCCTGTCGCCGACCGCTTCGTTCGCCTCGAAGATCACCACGTACTCCAAGCTCGCTCTGGCGAGCCGGCTCGGGGAGCTGGGGATCAGGTCGCACCTCATGCGGGAGGTCGCGGCGGCTCGCGAGCACACTGTCGTCCTGCGGGACACGCTCAGCGGCCACACCGAAGAACTCACCGGCGTCACGGCCGTCGTGGACGTGGGACCGCCGGTGGCCGACGACGGACTGTACCGGGCGCTCGACGCCCGGGACGACGCACCTCGCGTCCATGTCGTCGGCGATGCCAACGCCCCGCGCACCGCGCTGGAGGCCGTGTACGAAGGCCGGCTCGCCGGAACCTTCCTGACCGACGCCGTCACCGCCGCCGGACTCCTCGTACCCCAACCCCTCTGACCCCTCGAACCCTCTCACCGCTCCACCGACGCACCGCTTCTCCGCAGGGCCGGCCGATCCACAGGCCCCCCTCTCCCCCGAGGCGATCCTCGACGCAACCCGTCGCACCAGGACCGCTCCCCACGGGCCGCCCCGCACCCCGCGAAGGCGCAGGCCCGGAGCCTCCACCGTGCCCCGCCGCGGTGTCACGTATCGCCGTCACGTTCCCGGGCCGCCGCTGTGCGCTCTGCCGCCGTTCCCCTCTCCGGCCGCCGTACACCCGCCGCCCCCGCCCGAACAGGAGAGATACATGATCGACATCGAGGACCAGCTGACCCTCGACGAACGCTCGGCCGTCGACTACGTCCTGACGCTGCGCAAGCGGTGGTCCGACACCGTCTACCCGGCGCTCGCCGCCGAGTACGCGGCGACAGGACCGGCGGCCGGCACGGTGGACCGCGCCACCGACCGCATGCGGGAGCTGAGCCTGTACCCCTGGTACAGCCACCTGGAGCGGGTCCAGCAGAAGATGCTGTGGAAGACCGTCGGCGAGGCCGTCGTGCACCGCGGCGAGCAGTTGCGCGAGCAGTTGGAGAAGGTGCCGGAGACGCCTCGGGGGCGCCTCGTGCTCGACCCCGACCTCGCGCTGCCCACCTGGTACACGGACTACGACATCCACATCCAGCCCGGCAGCTTCTACTCCGACGACCTGAGCGCCTACGTCTACGAGCTGGGCGCGCGGATCGTGATGCTCCGCGACAACGACGGCTACAAGTTCCACCGGCTGTTCGCCGAGACCGCGCTGCCCGACGTGCCCGGCGCCACCCGCGTCCTGGACGTCGGCTGCGGCTTCGGCAAGTCGACCCGTCCCCTGGTGGACAAGTACCCCGGCGCCGAGGTCATCGGCGTCGATCTCGCGGCCCCCGGACTGCGTCTGGCGCATGCCGAGGCGGAGGCCGGGGAAGCGGCCGTCACCTATCTCCAGGCGGACGGCCGTGCCACGGGTCTTGAGGACGCGTCGTGCGATGTCGTCACCGGCACCATGGTGCTGCACGAGATCCCCGCCGACGCGGTCCGCGCGACCATCACCGAGGCGGCCCGGCTGCTCAAGCCCGGCGGCACGATGAGCTTCCTGGAGTTCCACACCACCGGCGACCCGTTCCGCGACGCCACGATCCACGAGCACGCCGAACGCAACAACGAGCCGTTCTTCCGCGACCTGTTCGCGACCGACCTGCTCGGTCTGTGCGCCGATGCCGGACTGACCGGAGCCGAGTGGACGCCGTTCGACGAGCGCCGTGACGGCAAGCGGCCCGAGGGCTGGGGCGACCGCCGCGAGTGGCATTTCCCCTGGGCTGTCCTGACCGCCACCAAGCCGGGGAACTGAGGCCGCCATGACCGAGGAGTTCGACTACTTCCGCGACCGCGACACCGGCAAGCTGTTCGACCTGCTGCTCCAGGTCAGCACCGAGGCACACGTCGTAGACCAGCGCCTCTACGCCATGGAGGCGCTGCTCGTCCGGCACGGGATTCTCGCCGAAGGCGAACTGGACGCCCTGCGGCCGAGCGAGGCGGAGCAGCGCGTACTGGACGGCCGGCGCGAGGCCGCCGTCGCCCGGCTCGTCCGGATCATCACCGAGTCGGGACCCGCCGAGCGCCCCCTGCGCGACCAGTGGGAAGCGACTCTGGGCAAGCGGGCCGGCTGATGACCGCCGTACCGCACACACTTGCCGATCCCGCGGCGACACCGCCCACCCCCGCCACCATGGTCGACCGGTACCTCCAGCTCTGCGAGGACCGCGACCTGGACGAGGCGGGGAAGCTGCTCGCCCCCGCTGCCCGCCTGGTGTTCCCGGGAGGCGCCGCTTACGGCTCCCTGCCCGACATGGTCGCCGGGCAGCGCGGCCGGTACCAGTGGGTCCGCAAGCGGCGCGACCGGTACTTCGACGGCTCCACCCCGGACGGTCTGGTGACCGTCACCTCGCTCGGCACGCTCTACGGCCAGGACCGGGACGGAGAGCCCTTCGAGGGCATCCGCTACGCCGATGTCTTCGTGCTGCGTGACGGACTCATCGCCGAACAGCACATCTACAACGACCTCGCCGAGACCGGGATCAGCGCCCCGGCCGGCGGCCGACCCCGCCCGAGACCCACCGAAGTCGAGACCACCGAAGAGCAGAGGTACCGAACATGAAGCTTGCCCTGAGACTGGGCGCCGGCGCCGCGGCCCTCTCCACCATGACCGTCCTCGCCGCCTGCGGCGGTGGCTCGTCCGGCTCCGCGTCCTCGGACAACGGCTCCGGAAAGAAGTCGGCGACCGTCGAACTCGCCATCGCCTCCGCCGTCATCGGGCCGAAGGAAGAGGTCGCCACCTACTCCGTCGCCAAGGAGGAGGGCTACCTCGCCGACGAGAACCTCGATGTCAAGACCATCAACACCGACGGATCGGTCGCCGCCATCCAGGCGGTCGCGTCCGGCAGCGCCGACATCACCCCCGCCGACGCGAGCGCCATCCTCGCCGCGCGGGAGAAGGGCGTCCCGGTCGTCGCGGTCGGCGGTCTGGTGCAGAACTGGCCGTGGCGCATCGCGACGCTGCCGGGCGGCAAGGTCGCGAGCGCCCAGGACCTCAAGGGGAAGAAGATCGGCGTCATCAGCCTCGCGTCGGGCTCGGCACCGTACGCCCGCGCCTTCGTGCAGGACGCGGGCCTCGACCCGGAGAAGGACGTCGACCTGCTTCCCGTCGGGGTCGGCAGCCAGGCGCTGTCCGCGCTGGAGAGCGGCAAGGTGGACGCGCTGGCCCTGTACACGCAGGCGTACACCACGCTGGAGCTGACCGGGAAGAAGTTCACGTACCTCCCGAACGGTGACCGCTTCCAGGGGATCCGCTCCCTGGCGTACGCGGTGCGTGAGGACACCCTGCGGCAGAAGAAGGACGAGATCACCCGGTTCCTGCGGGCCTCGTACAAGGGGCTGCTGTTCTCCGCCGTCAACCCCGAGGCCGCCATGCGCGACGGGTACCGCGTCTTCCCGGCGATCCTCTCCGGCAAGAGCGCCGACGAGCGCGTCAAGAACGACAGCACGATCCTCGAAACCTGGGTGAAGTCGGCCGTACCCGCCGAGGGCGCGCCGGAGTCCTTCAAGGACTGGGGCGCCGTCAGCGACGCGGAGTGGAACAAGACGGCCGACTACATGAAGTCGTCCGGAACGATCACCAAGGACCCCGACCTCAAGAAGCTGTGGGACGGCAGCCTCCTCAAGGGCGCCAACGACTTCGACGCGTCGGCCGTGATCAGCAAGGCCAAGAGCGCGACCAAGTAACCGGCGGCGAGCCGGAGAAGGAAGGCAGGGGGCCACCATGGCCATGAAGACTCTCGGTCGTCGCCGCCAGAGCGTGGCAGCCGCCGCTCCGGAGGCGGACGAGAACCGCTGGATCGAAATCGCCGGTCTGCACAAGGTCTACCGGCCCCGCAAGTCCGAACCCACCCATGCGCTGTCCGCCATCGACTTCGCGGCGCGGCGGGGTGAGTTCATCTCGGTCGTCGGCCCCTCGGGCTGCGGCAAGACGACGCTGCTGAAGATCCTCGCCGGGCTCGTCCCCAAGACGGAGGGGACGGTCCGGGTCGCCGGGCGGGACGTGGAGGGTCCGCTGCCCGAGGTCGGCATGGTCTTCCAGGCGGCAACCCTCCTGCCGTGGCGCACCATCCTGCAGAACGTGATGGTGCCGGCGGAGATCCAGCGGCTCGACAAGACCGTCTACCGGGACCGGGCCGGTGACTTGTTGCAGATGGTCGGCCTGGGCGGGTTCGAGGACAAGTACCCGGACGAGCTGAGCGGCGGCATGCAGCAGCGGGCCGGTATCTGCCGGGCGCTGGTCCACGACCCGGCGGTCCTGCTCATGGACGAGCCGTTCGGCGCGCTCGACGCCATGACGCGCGAGTACATGAACGTCGAACTCCTGCGGATCTGGCGGGAGAGCGGCAAGACCGTCGTCCTCGTCACCCACTCCATCCCCGAAGCCGTGTTCCTCTCCGACCGGGTGGTCGTCCTCAGCCCGCGTCCGGGCCGGATCGCGGAGGTCATCGACATCGATCTCGAACGCCCGCGCGACCTCAGCGTCATGGCCTCCGACCGGGCCGGCGTCTACGTCGAACGGATCCGCAAGTACTTCCACGCCCACAGCGTGATCGACTGATGAGGCCGCCCATGACGACGACCAAGGAAGCCCAGGACCAGGGCGGCGCCGGATCGGTGCCCGCCGCACGGGACGACGGGACGCCCGCCCCGGACGTGAAGGCCGCCGCCCGTGGCCGGCGGGACCTGCGGGACCACCCCGAGTGGGTGCTGGTTCCGGGTGTCTTCGTGGCCGTCGTCCTCCTGTGGCAGTTCCTGGTCCCCGCGCTCGGTGTCGACGAGTACGTGCTGCCGCGCCCCAGCCAGATCGTCGAGGCGCTGGGCACGCAGCTGTCCGACGCGATGTTCTGGACGCATATGAAGGTCACCCTGCTGGAGTCGCTGTACGGCTTCGCGCTGGGGGTCGGCACGGCTCTGCTGCTCGGCACCGCGATCTCCCAGATCAGGTTGGTCGAGAAGACCCTGATGCCGTACATCGTGGCCTTCCAGACCGTGCCGAAGGTGGCCCTCGCACCGCTGTTCGTGGTCTGGTTCGGCTTCGGTATGACCAGCAAGGTCGTGATGGCCGCGGTCATCTCGTTCTTCCCGATGCTGGTCAACGTGGTCGAGGGGCTGCGGTCGGCGGACGCCGACCGGGTGCAGATGCTGACCGTGTTCGGGGCGAGCAAGTTCGACGTGTTCCGCCGGGTGCGGCTGCCGAGCGCCCTGCCGTTCATCTTCGCCGGACTCGACATCGGCATCGTCTTCGCGATCCTCGGCGCGGTGGTGGGCGAGTTCATCGGCGCGAAGGAGGGCCTGGGGTATCTGCTGCTCCAGACCAACTACAACTTCGACATCGCCGGGATGTTCGCGGTCCTCGTGGTCCTTTCGGTCCTCGGTCTGATCGCGCACTTCCTCATCCGTACCGCCCAAAAGCGCTTCGCCTTCTGGGCCGAGGACAACACGGTGATCGGAGCGTGAGCACCGTGCAGACCGACCCCGCCCCCTTCACCGACCCCGTCCACTTCGACGGCAGGGTGGCCCTGGTGACCGGGGCCGCCCGGGGTATCGGCGCCGCCATCGCGGTACGGCTCGCCGAACTGGGCGCCACCGTCGCCGTCGCCGACATCGTCCCCGAGGACCGGTGGGACGACGCCCTGCCCACCGGCGGCCCGCACACCCGGCACCGACTGGACGTCCGCTCCGCCGAGTCGTGCGCCCGCGCGGTCGAGGAGGTCCTTGCCGCGCACGGCCGCCTCGACCACCTCGTCAACAACGCCGGGATCGTCGGCAGGGGCCCTGCCGCGACGCTGGACGAGGAGGACTTCACGCGCGTCATCGACACCAACCTCACCGGCACCTTCCGGATGTCCCGCGCCGCCTACCCCGCACTGCGCGCCGCGGGCGGGGCCAGCATCGTCAACATCGGCTCCACCAACGGCCGCATCGCGGTACTCGACAGCCTCGGCTACTGCGTCAGCAAGGCGGGCGTGATGCACATGGCCCGCGTCCTGGCCCTGGAGTGGGCGCCCGACGGCATCCGCGTCAACGCGGTCGGCCCGACGATCGTGCCGACCGGCATGACGGAGGACGTCCGGGCGGACGAGGCGTACATGGCGGACAAGATGGCGAGCATCCCGCTCGGCCGTATGGCGAGCGCCCGCGAGGTCGCCCTGACCGTCGCCCATCTCCTCAGCCCGGCGGCTGCCATGACGACCGGTCACACGGTGTTCGTGGACGGAGGAGTCCTCATCCACTGACCGGCCACCTGACTCGTGCCTGAAACGTACATGCCGACCGTGTGTCCCGAAAGGAGTACCGCGCATGCCCGAGTTCGATCTCGACGCCGCCCTCGCAGCGGTCGACGAGCACTTCGACACCTTCGTCGCCGAACTCCAGGAACTCTGCCGCATCCGCAGCAGGCGCCAGGAGCCCGAACAGATGGCCGCCACGGCCGCGTTCCTCAAGAACTCCGTGGAGCGCTGGGGCGGCACCGCCGATGTCATCGGGTGGGAGCATTCCCATCCGTACGTCCTCGCCGAGATCGGAGGTGGGCGGGGTGACGGTGAGCCGGCTGGTGGCGGTGGGAGGCGTCTCCTCCACTTCAATCACTACGACGTCGAGGTCGAGCCGACCGGCGACGAATCCCGGTGGATCAGCCCGCCGTACGCCGCCGCGATCCACGACGGGCGGCTGTACGCGCGGGGTGTCGCCGACGACAAGGGCGCCCTGATGTCGCGGGTGCACGCCGCGGCCGTCTGGCGGCTGTCGGGTCAGGAACCCCCGGTCACCAGCCGGTACATCATGGAGGGCAAGCAGTGGCTGCACAGCCCCGGGCTCGGCAGCTTCGTCGCGGCGCACACGGACCGGCTCGCCGCCGACGCGGCCCTGTGGGAGAACTCCTGGTGCGACGGTGAGGGCCGTCCGCTGCTGAAGCTGGGCGAGAAGGGCATCCTCTACCTGCGGCTCACCTCGGCCCCTCTCACCCGCGAACTGACCAGCCAGAACACCGCGCTGCTGCCGTCCGCCACCACCCGGCTCACCGGCGCGCTCGCCGCGCTCGTCCACCCCGACGGCACCCCCGCCGTGAAGGGCTTCGCGGACGACGCCCGGGTCCCCACCGACGCGGAGCGCGCCCTGCTGGAGCGGATGCCGTTCGACGGCGCGTTCCTGAAGGACCGGGCCGGTGTCGACGCCTTCCGGGGCGGTCTGAGCGACACCGAGGCGGCCGTCGCCATCCGTACCGTCCCGACCCTCACCGTCACCGGTGTCGAGGGCGGCGACACCACGGACGACGTCACCCTCGGCATCCCCGCCACCGCCACCGCCAAGGTCGAGATCCGTCTGGTGCCCGGCCAGGACCCGGACCGGGTGCTGGCGGCGGTCCGCGCCCATCTCGTGGAGGCGGGCTTCGGGGACATCGCCGTCGCGGTGATGGCCACCAGCGCACCGCACTTCACCGACCACACCGACCCGTTCGTGGCTCTCGTCGCGGAGACCGCGCGCGCCGCCTACGGCGCCGAACCCCTCGTCGAGCCGTACACGCAGTGGATCGGCAACCAGGGCGTGCTGGCCGGTCTGCCCATCGTGGGCGTGGGTGTCTCCCGCGCCGACGCCGGTATCGACGGTCCGAACGAACACATACGCCTGGAGGACTACCGCATGGGCATCAAGCACGTCGTCCGGATCATGGCGGCGCTGGCGGTGACGACCGCGTGAACATCCAGGCCGCCACCCGAGCCACCCCGTCGGCTCAGGCCACCCACATGAAGGGCGCCTCGCACCGCGGGTACCTCGAACTGCCCTGGGGCCAGGTCCACTACCGCCGTTCCGGCGCCGCGCACGGCCCCGCGCTGGTCATCGTCCACCAGTCGCCGCTGTCCTCCGCGACCTACGAGCCGGCCATGGCCGCGCTCGCCGCGCACGGACTGCACACCGTCGCGATCGACATCCCCGGCTTCGGCATGTCGGACTCCGCACCGGGCCCGTGGTCCATCCCGGAGTACGCGGAGGCGCTGTGGCGGATCGTCGGTGAACTCGGCCTGGAACAGGTGCACTTCCTCGGCCAGCACACCGGTGCGATCATCGCCGCCGAGGCGGCACGGGCGCGGCGCGACCGCGTCCTGAGCCTGATCTTCCAGGGCATTCCGCTCTACGGCGACGAGGAGCGCGCCGAGAAGGCCGCCGGCTACGCGCCCGGCTACACCCCCGCCATCGACGGCGGCCATCTGAAGGTCGTGTGGGACCGGATCCGTTGGCTCTACCCCACGATCTCCGCCGAGTCGTGCAGCCGCCAGGTCGCCGAATACCTCAGCGTCGGCCCGGACTACGGAGTCGCCTACCGCGCCGTCTTCGCCCACCGGGCCGACACCGAAGCCCTCAAGGGCGTACCGACGCTGCTCCTGCACGGCGGCGACGACGTCCTCGACCGTATGAACGACGTCGTCACCGCGGCGTTCCCGGACGCGCCGCTGGTCCGTATCACGGGCGGCACGGACTTCGTCGCCGAGGAGAAGCCGCAGGAGTTCGCGGACGCCGTCGCCGCCCATGTCCTGGCGCACACCCATGTCCCCGACTCCGGGGCAGGCAGAGGCAGTATCGAGGTCACCACGGAGGTGACCGGCGACGCCTGACGCCACCCGCCGTGCCCCATCACGCAGACCCCGCACAGGCGGGCCGACCGACCGAGGAACCCCATGACCAGCGATGACACCGAAGAGCAGTCGAACCGCAACCGCTCCGGGATCGCCCGCGCGCTCGCGGTGATCGACGCCATTGGCCGCGCCCCGCACGCACAGGGCGTCTCGGTGATCGCTCGGGAGACCGGCCTGCCGAAGGCGGTGACGCACCGCATCCTGCGGGAGCTGGTGGCCGGCAACTTCCTCGCCTTCGACGAGGAGACCAAGGTCTACCGGATGGGTCCGGGCGCCCTGAACATCGGGCTCGCCGCGATGCGTGAACTCGACATCGCCTCCATCGCCCACCGGCATCTGGTGGCGCTGTCCGAGCGCACCGGGCAGACCGCGACCCTCTCGATCCGGCAGGGCTGGTCACGTGTGTACGTCGACCAGGTGCTGTCCCGTCAGGAGATCCGGATGTCCGTCGCGCTGGGCACGAGCCACCCGTTGCACGCCGGTTCCTCGTCGAAGGCCATCCTGGCCGCCCTTCCCGACTCCGAGCGCGAGGACTACATCGCGCACCACAGCCTGGACAGCGTCACCGACGCCACCATCACATCGGCTGACACCCTGCGCGACGAGATCTCCACGATCCGCGCCGTCGGCTACGCGGTGAGTGTCGGTGAGCGGCAGGTGGAGGCGGCCAGTGTGGCCGCCGCTCTGCACGGGCCGATCGGTCAGGTCGTCGGCTCCGTGTCGGTCTGCGGGACGAAGAACATGTTCAGCGAGGCGGGCAGCCGTCAGCTCGGTGAATGGGTCGCACGGGCCGCCGCCGACATCTCCGCCGACCTCGGCGCCGTACGGGACACCGCCGGGGAACGAAAGGACACACCATGACGACACCGGCGCAGGCCGCGCCCCACGACAGCGCCCCGGGCTCGGGCCCGTTGCAGGGCATCCGGGTCATCGACGCCTCCACCATCCTCGCGGGTCCGCTCTGCGCTCAACTGCTGGGCGACTTCGGCGCCGACGTGATCAAGATCGAGCACCCGGTCGCCGGGGACGGGATGCGGGGACACGGCGAGTCGAAGAACGGCGTACCGCTGTGGTGGAAGGAGATCTCCCGGAACAAGCGCACCGTCGGCCTCAGCCTGTCCGACCCGGACGGCGCCGCTCTCTTCCGCCGTCTCGTGGCGGGCGCCGACGTGCTGGTGGAGAACTTCCGCCCGGGAACCCTGGAGCGCTGGGGTCTGGGGCCCGACGTCCTGCACGGGATCAACCCCGGCCTGGTGGTGGTCCGGGTCACGGGCTTCGGACAGAGCGGCCCCTACGCGTCGCGGGCCGGTTTCGGCACCCTCGCCGAGGCGATGAGCGGCTTCGCCCATCTGACCGGCGACCCCGAAGGCCCGCCCACGCTCCCCGCGTTCGGCCTCGCCGACACCATCTGCGGGATCGCCGCGTCCTCGGCCGCCACGATGGCGCTGTACCACCGGGAGCGCGACCCGCACCACCGGGGCCAGGTGGTCGACCTGAGTCTGATCGAGCCCATCATGGCCGCCGTGGGCCCCGCGCCGACGGTCTACGACCAGCTCGGCACCGTCCAGCACCGGCACGGCAACCGCTCCACCAACAACGCCCCGCGCAACACCTACCGCACCTGCGACGGCCACTGGGTCGCCGTCTCGACCAGTGCGCAGCGGATTGCCGAACGTGTCCTGCGGCTGGTGGGCCACCCCGAGTTGGTCGAGGAGGACTGGTTCGCGAGCGGAGCGGGCCGGGCGGCGCACGCAGACCTGCTGGACGAGGTCGTCGGGGGCTGGATAGGCGAACGCACCCGCGAGAAGGTCGTCGCCGAGTTCACCGCGGCCGGGGCGGCGGTGGCGCCCGTCTACGACGCGCGGGACCTGGTCGAGGACCCCCATGTGCGGGCCACCGGCATGCTCACCGCCGTCGAGGACGACGACTTCGGTCCGCTGCTCATGCACAACGTGATGTGGCGGATGTCGAGGACCCCCGGCGAGATCCGCTTCACCGGACGCGCGCAGGGGGCCGACACCGACGACGTACTCGCCGGAGAACTGGGTGTGGGAGCCGAGGAGTTGGCCGACCTGCGGGAACGCGGGGTCGTCTCCTGAGCCGCACCCGGGCCGCCGCCGGGCGGCGCACGGCAGCACACAGCACCACCGAGAGAAGGACGGGACGTACGTGAGTACCACAGCATCCATCACCGAACCCGCGCGCACGGGCCCCCGGGACCCGCTGCTGGCAGCGGTGCGCGAGGGGGTACGGGTCCTCGACCTGGGCCGCCGGCTCTACACGGGGATGCCCCAGTCGCCGAACCACCCCGCGTACTGGCACACCCTGCCGCGCCGGCACGGCGACCGGGTGCGTGCGGACGGCGGTTCGGCGGCGAACGACATGCTCGTCATGGGCACCCATGTCGGCACGCACATCGACGCCCTGGCGCATGTCTCCCACAACGGCAAGCTGCACGGCGGGGCCGACGCACGGGCCGCGGGCGAGGGCGGTCTGTACGCCGAGCACGGCGTCCACACCATCGCCCCGATGGTGCGCCGCGGTGTGCTGCTGGACATACCGGCGGCGCTCGGCGCCGAGGTCTGCGAGCCCGGTTACGAGATCACCCCGGCCGACCTGGAGGCCGCCGAACGTCTCCAGGGCACCGGTGTGGAGCGCGGTGACGTGGTGCTCGTCCGCAGCGGCTGGGGGCGGCAGTTCGACGCGCCCGTACGCGAGACCTTCGTGGGCCACGACTCGGGTGTTCCGGGTGTCGGTGAGGCGGGCGCGCGGTGGCTGGCCGCGCGCGGGGTGCACGCGGCCGGCGCGGATTCCATCGCCTTCGAGCGGCTGGCCCCGGGCGCGGGCCACAGCAGCCTGCCGGCCCACCGGGTGCTGCTGGTGGAGGCGGGGATCTACATCATCGAGACCCTGGACCTGGAGGAGATCGCGGCTGAGCGGGTGTACGAGTTCACTTTCGTGCTGTCGCCGCTGCCGCTGTTCGGGGCCACGGGGTCGCCCGTGCGTCCGCTGGCCGTGGTGGGGGGATCGGCGGCCGTGGTGAACGGTCGGGCGGTCGGGGACGGTCATGGCTGAGCACACTCTCGCCCGGCAGCTCGCCGACTTCGCCGCCGACACCTCGTACGAGAGCCTGCCGGACGAGGTCACCGCCAGCGTCCGCAAGCGCGTCGTGGACGTGCTCGGTCTGTGTGTCGCCGCCCACCGGCTGCCCACATCGGCGGCGATCGTCGCGCAGGTGCGGGAGCAGGGCGGCCGGCCGCAGGCCACCGTCGTCGGGGGTGGCCACACACTCGTGCCCGCGCCGCTCGCCGCGCTCGCGAACGGCGTCCTCGCCCACTCCCTCGACTACGACGACACCCACCTGCCGTCCGTGCTGCACCCCAGCGCCTCCGTCGTGCCCGCCGCCCTCGCGGCGGCCGAGACGGCGGGCGCCGACGGCCGTGCGACCATCCGGGCGATCGCCGTGGGCCTGGAGGTGTGCGTACGCCTCGGTATGGCCGGCTACGACCAGGAGTCCGGCAACTCCACCTTCTTCGAGCACGGCCAGCACGCCACCTCGATCTGCGGTGCGCTCGGCGGGGCCGTCGCCGCCGGGCTGCTGCTCGGCCTGTCGTCCGACGGCCTGGTGGACGTCCTCGGTGTCGCGGCCTCCATGGCCGGCGGCATCATCGAGGCCAACCGCACGGGCGGTACGGTCAAACGGCTGCACTGCGGTCTGGCCGCGCAGTCGGCCGTCACGGCCGCCCAGTTGGTGGGCCGCGGCTTCACCGGACCGCCGACCGTCCTGGAGGGCCGCTTCGGTTTCTTCGAGGCGTTCCTGCACGGCGCCTACGATCCGGCGGCCGTCACCGGGGGTCTCGGCACCGAGTGGGCCGTACCGGGCATCTTCTTCAAGCCGTACCCGGCCAACCACTTCACGCACACGGCCGCCGACGCCGCCATGGCGCTGCGGGCGCAGGGGCTCGACCCGGCCCGGGTGGAGCGCCTGGTGCTGGGCGTGCCGGCGCCGGTGATCCGCACCATCGGTCAGCCCATCGAGCGCAAGCGGGCGCCCGAGACGGGTTACCAGGCCCAGTTCTCCGGCCCCTATCTGGTCGCCGCCGGACTCCTCGGCGGAGGCGGTGGACTCGGCCTCGGCCTCGACGACTTCACCGACGCACTCGCCCGGGACCCGGCCCGACGGGAACTCATGGCGAAGGTGGAGGTGGTCGCCGACGAGACGGCCACCGGCATCTTCCCCGCGCAGTTCCCCGCGGTGCTCACGGCACATGACACCGACGGCCGCGAGTGGCGGGAGGAAGTGCTCAGCAACCGGGGCGGTCCCGGCCGCCCGCTGTCGGACGGTGAACTCGCCCTGAAGTTCCGCGACAACGTGTCCGGGCGGCTGTCCGACGCGGCCGTCGACCTCGTGATGGAGCGCGGCCTGCGCCTCGGTGAACTCGACCGCATCCAAGACCTGCTCCGGCCCGTGGCCGAGCTGAACCCCGTGGCAGGAGGCCATCATGACTGAGTACGCATCCGAGCACGCCGCCGAGTCCGCCCCCGTGTACGACCTTGTGGTGAAGAACGTCCGGGTCGTCACCGACGAGCGGGACGAACCGCTGAGCGCCGACATCGCCGTCCGCGACGGGAAGATCGCCGAGGTGGCGCCCGGCATCGATGTCACCGCTGCCCGTGAGGTCGTGGACGGCGGGGGGAAGCTGGCCTTCCCGGGCGTCGTGGACGCCCACCAGCACTGGGGCATCTACCACCCGCTGGACGAGGACGCCGCCGCCGAGAGCCGCGCCTGCGCCCAGGGCGGCGTCACCTCCGCCCTGACCTATATGCGCACCGGGCAGTACTACCTCAACAAGGGCGGCCCGTACGCCGAGTTCTTCCCCGAGGTGCTGGAGAAGACGGCGGGCCGGGCCCATGTGGACTACGCCTTCCATCTCGCCCCCATGTCCAAGGGCCACATCGCCGAGATCCCCGGTCTGGTACGGGAGCACGGTGTCACCTCGTTCAAGGTGTTCATGTTCTACGGAAGCCATGGCTTGCACGGCCGCTCCGCCGATCAGAGTTCCTTCCTGATGACGCCGGAGGGCGAGCGCTACGACTACGCCCACTTCGAGTTCGTGATGCGCGGTGTGCAGGCGGCCCGCGAGGAGTTCCCCGAGATCGCCGACCAGATCTCGCTGTCCCTGCACTGCGAGACGGCCGAGATCATGACGGCGTACACGAAGATGGTGGAGGAGGCCGGCGACCTGACAGGGCTGGCCGCGTACAGCGCGTCCCGCCCGCAGCACTCCGAGGGCCTGGCCGTCTCCATCGCGTCCTACCTCGCCCACGAGACCGGTCTGCCCACCATCAACCTGCTGCACCTCTCCTCGCGCAAGGCGGTCGACGCGGCGGTGCGCATGAGCAGGGCGTTCCCGCACATCGACTTCCGGCGGGAGGTCACGGTCGGCCATCTGCTCGCGGACATCGACACCGCGCACGGCATCGGCGGCAAGGTCAACCCGCCGCTGCGGCCCCGCGAGGACGTCGAGGCATTGTGGGAGTACGTGTTGGACGGCACCGTCGACTGGGTCGTCTCCGATCATGCGTGCTGCCGCGACGAGGTGAAGTTCGGCGAGCCCCGGGACGACGTCTTCCTCGCCAAGTCCGGCTTCGGCGGCGCCGAGTACCTGCTGCCCGGCATGGTCACCGAGGGCACCCGGCGGGGGCTGTCCCTCGGCCGGATCGCCGCCCTGACGGCCTGGAACCCCGCACAGCGCTACGGCCTGCCCACCAAGGGCCGGATCGCCGCCGGATTCGACGCCGACATCGCGCTGGTCGACCCGGACCGGACCTGGACCGTCCGCGCCGCCGCATCCGAGTCCGCGCAGGAGTACACGCCCTTCGAGGGCTTCGAGCTGACCGCCCAGGTCACCGACACCTTCCTGCGGGGCAACCGCGTCCTCACCGACGGAAAGATCACCGGGGAGCCCCGCGGGTCCTATCTGCACCGCCCGACCGGTGGCTGACGGGTGAGATCCGCGCTGTATGTGCCGGGTGACCGGCCGGACATGCTGGCCAAGGCCCCGGACCGGGGCGCCGACGCGGTGATCGTGGACCTGGAGGACGGTGTCGCGCCCGGCGCCAAGGAGCGTGCCCGTGCCACCAGTGCGGAGTGGCTGGCGGGCCTTCCGCCGGCCGGTTCCGGTACCGGCTCCCGGACCGGGCCCCAGGTCTGGATCCGGATCAACCCCGGTCCCCAGGGGCTGACCGACCTCGGCGCGGTGGCACTGCCCGCCGTGCACGGCGTGATCGTGGCCAAGACGGAGACGGTCGGCGATCTGACCGCCGTGGCCGACGCGCTGTCCTCTGCTCCCTGGATCGCGCTCTGCCCGCTGCTGGAGAGCGCGGCGGCGCTGCTGTCCGCGCCGCTCATCGCCCGAGGGCCGCGCGTGACGCGGATGCAGTTGGGCGAGGCCGATCTGCGCGCCGACACGGGCATCGAACCCGGCCCGGACGAACGGGAGTTGCTGTGGCCCCGGTCGCACCTCGTCCTGGCCTGCGCGGCCGGCGGTCTGGCGGCGCCGCTCGGCCCGGTCAGCACCGACTTCCGTGACCTGGACGCGCTGCGCCGTTCGACGGCGGCACTGAAGCGCCTCGGCTTCGGCGGCCGAGCCTGCATCCACCCCGCACAAATCCCCGTCGTCAACGAGGTGTTCACCCCGACCGCCACCGAACTGGATCGGGCCCGCGCACTGGTGGCCCGCTTCGAATCGGCCGGTTCGGGCGTGGCCGTGGACGAAGCGGGCCGGATGATAGACGAGGCGGTGATGCGCAGCGCCCGCCGGATACTGGCTGCCGCCGGGGGCGCGGGGTGAGGGTGTCCGCGGTGCGGCGTTGTCAGTGCCGGGTCGTACATTCGCCGCATGGGAACGTACCTATGCAGCGTCGACTCCGACGAATGGTCGGACGAAGACATCCTGGCGCCGGCCGCACGGTTGCTCGACCCCGAGCTGGCCAAGCGCGGTCTCCCACCCTGCCCCCCACCTGGTCCGGGGGTGCCTCGCTACTGTGACAACCTCGGCCTCTGGTTAGACGAGGTCGAGGCTGTCACCGACCCTCCCGGCGCCTGGGCCCAGGATCTGGATGCCGCGTTCTACACGGCGCTGTACCTCCGCGCCGCCGAGCACGCGCTCCGCCAGCGGTGTCCGGTCAACTACGTCTGATCCACCCGAGGGGCGAAGTCCATGCCCGCTCACCCGGATTCGCCGCTGCCCAGCGTCCGTTCCCATCTGATCTCGCCGTCCTGCGTGCGGTCCGTGGGGGTCAGGCCGCAGGCTGTGGCGACGGCTGCGGATGCCTCGTGGTCGGGGTGTACGTGTGCCACGACTACGTCGATCGGCTGACGTTCCAGCCAGGCCGTCAGCGCCATCGCTGCCTCCTTGGCGAGACCTCGCCCCTGCCACCTCGTACCGACGACCCAGGCGATCTCGGCCTGCCGGCCGTCGGGAGAGGGGCCGATCGTCGCCTGCACGGTGCCTGCCAGGCATGTTTCGTCGCGGAGACGGAGCACCCAGTTGCACCAGCTCACGGCGGGGTCGGGTGAGCCGGTCACCATGCGGTGGTAGCGGGCGCGCAGGGCGTCCGGGGGCTCCGGGGCGCCGCCGATGAAGGTGTGCAGGGCGGGGTCGGACAGGACGCCGGCCATCTCGTCGGCGTGCTCGACCTGGAGTGGCAGGAGGTCGAGTCGGCGGGTGGCGAGTTCGGTGGCCGGGATGCGGGGATCTGTCACGGGGTTCCGAATTCTTGTGAGCGGTGTTCTCGCGGTCGGTCCTGCTGGGGCGATCGCGCTGTGAGTGGTCACGGCGACGAATCCGCAGTCGTCCGCACCACCAGCTTGCCGACGTGGTGCCCCTTCTCCAGGTCGCGGTGCGCGTCGGCGATCTCGTCGAGCGCGTAGACGTGGATCGGACCGAGGGTCAGATCGCCGGTCGCCACGCGGTCCAGGCAGCGTTGCAGGACCGGCGCGGGCAGATCCGCCGCGTCACCCGCGTACGCGGTGAGTCGCACACCGCTCGGCAGATACGACACGGGATAGAAGTCCTTGACGATCCACTGGTTGGACAGCATGCCCGTGAAACAGACCGTGCCGTGGACGCGTGTGGCCGCGAGGGTGTCCGGCAGCGTCGGGGTGCCGACGAGTTCCAGCGCGCCGTCGACCCCGTCGGGGAACACCGCCCGCACCTGGTCCGCGACCTTCCCGTCGTCCAGGAGCGGATGGTCGACTCCGTGCGCGGCGAGGAAGTCCAGGCGGGCCGGGTCGCGTGTGGTGGCGAGCACGGTCGCGCCCTGGTCCTTCGCGAGCGCCGCCGCGGCCAGGCCGAGCGCGGAGGTGCCGCCGCGGATGAGCAGGGCCTGTCCGGCGTGCAGGTCGAGGCCGGTGGTGAGCGAGCCGTACGCGGTCTGAAGGGTCTCCGGCAGGGCGCCGAGCACGTCCCAGGGCAGCGCGGAGCGGAACGGCACGATCTGGGTGCGGGGCACCACGGTGTATTCGGCGTAGCCACCGTCGAAGACGCGGCCCATGCCGCCCATCAGGGCCGCCACCTGCTGCCCCGGCTCCAGTAGGCCGTCCGGGTCGGTGTCCACGACGCCGACCGCCTCGATTCCCGGTACGCGGGGAAAGGTGACGCCCTCCGCCAGGCCGAGGCGGGTGTGCAGCTCGGACCGGTTCAGACCGAACGCCTCCACCTTGATCCGGACCCGGCCGGGACCCGGTTCGGGCATCGGAATCCGCCGTACGCGCAGGGCCTCGGGGGGTCCCGGTGCGTCGAGGACCACGGCCCTCATGGTGCCGGCCACTGTCGCCATCGCCAGCTCCTCCGTTCTGTGCGGCGGATGCCGTACGCACCACGGCCCACCGCCGTTTCAGCCTACGAGAAGCGCCGCGACTTCGGCGGCCACGCGGACCGGCCCGACGGTCACGCGTCCAGGGCCGCCATCGCCGCGTTGTGGCCCGGGATGCCGCTGACCCCGCCGCCGCGTACCGCTCCGGCGCCGCACAGGAGGACGTTCGCGTGCCGGGTCTCGACGCCCCAGCGGCCGGTGCCTTCCTGGGCGTAGGGGAAGGCGAGGTCGCGGTGGAAGATGTTGCCGCCGGGGAGCCGCAGGTCGCGTTCGAGGTCGAGTGGGGTTTTCGCCTCGATGCAAGGGCGGCCGTCGGCGTCCGTGGCGAGGACGTCCTCGACCGGTTCGGCGAGATGTGCGTCGAGCGCGGCCAGAGTGGACTTCAGGAGCGCGGCGCGTGCGGCGTCGTTGTCGTCGCGGAACAGCCGGGCAGGGGTGTGGAGGCCGAAGAGGGTGAGCGTCTGGTAGCCGCGCTCGACAAGGTCCGGGGCGAGGATCGTCGGGTCGGTCAGCGAGTGGCAGTAGATCTCGGACGGCGGCACGGCGGGCAGTTCACCGGCGGCGGCCTGGCCGTACGCGGACGCCAACTGGCCGTACCCCTCGGCGATGTGGAAGGTGCCGGCGAACGCCTCGCGCGGGTCGACGGACGTGTCCCGCAGCCTCGGCAGCCGCTTCAGCAGCATGTTGACCTTGAGCTGCGCGCCCTCGGCGGGGGGCGGTGGCTCCTCGCCGAGCAGGGCGGACAGGTCGCGTGGGGACGCGTTGACGAGGACGTGGCGTGCGGCGACCCTGCCCTCGCCGGACGCCGTCGTGAAGGTCACATCCGCGCGCTGTCCGTCGGTGTCGACGCGGGTCACCTCGTGCCCGGTGACGATCTCGGCGCCCGCCGTGCGCGCCGCGTCGGCGAGGGCATCCGTGAAGGCGCCCATGCCGCCGACGGGCACGTCCCAGTCGCCGGTGCCGCCGCCGATCACGTGGTACAGGAAGCAGCGGTTCTGGCGCAGCGACGGGTCGTGGGCGTCGGCGAAGGTGCCGATGAGCGCGTCGGTGAGGACGACCCCGCGCACCAGGTCGTCGCGGAAGGTGTCCTCGACGGCGACGCCGATCGGGTCCTCGAACAGGGTCTGCCAGGCCCGGTCGTCCGCGACGCGTGCGCGCAGCTCGTCGCGGGTGGGCAGCGGCTCCGTGAGCGTGGGGAAGACGCGTTCCGCGACGCGCCGGGTCATGTCGTAGAAGGCGAGCCAGGCGTCGTACTCGCGGTCACCGCCGGTCAGCCGCGCGAAGGAGGCGCGGGTACGGTCCGCGCCGCCGCCGACGAGCAGCCCGGTCGGCCGGCCGTCCCGCTCGGTGGGCGTGTACGAGGACACGGTCCGTTTCCTGACGTGGAAGGTGAGCCCGAGGTCGTCGACGATCTTCCTGGGCAGGAGGCTCACCAGATACGAGTAGCGCGAGAGGCGCGCGTCCACGCCGGGGAAGGGCCGCGTGGACACGGCGGCGCCTCCGGTGGCGGGGAGCCGTTCCAGCACCAGGACCGTGCGGCCGGCGCGGGCCAGATAGGCGGCGGCCACCAGACCGTTGTGGCCACCACCGACGATCACGGCGTCGTACGCGTCTTGAGCAGGCATGGTTCTTGGTAACACGTGGAGTCGGGCGAGGCCAGGGGCACCCGTCACGGGCTCCCTCCGGTCAGGCTCCGCGCCGGCGGCGGGTCGCCACCATCCGGTACAGCTCGACCGCTTCCTCGCCGCGTCCCAGCTGCTCCAGGCAGTGCGCCTCGTCGTTGCGGGCGGCCAGCGCGTCGGCGTGGTCGGGGCCGAGGACCCGCTCGCGGGCGGCGGCCACCCGGCGGTACTCGACGAGGGCGTCGGCCCAGCGGCCCAGCCAGCCCAGTGCGACGGCGACCTCGCGGCGGCTGACGAGGGTGTCGGGGTGGTCCGCGCCGATGACCCGCTCGCGGATCGCGGACACGTCGCGGGCCTCGGCGAGCGCTTCCTCCCAGCGGGCCAGCCGTCCCAGGTTCACGCCCAGGCCGTGCCGGGCCCGCAGGGTCTCGGGGTCCGCGGGGCCACCGATGCGGGCGCGGTCCGCGACGAGACCCCGGTACACCGTCAGGGCGTCCGCGCTGCGCCCGAGCCGCCCGAGACTGATCCCGACCTCGTACCGCGCGGCGAGCGTGTCCGCGTGGTCGGGCCCCAGGGACCGGCCGCGCGCGTCGGCGACCTCGCGGTACGTCTCCAGGGCCTCGGTCCAGCGCCCCAACTGGCCGAGCGCGTAAGCGACTTCGTACCGGGTCACGAGGGTGTCGGGGTGGTCGGCGCCCAGGACGCGGGCGCGCGCCGCCGCGACCTCGGTCGCCATGCGGTACGAGTCCTCCAGGCGGCCGAGGCGGCTCAGGTTGAACGCGAGGTTGTGGCGGCAGCGCAGGGTGTCCGGGTGGTCGGCGCCCATGACGCGCTCCCGGGCGGCGAGCACGGAGGTGTACACCTGGTGGGCGTCGAAGTGGCGGTCGAGCTGCCCGAGGACGTACGCCATCTCCTGGCGGGCGGCGAGGGTTTCGGGGTGGTCGGCGCCGAGGACCCGCTCGCGGCCTTCGGCGACCCGCCCGTACTCGCGCAGCGCGTCGGACGCGCGGCCCGTGCGGCTGAGGGTGAAGCCGACCTCGTAGCGGCTGGCGAGGGTGTCGGGGTGGTCGGGGCCGAGGACGTGTTCCCGCTCGGCGGCGACGGCGCGGTGGACCTCTCCGGCCTCCGCCCAGCGGCCGAGGCGGCCGAGGCTGAGGCCCGCGTTGTGCCGCGAGACGAGGACGGCCAGGGTCTCCGGTGACGGTGTCGGCCGCTCCGGCGGAGCGGGCAGCGCGGTGCGGCGGGTGTCGGCGCGCGGGATCCACTCGCCGGTGAGTCCGGCGGCCGGGTCGGGCGGCGTCAGCCGCAGTGCGGCGCCTGTCGCCTTGTGCCCGGTGGTCATCCCCCGCGTCCAGGACGGCAGCCGCGGCTCACGGGACGGCGGCTGTTCGGGGCGGTGCGCCGGTCCCGTACCGACCGGGGGGCTCGTCACCGTAGGAACGTACGTCCCGGCGGTGCGGCCCGCGCCGATCCGGCGGCCGAGTTCGCGGGCGTCGACGGGGCGCGCCGCCGGCTCCTTCGCGAGGAGGTCGAGGATGATCCGCTCGACGTAGCCGGGGAGTTCGGTGCGGTGGCGGCGGGGCGGCTGCGGTGGGGTGTCGCGGTGGCCGACGAGGACGGCCCAGGCGTCGTCCTGGTCGAACGGCGGGGCGCCCGTGGCGATTTCGTACAGTACGCAGCCGAAGGAGTAGAGGTCGCTGCGCTGGTCGACCTCGGCGCCGCCGATCTGCTCCGGCGACATGTAGTGCGGTGTGCCCATGGCGATGCCGGTGCCGGTCAGGCGGGAGGTGAATCCGATGTCGTGGCCGAGCCGGGCGATGCCGAAGTCGCAGATCTTCACCGTGCCGTCGGCCAGCCGCATGATGTTCGCGGGCTTCAGGTCCCGGTGCACGATGCCCTGTTCATGGGTGTAGGCGAGGGCGGCGGCGACCTGGTCGGCGATGTCGACGACGTCCTCGACGGGCAGCGGGCGGTTCCTGTTGTCCTCCAGGAGTTGGCCGAGGTTGCGCCCTTCGAGGAGTTCCATCACGAGGAACAGCACGCCGTCGGACTCGCCGAAGTCGTGGACGACGGTGACGCCCCGGTGCTGGAGGGACGCGGCGACCCGCGCCTCACGCCGGAAGCGCTCGCGGAGCACGCCGGTGAACGACGGGTCGTGGTGCGGGTTCAGCGGCTTGAGGCATTTGACGGCGACGCGACGGCCCAGCGACTCGTCCCGCGCACGCCACACCTCGCCCATGCCGCCGCGCCCGATCAGTTCGAGGAGCCGGTAGCGGCCCTGGATCAGCCTGCTGTCCCCCATGTCCCGCCGTCGCCCTCCCCTTACTAGGTCGTGTCTGACGGATCTCCGTGGCGTCGCGACGCCCGGCACGCACTCTCGCCGCACCGCACGAAAGCCCACGTAGCGCCTCCCCCAAGGTCTTGAGGACCAGGGGGGACCCCCATCGAGGACTTCCGCGCGGCACACCGAGAGCACGCACCGAACGCCGCTCCTTCACCCACGGATATCCGTCAGACACGACCTACGCGCCCACCCCTGGCCTGTCCAGTATGGCGGCCTACGTGCCGAGTTTGAACGGGGCCGGGCGGCCAAGGGGGCCGAGCCGTGACATCGCCCGCACAATGTCCGGGTGCGGCAATCACCGGCACCGCTCGCGCCGGAGCCGAGCAGGAGGGCGAACGCAGCGAGAAGGGTTCAGTTCTTCAGGCCGTAGAAGTGCACCGGTGTGTTCGGCCGGAAGCCGATGCGGGGATACACGGGCGCTCCGGCCGCGGTCGCGTGCAGGGTGGCGCGGATCAGGCCGGAGGACTTGGCGCCTTCGTGCAGGGCTTTCCGCGTCACCGCCTCGCCGTACCCTCTGCGCTCCCATTCCGGCGCGGTGGCGACGAGTGCGACGAAAAGACGGCCTTCCGCTTCGACCGTTCCCGCGCACGTCACCGGGGTGCCGTCGCGCAGCCCCAGATAGGCATGCACCTGGTTCTTCCACAGCGTGGACCCGAGGAGCCCGTCGCGGCCGTGTTCCAGCGGGAATCCGTAGGCGCGGGAGTTCAGGTCCGCGTACGCCCGCAACTGTTCGTCGGTGGTCACGCGTGCGAACGTCAGATCGGGGTGGGACGGTTCGGGGACGGGGAGGAAGTCCCCGGCCATGCCGGTACCGGAGAAGGCGTACTCCAGGCCCGCCTTCGCGGTCGCCGCCCGCATTCCTGCCCGTGCCTCGTCGGTGAGAAGGTCCTCGAAGAGCCACAGGAACCCGGGGTGCGTCTTCGCGCGCATGATGTCCACGGACCGGCCCAGGCGTTCTTCGACGAGCGCCGGGCCCGCGTCGACATCGGTCAGGGTGACGCAGTTCCAGAAGGGGAAGCGGCAGTCGGCCCAGCGGACGGCGATGCCCGGCAGGTCGCGCACATCGGCATCCCCGTCCCGGTCCAGCACCATGGCCCGCCAGACCACGGCCAACTGCTCCATCGATTCGACCGACTCCGCACGACCCGTCACCAGAACTCCTTGAGGGCTGAAGCTTGAAGAACGCGCGTCCAGTAATACTCCTCCTGGCCACACCTTCGCTCGCCGCCGCGCCCCTCGAACCACCCCGGCGCCAGGCCACTTCAGCACGCGTGCCGGTACGGCGGTCAACGGCGTACGCGGGGCATTCCCAGGCCGATCCAGGAGATGATCTCGCGCTGGATCTCGTTGTTCCCGCCGCCGAAGGTGAAGATCACGGCGGAACGGTAGCCGCGCTCCAGTTCGCCGTGCAGGACGGTGCCCGCCGAGCCTTCCTTGAGTCCGCCGGCGGCGCCGACGATCTCCATGAGCCAGGCGTACGCGTCCCGGCGGGCCTCGGAGCCGTACACCTTCACGGCGGAGGCGTCCTGCGGGGTGAGGGTGCCTTCCTGGACGGCGTTCACCATCTGCCAGTTGAGGAGTTTCATCGCGTCGAGCCGGGTGTGGGTCCGGGCGAGGCTCCGGCGGACCCAGGCGAGGTCGATCACGCGGCGGCCGTCGGTGAGTTTGGTGTCCATCGCCCAGCGCTGGACGTCGTGGAGGGCTCGGATCGCCATGGTGCCGTGGGCGGCGAGGGTGACGCGTTCGTGGTTGAGCTGATTGGTGATCAGACGCCATCCCTTGTTCTCGTCGCCGACGCGGCGCGAGGCGGGGACGCGGATGTTCTCGTAGTAGCTGGCGGTCGTGTCGTGCGAGGCGAGGGTGTTGATGAGGGTGCAGGAGTAGCCGGGGTCGGACGTCGGGACGAGCAGCATGGTGATGCCCTTGTGCGGCGGCGCGTCGGGGTCGGTACGGACGGCGAGCCAGACCCAGTCGGCGGTGTCGCCGTTGGTCGTCCAGATCTTCTGGCCGTTGACCGTGTAGTGACCGGTGGTCTCGTCGCCCTCCCTGACCGCACGGGTCTTGAGCGCCGCGAGGTCCGTACCGGCGTCGGGCTCGCTGTAGCCGATGGCGAAGTCGATCTCGCCGGTGAGGATCCTCGGCAGGAAGTACGCCTTCTGCTCGTCGGTGCCGAACCGCATGATCGTGGGGCCGACGGTGTTCAGCGCCATCAGGGGCAGCGGTACGCCCGCCTGGGCGGCCTCGTCGAAGAAGATGAACTGTTCCATCGGCGACAGGCCCCGCCCGCCGTACTCCTCGGGCCAGCCGACACCGAGCCAGCCGTCGGTGCCGAGCCGGCGGATGGTCTCACGGTAGAACCGCTTCTGCGCCGCCGGATCCTCGTAACGGGCATAGGCGTTGTCGGGCACCAGTTCCGCGAAGTAGGCGCGCAGCTCGACGCGCAACCGCTGCTGTTCAGGCGTGTATTCGAGATGCACGGCGCCTCCTGGCTGTCGCTGGCTCGCTGACCCGGACCTGACGGCACCCGGACCTGACGGCGCACACAGTAGAACGCGTTTCAGAAATTAGGAATGCCGGTGACAGGAACGGGCCGGTGGCGTCGCGCGGTCCGCGATGCCACCGGCCCCTGGAGGTGGGGAGGGAGTGTCAGCCGTTTCCCAGCTTGAAACCGACACCGCGCACGGTGACGATCCAGCCACTCCCGCCGAGCTTGCCGCGCAGACTGCTGACATGGGTGTCCACGGTGCGCCGGGACCAGGAATCGCCCCACACCTGCTGGAGCAGCCGCTTGCGCGGAATCACCGTGTCCGGATGCGAGGCGAGCACACAGAGAAGATCGAATTCCTTACGGGTCAACTCGACTTCCCGGCCGTCGACACTGACTTCGCGGGAACTGACGTCGATGAGCAGATCGCCGTGCAGGATCTGTTTGGCGACGGACCGCTGGGACCGGACCCGGCGCATGACGGCCTCGATACGCGCCATCAACTCACGGAAGCCGTAGGGCTTCACCACATAGTCGTCGGCGCCGGCCTGGAGCCCGAGCACACAGTCCAGCTCCGAGCCCCGGTCGGTGACGACGATCATCGGGATACAGCTGACCGAACGGATGACCTTGCAGACCTCCAGGCCGTCCAGATCGGGGAGTTCGAGAGTGAGCAGCACCAGATCGACGTCCTCGTGCGCACCGAGCGCGGCACTGCCACGCTCCACACTGCCGACCTCGTGACCGTGCCGGCGCAGGCCGTCGACCAGGGATCTGGCATCGGCCGCGTCACTCTCGACCACCAGGATCCGCCAGCCACCGGACGGCGTGGGAACCGTCCTTGCCGGTCCCGGCATGTCCTCCACCACGGCCTGCGGACCCCGTGGATCGCGTTGAGCGGGTATGTGAGACTCCAGCAGCGCCTCTGTCGAGCACTGAGACATGTTCTCCCCCGGCTAGTTCAGTTCATGATGCGACGCCGAACTCGTCCACGAACCTACAAACCGGCAGTACCGAATTCAAAGAGTATTCGGGTAAATAGCCTGTTGCAGTCATATGAAGCTACACTCCGTAAACAGAGGCATGAACCAGCCCGCAATCATTTGACAGAGATGCCCGTTTACACAGGGGTGTCGGGGTGGCGGCGAGCGGCACCCCGTACCGGCGCCGGGTCTCTTATACGGAACTCGGTCCGGCTTCGCGCAACGGCTTGAGGGCCCCTGCCCACGCGATGATCTCGTCCAGCATCTTCAGCAGCGCCGGCTCCTGATGCTCACCGGGCGTCAACACCCCGGGATCGGTCGGGTCGGTGAGGTCGCTGAACGTGAACTCGGTGAAGACGGGCAGCGCGACCTGGCTCGCCACGGTCGCGATCTTCACCTCGCCCAGAATCAGCCGCAGATGCTCCACGGCGCGCGTGCCGCCGTGCACTCCGTAACTCACGAAGCCCGCGGCCTTGTTGTGCCACTCGCCGTACAGGAAGTCGATCGCGTTCTTCAGTGCGGCGGGCACGGAGTGGTTGTACTCGGGCGTCACGAAGACGAAGCCGTCGAATGAGGCGATCGTCTCGGACCAGCGCCGGGTGTGCTCCTTGCCGTACTGGCCGAAGGCCGCGGGCACCGGCTCGTCCAGGAGCGGCAGCCCGAAGTCGGCGAGGTCCACCACCTCGGTGGTCACCTCGCCGGACTTGACGGCGGGGTGGCGGCCCGCGGCCTCGTCCACCCAGCGGGCGACGGCGGCACCACGGCGGCCGGGCCGCGTGCTGCCGAGGATGACGGCGATCCGTGTCATGAGGAGTCTCCTTGGTCGATCGGTACGGAGGATGGGCCGGTACGGAAGGGCCGGTGGTGCGGGAGGTCGATCGGTCACGGCTGCGTCCATTTTCATCGGACAGGCTGTATTTCACCGGACAGATTGTCTTTCACACGACGCCGTGTCAAGCGAATGCTAGGATCCGGCCGTGACCCCCCGGAAGTACGAGCAGCGCCTGCGGGCGCAAGCGGCCGACGAGACCCGTCGGCGCATCCTGGACGCGCTGTACGAGCGGCTGCGCGACGCACCGTCGGAGCAGGTGAGCCTCGACAAGGTGGCGCGACTGGCCGGGGTCTCCCGCTCGACGGTGTATCTCGTGTTCGGCTCACGCACCGCCCTGTTCGACGCGCTCGGCGCCGATCTGCTGGTCAGGGGCGGCTTCCAGGGCCTGGTCGAATCGGTGCTCCAGCCGGACGCGCTCGCCGGGCTGCGCGAGGGCCTGCGGGGCGGGGTGTCTATGTACGCGGCGCACCGGGATGTGATGCGTGCGCTGTATTCGATGGCCCAACTGGACGCGGATGCCGTGGGCGGCGCGGTGCAGCGGATGGAACGGGGTCGGGCCTCCGGCATGGACGGGCTCGCCGAGCGGCTGGCCGGGCAGGGCGTACTGCGCGAGGGAGTCACGGCGGACGACGCGTCGACCGTGCTGTGGCTGCTGTCGAGCTTCGACAGTTTCGATCTGCTGTACACGGGGCGGGGGTTGACGGCGGATCAGGTCGCGGAGTCGCTGGTGAGGGCCGCGGAGCGGGCTTTGTGTCGGTGACGGGGTCCGTTCGGTAGGACGTGGCGGCGGGGTGGCGGCGCCCGGCGTCGGCGGGGGCAGGCAGGGGGTGCCCGGCACGTGACGGCCGGGCCGGGGTCAGCCTCCGGTGCGGGTGTGGGTCCGGTCGTCGGCGACGAGGACGCGGCGCAACAGCTCGATCAGGGTGCTGCGTTCGAGTGAGGTGAGTTCCCCGAGGAAACCCTCCTGGGAGCGCTCCGCCACATCGAGGAGCTGCCTCTGAAGGCGCTCGCCCTCCGGAGTGAGGGCCACGAGCTGGCGGCGGCGGTCCGCCGGGTCACGGGTGCGGCGGACGAGGCCGCGCTCCTCCACGAGGTCGAGATAGCCGACGAGATGGCTGCGGTTGAGGCCGAGCCGGTCGGCGAGCACATGCTGCGGCAGGGGCCCGAAGTCGGCGAGGGCGGTGAGCGCCGCGAAGTGAGGAAGCCTCAGATCATGCTCGGCGACGGCCGAGATCAGCACGTCATGCCCTATCCGGGCGACATGGCTGACCAGGTACGACGGCAGCGCGAGCAGGCTCGGCGGGCGCAGCTCGGTGTCCGGGGCCGCCGGGGCCCCGGTCCCGGTGGCGGCGGGGCGGTCCGGGCCGCAGGCGTCGGCGTCAGCTTCGTCGGCTTCGTTCATGCGTCCAGCATAGCCCGAGATACTCTCTGGACGTAAGGATGTCGGCGTGTAATGATTTCGAGGTGACATTAATTCGGCCTCGGTCCGACGTCTGTCGTCGTGCCGTGCTGCCCGCTCCCCGGAGGACCGCTCCATGACCGACTCACCGACCACTCCGGCGGCGACGCCGACCGCCGCGGAGCCACGCGGCGTCGCCGCACCGTTCGCGGCGCTGCTGGTCGCCGTGCTCTCCTTCTCGCTGATGCAGACGATGGTCGTGCCGGCGCTGCCCGACCTTCAGCGGGAGTTCGACACCAGCACCACCGTCGTCTCCTGGGTGCTGAGCGCCTTCCTGCTGTCCGCGTCCGTCGCGACCGCGCTGCTGGGCCGGGTCGGCGACATGTTCGGCAAGCGGCGGGTGCTGATCGCCAGCCTGACCGTGTTCGCGATCGGCACCCTGCTGGCCGCGCTGTCGACGTCCATCGGCATGCTGATCGCTGCCCGCGCCGTCCAGGGCGTGGGCTCCGCCGCCTTCCCGCTGGCCTTCGGGATCGTGCGCGATCAGTTCCCGCGTGAGCGGGTGCCGGTCGCGATCGGACTGATCAGCTCGACGTTCGGGATCGGATTCGGTGTGGGCCTGGTGGTGCCGGGGCCGATCGTCGACGCGCTGAGCTGGCACTGGATCTTCTGGTTCGGGCTGATCGTGATCGTCCTGGGCATCCTCGCGGTGGCCGCGTTCATCAAGGAGTCCCCGGTCCGCTCGCCGGGCCGTATCGACTGGGCGGGCGTGGCACTGCTCAGCGCCGGTGTGGTGGCGCTGCTCCTCGCCATCAGTGAGGGCAAGTCGTGGGGCTGGGCCTCGGCGGGTGTGATCGGGCTGTTCGTGGCGGCCGTGGTGCTGCTCGCGGTGTTCGTCGCCGTGGAGCGGCGGCTGTCCGCGCCGCTGATCGACATCGAGCTGCTGCGCCGCCCGGCGGTGGCGACCTCCCATGTCACGGCGCTGATCATCGGCTTCGGTATGTACGGCGCGTTCACACTGGTGCCGCTCCTGGCCCAGACGCCGACCGAGGCGGGGTACGGATTCGGTGCGTCCGTCACGGAGTCCGGGCTGTTCATGGTGCCGATGGCGGCGACCATGCTGATCGCGAGTCCCCTCGCCGGGCGGATCGGTGCGGCCGTCGGCTTCAAGCTGCCGCTGGTCCTGGCCTGCCTGATCGGCGTGGTCGGCTTCGCGATCTACGCGGGGGCGCATGACACCGAGTGGGCGATGTACGTCGGGTCGGCGGTGCTCGGTATCGGTGTCGGCTTCGCCTTCGCGGCCCTCGCCAACCTCGTGGTGGGAGCGGTCGATCCGCGCCAGACGGGCGAGGCGACCGGCATCAACACGATCATGCGGACCATCGGCGGTTCCCTGGGGGCGCAGATCGCCGCTTCGCTGGTGGCGTCGAAGACGATCTCCGGCACCAGGTTCCCCGCCGAGTCCGGGTACACGACGGCGTTCGTGATGTCGGCCATCGCCCTCGGTGTCGCCACGCTGGCGGCGCTCGCCGGACCGGGCCGGCTGCTGGCCTCGTCCGCCAAGGCGCCCGCATCCGGGGCCCCGGCCCGGACCAGCGGTTCGGCGACGGGCTGAGGAGCACCGACCATGCCTGACTACGGACACGATCTGCTCTTCGGCGCCGTCCTGATGCCGTCGGCCGGGCAGCCGCTCGACGCGGTCGCGATGGCCCAGCTCGGGGAACAGGCCGGACTGGACCTGATGAGCGTGCCGGACCACCCGTATCAGCCGGGGTTCCTGGACGCGTGGACGGTGCTGGGCTTCATCGCCGCCGCCACGTCCCGCGTCCGGGTCTTCCCGAACGTCGCCAATCTGCCCCTGCGCCCACCCGCCGCCCTCGCACGTACGGCGGCGAGCCTCGACCTGCTGAGCGGCGGGCGCGTCGAACTGGGCCTGGGCGCGGGTGCGTACTGGGACAACATCGCCGCGGAGGGCGGGCCGCGTCGTACCCCCGGTGAGGCGGTCGCCGCGACCCGCGAGGCCATCGACGTCGTCCGCGCGCTCTGGGCACCCGGCCGCCGGGTGCGCCTCGACGGCAAGCACTACGGGCTGTACGGCGCCGCTCCGGGCCCTGTTCCCGCGCATGACATCGGGATCTGGATCGGTGCGGTGGGTCCGCGGATGCTGCGGCTGGTGGGGACGGCGGGCGACGGCTGGCTGCCGAGCGTGCCGCATGTGCCTCCGGTGCGGCTGGCGGCGGGGCACCGGATCATCGACGAGGCGGCGGCCGAGGCGGGTCGTCCACCGGGGGCGGTGCGACGGCTCTACAACCTCTCGCCCGGCGCGGGCGGCGGGTTCCCGGAGGGCTCGCCCGGCGATTGGCCCGAGCAACTCGCCGCGCTCGCTCTGGAGCACGGCACCAGCGCGTTTCTGCTGCCCGCCAACTTCCCGGATCTGCTCCAGGTCTTCGGCGAGGAGGTGGCGCCGGCCACGCGGGAACTGGTCGCGGCGGAGCGGTCCGGCGGGAGCGGTCCCGAGACACCGCGCGGCGAGCGGGAAACGGTGCGTGCGGCGGCGGGGCACGGCAAGGGGGCGGGGACGGACAAGGCTGCGGCGGTGAGTACGGGTGCGGGGGCCGGGCCGTCTGCGGGCGGCGACGGCTCCGGTGGGCGCCGGCTCTCCGTGGAACCCACACCGGACCCGGGCCTGCGGCGCAGCTCCGTACGGCTCTGGGAGGAGTCGGACCGTCCCAGCGGGCCGCCCGCCGATCCGCAGCGGCGGTACTCCCGCCGGCAGGAGGAGCCCGCCCGGAATCTGGTCGCCGCGCACGACCAGCTCCGGGCTGATCTCACCCGGCTGCGCGAGGTCGTGGACCAGGTGCTGGCGGAATCGCTCGATCCGGGTGAGGCACGCGCACAGCTCCAGGAGTTGAGTCTGCGTCAGAACACCTGGGCGCTGGGCGCGTACTGCGCCTCGTACTGCCGGATCACCACCGCCCACCACTCCCGGGAGGACGTCGACCTCTTCCCTCATCTACGCCGCCTGGACGAACGCCTCGGCCCGGTGCTCGACCGGCTGACGGAGGAGCACCACGCGATCCATGGCGTCATCGAGCAGTTGGACCGGGAACTCGTGGCGGCGGTGAGCGACGAGGGCGGAGCGCTCGGGCGGATGGAGGGTCTGCGGGCGGCGGTGGACCTGCTGACCGATGCGCTGCTGTCACATCTGGCCTACGAGGAGAGGGAGTTGATCGAGCCCATGGCCCGGTTCGGGACGGGGTGGTAGGGCGTTCACCAGCCACGCCTCACTGGTCGCTGTCGCTGTCACCGCTCACTGGTCGCCGGTTTCGATCGGGCGGGACAGGTCGGCCGACCAGGCCGACCAGGAGCCCGGGTAGAGGGAGGTCGTGGGGATGCCGATGTGTTCGAGGGCCAGGAGGTCGTGGCAGGCGGTGACGCCGCTGCCGCAGTAGACGATCACCTCGGTGTCGGGCGGGACACCCAGCACGGTGTAGTGGGCGCGCAGGGCGGACGGCGGGGCGAAGTGGCCGTCGGGGGTGAGGTTGGCGGACCAGGGGGCGTTGCGGGCGCCGGGGATGTGGCCGGAGCGGATGTCGGTGGGCAGGACGGTGGCGCCGGAGTAGCGATCGGGGGCGCGGGCGTCCAGGACGACCGCGGTGCCGTTCGCCGTGGCGGAGGCCACCTCGTCGGCAGAGCGGAATGATTCCTTCGGCCAGTCGACCGGCGTGTGCGGCACCGGGGCGCGGGTGACCTGACCGGTCTCCAGGTCGGCGTCCGGCCAGTCGGCGAGTCCGCCGTCGAGCAGGGCAGCCGCCCGGCCGGTGCGGCGGAGCAGCCACACCAGCCGGGCGGCGTAGGCACCACCGTTGTCGTCGTAGGCGACCACGGTGGTGTCGTCGCCGATGCCGAGGCGTCCCAGCGCGTCCGCGAAGTCGTCGGGGTCCGGGAGCGGATGCCGGCCCCCGGTCTCGGTCGGCGGCGCCGAGAGCACGGTGTCGACGTCGACCCAGAGCGCCCCCGGAAGATGTCCGGCGAGGTAGGCGTCGAGGCCGCTGCGGCCGTCCAGGTACCAGCGGACATCGGCCAGGACGACACCGCCGTCGCCGTCACCGCCGTCGCGCCGGTCGGGGTGCTCGCGGAGCCAGGAGATGTCCACCACGGGAGGGAGCGTGGGTTCAGGGACCGTCATCGGTGGAGCCTTTCGGTCGTTCGGCCGGGGTCGGGTCAGTCCTTGCGGTGGACGTGGTCGGGTACGAGGCGGAGCAGGACGCGTTCGCCCTCGGCCTGACGCACCTGCTCGCTGCCCGTCCATTTGCCGAAGGTGGTGCGGGCGAGGCGGAGTGCGGCGGCGCCGGGTTCGATGGCGACGACGCGGGCCCGGATTTCGATGTAGCGGCGGCTGTTGTCGGAGTCGAGGAGGAGGATGTTGACGCGGGGGTCGGCGACCACGTTGCGGTACTTCTGGCGCGCGGTGTTGGTGCCGACGAGGACATGGTGGTCGTCCGCGTGCGGCCAGACGAGGCTGGTCTGCGGCCGGCCGTCGGGCATCAGCGTGGTGAAGACGCCGAGGGTGCGGGCGGTGGCGAGGGTCCTGATGTCCTCGTCAAGCATCGGCGGCGACCTTCCCGGGCACCTCCGTACGGCCCCACTCCCCCACCTGCGGAAGGACGTCCGACGCGACCAGTTCGGTGGCGGCGCGCACCTCCGCGTACGGGATGCCGCCGACGTCGATGGCGAGCAGATGCAGATCGTGGCCCCAGGCGTCGTGGAGGCGGCCCAGCTTGTCGACGACCTCGGCGGGGCTGCCGCAGAGGGCGGGGCCCTGGTCGCCGATGTAGGTGGCGAAGTCGGGCGGGGCGGCGATGCCGGACGAGCCGGGCTTCTTCACCGTGAGGTAGCTGTTGATGTACGCCTCCCACAGAGTGCGGGCCCGCTGTGAGGTCTCGGCGACGAAGACATGGCTGGCGGCGCCGAGGCGTCCCGGCGGACCGGGTCGGCCCGACTCGTGCCAGAGGGTGCGGTACGTGTCGAAGACGGGGGTGAACACGGAAGGTTCGCGGGCGGTGGTGCCCAGCACCATCGGCAGGCCGTGGTCGACGGCGAGATGGACGGAGTCGAGCCCGGTTCCGCCGCTGATCCAGAACGGCGGCTGTTCCTGGAGCGGCCGGGGCTGAAGCAGTACGTCGTCCAGGGGCGGGCGGAACTCGCCCTGCCAGGTGACGCGTTCCTCGGTCCACAGACGGATCAGCAGTTCGGTGTTCTCGCGCTTACGGGCCGCCTTGCTCGCGGGCGCCTGGTCGAAGACGGCGTACGGCTCGGGGAAGAAGGAACCGCCCACGATCATCTCCAGGCGCCCGCCGGACAGCAGGTCGAGGAGGTGGTAGTCCTCGGCCACGAGCACCGGGTCGCGGTTGGCGACGAGGGTCGTGCCGGTGGCGAGCCGGATGGTGGAGGTGTGTTCGGCGACGGCCGCCAGCACCAGGGCTGGCGAGGGAATGACGTCCCGGTCCCCGAAGTGGTGCTCACCGACGGTGTACCAGGCGAAGCCGAACTCCTCGGCATCGGCCGCCGCGCGCACCACGTCCCGCAGCCGTTCCCGCTGCGTCAGTGTGGTGCCGGTGAGCGGATCGGGCAGCAGACTGCCGAAGGTGATGAGCCCTAGCTCCATGCGCTGTCCTCCATGCGTTCGGGACGTTCGTGTGCGGGACGTTCGTGTGCGGGACGGTCGTGTGCGGGACGGTCGTGTGCGGGACGGTCGTGTGCGGGACGGTCGGTCGGTGCGGCCGGTGTGTCTGCCGTGCGGCTGCCGGGGACGGCCGCGAGGAGTTCCTTCGTGTACGGGTGCCGGGGTGAGCGCAGGATCCGGTCGGTGTCCCCCGACTCCACGACGCGGCCGTCCCGCATCACCGCGATCCGGTCGCTGACCTGCCCGACGACGGCGAGATCGTGGGAGATGAAGAGATAGCTGAGGCCGTGCCGTTCCTGGAGGCCGACGAGGAGTTCGAGGATCCGGGCCTGGACGGTGACGTCGAGGGCGGAGACCGGTTCGTCGCACACGAGGAGTTCGGGGCCGAGCGACAGCGCGCGGGCGATGGCGACGCGCTGCCGCTGCCCGCCGGAGAGTTCGGCCGCCCTGCGCCGCAGGACGTCGGCGGGCAGCGACACGTCGTCGAGGAGGCGGCGCACGGTCGCGGCGCGTTCGACGCGGTCACCGACGCGGAAGTTGCGCAGCGGTTCGGTCAGCAGCTCCTCCACGGTGAAGCGGGGGTTCAGCGACGCGTACGGGTTCTGGTAGACGAGCTGGACGCGTCGGTGCAGGCGGCGTCGGGCGGCGCCGCGGGCCGTGGTGATGTCGTCGCCGTCGAGGCTCACGGTGCCCGAGTCGGGGTGTTCGAGGCCGAGGACCATGCGGGCCGTGGTCGACTTGCCCGAGCCGGACTCGCCGACCAGGCCGAGGGTCTCACCGCGCGCGATGTCGAAGCCGACACCGTCGACGGCGACGCGACGGGGGTGCCGCAGTCCGGGGCCACGGGTCGGGAAGGTCTTCACCAGGTCGCGTACGCGCAACAACGCACGCCCCGGGGCCCGTTCGCGGGACGCCTGCCCCCCGGACCCGACCGACACCCGCACCCCGGCACTCGCCGCCCCGGCCCCCGGCACATCCGCCAACAACCCCCGCGTATACGGATGCTGCGGATCCCCCAGCACCTGCCGCGTAGGACCCGACTCCACCACCCGTGCCTTCGACATCACCACCACGTGCTGTGCCCGGTCCGCGACGACGGCCAGGTCGTGGGTGATGAGGAGGATCGCGGTGCCGGTCGAGGTGACGACGCCCTGGAGGTGGTCGAGGATCTGGCGCTGGACGGTGACGTCGAGGGCGGAGGTCGGTTCGTCGGCGACGAGGAGGCGCGGTCCGGCGGCGGTGGCCATCGCGATGAGGACCCGCTGCCGCATACCACCGGACAGTTCGTGCGGGTACTGGCGGGCGCGGAGCGCCGGGTCCGGCAGCCCCGCGTCGGCGAGCAGTTCGACGGCGCGGGCCGCCGCTCCGCGGCCGGTCGCCGCCAGACCGTGGATCCGCAGCACCTCCGCGACCTGGCGGCCCACCGGTTTCACCGGGTCCAGGGCGACCCCGGGGTCCTGCGGGATCAGCCCGATCCGGCGGCCCCGCACCCGGCGCCACTCCTTCTCGCCGAGCGTGGTCAGCTCCTCGCCGTCGAGCCGGACACCGCCGGCCTCGACCCGTCCCGTGCCGGGCAGCAGACCGACGACGGCGTGTGCGGTGCTGCTCTTGCCGGAGCCGGACTCACCGACGACGGCCGTGATCTGCCCGGCCGCCACCTCCAGGTCGAGCCCGTCGACGGCGACATGGGGACCGGTCGCGGTGCGGTAGACGACCCGCAGACCGCTGACGCTCAGGAGCGGTGAGCTATGGGGCGCCCGGCCGTCCGTCAAGGGATCGGTGGCGCGCCCCAGAGGGCGATCCGTAGGCCGGTTCACCGTGCGCTCCTCTCCGACTCCAGCACCCGTGACAGCCGGTTCGCCGCGAGGACGACCGCCGTCACGGCGAGGCCCGGCAGCGTCGTCAGCCACCACGCCGTGGCGAGATAGGTACGGCCGTCGGCGACGAGGGCGCCCCACTCCGGCGCCGGCGGCGGCTCCCCGTACCCGAGGAAGCTGAGGCCCGCGACGGCGAGGACCACGAGGCCGAAGTCCAGGGCTGCCAGGGCGAGTACGGGCCCGATCGCGGCCGGCAGGATGTAGCGCGGCAGGATCCGCCACCAGCGGGCGCCGCACAGGATCGCCGCTTCGACGTACACGGCGGTGCGGACCCGCAGCACCTCCGCGCGCATCACGCGGGCGAACCCGGCGACGCTGGTGACCCCGACGGCGATGGCGACCTCGGTGGTGCCGAAGCCGAGCGCGGTGACGATGGTCAGCGACAGCAGCACCGGCGGCACCGACATCATCACCTCGACGGCCCGCATGATCACGGCGTCGACCCAGCGGCCGAAGAAACCGGCGACCAGGCCCAGTACGGTTCCGGCGGCCAGTGCGATGACGATCGCGATGACGGTGGCGCGCAGCGACAGGGACGCGCCGTGCACCACCCGCGCGTACACGTCCCGCCCCAACTGGTCGGTCCCGAAGGGATGGTCACCGCTCGGGGCGAGGAACCGGTCGGCGGCGACCCCGGTGAGCGGGTCGCGTCCGGTGAACCATTCGGGGACGAACGCCCAGCCGAGGACGGTGAGCAGGACGAGGACGGAGAGCGTGACGCCCGGTCTGCCGAGGACCACCGCGCGGACGCCGGACCGTACTCCGGACGCGGTCGGGAGGAGGCGGCGGCGCGGGTCGGCGGGGAGCGGAGGTGGTGGCGCCTTGGTCAGGGTTCCGGTCATGACGCCACCAGCCGTCCCGTCGACCGGATCCGCGGATCCAGCACCGGGTACAGCAGGTCGACCGCCAGATTGACCACGGCGAACGCGAGCGCCGCGACCACGACCACGCCCTGTACGACGGGCAGGTCCTGGGTGGAGACGGCGGACTGGGTGATCCGGCCCATCCCGGGCCGCGAGAACACGGTCTCCACGATGACCGCGCCGCCGATGAGGTAGCCCACGAGGAAGCCGACGACGGTCACGGCGGGGATGGCCGCGTTGCGCAGTCCGTGGCCGAGCAGCAGCCGTGCGGGACCGGCGCCGGTGGCCCGTACCGTGTCGGCGTACGGCTCCTGAAGGGTGGTGTGCAGGCTCTTGCCGAGGACCTGCGCGACCAGTGCGGCGCCCGGGATCGCCAGGGTGCACGCGGGCAGGACGAGGCTCGACGCGCCGGAGTCCCCGAGCGACGGGAACAGCCGCCACTGGAACGACAGGAGCTGGATGAGGATCAGGCCGACCCAGAAGGACGGCAGGGACACCGCCAACGACGGTACGGAACGCAGGAGTTGGCGGCCGGTGCGGGAGCGGACCAGGTGGGCAAGGAGGGCGAGGAGGGTGCCGCCGGTGAGGGCGAGGAACAGCGCCGCCGTGCCCACGGCGAGGGTCGGCGGCAGCGCGTCGGCGATCATCGTGGAGACGGGCTGACCGGTCTGGAGGGAGCTGCCGAAGTCGCCGTGGGCGGCGTCGGCGAGCGCCGATCCGTACTGCTGCCACAGGGGGCGGTCGTAGCCGAGTTCCGCCGTGGTCGCCGCGATCTGCTCCGGTGTCAGGGTCTCGAAGCCGCCGCGTCCGCTGAGCATGAGGGCGACGGGGTCGCCGGGCAGCATCCGCAGGGCGGCGAAGGTGAGGGTGAACGCGGCCCACACCACGAACAGCGCGCGCAGGGCGCGTCCCCCCACGTACCAGGCTGTGGTCACGTCGCGTCACCTGAGCCAGGCATCGTGCAGATCGAGCCGTGTGGAGGCGTCCAGGTCGAGTCCGCCGACCGAGTCGGCGACGCCGTGGACGAGGGCGCCCTCGTAGAGCGGGACGGTGTCGGCGTGGTCCAGGATCCAGTCGACCGCCTTGGTGACGGCCTCCTGGCGGTCCTTCTCGTTGGTGGCGGACGCCTGCTGTTCCAGATAGGTGTCGAGGTCGCTGGGCGGGAGGTGCCAGAGGTTGGCGCCCTTGGAGTAGAAGATGTTCCGCAGGACGTCCGGGTCGGCGCGGGTCACGGCGACGGCGGTGATGTCGAAGGCGCCCTTCTGCTGCTGCTCCACATAGGCGGCCGGGGCGACGGCCTTGAGCTGGACGTCGACGCCGATCTCGCGGAGCTGCTGCTGGACGTACTCGTTGACCGGCGGCATGGGCGCGGGGATCAGCCAGTTCAGGGTCAGCCGCTTGCCGTCCTTGACGCGGACGCCGTCCTTGCCGGGCGTCCACCCCGCGCTGTCGAGAAGCTTCCTGGAGCCGTCGGGGTCGTAGCGGAGCCGGTCGCTCTGGTCGGTGTAGAGCGGCGTGGTGGACGACAGGACGCCGGTCGCCGGCTTGTAGAGGGGGCTGAACACGGTGTCGACGAGTTGCTTGCGGTCGATGCCCTGGAGCAGGGCCTGCCGGACCTTCTGGTCGGCGAGGATCCCGGAGTGGTTGAGGGACAGCGGCGGTACGAGGCCGGGCGCGGGTTTCGACAGGAGCCGGAATCCGTTGCCGTCGAACTGGCTCTGGTCGGTGGGCTGGACGCTCTTGGCGACCTGGATCTGCCCGGAGCTGAGCGCCCCGGTCCGTGCGCCCGCCTCGGGGATGAACACGAACTTCACGGAGTCGAGACGGGCGGCGCCCTTGCCGGATGCGAGGGACGACGGCCAGCGGTAGTCCTTCCGCTTCTTCAGGACGACTTCCTGGTTCGCGGTGTAGTGGTCCAGGACGAACGGGCCCGATCCGATGAACTCTCCCCGGCAGCGGTCGGCGGCCGGTCTGTCGAAGGTGGCGGGCGACAGGATGCCCAGGCCGATGCCCGAAGTGGCCTGGAGGAACTGGGCGTTGGGCGCGGAGAACTTCACCGTGAGTTCGGTGGGGCTGGTGACCGTGGTGCCGGTGTAGCCGCGGAGATAGGCGGGCGCTCCGTTGGCGGGCTGCTTGATCAGGTTGTCGAAGGTCAGCTTCACCGAGCGGGAGTCGACGGGCTTGCCGTCGCTGAAGGTGACGCCGTCGCGCAGGGTGAAGGTGAAGGAGCGGCCGTCGGTGCTCGCCTTGAAGGACTTGGCGAGCCACGGCACGATCCGGCCGGTCTTCGGGTCCTGGTCGGTGAGGGTGTCGACCATGGACCGGGTGATGTCGACGGCCGAGAGCTGGCCGGTCTGCTGCGGGTCCAGGCAGGTCGGGTCCGCCTCCGCGCCGACCACCAGCGCGCCGCCGTCCCGCGGCGTGCCCGCGCCCGCGCCGCCCGAGGGCGAACCGGAGCCGCCGGAACAGGCGGCGACGGGCAGCGCCACCACGAGCGCGGCGAGCGCGAGCCGCAGCCGGGCGCGGCGCGGGTGACGGCCGCTCGGGCAGAGGTGGCTCGGGCAGGGGCCCGGGTGGGGGTGGTGCGGGTGGCGGTGGAGGACTCCGACTCTGCTGCTGGACATCCAGGGCCCTTTCTCGGTTTCGCTGTTTTTCTGCCGGAGAGGCGCGTGGCGGCGCCGCTCCGTGGTGCGGTTGAACGACGGGGCGGGGTGCGGTGAATCCACCCCTCGGGGTACGGCGGATCCACCCCCCGGGTACGGCGGATCCGCCCCCGGGGAACGTCACATCCGTGTTCCTTCGGCCGGGTCAGCCCTTGGCGACCGCCTCCCGGACGGCGGGCACGATCTCCTCGGCCCAGCGGGCGAGTCCGACGGCCCCCGACGGGTCGCCGGACGCGAAGTACACGAACCCGGAAGCGCCGTGATCCAGCACGGCCGAGGTCAGCTCCTCGATCCACTGCGCGACCGAGCCGCCGGTCCAACGGCCCGACGGGTCACGGGGGTTGGTGACGGGTGCGTCGGTGATGCGGGCGGGCAGGTTGAAGACGGTCGCGATCGTGGCGGGGTCCCGGCCCACGGAAGCGGCGGCCTCGTCCACGAGCGGCCGGGACTCGCGGAAGCGGGCGCTGTGCCAGTCGGCGGCGTTGCCGGGTATCCAGCCGTCGGCCAGCCGTCCCGTGACGGCGAGCGACTTGGGTCCGACGGAGCCCGTCCACACGAGGGGCGCCGGAACCGGCGCCGGGTCCACGGCGGTCACCTGCGAGAACTCTCCCTCGAAGGTGACCGGACCGCCGCCGCCCGCCAGCGCCCTGACCAGCCCGATGGCCTCGTCCAGGGCGCGGACGGCGGCGGCCGGGTCGAGACGGGGGATGCCGAGGCGGACGATGTCGTCCCAGTAGCCGCCGGCGCCGAGCCCGAGGACGACCCGGCCGCCGGACAGCGCGGACAGGGTGGTCAGGGTGCGGGCGAGCAGCGGTACGGGGCGGGTCGGCAGGTTGGTGACGGTGACGAGGCCCGTGATGTCCCTGGTCCTGCCGAGGAGCAGCCCGAGCGCCGCGTACGCCTCCAGGCGGCTGCCGTAGTACGGGTGGTCGGAGACCGTGAAGAAGTCGAGCCCCGCGCGGTCGGCGTGCTCGACACCGCTCAGGATCCCGGGCACGTCACCGACGCCCACGCCCGGGGCGAATCCGAACCACAGCTTGCGATCGGGCTGTTCCGGCATGGCTGCCGCCCACCTCTTTCCGTGTCGTGCCGTTGACTGATCTGTGGAACCACCCGCTGCCGGCGCCCTCGGGTCAGGCGCGGACCGCTTCGACGACGCCGCAGTGGCCGCCGGGGACGATCCGGGAGAGCTTGAGCCCGGACCGGCCGAGCAGGGTGTCGAACTCCGCGGCGGTGCGCTGCCTGCCGCCGGCGACGACCAGCATGTCCAGGTCCATCAGGGAGACCGTGGGGGTCGGCCGGGGCCGGTCGGGGAGCACGGCCTCGACCAGCAGGACCCGGCCGCCGTCGGCCAGCGCGTCCCGGCAGTTGCCGAGGATGCGCCGGGACAGGTCGTCGTCCCAGTCGTGGATGATGTTGGACAGGACATAGGCGTCGCCGCCCTCGGGGACCGAGGCGAAGAAGTCGCCGCCGACGAGATCGACCCGGTCGGCGACCCCGGCGGCCCGCAGGGGTTCACCGGCGCTCGCGATGACCTCGGGACGGTCGTAGAGGACGCCCCGGGTGGCGGGGTTCGCCGCGAGGACGGCGGCGAGGAGCGCGCCCCGGCCGCCGCCGACGTCCACGACGGTGCTGAACGCGCCGAAGTCGTAGGCCGCGACGACCGGCGAGATGATCTGGCGTGACGCCTCGGTCATCGCCTTGTCGAACACGGTGAGGACGTCGGGGTGGTCGCCCATGTAGTCCCAGACGGGGGTGCCCAGCACATCGGCGAAGGCGGTCCGGCCGGTGCGTACGGCATCGGCGAGGCCGGCCCAGGCGTGGCGCTCGGCGGGCAGGCCGGTCCAGATCGCGAAGTGCCGCAGAGAGGTGGGGCTGTCGTCGCGCAGGGCCTCGCCCAACTCGGTGAGGGAGAAGACCTGTTCGTCGCGCTCGTCGAACAGGCCGATGTCGGCGCAGGCGCGCAGCAGGCGGTAGACGCTGGGGGCGTGGGTTCCGGTGGCGGCGGCGATGTCGGCCACGGGTCGCGGTCCGGCGGCGAGTGCGTCGGCGAGCCCGAGTTCGGCGGCGGCGCTCACCGCCTGCGCGAGCCATCCGGCGGTGACGAGCTGGAGCAGCCTTACGGAGGCGGGGAGTTCGGCGGGGCCTGCGGGGGCAATGCCGGGCGTGGTGCCGGACGACCGGGTGTCTGACGGCATGAAGGAACGTCCTCCTCTGTACCGGATGGGGCGGACCGGGACGCACCGACGGGCCCGTATGAAGCCTCTTCGCTGGCGGTGGCCGGTTCAAGGCGCCCCTGTGTCAGGTTTTGGTGAAGTCGCGTCAGGACTTCGCAGGTGCGGCGGGTCCATGGCCCTGGGGTCCCTGCCCCGCGTGCCAGACCAGGTCGAACACGAATCTGCTGATCCGCCACCCCTCGGGGGTCCGCACGGCGTCGGCGTCGTAGTGCCCGCCGATGTCGAAGTGCTCACCGGGTTCGGCCGCCCGGCGCACATGGACGGCCGTGAGATGGGCCCGGATCCGGGCATGGTCGCCGTCGACGGTGACGGTGAGCGCGGAGGCGGTGTGGTGGGTGCGTGCGAAGGTCTTCCGGGCCATCTCCTGGAACTCGGCGAGCCCTGACGTGCCCTTGAACTCGCCCATGGGGAAGGTGAGATGGGCGTCGTCCGTGAAGACGTCGCCGAACCAGTCGTCGCGGTGCCGGTCGCGGTCGAGGTGGGTGAGGTAGCGGTCGCAGAGCGCGGCGATGTCGGACCGGTCGGTCAGGGCGCGGACCTGGTCCTGTAGGGCGGCGAGAGCGGCCAGGGTTTCGGGTGTGGTCATGGGTGGTCCCTTCGGGACGGGTCGGGGATGGGTGCGGCGAGTGGTTGGTGTTGCGGGCGCCCCCGCGACCGGCCCCCGCACCATCCGAGCGAGCGCTGGACCGGCCTCCCGCGCGGCCTCCGGCCCGTACGCCTCCTCGATCCGGCGGACCAGGTCCCCGGCGGTGAGGGCATACTCCTGCGGTCCCACCGACTCCAGGACGACCGTGGCGAGGGCGCAGCCCAGCCGGGCGGCGCGGGCCTGCGGCCAGCCGCGGAGCGTGCCGGCGAGAAACCCCGCGCGGAAGGCGTCGCCGACACCCGTGGGCTCGGTGGCCGCCCGCGCGGGCACGGCCGCGAGCCGGGACGGCCCCTGGGCGGCGCGTGCGAGGGTGACGCCTCCGGCGCCCCGGGTGACGATCCAGGTGCCGGTGCGGGCGAGGATGCCGTTCTCGGTCCAGCCGGTGCGTTCGGTGAGGAGGGCGGCCTCGTACTCGTTGGTGAACAGCAGCCGGGCGCCGTCGATCAGGCGCCGGGCCGCCGCGCGGTCGAGGCGGGCGAGTTGCTGGGAGGGGTCGGCGGCGAAGGGGATACCGAGACTCCGGCACTCCTCGGTGTGCCGCAGCATCGCCTCGGGATCGTCGGGACCGACGACGGCGAGCGCGAACGGGCCCGAGCGGGCGGCGACTCGCGCGATGCCGATGCGCCGGGCCTCGGTCATCGCACCGGCGTAGAAGGTGGCGATCTGGTTCTGGTCGGCGTCCGTGGTGCAGACGAAGCGGGCCGTGTGCAGGGTGTCGCTGACATGGACGGCCGAGACGTCCACACCCTCCGCGCCCAGCCACTCCCCGTACGCGGCGAAATCCGCCCCGGCCGCGCCCGCGACGACGGGCGACAGACCCAGGCGGGCCAGCCCGAGCGCGATGTTCGCGGCGACTCCCCCGCGCCGTATCTCCAGCGAGTCGGCGAGGAAGGACAGCGAGACCCGGTCGAGCCGGTCGGCGATCATCTGCTCGGCGAACCGGCCGGGGTACACCATCAGATGGTCGGTGGCGACGGACCCGGTGACGAGGACACGGCCGGGGACCCGGTCGGTCGCCTCGGACGCGTTCACCCCCCGGCCGCCGTCCGCAGCGCGTCCACCCGGTCCGTCTTCTCCCAGGTGAAGTCGGGCAGTTCACGGCCGAAGTGCCCGTACGCGGCGGTCTGCGCGTAGATCGGGCGGAGCAGGTCGAGGTCGCGGATGATCGCGGCGGGCCGGAGGTCGAACACCTCGGTGACGGCGTGCTGGAGAGTGTCGGCGGGCACAGTGCCGGTGCCGAAGGTCTCGATGAACAGCCCGACGGGCTCCGCCCTGCCGATCGCGTACGCCACCTGCACCTCGCAGCGGGACGCGAGCCCGGCGGCCACGACGTTCTTCGCGACCCAGCGCATCGCGTACGCGGCGGAGCGGTCCACCTTGGACGGGTCCTTGCCGGAGAAGGCGCCGCCGCCGTGCCGCGCGTAGCCGCCGTACGTGTCGATGATGATCTTCCGCCCGGTGAGGCCAGCGTCGCCCATCGGGCCACCGATCTCGAAGCGTCCGGTCGGGTTGACGAGGAGGCGGTGGCCCTCGGTCTCCAGCTTGATGCCCTCGTCCACGAGCGCCGCCAACTCGGGCTCCACCACCAGGGCGCGGATGTCGGGGGCGAGCAGGGATTCCAGGTCGACGTCCGCCGCGTGCTGCGTGGACACCACGACCGTGTCGAGGCGTACGGCCCGGTCGCCGTCGTACTCGATGGTGACCTGCGTCTTGCCGTCGGGCCGCAGATACGGGACGCGGCCCTCCTTGCGTACGGCGGTCAGACGGCGGGACAGGCGGTGGGCGAGTTGGATGGGCAGGGGCATCAGCTCGGGCGTGTCGTCGCAGGCGTAGCCGAACATCAGGCCCTGGTCGCCCGCGCCTCCGGTGTCGACGCCCTGGGCGATGTCCGGGGACTGGGCGCCGATCGACACGGAGACACCGCAGGTCGCGCCGTCGAAGCCCTTCTTCGACGAGTCGTAGCCGATCTCCAGGATCTTCTCGCGCACCAGCTGTGCGATCGGCGCGTACGCCGTGGTCGAGACCTCGCCGGCCACATGCACCTGGCCGGTGGTGATCAGGGTCTCCACGGCGACGCGTGCCCTCGGGTCGTCGCGCAGCAGCGCGTCGAGGACGGTGTCGCTGATCTGGTCGGCGATCTTGTCGGGGTGGCCCTCGGTCACGGACTCCGAGGTGAACAGGCGTAGGGCCATCACGCTTCCTTCGTCAGGGGCGGGCCGAACCAGCGGCGCAGCGCCTCGCGCGGATCGGCGCCCGGATCGGCGGCCACGGGGGTGGGGGCGCCATGGGTACCGGAGGCCGCCGCCCATGCCACATGGCCGTCGGGGCGCACGAGCAGGGCGGTCGTTCCGGTGAGCGGGTCGATGCCGTCGACCGGTTTCGGCACGGCCGTCGTCACCGTCACCCGGTCGCGCCAGGGCGCCGCGGCGGCCCGCAGCGCGGGGTCGTCGGCGAGATCGAGGAGGACACCGCGCGCGGGGTGCAGCAGTTCGGTGGTGCTGGTCCCGCCCCCGGCGTCGACCAGGTGGCGGTGCGGGAGGCGGCGGCCGAGGAGCGGATGCGTGCCGTCGCCGACGTCGTAACGGACGTCGAGGCCGCTCACCACGCCCGCGAGGTGCCGTTTCACGTCGTCGTACGCGAGGAGTTCGGCGAACAGCGCGCGCAGCGGGTCCGCTTCGGCGCCGCCGAGGAACACGCTGCCCTGGGCGCGGGTGTTCATCAGCAGCCGCGCGCCCGCCGGATGGCGTTCGTCGTGGTACGTGTCGAGCAGACCGCCGGGAGCGGTGCCCCGGACGACAGCGGCCAGCTTCCAGCCCAGGTTGGCCGCGTCCTGCACACCCGTGCTGAGGCCCTGTCCCCCGGCCGGCAGATGGACGTGCGCGGCGTCGCCCGCGAGCAGGACCCGGCCGCTGCGGTACGCGGACGCCTGGCGGGTCGTGTCCGTGAACGAACTCACCCAGGCGGCACCGCCGTGGTGGATGTCCTCACCCGTGAGGTCCTGCCAGGCGTCGGCGACCTGGGCGAAGGTGACGGGCCCGTCGCCGTCGCCGGGTGGCGGGGTGCCGTCCGGGCAGACGATGACACGGTCGACGCCGTCGCCGAGCGGGGCCGCCATCACCATGCCGCGCGCGAGCCGTTCACCGAGGAGCCGGGGCCGCAGGTCGCAGCCGACGACATCGGCGAGGAACATCAGCCGGGTCGCCGGAGTGCCGGGGAAGCCGATTCCGGCGGCGGTCCGCACGGCGCTGTGGCCGCCGTCGCAGCCCACGAGGTAGGAGGCGCGGATACGGCGGTGTCCGTCGGGGGTACGTACGGTGATCTCGACACCGTGACCGCCGGTGCCGTCGCCTCCGTACCCCCCTCCCGAATCCTCCGAGCCCCCCAACTCCCCGACTTCTTCGAACCCTTCGAACTCCCACCCCCTGCGGATGTCGGCGCCCACCGCGGACGCCCACTCCTCCAGGACGGCCTCGGTCTGCGACTGCGGGATGCCCCGGGCCCCGAAGTGGGCACCTTCCAGCACCGTGTAGTCGAACCGCACCCCGCCGAAGTGCCCGACGGGGCTGATCTCCAGGGTCTCGCCCTGGCCGAACCGGGGCAGCAGTCCGCGCTGGTCGAAGATCTCCATCGCGCGCGCCGTGAAGCCCAGCCCCCGGGACTGTCCGGTGGGCCGTGCCAGGCGTTCAAGGACGATGACGCGGGCACCGCCGAGACGGAGTTCCCCGGCGAGCAGCAGCCCGGTGGGCCCGGCGCCGACCACGACGACATCGGTGATCGCGGTCCCGGCCTCAGGAGTCACTGGCATGGGTCCTCCCTGGTCAGCTTGCCGCGGAACGTGAGTGGACGACGCTGTACGTGTTCGCCTGCCGGCGTGTCACCAGGGCACGGGCCCGCGCCCGGCCGTCCCGGACGTCGGTCGGCCGCTGCTCCTCGGGGAGCGTGTGGAAGGCGTCGTACAACTCCTTGCTGTCCCACTGGGCGTAGTTGACGACGAAGGTGCCGTCGAGTCCGCGCAGATAGGTGTGCGAGCGATAGCCCGGAACGCCCTTGATCCACTCGTCGGGCTTGGCGAGGGTGTCGAGGAGTTCCTTCTGCTGGTCCGGGGCGGTGTCGAGGACGATCAGAACGGTGTAGTCGTCCCGCTTGGGCGAGATCTCGACGGCTCCGTCGAGCGCGGGATGGTGCTGGGTGAAGGCGACCTCGGTCTTGAGGAGCCGTACGGTACGGGCGAGCCGGTGGAACTCCGGCACCGTCCTGGTGCGGAACTTCTGCCCCGCGTACCGGGCTTCCAGATCCTCCACGCTGCGCCACTGGATGTAGTTCGCGGTGCCGGGTGCGTCGATGCCCGAGTGGAGCGTCGACGAGACCCAGCCCGGGTAGTTCGCGTGGTCGATGATGTCGCGCATCGCGACGAGCACGTCGTCCTGGAGGGCGGTGGTGTCGGTCTCGAAGAGGTTGAACACGGTCAGGTAGCCGTCGTCCGGCGAGATGAGGGGCATGGGTACGGGGTTCCTTCCTGCGGGCGGTCGGTGTCCGGGAGATGGAGATGTGGACCGGGGGGTGTGTCAGCCGGGGGGTGGGTCAGGACGAGGGCGAGGGGCCGAACCACCGTTCCAGCGCGGGGCGGAGGCCCGGCACACCGCCGCCGCGCGCCGGGCCGATCCACACGACATGGCCGTCCGGGCGGACGAGCAGCGAGCCGGTCCCGGGCGGGGTGGTCGGCGGGGTCGGGCGGAGGGCCGTCAGCGCCGTGATCCGGTCGTCCCGGCCGCCGGTGTCCGGGGCCGGGGCGGCGTCGAAGGAGATGAGCAGCCCGCGCCCCGGGCGCAGCGACTCCGTTGTGGTGACGTGCCCTTGAGCGGTGTGCAGCGCGAGGTCGGGGAGGCGTGCGCCGAGCCAGGGGTGGGGCGGCCCTCCGACGTCGTACCGGATGTCGAGTCCGCTGATGACGCCCGCGAGGTGCGCGCGGACCGGTTCGTGGGCCATGAGTTCCGTCAACAGGGCCCGCAGGGGCTCCACTTCGGGGCCGCCGAGGAGGAGGCGCGCCTGGGCCGCGATACCGGTGAGGACCCGGTGTCCGACGGTGTGGCGCTCCGCGTGGTAGGTGTCGAGGAGGCCGGGGTGGGCCAGGCCCCGGACGTGGAGGGCGAGTTTCCAGCCGAGGTTGACGGCGTCCTGGAGTCCGAGGTTGAGCGCCTGGCCGCCGATGGGCATCTGACGGTGGGCCGCGTCGCCCGCGAACAGGATCCGGCCGTGGCGGTAGCGGGTGAGCTGGCGGTGCGCGTCGCCGAAGGCGTTGACCCACAGGGGGGTTCCGGTGCTGATGTCCTCACCGGTGACGCGCTTCCAGACCTCGGCGACCTCCGTGAAGTCGGGCGCCCGGTCCAGGTCCGCGCCACCGCCGAACGCGTGCACCATCACCCGCGTCACCCCGTCGTCGCGGCGCGCGGCGATCGCGAGGCCGTCGGGCAGTCGCTCGAAGCGGCGGTTCGGGACGGTGATCCCGTCGACGTCGGCCCGCAGGAGGGCGCGGCGGGCGTCGTGCCCGGGGAAGTCGGCGCCGACGAGCCTGCGTACGGTGCTGTGCTCGCCGTCGCAGCCGACGAGAAACCGCCCCCGTACACGTAACCCCCCGTCAGGGCCGTCGACTTCGGCCTCGACGTACTCCCCGTCGGCGCCCTCCCCCGCCGCCCGCACCCCCCGCACCGCACACCCCCGCCGCACCTCCGCCCCCAGCGACCGCGCCCAGTCCTCAAGCAGCCGCTCGGTCCGGAACTGCGGGACCTTCCACTGGCCGGGGTACGCGCTCGGCAGCGTGAGGTCGAGCGGTATCCCGGCGAAGTGGCCGCGCGGCTCCCTGGGCGGGGTGCCGAGCGGGGTCAGAAGTCCCCGGCCGTCGAGGATCTCCATGGTGCGGGCGTGCAGCGTGGAGGCCCGGGACTCCGTGGTGGGCGCGGTCCGCTGTTCCAGTACGACGACATCGGCGCCGCCGAGCCGCAGCTCACCCGCGAGCATGAGCCCCACGGGCCCGGCGCCGACCACGATGACCTGGGTGGTGACCAGGCGGTCCTGAGCCACCGTCACCGCTTCTGTTCGGCGTAGCTCTTGGCGTGGGCGAGGGTGGCGCCGCTGTTGGCGCTGAGCGCGCCGTGGACGTAGGCGCGGGCGTCGGCGACGGTGGCGTCCGGGCCGAGGATCCGCGCGATGTTGGCGGTGTTGAGGGTGACCGTGTGCTGCGAGGTCGCGCGCGTCCCGTCGGGCCCCTCGTCGAAGGTCCACACACCGGTGTGCAGGGTCATCAGCGCGGGGAGCGTGACCTGCTTGTACGCGATCCGGTGCGGGGTGAAGGTGACGCGGTACGACTTGGTGGTGTGTGTCGAGCCGTCCTTGGCGCGGGTGTCCATCTCCAGGGTCTGGAGGCCGGGGGTGTCCTCGGTGAGGCGTACGGACGCCACGTGCGGCAGGCGTTCGGACCAGAGGTTCGCCTCGTTGACGAAGTCGAACAGGTCCTTCGCCGCGCCGTCGACGGTCACGGCGTCCTCGAACGAGAACGTCAACTCCTCCTCGGCGTGGGCGCGTTCCAGGTTCTCCTTCAGCGCCGCGAGTTCGGACCTGCTGTTGCGGTCCACCGCCTCGTCGATCCAGGCGAGGCCCGCCGGGTCGTCGCCGACGGCCCGGTAGTCGTGCAGCAGCCGGACGCGGGACTCCGTGGCGGAGACGGGCTCGATGATCCAGGTGCCGCCCATCGCGGCGACCGGGGGTGTGGTGACCTCCTGCCGGAACCTGATGCGCAGCGCCTGGGGGTCGAGGGTGCGGCGCGAGGTCCAGTTCTTCGCCTCGCCGCCGGCGGTCGCCCAGATGCGGATGCGTTCCTCGGCGACCGGGCGCCCGGTGGTCCCAGGGGTGTCGCTGCCGCCGGTTCCGGAAGCGGGCACGTACTCGACCTGGTCCACATGGATGGTGGGCGGAAAGATACGCGGCCAGTTCACCACCTCCGCCAGCAGCCGGTACACGGCCGTGGCGGGTGCCTCGACGGTGATCTCGTGCTCGACCTCACGGGTCGTCATGACCACTCCTCCTCGGGATGCGGTGCTTGCTCGTTGCTGGTCAGAAGTTGCCGAGGCCGCCGCAGACATTGAGGGCCTGGGCCGTGATCGACGCCGCCGTGTCGGAGGCGAGATAGCCGACGAGCCCGGCGACCTCGTCGGGCGTCGAGTACCGGCCGAGCGGGATCTTGGCCTGGAACTTCGCGAGGATCGCCTCCTCGGTGGTGTCGTAGGCGGCGGCGTACCCCTGCCGTACGCGCTGCGCCATCGGTGTCTCGACATAGCCGGGGCAGACGGCGTTGACGGTGATGCCGGTGGGCGCCAGTTCGTTGCCGAGCGCCTTGGTGAAGCCGACAACGCCGTGTTTCGAGGCGGAGTAGGGGGCGCCCAGGACGACGCCCTGCTTCCCGGCCGTGGAGGCGATGTTGATGATCCGGCCGCGGTCCTTGTGCCGCATGCCGCCCGCGTTCAGGACCTCTCTGGTCAGCCGGAACACGCTGGTCAGGTTGGTGTCGATGACGTCGTCCCACAGCTCGTCGGCGAGGTCGGCGGTGACTCCGCCGCCGGAGCGCCCGGCGTTGTTGACGAGGACGTCGACGGTGCCGAAGCGGTCGACGGCCGCCGCGACGAACGCGGTCACCGCCGCCGCGTCCCGTACGTCGACGACCGTGCCGTCCACGTCGAGCCCTTCCGCGCCGAGTTCCTTGACGGTCGCGGTGACCTGGTCGGCGCTGCGGGCGCCGAGGAACACGCGGTGCCCCTGCGTGGCGAGCAGCCGGGCGACCGCGAGGCCGATTCCGCTGGTGGCGCCGGTGACGAGGGCGACGCGCCCGCCGCCCGTGGTGGTGACGGTGCCCGGTTCGGTGTGCTGCTGTGTCATGGCGGTCAACTCCTTTCAGGCGGCGCGGACTTCGGCGAGCCGGGCGTTGACGACGTCGACCAGGGCGCGCGGGGTCGCGGCGTCGGTCAGCGCGTCGTCGTCCAGCGAGATCCCGTACTCACGCTCGATGTGCCCGCCGGTCTCCAGCAGGGCAAGGGACTCGTATCCCAGGTCCTGGAACGCGCTGTCCAGGATGTCGCCGTCGAGATCAACGCCCTCTTCGGCGCCCGCGGCCTCCAGCAGAATCCGCTTCAGATCGTCCAGGGTGAATGGGTTGGTGGCCACGGGGTCCCTCCGGGTGGGTCGGTGGTGGTGAGTGGGGGTGAGTGGGGGTGAGTGGGGGTGAGTGGGGGTGAGTGGGGGTGGTGCGGCCTGTGTGGGTCGCGTCGCTGCGGTCCGGCCGCTGTGGGCGGCGTCTTGGCGGTCCGGCCGCTATGGGTCGTGTCCCGGCGGTCCAGCCGCTGCGGGTCGTGTCTCGGCGGTCCGGCCGCTGCGGGTGGCGTCTCGGCGGTCCGGCCGCTGCGGGTCGTGTCTCGGCAGTCCAGCCGCTGCGGGTGGCGTCTCGGCGATCCGCCCGCCGTGGACGGCGTCTCGGCAATCCGCCGCTGCGAATCGCGGCGCGGCGATCCGCCCGCTGCGGGCCGTGTCCCGGCGGTCCAGCCACTGCGGCTCGCGTCTCGGCGATCCAGCCGCTGCGGGTTGCGCCTCGGCAATCCGGCCACTGCGGCTCGCGTCTCGGCGATCCGCCCACTGCGGCTCGCGTCTCGGCAATCCGCCCACTGCGGCTCGCGCCTCGGCAATCCGCCCACTGCGGCTCGCGTCTCGGCAATCCGCCCACTGCGGCTCGCGCCTCGGCAATCCGCCCACTGCGGGCCGCGCCTCGGCAATCCGCCCACTGCGGATCGCGCCTCGGCAATCCGCCCACTGCGGGCCGCGTCTCCGCAATCCGCCCGCCGTGCACGGCGCCTCGGCAATCGCCCGCTGCGGGCCCCGTCTCGGCAATCCGCCCACTGCGGATCGCGCCTCGGCAATCCAGCCACTGCGGGCCGCGTCTCCGCAATCCGCCCGCCGTGCACGGCGCCTCGGCAATCGCCCGCTGCGGATCGCGCCTCGGCGATCCAGCCGCTGTGGATGGCGTCTCGGCGATACAGCCACTGCGGCTCGCGCCTCGGCAATCCAGCCGCTGCGGGCCGCGTCTCCGCAATCCGCCCGCCGTGAACGGCGTCTCGGCAATCGCCCACTGCAGGCCGCGTCTCGACAATCCGCCCACTGCAGGCCGCGTCTCGGCGGTCCAGCCCCTGTACCTCACGGCTCGGTTGCCCGTACGACCACGGCGGAGTTGAAGCCTCCCTGACCCCGGGCCAGCACCAGCGCTGTCCGCACCGCGAGGGGGCGTGGTCGGCCGACGACGAGGTCGATGTCGTACGCGGGTGAGGGCTCCACATGGACCGTGGGCGGGACGATCCCGTCGCGGATCGCGAGGAACGCGGCGGCCAGGTCGAGCGGCGCCGCTCCCGAGTAGAGGCGTCCGGTCATCGTCTTGGGCGCCGTGACCGGGACGCCGCGCGGGCCGAACAGGGTGGTCAGCGCGTCGGCCTCGGCGGCGTCGAGCGCGGGGTCGGCCGCCGCGTCGGCGAAGACCACGTCGATGTCGCCGGGGTCCACGCCCGCGTCGGCGAGGGCGAGTTCGGCGGCCCGGCGCAGCCCCGGTTCGCGTCCGCTGCCGGGCCGGGGGTCGAAGGTGGCGCCGTACCCGGCGATCTCGCCGTAGCTGCGGGCGCCCCGCGCGCGGGCCGCTTCGGCGTCCTCCAGGATGAGGATCGCGCCGCCCTCGCCGGGCACATGGCCCCGGGCCGCGCGGTCGAAGGGCAGATAGGCGCGCGTGGGGTCGTCGCTGGTGCTGAGCCTGCCGCCGGCGAGCTGGGCCACCCAGCCCCAGGGGCAGATAGAGGCGTCGACGGCGCCGGACACGACGAGCCGGGTGCCCTTGCGGATCTGCCGGCGGGCCTGCGCCACGGCGTCGAGGCCGCCCGCCTGGTCGCTCACGACGACCCCGCTGGGCCCCTTCATGCCGTGCCGGATGGAGATCTGGCCGCTGTTGACGGCGTAGAACCAGGCGAAGGACTGGTACGCGGACACGTACTGGCTGCCCCGGCCCCACAGTTTGCGCAACTCGCCCTGGCCGAACTCGAAGCCGCCGGAGGCGCTGGCGGTGACCACGCCCATGTCGAAGGCGTCTCGTTCGCCGGGCCGGACGTCCGCGTCGGCGAGCGCCCAGTCGGCGGCAGCGAGCGCGATCCGGGTCATCCGGTCGGTCTGCGGGATGAGCCGGCTCGGCAGATGGTCCTCGGCGACGAAGCCGGGGATCTCCCCGGCGAGGCGGGCCGGGTAGCGGGACGGGTCGAAGCGGGTGACCCGGCCGATACCGCTTCTGCCGTCGCGGGTCGCCGCCCAGTAGTCCCGGGTGCCGAGCCCGTTCGGGGACGCGACGCCGAGCCCTGTGACGACGACGGACGCGCTCACGCGAGGCTCCGGTCGGGCCGGGCGAGCACCATCGCGCTCTGGAAGCCGCCGAAGCCGCTGCCGACGGTGAGGACGGCGTCGGTCAGCTGGTCGCGGGCGACGAGCGGGACGTAGTCGAGGTCGCACTCGGGGTCGGGTGTGTGGAGGTTCGCGGTGGGCGGGACCGTGTCGTACTCCATGGCCAGCGCCGACGCGGCGATCTCGATGGAGCCGATCGCGCCGAGCGAGTGCCCCACCATCGACTTGATGGAGCTGACGGGTGTCCGGTACGCGTGCCGGCCGAGGCTCGTCTTGAACGCGGCGGTCTCGTGCCGGTCGTTCTGGAGGGTGCCGGAGCCGTGGGCGTTGATGTAGTCGAGGGTCTCGGCGTTCATCCGCGCCTCGTCCAGGGCGAGCCGGATCGCCTCGGCCATCTCGGCGCCGTCCGGCCGCAGTCCGGTCATGTGGTACGCGTTGCTGCGGGTCGCGTAGCCCGCGATCTCGGCGTACACATGGGCGCCGCGCCGCCGGGCGCTCTCCCACTCCTCCAGGACGAAGACGGCGGCTCCCTCGCCGAGTACGAAGCCGTTGCGGGTGCCGTCGAAGGGGCGTGAGGCGTGCTCGGGGTCGTCGTAACGGGGGGTCGTGGCCTTGATCGCGTCGAAGCAGGCCATGGTGATCGGTGAGATCGGCGCGTCCGACGAGCCGGCGACCATCACATCGGCGGTGCCTTCGCGGATGAGTTCGGCCGCGTAGCCGACCGAGTCGATCCCGGAGGTGCAGCCCGTGGAGACCACGGTGGCCGGGCCCTCGGCGCCGACGGCCCAGGCGACCTCGGCCGCGAAGGAGCTGGGCACCAGATGCTGGTAGAGGTGCGGTGCGGCGTACCGGTGGTCCACGAGGTCGAGCCGTCCGCCGTCGCTGACGACGCGGTACTCCTCGTCGAGGCCCATGGTGGCGCCGACCGCGCTGCCCACGGTGACACCGACGCGGTAGGGGTCGAGCGCCGCGCAGTCGATGCCGCTGTCCGCGACCGCGCCGCGCGCGGCGACCACCGCGAACTGGGCGGCACGGTCCATCCGCCGGACCTCCTGCGGGGTCAGCCCGTGCTCGTAGGGGTCGAAGTCGATCTCGGCGGCGACCCGGGAGCGGAACGGCGCCGGGTCGAAGAAGGTGATGCCCCGCGTGGCGGTGCGGCCGTCGCTGAGCAGATTCCAGAAGTTCTTGGTGCCGACGCCGCCGGGCGCGAGCACCTCCATCCCGGTGATGACCACGCGGCGGGCCGTCACGCCGCCTCCCAGGAGTAGAAGCGGGCGGCCATCGCGTCGGCGGGCGAGCGCCAGGTCGCCGGGTCGTAGGCCTCGATGAACGGTTTCAGGTCGGCGCTGACCCCGACGAAGCGCGGGTCGGACTTGGCGTCCTCGATCCGCTCACCGCCGTCGTCCGCGTCGAAGTCCTGAAGGTGGAAGTACAGTCCCCGGAACGAGAAGAGCTGGCGCCGCCGAGTGCCCATACGGTGGGGCATCTCGGTCGCGTCGAACCCCGCGAACACACGCGCCACGTCGATACTCGCGGCGGGGTCCATACGGGCGACGATCAACGTGCTGTGCATGCGGCTTCACTCCCAGAGCGACAGAAGCACCGGATCTTGTGTTCAAGGCTCTTCCGAAGCGCACATCCGTTCAAGGCACATTTGTTCAGGTCCCTGTCAGGTTCCACAGGGGCCCGCAGGAATGTCCGGGGACCGACAGGGCCAGGTCGACGGCAGGTCGGCGGCGTGTCAAATGCCGCGCTGAGAGCGGCACTCGAAGCACCGCCCCCCGAGGACCACTCACCGCCCCCCCACAGGACCGCACACGTGCACACCCCTTGAAGCGCACGCGTCACGCTGCATAGGATCCTTGACCAGAGAATGAAACGTTTCAAGCCAGCGGGCAGCAGCCGCACCACGCCACAACACCCACTTCGCACCACCCGCTTCGCAACACCCGCTTCCACAGCCGTGCTTCATGTGATCAAGGGACGTGTGATGACCAAGGGTTGGAATCGCCGGGTCTTCCTCCGCAGCTCCGTCGTGGGCGCCGGGGCGGTGGGGGCCGCCGGGCTCGGCGCCGCCGCCCCGGCCCTGGCCGCCGCGCCGAACTCCGGATCCGGGTCGGGAAAGGAGCGGCACGGGCCGCTCCGTATCGAGCGCACCACGGTCGAGTACGCCGACACACTGCTCGGCACCGAGGTCGCGAAGCCGCGGCTGGCCTGGGAGTTGTCGGCCGAGGGGCAGACCGGGGCGCGGCAGTCCGCCTATCAGGTGCGGGTCGCCCTGTCCCCCGCCGATCTCGGCTCGGCGCGCCGGACGGTGTGGGACTCGGGCCGGGTCGCGTCGGACCGGACGTTCGGCGTGGCGTACGCGGGTCCCGCGCTGCGTCCCCGGACGCGCTACCACTGGCAGGTCAGGGTGTGGGACGGCGCGGGCCGACCGTCGTCGTGGAGCCGGGTGCGCTGGTGGGAGACGACCCTGCCGGACGGTGCGTGGCAGGGGCACTGGATCGGTGCGGCGAGCGCGGAGCGGCCCCCGGGCTTCGACGGGGCGTCGTGGATCTGGTCGCCGGGCGCCACGGCGAACGGGGCGCCTCCCGGGGCGCGTTGGTTCCGCGCCGCGCTGGACCTGCCGTCCGGTGCGGAGGTCCGCAGGGCGACGCTGGTGGTGACTGCGGACGACGACTTCACGCTGTATGCGGGCGGGCAGCGGGTCGCGCATCAGCCGGAGCGCACGGACGCCTGGCGCACCGGGCATCTGGTCGACGTCACCGAGCAGGCGCGGGCGGCGGACCGTGGCCGGGTGGTGCTGGCCGTGCTCGCGACGAACCGGGGCGGCGCGTCGGTGAACCCGGGCGGGCTCCTTGCCCGGCTGATCGTGGACGCGGGCGGGACAACGGAGTTGGTGACGGGCGCGGGCTGGCGCTGCGCCGACCGGGAACAGGAGGGCTGGGAGCGGCCCGGCTTCGACGACTCCGGCTGGGACGCGGCCGTGGTGCTGGCGCCGTACGGTCAGGGCCCCTGGGGCTCCGGGGTCTCGGTGGCGGTTCCCGAGCAGCCGGCGCCGCTGCTGCGCCGCGCGTTCACGGTCCGCAAGCCGGTGGCGCGGGCGCGGCTGTATGTCAGCGGACTGGCGTACTACGACGCCGAGATCAACGGCGGGCGCATCGGCGGGCAGGTGCTCGACCCGGGGTTCACGGACTACGACGAGACCGTCCTGTACGCGGTGCACGACGTGACGGACCGGATCCGGCGCGGCGACAACGCGATCGGTGTGACGCTCGGGCGCGGCTTCTTCGGGATGACGACGCCGAATGTGTGGAACTGGCACACGCCACCGTGGCACGGCGAGCCCAGGCTGCTCGCCCAGTTGGAGATCGACCATCCGGACGGCACCCGTACCACGGTCGCGTCGGACGGCTCCTGGCGGATGACCGAGGGGCCGACGCTCACCAACTCCCTGTACGCGGGCGAGACGTACGACGCCCGCGAGGCGCCGAAGGGCTGGACGCGGCCCGGTTTCGACGACGGCGGCTGGCGGGCGGCGGAGCGGCAGGACGCCCCGAAGGGCACGCTGCGGGCACAGCCGCACGACCCCATCGAGATCATCGACACGGTACGGCCCGTCGGCGTGAAGGAGCTGACGCCCGGTGTGTGGGTGGTCGACATGGGCCGCACGATGGCGGGCTGGACGAAGCTGACCGTGCGCGCGGCGGCGGGGACGACGGTACGGCTCGTGCACGGCGAGAAGCTGCGCGCGGACGGCAGTGTGGTCGCCGAGACGGGGCATGTGCCGGGGCGGTTCCAGACGGACGAGTACGTGTGCGCGGGCGGCGGCGCCGACGAGGTGTGGGAGCCCAAGTTCTCGTACAAGGGCTTCCGTTATGTGCAGGTGAGCGGGTTCCCCGGGAAGCCGGAGCCGTCGCAGGTGCTGGGGCGGGTCGTGCACACGCCGGTGGACGAGGTGAGCGACTTCCGCTGTTCGGAGGGGTTCTACGAGCAGTTGGACCGGGCGATGCGGCGGACGGTCCTGAACAATCTGCACGGTATCCCGACGGACACGCCGATGTACGAGAAGAACGGTTGGACGGGCGACGCGCAGCTCGGGGCGCCGGTCATGACGTACGCGTTCGGGATGCACCGCTTCCTCACCAAGTGGCTCGACGACCTGAAGGACAGTCAGAACCCGGACGGGCAGCTCCCGGTGATCGTGCCGAGCGGCGGCTGGGGCTACGGGGATCTCGGCCCCTCGCCGGAGTGGACGACGGTGTATCCGTTCCTGGTGCGCGAGATGTACCGCGTGTACGGCGACGACCGGGTGGCGCGCGACCACTGGCCGACGCTCACCCGCTATCTCGACTGGGAGATCGCGCGGCTGCGCGACGGCCTCGCGATCACCGCGCTCGGCGACTATCTGCCACCGGGGTACGGCGGCAACCCGCCCGAGGACACCCGGCTCACGGCGACGGCCTACCTTCACCGGGCGCTGACGGACACGGCGGAACTGGCGGACGTCTTGAAGGAGACGGCGGTGGGCCGCCGTTACCGCTCGGTCGCCGACGGTCTGAAGTCGGCGTTCAACGCGGCCTTCCTCGCCCCCGAGGGCCACTACCGCACGGCGAAGGACCCCGGGTACCGGCAGACCAGCAACTGCGTCCCGCTGGCGTTCGGCCTGGTCCCGGCCGGTGCGCGGGCGAGCGTCACCGCCTCGCTGCTCGCCGACATCGCGGCGCGCGGCAACCACCTCAACACCGGCGCGCTGGGTACGAGTGTGCTGCTGCGGCAGCTCTCGGCGCAGGGCCATCCCGAGGTCGCGCACGCCATCGCCACGCAGCGCACGTATCCGAGCTGGGGCTACTGGTTCGACAACGGCGCCGACACGATGTGGGAGATGTGGCAGCTCGACTCCCGCTCCCGGGACCACTACTTCCAGGGGACCGTGGCGCAGTGGCTGTACGAGAACGTGGGCGGTCTGCGCCCGGGGGACGCGGGCTACGGCACGTTCACGGTCCGCCCCGACGCCCGTACCGGCGTCGACTGGGCACGCACGGCGATCCGTACCGTGCGCGGTGAGGCGGGCGTCGCGTGGTCGGTGATCGACGGGGCGACACGGATGACGGTGAGCGTGCCGGTCGGCGCGGTGGCCGAGGTGCACGTCCCGGCGGCGTCCCGCGCGCAGGTGACGGCTCCCAGGGGCGCCGAACACATCCGCACCGAGCCGGGGTTCGTGGTGTACCGGGTCCCACAGGGCAGGTGGGAGTTCGCGGCGCGCCGCTGACGGGGTGCGATGCTGTCTTCGGAGACCGAGTGAGGGAGACGTCCGTGCTGAAGGCTTTCGCCGAACTGTCCACACCGCTGCTGGCCGACGCCTGTGTCCGGGGCGGTGTGCCGCTGCGTGCCGCGCCGCCCGGCATCGGCGCGGTCACCCCGGGGCAGCGGGTCGCGGGGCGGGTGCTGCCGGTGCGGCACTACGGCAGCGTGGACGTCTTCCTGGAGGCGTACGACGAGGCAGCGCCGGGCGATGTGCTGGTCATCGACAACGGCGGCCGGAAGGACGAGGCGTGCGTCGGCGACCTCGCGGTCCTGGAGGCCCGGACGGCGGGCGTCTCGGGCCTCGTCGTGTGGGGGCTGCACCGGGACACACCGGAGCTGGTGGAGATCGGGGTCCCGGTGTTCAGCTACGGGAGCTACCCGCCGGGGCCCGTACGGCTGGACGAGCGGGAGCCCGAGGCGCTGGTCTCGGCGCGGTTCGGGTTCCATCTGGTGACCGCCGACGACGTCGTGTTCGGTGACGAGGACGGGGTGCTGTTCATCGCCGCCGCGCATCTGGACGAGGTCCTGGCGACCGCCGGGCGCATCCGGGACACGGAGCGCGAGCAGGCCGCCGCGATCAAGCAGGGCGAAACCCTGCGGCGCCAGACCGACTTCGCCACCTACAGGGAGCGGCGGGCGGCCGATCCGACGTACTCGTTCCGGCGGCATCTGCGGAAGGTGGGCGGCGCCATCGAGGAGTAGGGCATCACCGGTCGGACCGGGGCGCGCCGGGGCGCGCTCTGGTAGGAAGGAACGATGCAGGGAGAAGCGGTGCAGGAACAGGAAGCGGCGGCTCAGTCGGCCATCGACACGTTCATCCTGGCGTTCAACGCCTCGGCGGACAGCTATGTGACGGAACTCCTCTCGCAGGCCCTCACCTCGGACGTGGTGTTCTGGGGTCCGCTCGGGCGCAGTGTGAGCGTGGAGTCGGTGGAGCGCTTCGTCCTGGAGCTGCGGCGCCATCCGGCGGGGCCCGGCACCCTGGAGCGCTGCTCCACGGTGGACGCGCCGGGCGAATGGGCGCGCTACCGCTGGGTCTACCGCACGCCCGACGACGGCCCCACACTGGCCGGCACCGATGTGGTCCACCTCCGGGACGACCGGATCGACCAGATGATCGTCTTCGCCGGGGACGTGCCCGCGACGGCGCCCGGTGGCCTCACACGCTGAGGCGATCGGCGCCGACCGGACACGGCCCCGGGGTCAGCGTGAGCGTCGTGCGAGGGCTTCCAGCAGGCTGACCGCCTCGGTGGCGCGTTCGTGCGGGACGAACAGGTGGTCGTGGTGGTAGCCCGCCACGACGTTGCAGCTCAGCCCCGCCGTGGCGAGTTCCCGGGCGACGGCGGCGGTGAGGCCGACCGCGTCCAGGGCCGAGTGGACGCGCAGGGTGATCCAGCCCGCGACATAGGCGTACGGGAGTCCCGTCGCGTCGGCCTCCTCCTGACGGACGACGAGGGTCAGGCCCTCCGGCTCGGCGACCGTCACCACAGGGGTGACCCCGGGCGGGACACCGGGCAGGGCGCCCGCCTCGGTGAAGGTGAACACATAGCGGCCCGGGTTGAGTTCCGGGCGCATCCCGCTCAGCAGCCTCCGCAGATCACGCTCCCCGCTCACGGACCGGTCCGGGGGCCGGCCCGCGCACTCGTCGGACTCGTCGGCCGCTCTCACCAGCGGTGCCAGGAGGACCTCTGTCCCCCGGCCCCGGTCTTCCTGCCACGCAGGAGAATCCCCACGACCCAGACCACCAGGGCGGCCAGGGCGATCCACCACAGAATCTTGACGGCGAACCCGAGCCCGAAGACGAGCAGGAGCAGCAGCAGAACCAGCACGACGGCAATCACCGTGTCATCTCCTTCCACGACACCGGGTGCCCTCGAATCCGCTTCCCGCACGGGTTGCTCCCGGACGTCTGCGAGGCGGGCGGAGGACGACGTGGTGAGGGGCGGAGGGAAGTCACCTGCCGCTCACCAGGCTACGCCGGTCACCCGGACAGGGCCCAGGGACGGCGGGCGGCCCATCCCCCACCGGTTCCGATCTTCGACCTCTCCTCCGGGCTGTTTCTCCTCAATACTGGAAGGGGTGCACGCCACCCCCGACCCACCTGCCGCACCGCGCACCGCACCAGCTCACCGGACCAGCTCACCGGACCCGCTCACCCGGAGGTACCCATGAAGATGCTCATCAACGTGGCCGAGACCGTGGTCGCCGATGCCCTGCGGGGGATGGCGGTGGCGCACCCCGAGTTGACGGTCGACGTGGAGAACCGGGTGATCGTGCGGCGGGACGCCCCTGTCGCGGGCAAGGTCGGGCTGGTGTCGGGCGGTGGCTCGGGGCACGAACCGCTGCACGGCGGATTCGTGGGCCCCGGCATGCTGTCGGCGGCGTGTCCGGGCGAGGTGTTCACCTCGCCGGTGCCGGACCAGATGCTCCGGGCCGCCGCGGCCGTGGACAGCGGCGAGGGCGTGCTGTTCATCGTGAAGAACTACACGGGCGACGTCCTCAACTTCGACATGGCCGCCGAACTCGCCGACGACGAGGGCATCCGTATCGCGAAGGTCCTGGTCAACGACGACGTGGCCGTACAGGACAGCCTCTTCACCGCCGGGCGGCGCGGTACGGGCGCCACGCTCTTCGTGGAGAAGATGGCGGGCGCCGCCGCCGACGAGGGCAGGCCGCTGGACCGTGTCCAGGAGATCGCGGTACGGGTCAACGAGAACTCCCGCAGTTTCGGTGTCGCCCTCAGCGCCGTCACCACCCCCGCCAAGGGCAGCCCCACCTTCGATCTGCCGGCCGGTGAGCTGGAACTCGGCATCGGCATCCACGGCGAGCCGGGCCGTGAGCGGCGGGCCATGATGACCTCGCGGGAGATCGCCGACTTCTCGGTGGACGCGGTCCTCGACGACCTCGACCCGAAGGCGCCCGTCCTGGTCCTGGTCAACGGCATGGGGGCCACTCCGCTCCTGGAGCTGTACGGCTATACGGCGGAGGTGCACCGGGTGCTCGCCGAGCGGGGCGTTCCCGTCGCCCGCACGCTGGTCGGCAACTACGTCACCTCGCTCGACATGGCCGGCGCCTCGGTGACCCTCTGCCAGGTGGACGAGGAGCTGCTGCGTCTGTGGGACGCGCCGGTGAGCACGCCGGGGCTGCGCTGGGGCCGCTGACCCCTCCCCGCCACCGACACCACACCCCTCCTCCCCGGCCCCATCCGACCGACCCCGCCAGGAGTTTCCGTGCTCGATGCCGACTTCTTCCGCCGCTGGATGAACGCGACCGCCGTATCCGTCGACCGTGAGGCGGACCGGCTCACCGCCCTGGACTCGCCGATCGGCGACGCCGACCACGGCGCCAACCTCCAGCGCGGTTTCACCGCCGTCGCGGCAAGCCTGAAGGAGGAGGCGCCCGCGACGCCCGGCGCGGTCCTGGTCCTGGCCGGGCGCCGGCTGATCTCGACGGTCGGCGGGGCGTCCGGGCCCCTGTACGGGACGCTGCTGCGGCGCACCGGCAAGGCGCTCGGCGACGCCCCCGAGGTGTCCGGTGCCGATCTCGCCACCGCGCTGCGCACCGGGGTGGACGCGGTGGCCAAGCTCGGTGGCGCGGCGCCGGGTGACAAGACGATGCTCGACGCGCTGGTGCCCGCCGCCGACGCGCTCGGCGACTCCTTCGAGGCCGCGCGGGACGCCGCGGAGCAGGGCGCCCTGGCGACCACACCGCTCCAGGCGCGCAAGGGCCGGGCCAGCTATCTGGGCGAGCGGAGCATCGGCCACCAGGACCCGGGCGCCACCTCGTCGGCGCTGCTCATCGCGGCGCTCGCCGACACCGCCAAGGACACGGCCGGAGGCACCGGCGGAAACGGGGAGGGTGGTTCCGGTGAGTGACACGCCGCTGGTGGGGATCGTGCTGGTGTCGCACAGCGCGGCGGTCGCCGAATCCGTCGCCGAGCTGGCGGCCGGTCTGGCGGGCGGCGGCGCGACCGCGCCGGTGGCGGCGGCGGGCGGGACCGAGGGCGGTGGCCTCGGCACCAGCTCCGAGCTGATCTCCGCCGCCGCCGCCCGGGTCGACCAGGGCGCGGGTGTCGCCGTCCTCACCGACCTGGGCAGCGCGGTCCTCACCGTCAAGGCCCTCCTTGCGGAAGGCGACGAACTGCCCGACGCCACCCGGCTGGTGGACGCGCCGTTCGTGGAGGGCGCGGTGGCCGCCGTGGTGACGGCATCGGCGGGCGCCGACCTCGACGCGGTCGTGGCGGCGGCGACGGAGGCGTACGACTACCGCAAGGTGTGAGCCACTTGATCCACCGCGAGGTGTGAGCCGCTCGATCACGGCCCGGCACGGCTACCTGCCGCGCACGAACTCCCTGGCCAGCCGCTCGCCTTCCGCGACGGCGGCCCGGTGGCTCTGGATCGGGGCCGCCTTCGAGTCCTTGAAGACGATGTAGGTGACACCGGACGCGGCCCCGCCCGTGCGCGGGTCGGCGGGGATACCGAGGGCCTTCGCCGTCGCGTACGACGCCTCGCCGATGATCCCGGCCGGGCCGGTGTCACCGACGACGGCGTACGTGACCCGGTCCCGGTAGACGACGGCGGCGACGGAACCGCCGGTCACGCCGTGCCGCGCGGGGTTCCACAGGCTGCTGCCCGCCGGGACGACGATGAAGGGCAGCCGGTCCGGGCTGAGGTACTTCCCGTCGGACTGCGCGAACGCCGTCATCGGCGAGAACAGCGGGTCGGCGCGCCTGTTGCAGTGGCGGCCCGGCCGGCCGTCGCAGTCGATGTCCATGTCGGCCTTCCAGTACACGGCACCGCGTCTGCCGCAGACCGGGACGGTCGGGCGTGAGCCCTGGTCGGTGCGGTACTTGCCACGGGAGACGGGCGCGCAGCCACGGGTGGCGGCCAGCAGGTCGGCGGCCGGCACGGCGGGCTCCACGGCCGGTACGGCGGCTCTCGGGACGGGGACGCCGGCGGGGAGCGGTGGCCGGGAGTGGGCGTCGGCGGGTGTGGTGGGGGTGAGTGTGGTGGGGGCGAGCAGGACGGTGCCGATGGTGGCGGCGAGAGCCACCGTTCGGTTGCGCACGATGAGCGGACCCTCCGTGGGGGACAGTGACCAGCGGGCACCAATCTGCACGTTGCGCGCCGTGCGACCGGTGTTCGAGGGCCGGACGGCGGACGCCGTCGCGTGTCGCTGACTCCCTTCGGCGCACCCTCTCAGGCGTGTCCGTTGCCTACGACCTCTTGATGTGTACTCACCATCCGTGCCATACAGGTCTGTACCAATGCCGTGATCCGCGACCGGGAAGGCCCGCCAGTGCGCCGCATCCCCCCACACCACCTCCGCACGCCCCGTCACGCCCTGCCGCTGACCGCCGCCGCGTTCCTGCTGACGTCCTGCGCCTGGAGCGCCGCCGACACCGCCGGCACCCAGCCGCCTCCCCCACCGCTGGGCGTCACCGCGCAGGCGGGCAGCGCCACGACCGTGCATGTGATGTGGAGCAGCCCCGGCGACGGGACCGCGGTGGACGGCTACGAGGTGTACCGCGACGACCGGAAGGTGAAGGAGGTCCCGGGTAAGGAGTACATGGTCGACATCACCGGCCTGACCCCCTCGTCCACGTACACGTTCACCGTGCGGGCCCGCGACGCGAAGGGGGTGCTCGGGGCGCCCAGCAAGGGGGTGTCCGCGACCACGCCGAAGGCGGTCGCCGCCGACGACCAGGCCCCGACACGCCCCGGGAAGCTCACCGGAAAGCCCGCGGGAAGCCGGGCGGCGTCCCTCTCCTGGGGCGCGTCGAAGGACAACAGCGAGGTCGTCTCGTACGACGTCTACCAGGGCGGGACGAAGATCCACAGTGTCGGCGGGGACGTGACCCGGACGACGGTCACCGGGCTGCGGCCCGGCACGGCCTACGTGTTCACCGTGAAGGCGCGCGACGCGGCCGACAACTCCTCGCCCGCGAGCGGCGCGGTGCGGCTCACCACGGCGGGGGCTTCCGACGACGGCCGGGCCACCGCCCCCGCGGACTTCCGCGCGTCGACCCACCGCGCCGACGGCGGCCACTACCTGGATCTGGCCTGGGACCCGCCGGAGACGGACGGGACGATCATGCGCTACCAGATCCAGCTCGACCGTGAGCAGGTCACCACGCTCGTCTGGGGCGGCACACCTCCGAAGGGCCGCGCCGAGCACAGTTTCTACGTGGACAAGGAGGCGGGCGTGGAGCACCGGGTGCGGATCCGGGCGATGCTGCCGGACGGCACCTGGGGCGGGTACTCGGCGGAGCGGACGGTGACCACCGGGCAGCCGGACTCGTAGCGCCACCCGAGCGGGGGGCCGGATGGGCCGGTCGGCGGAGTTCATCACCTGCACGGCGGTCGCCCGCAGGCGCGCGCGCTCCGGTGCGCGTTGGCTCGGCACAAGGCAGCACGGGCGATCCCCCACCCTCGGCGGCGCATGGAACGTACCGCCAACCGTGCCGTCGGAGGGCAGACATATGCGAACCATCCGGATATCCGTCCGCTCAGCCGTCCGTTCCGGCCTCACCGCCACAGCCGCCGCCGCGCTGCCCCTGACCCTGGCGGCACCGGCCTTCGCCGGCGGCACCGCCGTCTCGGGCATCACCGTGACGGCGGCGGGGTCCACCGTCCAGGTCAGTACCGTCGCCTGCACCACCGGGGGCTACGCGTCCCTGCTGTCGACCGGCCAGACCACCTTCGCGCAGGGCCGTCAGATCTCCCTCAGCGGCGGTACCGCGAGCCAGAGCGGCTCCTGGTCCAACGTCGGCCCCGGCACCTACAACGTCAGCGTGCTGTGCGCCAACGGCATCAACGCGGGTACCCGCACCGTGACCGTGGGCGCCGCCCCGACGGTCGCCCCGACGATCTCCGCGACGACCGCGCCCGCGCGCGGCGTACAGGGCGGCCTCGGTGGCGGTACGGAGAACTACGACACCCTCACCAAGGCCGGCGGCGGCGCCCTGGTGGGCGCCGGGATCGGTGGCACCGTCTGGTATCTCCGGCGCCGATCCCGGCACCAGCGCCACTGATCCGCCGCACCGGCCGTACGGCCGCCGTCTCCCCCGGTCCCCCCATCCGCCGGACGGAGGCGGCGTCCGTGCGAGCCGGGGTGAGGGGAACGGCCTCCCGCACGGGACCCCGAAGGCACCCTGTCGATCTCCGGGACGAGATGGCATCGTTGTCGGCGCGATCGACACATGCGTAGCGACACGTACGTGAGCAGGCGTACGTGTCGTCCTGGCGCCGGCGCACCGCGTCCGGCCGACCGCCGACAGGGGGCTCGGGTCCATGTCACGACCGATCAGCGTTCAGCTCTACAGCGTGCGCGACGCGCTCGCCGCCGACCGGGAAGGGACCTTGGCGCGCCTGGCCGCCATGGGGTTCGGGGCGGTCGAGGCCTTCGATGTGCACACCGATCCGGAAGGACTGCGGCGCCTGGCCGACGATCTCGGTCTGACGGTGTCGAGCACGCATGCCGGGCCGCTCCTCGCACCGGATCCGGGGCCCGCGCTGGACGCCGTGGCCCGGCTCGGTACGGATCTCGCGATCGTGCCGGGCGGCATCCCGCACGAGGAGTTCACGAGCCTCGACGGCCTGAAGCGGACCGCCGACCGGCTCAACGCCCTCGCCGAACGCGCCGCGCCCCTGGGCATCCGCGTCGGCTATCACAACCACTGGTGGGAGATCGAGCCGGCGGTCGACGGGCGGCACGCCCTGGAAGTGCTGGCGGACCTCCTGGCGCCGGATGTCTTCCTGGAGGTCGACACGTACTGGGCCGCGGTGGGCGGCGCGGACGTCCCGGCGCTCCTCGGCCGGCTCGGGGACCGGGTCCTCGCACTGCATGTGAAGGACGGTCCCGGCATCAAGGGCGAACCCCATGTGGCGGTCGGCACCGGTGCGATGTCCGTGCCCGGCATCCTGGCGGCCTCGCCGGACACCTGGCGGATCGTCGAGTTCGACGCGTGCGCGGGCGACCTGTTCGCCGAACTCGCCGCGAGCCGCGCGTACGTGGCCGGGCTGGAGGCGGCGTGAGCGCCGGAACGGAGGCCGCCGCCGGAAGGGGGCGTGGCGGCCCGGTCGGGGTCGCCCTCGTCGGCGCGGGCGTCATCAGCGGCCAGTACCTCAGGACCCTCGCGGCCTTCCCGGACGTCCGCGTGATCGCCGTCGCGGATCTGGACGTGGAGCGTGCCCGCGCGGTCGCCGGGGAGCACGGCGTGCCGGTCGCCGGGGATCTGGCCACGGTCCTGGCGGTGCCGGAGGTCGAACTCGTCGTCAATCTGACCGTCCCTGCCGCGCACGCCCAGGTCGCCACGGCGGCGCTGCGGGCCGGGAAGCACGTGTACGGCGAGAAGCCGATCGCGCCGACCGCGGGCGAGGCCGAGAAGCTGCTCGCCGAGGCGTCCGAGCGGGGCCTGCTCGTCGGCAACGCGCCGGACACCTTCCTCGGCGCGGGCCTCCAGTCGGCGCTGCGGGCGCTGCGCGCGGGGCACATCGGGGAGCCGGTGGCCGCGACCACCGTCGTCCAGAGCCTCGGTCCGGAGTCCTGGCATCCGGACCCGGCGTTCTTCTACCAGCCGGGCGCGGGGCCGCTGTTCGACCTCGGCCCCTACTATCTGACGTCGCTGGTGGCCCTGTTCGGCGGAGTGTCCCGGGTGGCGGCGACCGCGGCGACGGCCCGCGCCCGGCGGGTCGTCGGCTCGGGGCCCCGGGCGGGCGAGGAGTTCCCGGTCGACGTACCGACACATGTCTCGGCGCTGCTCACCTTCGACTCGGGGGTACGGGCCACCTCGACGTTCAGCTTCGACTCGGCCCACCGGCGTATCCAGTTCGAGGTCGTGGGCACGGAGGGCACCCTCGCCGTGCCCGATCCGAACACCTTCGACGGCCCGCTGCGGCTGCGGGCCAACGGCTCCGAGGAGTGGCGGGACCTGCCCGTCGACGGCCGGACCGACGGGCGCGGGCTCGGCGTCCTGGACCTGGCGCGTGCGGTACGCGGCGGGAGCGCGCCCCGCGCCTCCGGCTCTCTCGCGCTGCATGTGCTGCACACGATGGCGGCGATCGGTGAATCGGCCGGACGCGGCGCGTTCACGGACCTGCCGCCCCGGCCGGCGCCACCGGCTCCGGTCGGCACGGACTGGGACCCGTGCGCCGCGACGCTCGGCAGGGAGTGACTGGCTGCCGCGAACTCACGCGGGTGCGGTGCCGTCCGTGTCCGGGGACAGGTCGTCGAACTCGGTGAGCGCGTGGTCGAGCCACTGGGTCCAGAAGGTCTCCAGGTCGATCCCGGCCCGCAGCACCAGATGCCGCAGCCGGTCCTCGGGGGTGTCACGGCCCGGCGGGAAGTCCTTCTTCTCGATGTCCCGGTAGGTCGCCAACTGGCTGCGGTGCAGGTCGAGATGGTGGCGCAGGTCGGACGCGATGCCGTCGGTCCCGACCACGGCCGCCGCCCGCAGCCGCAGCAGCAGGGGGTCCCGCAGCGGCTTCGGGTCCTGGGGTGCGGCGGTCCAGCGGGCGAGTTCGGCGCGGCCTTCGGGCAGCACCTCGTACTCCTTCCTGCTGCCCCGCGCGGGACGGTCGGACGGCAGGGCGCGGATGTGGCCGGTCTGTTCGAGCTTGCCCAGCTCGCGGTAGATCTGCTGGTGCGTGGCCGACCAGAAGTAGCCGATCGACCGGTCGAAGCGCCGGGTCAGCTCCAGCCCTGACGACGGCTTTTCGAGCAGGGCGGTGAGGATCGCGTGGGGCAGGGACATGCCCGCATCCTAGATTTGCCGGAGGGGCCGCCGGGGTCACAGGGCCGCCGCGACCCGGGTGCCCTGGAGCACGGCGCGCTTGGCGTCGAGTTCGGCGGCTTCGTCGGCGCCCCCGATGAGGTGCGGCTCCCGTCCGGCGGCGCGCAGGTCCTCGTACAGGTCGCGGCGGGGTTCCTGGCCGGTGCACAGGACGATGGTGTCCACCTCGACCAGGCGGGGCCGGCCGTCGACGGTGAGGTGGAGTCCGGCGTCGTCGATGCGGTCGTAGCGGACGCCCGCGGTCATGGTGACGCCGCGGTGGCGCAGTTCGGTGCGGTGGATCCAGCCGGTGGTCTTCCCGAGCCCCGCGCCGGGTTTGGTGGTGGAGCGCTGGAGGAGGTGGACCGCGCGCGGCGGCGCGGGCCGCAGGGGTGCGGCGAGTCCGCCGGGCGCCCGGTAGTCCATGTCGACGCCCCAGGTCCGGAAGTACACGGCCGGGTCCCGGCTCGCTCCGTCGCCGCTGTCGGTGAGGTACGCGGCGACGTCGAAGCCGATACCGCCCGCACCGAGCACGGCGACCCGCGCGCCGACGGGCGCACCGTCGCGCAGGACGTCGAGGTAGCCGAGGACGCTCGGGTGGTCGATGCCGGGGATGTCGGGCGTACGGGGCAGGACGCCGGTGGCGACGACGATCTCGTCGTACGCCGCGGCGCCGAGCAGAGCGGCGGTGACCCGGACGCCGAGGCGTACGTCCACGCCGAGGTCGGCGATGCGGGTACGGAAGTAGCGCAGGGTCTCGTCGAACTCCTGCTTGCCGGGGACCTTGCGGGCGATGTTGAGCTGTCCGCCGATCTCGGTGGCCGCGTCGAAGAGGGTGACGTGGTGGCCGCGTTCGGCGGCGCTCACGGCGCAGGCGAGTCCGGCGGGACCGGCACCGACCACGGCGACGCGCCGGGCCCGCCGGGTCGGGGAGAGGACGAGTTCGGTCTCGTGGCAGGCGCGCGGGTTGACCAGGCAGGAGGTGATCCGGCCGCTGAACGTGTGGTCCAGGCATGCCTGGTTGCAGCCGATGCAGGTGTTGATGGCGTCGGCGCGTCCGGCGCGGGCCTTGGCGACGAAGTCCGGGTCGGCGAGGAGTGGCCGGGCGAGCGACACCATGTCGGCGTGGCCCGCGGCGAGCAACTCCTCGGCGAGTTCGGGGGTGTTGATGCGGTTGGTGGTGACGAGCGGGATGGAGACCGCGCCCATGACCTTCTTCGTCACCCAGGTGTAGGCGCCGCGCGGCACGGAGGTGGCGATGGTGGGGATGCGCGCCTCGTGCCAGCCGATGCCGGTGTTGATGATGTTCGCGCCGGCCGCCTCGACCGCCCGCGCCAGCGTGACGACCTCGTCGAGCGTGGAGCCGCCGGGGACGAGGTCGAGCATGGACAGCCGGTGGATGACGAGGAAGTCGGGCCCGACGCGCTCGCGGACGCGCCGCACGATCTCGACGGGGAACCGTATGCGGTTCTCGTACGGGCCGCCCCAGCGGTCGTCGCGGTGGTTGGTCGCCGCCGCGACGAACTCGTTGATCAGGTAGCCCTCGGAGCCCATGATCTCGACGCCGTCGTAGCCGGCGCGGCGCGCGAGTTCGGCGGTGCGGGCGAAGTCGTCGATCGTCCGCTCCACCTCGTCGTCGGTGAGCGCGCGGGGTGTGTAGGGGCTGATCGGGGCCTGGAGGGCGCTGGGCGCGACGAGGTCCTGGTGGTAGGCGTAGCGGCCGAAGTGCAGGATCTGGAGGGCGATCCGGCCGCCCTCGCGGTGCACCGCGTCGGTGACGACGGTGTGCTGTTCGGCCTCCGCGTCGGTGGTCAGCCGGGCGCCGCCCTCGTACGGCCTGCCTTCGTCGTTGGGTGCGATGCCTCCGGTGACCATGAGTCCGACACCGCCCCGGACGCGGGTGGCGTAGAACTCCGCCATCCGCGCGAAGCCGCCCTCGGCCTCTTCGAGCCCCACGTGCATGGATCCCATGAGGACGCGGTTGGGCAGGGTGATGAAGCCCAGGTCGAGCGGGGTCAGCAGGTGCGGGTAGCGGCTCATACGGGGCCTTCCGTACGCGGAGTCGTTCCTCGTGGTCGCCTCCTGTTGTAGACGGCTCCGGAAGGTTTGTGCAACTAGTTGCATAAACCGAGTGACGCATGTCATGGGACTTTGTCTGACATACGTCATCGTATGACGGACAAGTAGGGGGGTCAACGGGCCGTCAGGGCCAGATCCCGCCTCCAGCCGCCGGGCCCTGCGGCGGGAGCCGCGTCAGCCCGGAGACGTGCCCAGGCAAACTGCCCAGGATGCCTGCACAGGGCGCCTGTTCAGGGAAAACGCGTGTCCTTGACGCTGTTGAAGACAGGGGCCTACCTTCAACCACGCCAACGCCGGCACCGGTCGCAACGGGGTCCATGAGGACCTACGGGCCGGCCAGTTCGCGCTCCGGCCCGCGACCCGGGCCGCGTGACGCTCACCAGTGCGGGAAGGCCGCTCCTTCCGGTCACCCCGCCGTTGCACACCGACGCCGTGGTGTTGCCCTTTCCCTCTCTGGATTTCGGGAGATCCAGCCCTGATACGGGTTCCCGCAAACCGTTCCGCCGATCGCCAAAGACGCCGGTTCAGGGGATGTCCGTGTCCCCAAGAGAAAGGTTTGACCATGCGACTCAACAGAGGTGCACGGATCGCTTTCCCCGCTCACTTCGCTCTCTTCGCTCTCTTCGCGTTCGTACTCGCCGGATGTGGAGGCTCCGGCAGCGGCCAGAGTTCGGGCGGGGTCCCGAATCGCGTCGTCATCGCGGTGGGCGGCAACTATCTCTCCAGCTATGCGTCCTGGTGGGCCGCGCACGAAAATCTCGCCGAGATCGAGCGGAAATACGGCACGACGATCAGCTACGAGCCGTTCGCGAAAGGATCCGACACCATCGGAGCCCTGGCCGGCGGCACCGCGCAAGTCTGCCTGTGTGCCACCGTCACCGCTTTGACCGCGGCGCATGCGGGCAAGGACCTCAAGTACGTGGGAAACATATCGCTGGGATCGGGCTTGCTTGCCGTCGGGGCGAAGAAGTACCAAGCCGCGAACGGAACCGACCTTGCCTCCTTCGCCGACAAGAAGGTCGGCTTTACGGCACCGGGCTCCCTCAGCCAGGTAACCGCACGGAAGGCCATGACCGCCGCGGGCGTTGACTGGGACAAGACCAAGCAGGTCGCCCTGGGTTCTGGAGTCGCCTTCGCGCCCGCGCTCATGACCGGCCGGGCCGATCTCATTACGGCGAGCATTCCGGAGACGATGAAGACAATCGACGAAGGGGCGGGATATCTGGTGACCGACCTGAACGACCCGCGATCCGCCGAACCACTGATCGGCCAGGTTCTGGGCATGGGTGTCGTCGTGCCCAATGACTTCACCCAGCAGTATCCCGAACTCACTCAGGACCTCGTCTCCGCGCTGGTCGAAAGCCTCGCACAGCTTCGCGGAAAATCCGACGGGAAAGCCGTCTACAGCCTGATGCCCGACGAGTTCAAGAAGGTCAATCCACAGGACGGGTTCCTCCGGCAGTGGAAGTATCTGTCCGGCTCCTTCGCCACCGCCGACGGCGGGTTCACCGACAAGGCGATCACCGACACCATCGCACTGGCGGGCTTGGACCCGAAGAGCATTCCCGAGGGATTCTTCGACAAGCGGTACGTCGACAAGGCCTACAGCACGCTGCCCATCGACCGGCCCGCCGCGGGTTGAACTACCACGATCGCGGCACCTGCCGTGACACCGAAGGAAACGCTCGTTCAACAGCCTGAGTCGCTGATCTCGCTATCGACGATCACGCGGCGTCGATGCGACGACCTCTTGGAGAATCGATGACACTTGTTGGCGACCACGTCGATTTGGCCTCGCCTGCCATCAAGCTGAGCAGCGTCACGAGAACATTCCCCTCCGCGCGGGGCGAGTTCACAGCGCTGACCGACGTCACCCTGGAAGTGCGGCCCGGCGAGTTCGTCTCGGTGGTGGGGCCGTCCGGCTGCGGAAAGTCGACCGTACTGGGGCTCCTGGCCGGGCTGGCGACTCCGGCGAGTGGCACGGTCGAAACGTTCAACCACCCCGTACGCGGGGTGAACCGGGACGTCGGCTTCATCTTCCAGCGCGACGCACTGCTCCCGTGGCGCACCGCTGTGCAGAACGTCGCCCTGCCCCTGCGGTACCAGGGCATGCCCAAGAAGCAGGCTCTGGAGAAGGCCCGTGACTGGCTGAAGCGCGTACGCCTCGGGCAGTTCGCGGAGTCCTATCCCCATCAGCTGTCGGGGGGCATGCGCAAGCGAGTGGCGATCGCGGCGACTCTCGCGTACCAGCCGAAGATCATCTTGATGGATGAACCCTTCAGTGCCCTGGACGTCCAGACCCGCACCCACATGGAGGACGACCTCTTGTCCCTCTGGCAGGAATATCGGCCTTCGGTGCTGTTCATCACGCACGACCTTGAGGAAGCGGTCGGCCTGTCGGACCGGGTCGTCGTGATGAGCGCGTCACCGGGGACGGTGATCGGCGACTACCCGATCGACCTGCCACGGCCCCGGAATCTCATGGAGGTGCGTTTCGAGCCGAAGTTCACCGACCTGTACCACCGGATCTGGGAGCAGCTCCGAGCGGAGGTGCAGCGGAGCCATGCGGAAGAACACTGACAACGCGGCGACGCGGGCGACTCAGAAGCCACCGGGCCGGCGGACGCCGGCACGCAGCGCGAAGTTCACCGTCGCCGTGTGGTTGAGCCGCGTACTGATCGTGGTGGTGGTCATCGGGGGCTGGCAGTTGCTCGCGAGCAACGAGTACTGGCAGCTGCTGCTCGGGCGTCCTTCGGACGTCGCCTCAAGGGTTGGGCAGTGGCTGGTGCTGCCCGAGTTCTGGGACGACTTGGAGCAGACCGTCCTGGAAGCGCTGGCGGGGTACGCGCTGGGCGTCGCGGTGGCGGTCGCTCTGGTGGCCCTGATATTGCCGTTGCCCTCGGTGTCCCGCTTCCTCGCGCCCTACATCGCGATCGCCAACTCGCTCCCCAAGGTCGCCCTCGCGCCGGTGTTCATCATCTGGTTCGGGATCAGCTTCAACTCGAAGGTGTATTTCGTTGCGTCGGCGATGTTCTTCATCGTTTTCTACGGCGTGCACTCGGGCCTGAGGAACATCGACCGCGTGTACCTGGACTACCTCAGGCTGGCAGGCGCTTCGATACTCGAATGCATACGCGACGTGTATGTCCCGGCCATCGCGGGCTGGCTGATGACCAGTCTGCGGGTGTCGGCGGCGTGGGCACTGACGGCGGCGGTCATTTCCGAGTACATCGCGTCCAATTCAGGTCTGGGAAACAGAATCGCCGTGGCCCAGCAGGGTCTTGACCCCAACGCGATCGTGGCCGGAATCCTGGCCGTCGCCACCTTGGCGATCGTCGCCGACCGCGTCCTTTTTCGTGTGGAGAGGAGGTTCAGCGCATGGAAAGCGTAGCGTCCCGTTCGCAGGTGTCCCCTTCGTTGGTGTCCCGTTCGCGCCTGCCGGTCGCCCAGATCCTGTTCCCCGTGCTGCTGGTTGTCGTCTGGGGCCAGGCCATGGAGTTCGGCGGCCTCGACGCTTTCGCTTTCGGTACTCCCGGTGACACCTGGCACTTCCTGAGCCAATGGATCACGGACGGCACGTTGGTGTCCGCTTCGTACTCCACGGTCAAGGTCCTCCTCATCGGCTGGTTTATCGGCACCGTCGCGGGTATCGCCCTCGGCACCGCGATAGGGCTGTCCGACTTCGTCCGGGACGTCCTGGATCCCTTTCTCGCGTTTTTCAATGGCACTCCCCGTCTGATCCTGTATCCGTTTCTGGCGGTGTGGCTGGGCTTCAACGATGTTTCGAAGGTTGTGCTGGTGGCATTGGTCATCGTGGTCGTGGTGACCACGATCGTCGCCTCGGGATTCAGAGAAGTCGACGGCGGCCTTCTCGATTCGATGAGGATATTCGGCGCGCGGACGGGAGGCATAGTCCGCGATGTCTACGCACCAGCCCTCACCAGCTGGCTCGTCGGCGTCACACGGATCACCATCGGGTACGCGTTCCAAGCAGCGATCACCGCCGAGTTCGTGGGATCGAGCAACGGCCTTGGCTATCTGCTGGTGCTCGGCGAATCCAAACTGGACGTTGACCAGATCTGGGCCGGACTCGTCGCGATAATCGTGATCTCCTGGATACTCGACACCATCATCGGGTTCACGGAGAAACGGCTGATGAGGTGGTCACAGGCATAGACGCCGGTGCCGTCAAGCGTTGTCGCCGTCGCGGTCGGCGTCGCGGTCGCGGTCGCCTGGCTGGTAGCGGGCTCTCACATGGAAGCGTTCGCCCTGGGGGCCGAGGATGCTCAGGTACTCCACCGGGTGGGTGTCGGCGTTGCCGAACCAGTGCGGGAGGTGGGTGTCGAACTCGGCGACCTCGCCGGCGGTGAGGACGAGGTCCTGGTCGCCCAGGACGACACGGAGCCGCCCGCTCAGGACGTACAGCCAGTGGTATCCCTCGTGTGAGCGGGGATCGGGTTCGCGGTCGGTCGGGCCGGCCGGGAGGATGTGCTTGAACGCCTGGAGGCCGCCGGGGTTGCGGGTCAGCGGGACGACGGTCATGCCGTTGCGGGTGAACGGCTGCGGGCGCACGCGGGGGTCGAAGTCGGCCGGGGCGCCGACGAGTTCGTCGATCGGCATCCGGTAGACCTTGGCCAGCGGGAGCAGCAGTTCCAGACCCGGCCTGCGCTGTCCGGACTCCAGCCGGGACAGGGTGCTGATCGGGATGCCGGTGGTCTCCGACAGGGCGGTCAGGGTGGTTCCGCGGCGGCGCCGCAACGCGCGGAGCCGGGGTCCGACCGCCGCAAGCACGGCCTCGTACTCGTCGTACTCGTCGCTCATACGGTCACTGTGCCCAGAGTTTGCGGTTTCCGCAAAGAACTTTGCGGGCTCGCCCGGAGTGGGGGCAAGTTGGCTCGCACAGGTCGCACCCGCCACCGAGGAGTCTCAATGACGAAGTCAAGCCGCTTGCGGGACCGGCGGGGCGGAGGTGAACACCCGGTTGTTGCGCAGAAGGGCCCACAGGACGCTCGCCCGTCGCCGGGCCAGTGCGATGACCGCCTGGACGTGCTTGCAGCCCTCGCCGCGCTTCTTGAGGTAGAAGTCCCGGTTCGGTCCCTCGCGGATGATGCTGGTCTGTGCGGACATGTAGAACACCCGGCGCAGGCGGCGGCTGTAGCGCTTGGGCCGGTGCGGGTTGCCGGTCCGGCGTCCCGAGTCCCGCGGGACGGGCACGAGCCCGGCCGCGGAGGCGAGGTGGCCGGCATCGGCGTAGGCGCTGAGGTCGCCGGCCGCGACGACGAACTCGGCTCCGAGTATCGGACCCATGCCGGGCAGGGACTCGATGATCTCCGCCTGCGGGTGGCTGCGGGAGGTGTCACGGATCTGCTTGTCGATCCGCTTGAGCCGGTCGTCCAGGGCCAGGATCTGCACGGCCAGGCCGGCCACGATCCGCGCGGCGACGTCCTCGCCGGGCAGCGCGGTCTGCTGGGCCTGGGCGGCCTGCAGCGCGGTCGCGGCGACCGCGTCGGCGCCGCGCACACTGCGGTTGGCCGGCCAGGCCGTCAGCCTTGCCCGGCCACGGCGGCGGATCGCGGCCGGGGTCTGGTAGCCCGTCAGCAGGACCAGCGCACCCTTGTGGGCGGAGTAGTCGAAGGCCCGCTCCAGCGCGGGGAAGACGCCGGTCAGCACGTCGCGCAGTCGGTTGATCATCCGCACCCGGTCGGCGACCAGGTCCGACCGGGGGGCGGTCAGCAGCGCGAGGTCGGCGGCCGGCTGGGCGGGCACATCGATCGTGGCGAAGTCGCTTCTGTGGCGGGCGGTCTCGGCGATGACGTAGGCGTCGCGGGCGTCGGTCTTCGCCTCACCCCGGTAGGCGCCCGACATGCGGTTGACCGTGCGGCCCGGCACGTAGACGGCCCGCCGGCCGTGCGCCGCGAGAAGCGCCGGCAGCAGCGCGGAGGACGTACCGGAGATGTCCACCGCCCAGTGGACCCGGTCCGCCAGGTCCAGGATCTCGCCGAGCGCGGTCAGGATCGCCGGCTCGTCGTTGTCGATCTTCTTCGACCAGAGCGTCGCGCCGGTCTCGTCGACCACAGCCGCCCAGTGGTGGCCTTTACCGGCATCGACACCGGCCCAGACCTGGGCCTTCCGCTTGCTCACTTGCCCCTCCTCGTTCCGCACGGCATGCCGTCGGCCCGAGGAACACCCCGCTGTCGTCTCCGTAATCAGCGACCGCACACAGCGCGCACATCTCAATCAGCAGCCAGGGCGCCCCGGAGAGCCGGACGGCCACTCCTCGGGAGCCACTGAAGGCAAGGAACCATAAGCCACATCCGGCCCTCCCGGGCCACCCAACAACTTACGGAGAGAACCATGGACGCCCAGTTCTGGGACGAGATGTACCGCAGCCGGGATCAGGTCTTCAGCGGCGCACCGAACGGCGTGCTCGTCACCGAGATCACCGGCCTGACGCCGGGGCGCGCGCTGGACGTGGGGTGCGGTGAGGGTGCCGACGCGCACTGGCTGGCCGTACAGGGCTGGCAGGTCACCGGCGTCGACATCTCCGCGACCGCCCTGGAACGCGCCGCGGCCAAGGACCCGACGGGCCGCGTGGTGTGGACTCGGGCCGACTCGGCGGCCACGCCCCCTCCGGCCTGCGCCTTCGACCTGGTGTCCGCCCAGTACCTCCCGCTGCGGCGGCAGCCGGACCACACCGCGCTGCACGGCCTCCTGGACGCCGTCGCACCCGGCGGGACCCTGCTCTTCGCGGGCCACGACCTCGCGGATCTGCCCCCGGAGCACGCACGCGACTTCGACCCGCTCGACTACTACCAGCCCGACGACATCGCCCGGCTCCTCGGCCACGACTGGACCGTCCTCATCAACGAGACCCGGCCTCGCACCGCACCCGCACCCCCCGGCACCCACCACACCCACGACACCGTCCTCCGCGCGCGCCGCCTGCGGTGATCAGCCGGCGCCGTCCGTCGCCCGCGCCGGTTTCGGCTGCACGGGCTGCTCCGGTTTCGGCTGTGCGGACGCGGACCAGTAGGCGGCTGCGTGGGCCAGTGCCCGGCCCTCCAGGGCCGCGACGAGCCGTTCGAAGAGGCGGACGGCGGCGGGTCCGGTCCAGTCGTCTGTCAGTACTTCGGACGGCAGCCCGGGGTCGCGGAACGGCAGTTTGCGCCAGTGGTCTATCACCGAGAGATACGTGACGAAGGCGTGCCGGCCGTCGATGACGGCCGCGGCGGTGAAGCGGTCCGCCTCGCCCTCGTAGTCCTTGATGAACTCCCGGTAGCGCCGGTCGATCCCGTCGAGGTCCCAGCCGCCCCGGACCATGGCCGTGAGGTCCTGCCCGCCGACGTGGTCACCGGCGAAGAGGGCGCACTGATCGGTGAGGTCCAGTTCGGCGATGGCGCGTTGCGCGGCCGGGAGCATGCGCGCGGGGGCGATCCACACCGCCGAGCCGATGTTGCCGAAGCCGAGCGAGGTGAGGTGGGCGGTCAACTGGTGGCGCAGGGGGCGGGCGGACTCGGGTATCGAGAAGTTCACGAAGCACCAGCCGTCGGCCAGATCGGCGGGCTGTCGCGCGTGCCAGATCACCTCGTCGCCCGCCGCGAGCGCTTCCAGCGCGGCGGGCGTCAGCGCGTAGCCGCGCATGCCCGCGCGGGTCTCCGGCACCAGCCATCCGCGCTTCTTGAGCCGGAAGACCGCCGACCGGACGCTGGAGGCGTCCAGGCCCGCATCGGCCAGCAGCTCCACCGTGCCCGCGATGGGCATCCAGTTGCCCATCTTCCGGACGATCGCGCCGAGGAAGCTCACGAGTACGGTCCGTGAACGGCGTGCGGCTGCGGTGGGCCGGGCGCCCTTCGTGTCGCTCATCCTCGTCAGTATGGCGTACTCGCCTCCCGTGATCGCAGCGGCCTGTTCAGCGCTTTTGCCGCCTGACGCGCGGGTACGGTTGCCTGGCGGTCAGGCGGACACCGTGTCCGGGCGGGGCGTCCACCGCAGGTGCACGGTCCCGGCCGCGCCCTCCCGCAGCAGCGCCAGCCGTGGCGGGATCTTGTCGGTGCGGGACGCCGGCGGTGGGCGGCGGCCCGCCTGCCACTGCACCGGCCACTCGCCGCCGATCCCCCGGTACTCCTGTTCGGCCGCGGCCTGCAAGGTCCACTGCGGGTTGTAGAGATGGGGGCGGCCCAGGGCGCACAGGTCCGCCCGCCCGGCGAGCAGGATCGAGTTGACGTCGTCGTAGGAGGAGATGGCGCCTACCGCGATCACCTTCACGCCCGCGGGCCCGGCCACCTTGTGGCGGATCCTGTCGGCGAACGGCGTCTGGTACGAGCGGCCGAACGCCGGCTTCTCGTCCTGGGCGACCTGTCCCGTGGAGACGTCGATGGCGGCGGCACCGTGCGCGATGAACGCGCGGGCGATGTCCACGGCGTCGTCCTCGGTGGTGCCGTCCGGCATCCAGTCGGTGGCCGAGATACGGACGGTCACCGGGATCCCGGGCGGGGCGGCCCGGCGCACCGCGTCGAAGACCTCCAGCGGGAATCTGAGACGGTTCTCCAGCGGCCCCCCGTACGCGTCGGTGCGCCGGTTGGCGACGGGAGAGAGGAACGCCGACAGGAGGTAGCCGTGGGCCGCGTGCACCTCGATGAGGTCGAAGCCCGCCCGTACTCCGCGTTCGGCGGCGGCGGCGAAGTCGGCGACCACCTTGTCCATGTCGTCGCGGGTGGCCTCGCGCGGGACGTGGCAGCCGGTGCCGTAGGGGATGGCGGACGGGCCGATGACCTCCCAATTGCCGTCGTCCAGCGGCCGGTCCATGCCCTCCCACATGAGTTGGGTGGAGCCCTTGCGCCCCGCGTGGCCGAGTTGGAGACCGATACGGCCGGTCGTGCTGTCGTGCACGAAGTCGGTGACGCGGCGCCAGGCTTCGCGCTGCTCGTCGTTCCACAGCCCCGTGCAGCCCGGGGTGATCCGGCCCTCGGGTGAGACGCAGACCATCTCGGTCATCACCAGACCGGCTCCGCCGAGCGCCTTGGAGCCCAGGTGCACCAGGTGGAAGTCGCCCGGGACACCGGACTCCGCGGAGTACATGTCCATCGGGGAGACGACGACACGGTTCTTGAGTGCGAGCGGGCCGATGCGGACCGGCTGGAACATCGCCGGGGCTACGCCGGGGGCCTGCTGGTCCCTGGCGAACTCGGTCTCCATGAGCGCGGCGAACTCGGCGTCGCGCTCCTTCAGGTTCTCGAAGGTGATACGGCGCGAGCGGGTGAGGAGGTTGAAGGCGAACCGGGCGGGTTCCTGACCGGCGTACATGCCGATGTTCTCGAACCACTCCAGCGATGCCTGCGCGGCCCGCTGGGTCGACTCGACGACCGGCTTGCGTTCGGCCTGGTAGGTCTCCAGCGCCCCGGCCACCGTCGGGTGTTCGTGGAGGCAGGCCGCCAGCGCGAGCGCGTCCTCCATGGCGAGTTTCGTGCCCGATCCGATGGAGAAGTGGGCGGTGTGCGCGGCGTCGCCGAGCAGCACCACGTTGCCGTCGTACCACCGCTCGTTGCGCACCGTCGTGAAGTTGAGCCACTTCGAGTTGTTGGTGAGGACCTGATGGCCCCTCAACTCGTCGGCGAAGATGTCCCGGACCCTGGCGACGGCGTACGTGTCGGAGGCGCCCGGCGGGAATACCTGGTCCTCGGTGCGGTCGAATCCGGCGCGCCGCCAGACGTCCTCGTGCATCTCCACGATGAAGGTCGAGCCGGTGTCGGAGTAGGGGTAGCCGTGGATCTGCATGGTGCCCCAGCGCGTCTGCCGGACGAAGAACTGGAACGCCTCGAAGACCAGGTCGGTGCCGAGCCAGATGTATTTGTTCCGCCGCCGGTCCAGCGAAGGGCCGAAGACGTCGGCGTACTTCGTCCGGATGGTGGAGTGGAGGCCGTCGGCGGCGACGACCAGGTCGTGGGACGCGCGCAGTTCGTCCACGTCGGGTGCCGGGGTGCGGTGGTGGACCGTGACCCCGAGTGCGGCGGCCCGCTCCTGAAGGATGCGCAGCAGGTCCCGCCTGCTCATTGCCGCGAAGCCCTGGCCGCCGACGGTGAACCGGTGGCCGTTGAAGTCGATGTCGATGTCGGTCCAGCGGGCGAACCCGCTCTCCATCGCGGCGTGGACGACCTCGTCGGCGTTGTCGATGCCGCTGAGCGTCTCGTCGGAGAAGACGACGCCGAATCCGAAGGTCTCGTCAGGGGCGTCGCGTTCCCAGACGGTGACCTGGTGCGCCGGGTCGAGCTGTTTCATCAGGGCGGCGAAGTACAGACCTCCGGGCCCCCCGCCCGCGACGGCGATCCTCATTGCTTGTCCTCCACGATCCGGCGGAGCTTGTAGTGCTGGAGCTTGCCGCTCGCGTTGCGCGGCAGTGCGTCGGTGAAGCGCACGTCGCGTGGGTACTTGTACGGCGCGATCCGCTGCTTGACGTGGTCCTGGATCTCCCCGGCCTTCACCGCACCGCCGCTCACACCCGCGCGGAGCACGACGAACGCGCACACGATCGCGCCGCGTTCGGGATCGGGCGCGGCGACGACCGCCGACTCGACCACGTCCGGGTGGGTGTCGATCGCGGCCTCGACCTCGGGTCCCGCGATGTTGTAGCCGGACGACACGATCATGTTGTCGTTGCGCGCCCGGTACCAGTAGTAGCCGTCCTCGTCGCGGCGGAAGGTGTCACCGGTGACGTTCCAGCCGTTCACGACGTAGTGCGCCTGCCGGTCGTCGTCCAGGTAGCGGCAGCCGACCGGGCCTATCACGCCGAGCCGTCCTTCGACGCCGGGGCCGACCTCTTCGCCGTCCGGGCCCAGGATGGCCGCGCGGTAGCCGGGGACCGGTCTGCCGGTCGCTCCCGGGCGGATGTCGTCGCCGCCGGCCGAGATGAAGATGTGCAGCATCTCCGTGGCGCCGATGCCGTCGATGACCTTGACGCCGAGCCGGTCGCGCAACTGCTCCCACAGGTCCTGCGGGATGTGTTCCCCCGCGCTGACCGCGGCGCGCAGCCCGGTGAGTCGCCGCACCTCGCCGGACTTGACGATCTGCTTGTACGCGGTCGGTGCGGTGGCCAGTACGGTCACGCCGTGCTCCGCGACGAGCCGGGCGAGCCGCACGGGCGTGGCCGTCTCGGTGAGGAGGGCGCAGGCGCCCGCGCGGAGCGTGAAGACGACGAGCATGCCGAGGCCGAAGGTGAAGGCGAGGGGCGCGGTGCAGGCGACCAGGTCGTCGGGGCGCAGCCGGAGCGTGCATCTCCCGAAGGTGTTGTCGATCGACAGGAGGTCGCGGTGGAAGTGGGTGGTGATCTTCGGTACGCCGGTACTGCCCGAGGTCGGCCCGAACAGGGCGACGTCGTCCCCGGCCGTGTCGACGGCGGAGAACCGCTCCGGCTTCTGCTTGACCCGGTTGCTCAGGTCGTCGGCCGCTCCACCGCCGTACGCCACGACGGCCAGACCGGGCGCGACCGTGTCCCGGACGGCGTCCATCTCGGCGCGGAAGCGGTGGTCGACCAGCGCGACGGCCGGCCGGGTCCGCTCCACGACCGGTGTCAGCTCGTGGGCCCGCAGGGCGGCCATGGTGGTGACGGCGATACCGCCGGCCTTGATGGTGCCGAGCCATGCGGCGACGGTCCAGGGGTTGTTGGGCGAGCGAAGGAGCACCCGGTTGCCGGGCACGAGGCCGAGGTCGTCGGTGAGCACGTGGGCGATCTGGTCGGCGCGCCGCCGGAGTTCGCCGTAGGTCCAGACGTCGCCGTCGGGCGTGCGCAGCGCGGGCCGGTCGGGGCCGAAGGCGGCCACCGGCCGGTCGATCAACTCGACGGCGGCGTTGAGGCGTTCCGGGTACTGGAGCAGGTCGGTGGTGAACTCCAGTACCGGCCACTGCCGGGCCGGGGGGAGGTGGTCGCGGGCGAAGGTGTCGGCGTATCCGGAGGGCGACAGGATCATCGTGGCCCTCCCTGGAACGCGCGGATCATTCCCTCCTGGACGGCGGTGGCGAGGTGGGTGCCGTCGGGGGTGTAGAAGCGGCCGGAGGCGAGGCCGCGCCCGGCGTCGGCCGCGAGTGCCTGCTGGGCGTAGAGCAGCCAACCGTCGGCCGTGCCCGGTCGCGGGGTGCGGTGGAACCACATCGCGTGGTCGAGGCTGGCGGTGGTGAGACCTTCCCGCGCCCAGGGCAGGCCGAGGACCCGCAGGACGGGCTCCAGGATCGTGTAGTCGCAGACGTAGGCGAGGGCCGCCGTGTCGCGCTGTGCGTCGGTGAGCCCGTCGACGGGCCGCAGGGCGTCGAACGGCTTGACCCAGACCGCCTGGTGGGGCACCTTCTCGTCCTCGACCGTGAGGTAGAGCGGGCCCGGCACGTGCCGCATGTCGAAGCTGCGCCCGGTGGACCAGTAGGTCTTGGAGACCTCGGTCATCGTGCCGCCGGTCCGGTCCGCCAAGTAGTCCGCCGCGCTGGGCAGATCCTCGGGGCCGGGCAGGGCCGTGGTGTCCAGCCAGCCGGGGCGGGCGGCGGTGTAGCTCGGACCGGGTTCACCGGCGGCGAAGTTGGCGAGGCAGACGTAGAGCGGCTTGCCGTTCTGGTAGCCGCGGACCTGGCGGGTCGCGTAGCCCCGGCCGTCGCGCAGCAGCTCCACCTCGTAGCGCACCTCGGCACCGATGTCGGCGGGGCGCATGAAGTAGGAGTGCATGGAGTGCAGGGTCTTGCCGTCGTCGACAGATCTCATGGCCGCTGCCGCGGCCTGGGCGACCAGGTCACCGCCGTACGCCTTGGGCCACGGACACGGCTGGGTGACCGCCGTGAACGCGAGGTCGAAGTGCTGGGGCTCGGCGTCGGCCAGGGTGACCGCGGCGCTGAAGAACTCTGACGTGGTGTCGGTCATCAGGGCCGGTCCGTCCAGTCGCGCAGCTCCGCGTCCGCGACCTCGGGGAGGTTGACGACGATGTTGTCCGGGGTGCGGGTCGTCATCCAGGTCAGCGGGTTGTTGCGGTCGAGGTTGCACTCGACGTGCGGCAGGAACGGCGGGACGAAGACCCAGTCCCCCTCCGTCATGTCGAGGTAGTCCTCGAACTTGGCGCCGAAGTAGATCCGGGCCCGGCCGGAGAGCACGTAGCCGCCGGTCTCGGCCTCGCCGTGGTGGTGGGGCACCGAGCGGAAGCCGCCCTCGTTGCTGACCTTGCCGAACCAGATCCTGGTCGCCGGGGTGTGCCCGCTGCTCACCCCCGAGATCCGGGTGGCGCCTGCGGACTGCCCGGTGTCCCCGGGCTCCGCACCGGCACGCGTCACGAACGGCACCACCAGGCCGCTCGCGGTGGCGTACATCGAGTGGTCGCCCTCAAGGACGTGGTGGGCGGGGTCGGGATCCATGGAAACTCCTCTCGTCGGTCGTCACGATCACGGGACCGACATGAGGGCATGCGCCCTTTACGGTCCCCCGGCTGTTCCCTGCCGTTCCCCGCCGTTTTCCAGCCGCTTCCTGGAACCATCCGCACCACGGCGGCACTCACGTATTTCATTATTTCTACGAGCGTCACGACTCTGTCAACAGATGTTACGGTGACGGCCCTCCGTACCCGTCCCGCAGGAGGTCTTCATGGCGACCAGCTCTGCCCCGGTTCCGGTCAACCCCGCTTCCCTGCCCGAGCCCCGCGGCTACTCGCACGGGACGCTCAGCGGCAACACGCTTCACCTGGGCGGCCAGACGGCCCTCGACCAGGACATGAGGATCGTGCCCGGGGGCATCGTTCAGCAGTTCCGGCAGGCGTTCGGCAACGTGCTCGCGACGCTGGCGGAGGCGGGCGGCGTTCCACGGGACCTGGTGAGCATCACGATCTACCTGACGGACATCCCCGACTACCAGGCGCACGGGAAGGAGATCGGGAAGGTGTGGCGCGAGCTGGCCGGACCGGTCTATCCCGCCATGGCCGGCATCGGCACCACGGGCCTGTGGCAGCCGGAGGCCATGATCGAGATCGTCGGTGTGGCGGTCATCCCCGAGGAACGCCTCGTCCGGCCGGCGGTGTCCTGAACTTCCGCGCCGGCCGGAACCGTGAGTGACCCCGCGGCGGTCGGCGGGGTCATGAAGGTGTCAGATCGCGTGGGGCACCCGGGCGGATCCGAACTCGGTGGTGCGGCGCAGGTGGAAGCCGAGTGAGGCGTAGAGGCGGATCGCCCCGGCGTTCTCGGCTCCGGTGTGCAGGAAAGGGGTCTCGCCCCGCTCGCGGATTCCGGCGACCACCGCCCGGACGAGCCGTGCGGCCAGACCGAGTCCCCGGAACGCGGGGTCCGTGCACACCGCGCTGATCTCGGTGTGCCCCGGCGGACGCAGCCGCTCCCCCGCCATCGCGACCAGGGCACCGTCGCGCCGTATCCCGAGGTAGGTGCCCAGTTCGATGGTGCGCGGCAGGAACGGGCCCGGCCGGGTCCGCTCCACCAGGTCCAGCATCTCCGGTACGTCGGCGGGGCCGAGCCGCACCGCCTCCTCGTCGTACGCGGCGTCCATCCCGTCGTCGCCGTAGTTCCCGTCGTGCACGAGCTGGACCCCGGGGATCCGCGAGGTGCGCACCCAGCCGTCCGGCAGCGGTACGCGCACGCCGAGGAGCGGTACGTCGGTGCCCGGCCCGTACAGGGCCGCGAGGTCGGCCCAGTCGGCCGGGCCCAGGTCGTCGGGGAGCGCCAGCCAGGGCGTGACGTCGACCGGGTAGCGCACCACCCGGCCCCGGTGCTCGGCGAGGTGCGCGTGCGGGCCGTGCAGGGCGGCGTACGCGGGGTTGTCGAGGACGTGCGGCGCGGGGCGGGACCCCGCGTCGGCGCCGCTGCCGGGCGCCGCCCCTTGCCGCACGATCCGTTCCGAAGAGGTGACTTCCGTGGACGTGTCGCTCACGCGCCGACCTCGATCACGATCTTCCCCTGGGCGTGGCCGTCCTCCACGGCGCGCAGCGCGTCGCCCGCCTGCTCCAGCGGGAACGTCCTGCTCACATGCGGGTCGAGCGTCCCCTTCCGTGCCAGGTCGGCCACCGCGTCGAGTACGGCACTGGTACGGGCGCGGTCGACCGCCGCGCCGCCCAGCTCGGTGGCCGTGCCCGCGTCCGCCGCCGTGATCACCTTCGACGGATCGGCCACCAGGGACGCGGCCTCGCGGAGCACGTCACCGCCGACCAGGTCGAACAGGGCGTCCGCGCCGTCCGGGGCGACCGCCCGTACCCGGTCCGCGAAGCCGGGACCGGAGGCCACGGGGACCGCGCCGAGCGACTCGACGAACTCCTTCTTGCCCGCGCTCGCGACGCCCACCACCCGTACGCCCTCGGCGCGGGCGATCTGGGCCGCCGCCGCGCCGACTCCGCCGCCGACACCGGTGACGAGCAGGGTCGCGCCCGGGGCGAGGCCGAGCTGCCGCACGCCGTCGTAGGCGGTCGCGGCGGCGACGGGAAGGGTCGCCGCGACCGTGAAGGACAGGTCGTCGGGCTTGTGCGCGGCGACCGCGGCGGCGAGCAGCGTGTACTCGGCGTATCCGCCGGTGAGCGGGTTGCCGAACACGGCGTCCCCGACGGCGAACCCCAGCACGCCCTCGCCGACCGTCGCCACGACCCCGGCGACCTCGTTGCCGAAGACCTGGGGCAGCTTCGGCGCGCCGAACCTGGGGGAGCCTTCGCGCACCTTCCAGTCGACCGGGTTGACGCCGGCCGCCCGCACGGCGACGAGCAGCTCACCGGCGCCGGGCTGGGGTGTCTCCCGGTCGACGAACGCCTCGACCTCCGGGCCGCCGTTCCGGGTGAACGCGTATGCCTTCGACATCTGGACCCCTCTATTCCGTGGTTCCGGTGGTTCCGTGGTTCTCATGGTTCCGGTGGCTCTCGTGGTTGCGTGGCTCCGGTGATCCTCCTCGCTACAAGGACACGCGCCGCGTCCCTGTTCCCGGGACCGGCGCGTGTTCATGTTCCCGCAACGATGCAGGTCCGGGGTGGCGGCGGAGCGCCGGCCAGCCGTGCGGACGGGTCACGACTCGATCATCCGGGGCTCCGTGTCGAGCGCCGCCCCCGCGTGGTCCGCGAGGGTCACGGCCACGACGCGGGCCTGGAGCGAGGGCCGGGATCCGGGCGTGGGTTCCATCATGAACCGGCCCACGTACCGGCCGGCCGCCGAGGCCCGTAGTTCGATCTCGCCGTCCGGCCAACCCTCCTTCTCGACGTCCCGCTGCCGGCCGTCGACCGTCACCGAGCCGTCCTGCCGGAGCCGGGCGGGCCGGCCGAGCAGGGTGCCGTACTCGAAGCGGCACCCGCGCAGGCCGAGTACGGCGACGAGCTGGCGCCGCACCCCTTCCACGACGGCGTCCGGCGAACCGGCCTGGGCGAGCCGCGCGGTGTCGTGGAGCGCCGCGAGATGGGCGGCGTCGGTGATCGTGACCACCTTCAACGTCCTTGCGCGGGCGGCGAGTTGGGACACGGCGAGTCCGACGAGCAGCAGCAGGACGGCGGCGGTGAGGTCGTCGCCCGCGCCGATGGAGAAGGTCTGGTAGGGCCGGGTGAGGAAGAAGTCGAACCAGACGGCGGCCGACACTCCGGCGAGCGCGCCCGCGACCCGGTTGCCGAGCGCGGACACCGCGACGACGGCCACCACGAGGATCAGCGCGAGGTTCGACGCGGCGATGTGCGTACGGAACGGCGCGAGCACACCCGTGACGGCGAGCGGCCCGACGAGTGCCGCGCCCAGGGCGAGACGGTCACGGAGCGGGTAGGTCATGGCACACCTCCGGCGCGGCGATGTCCACGCCGCACACCTTCCAGCGTCCGCCCACGGGACGACGGCCGCGAGTGCGGCGGTGATCTTTGACAGTTCCCTGATGGATCCGGACAGTCGCGTCGGGAGACCGCTCGCGGGCCCCACGATGGGCCGCCGGCAGGCCGTCGGAGCGGTATCGAACGGGCGCCCCGTGCGGGTGAACGTCGGAGCGGGTCCGCCTGTCGCCGCCGGGCCCGGATGCCCCGCTGACCAGGATGCGGGCATGAATTCGGTCCAGCGCAGCGCCACGCGTCCCCGTGCCCGCGCGCTCCTTCCCGCTGTCCTCGTCTGTGCCGCCGTCCTGCCGCTCGTCGCGGCGGCGCCGCCCCCCGCCGACGCCGCCACCGGCCCGGCCACCGGTCCGGCCACCGGTCCTGCCACCGGTCCTGCCGCCCCGGGCTCCCCCGCCCCGGCCACCGCCGGTGAGCGCACGGCCGACGCCCGTCTGCGCGGGCTGCGCGACCGGCCCCGTGAGCTGTCGGCGTTCCTCCGCGCGATGCCCAAGGGCGGTGAGCTGCACAGCCATCTGTCGGGCGCCGTGTCCACGGAGCTGCTCATCGATCTCGCGATCAGGGACGGTCTGTGCATCCGCGTGGCGGACATGACGGCCGTGGAGCCGCCGTGCGGTCCCGGGACCCGTCCGGCCGCCGACACCCGGACCGACGAAGCCCTGCGGAAGCAGGTCATCCGCGCCTGGTCGATGCAGGACTTCAAGCCGGGCGCCGAGTCCGGGCACGACCACTTCTTCGCCACGTTCGACAAGTTCGGCGAGGCCAGTTGGCGCCACCCCGGCACCATGATCGCCGAGGTCCTGAACAAGGCCGCCGACCACCACCAGCTCTACCAGGAGCTGATGCTCACCCCGGCGTCGGGCGCCGCCAAGCAGCTCGCCGCCAAGGTGGGCTACGACCCCGACCCGGCCCGGATGCGCGCGAAGCTGCTCGCGGACGGCGGGATGGAGCAGGTGGTCCGCACGGCACGGGCCGACGCGGACAAGGCCGAGGCGGAGTTCCGCGAGGTCGCGCGCTGCGACACCGCGCGCCCCCAGCCCGCCTGTTCGGTGCCCTTCCGCTTCATCTCGCAGGTGTCCCGGGGCAGTGCGCCCGAGCGGGTCTACACGCAGATGGTCCTCGGGATGGAACTCGCCGAGCGGGACCGGCGGTTCGTCGCCGTCAATCTGGTCCAGCCGGAGGACGGCGAGGTCGCGCTGCGCGACTACCGGCTCCAGATGCGCATGCTCGGCTACCTGCGCACCCAGTACCCCGAGCGGTCCCACATCACCCTGCACGCGGGCGAGTTGGTGCCCGGCCTGGTCAAGCCGGAGGACCTGCTCTTCCACATCCGCGAGGCGGTCGGCACCGCGCACGCGGAGCGCATCGGGCACGGCGTGGACGTCCGCTACGAGGACGGGAACCGGGAGCTGCTGCGCACGATGGCCCGGCGGAACATCGCCGTGGAGGTGCCGTTCACGAGCAACGACCAGATTCTCCAGGTCCGGGGCGCCGAGCACCCGTTCCCGCTCTACCGCCGGTACGGCGTGCCGGTGGTGCTCGCCACGGACGACCAGGGCGTGGCGCGGATCACGATCACGGACGAGTACCGGCGCGCGGCCGAGACGTACCGGCTGTCCTACCGGGATCTCAAGGACCTGGCGCGCGCGTCCCTGGAGCACGCCTTCCTGAACGGCCGCAGCCTGTGGCAGGCGCCGGGCACCTACCGTGCGGTGGCGGAGTGCGCGGGGTCCGTGCCGGGTGTGGGGCGGCCGAGTGCGCGCTGTGCGGCGTTCCTCGACCGCAGCCCCAAGGCGGCCCTGGAGTGGAAGCAGGAGGTGTGGTTCCGGGACTTCGAGTCGCGGGTGGCGCGGCGCGCGCTCTGAGCGCCTGATCCGCCCCGGGGGCGCGGAAATGGCTGGGCTTCCGCGCCCCCTGGATGATGGAATTCCCGGATGAGGGAATCGGGGATCATGAAGGACACCGACGGCCCCGGTCTCGCGGCCCGCGCCGAACGCAATCTCGCCGAGCACGCCTGCCATCTGCACCGGTCCCTCGCGGGCGCCCGTGCCATCGAGACGGACGACCTGGTGATCGCGGACAGCGGTCTCGACGACGACACGTACAACATGGTGGCCGCCGCCCGCTTCCCACCCGGATCGGCGGCGGCCCGCATCGACGCGACCGTGCGTCAACTCGCCGCGACAGGGCGGCCGTTCTCCTGGTGGGTGGGGCCCGGTTCGGCGCCGGGCGATCTGTCCGAGCGGCTGGCGGCGGCCGGGCTTCCGGTGACCGACCGGGAACCCGGAATGTCCCTCGCCCTGGACGACGCACCGGCACCCGCGCACGCCGACGGTCTGACCATCCGCCCGGTCACCACACCCGGGCAGCTCGCGGAGTACGCGACCGTGCTCGCCGCCAACTGGGATCCGCCGTCGGCCACGGTCCGCGCCTTCCTCGACCGGGCCGCCCCGCGCGCGCTGTCCGCCGACTGCCCGGCCCGGTGGCTGGTCGGTCACGCGGACGGCCGCCCGGTCAGCACGGTCGAGATGTTCCCGTACGCCGGGGTCGCCGGGATCTACAACGTGTCCACGCTGACCGCGTACCGCCGGCGCGGCTACGGAGCCGCGATCACCCTCGCCGCCCTGCACACGGCGCGCGAGGCGGGTCTGCGGACCGCCGTCCTCCAGGCGTCGGCGCAGGGCGAGCCGGTCTACCGGCGGCTCGGCTTCCGCACCTTCGGCATGTTCACCGAGCACGCCGTCAAGCCCGGCGCCTGAGACGGCGCTCCCGCGGGGGAACGGTTCTCCCAGTACGTCGCCGCCCTACCCGAAGTCGAGTACGTCCCGCGCCGCGCGCCTCGGTGTCGAGGGGCCGTGGGGTCCGTAGCCGATGCGGAGCACCACCTGGACGTTGCCCCGCCCCGAGACCGGGTCGCGCAGCGGCCAGCGCAGATCGGGCCACTCGATGGCCTGGGTGAGGAAGGAGCTGGCGAGGCCGGAACGGGCGGCGAGCAGCAGGACGCGTTCCATGGCCTGGCCCGCCCGCAGCCAGTCGTCGGTGTGGTCGCGGGGGGTGCTGAGCAGGACGAGGTGCGGATCGCGTTCGAAGGTGGCGGTGTCCCGGACCGGGGCGGCGCCGCCCGTGTCGCTCTCGTAGTCGGGGCCCGGCACCCTGCCGCCGCGCTCGCGGGGCCCGAACGCGTACCGGGGCACCCCGTCGGACGCCGCCCCGCCCTCACCGCCCGGTGTCTCGGTGCGGGTCCAGGCCGCCCGGTCGGCCCTGGCGCCCTCGTCGGCCCGGTTGCGTTCCTCACCGGTCCGGATGAGGTCGAGGACCAGGTCGAGATGCCAGCCGGCCGGGAAGGCCAGGTCCGCGCCCTCGCACCGGGACGCGTCGGCGAGCGCGGCCTGCACGGTGTCGGGGATCGGCGTCTCCTCGAAGGGGAAGCGGCTGGAGTTGCGGATGTGGACGAAGGGGTGGAGCAGTGCCAGGTCGTCGTCGGTACCGGCGGCGCTCCCGAGCGGGTCGCCCCCGGCGGCGGCGCGGCCCGCGGCACGGGCGCTGCTCTGCGGCCCGCCGCTCCCGCCCGTGCGCCGCCCCAGCCGTACGGAGGCCAGGAGTTCCCGGTCCTCCGGGTCCGGCAGCAGCGTCGTCGAAGCCGTCAGGCCGGCCTCGGCGACCGCCACCCGCAGGTTCAGCAGCGCCGCCCCGCACGCCAGATGCAGGGCGCGCATCTCCGGGTCTTGGTGCGGCATCACGCGGGTCAGGTCGGCGCGGAGCTGGAAGGTGCGCTCGGCCCGGAGGTAGCGGAAGCGCCACGGCTGGGTGTTGTGCATGGACGGTGCCGCCGACGCGTCGTCGACCAGGCGGGCGACCGTGGGGTCGTCGAGCGCGTGGTCACCGATCACGTCGTGGCGCCCGTGTTTGTGAACGGTGCCCATGGGGACCTCCTCCCGTCCCGACGGATCCGGAGCGAGCACGGATCCGGAGCAGGGTGGGCCATGCCGTGACTCACGCGCGGCTCTCGTTTCCAGAGTGCTCCCGCGCGGCGTCCCCCGCACGACGGGCGTCCGGCGCCCCGGCCTCCTGTTACGTTGCAGGCCGCGCGCCCGGAATCCGGGTGCCGGACGAGGAGGAGACGTGAGTCCGCTGCCTCTCGAAGGCATCACGGTCGTGAGTCTGGAGCAGGCCGTGGCCGCGCCCTTCGCGACCCGTCAGCTCGCCGACCTCGGCGCCCGCGTGATCAAGGTCGAACGACCGGTCCTGGGCGACTTCGCGCGGGGCTACGACGAGACGGTGCACGGGCAGTCGAGCCATTTCGTGTGGGCCAACCGCTCGAAGGAATCCCTGACCCTCGACCTCAAGACCCCCGAGGGCCGCGAGATCCTGGAAAGGCTGCTCGCGGACGCCGATGTGTTCGTCCAGAACCTCGCCCCGGGCGCCACCGGCCGCCTCGGCCTCGGCACCGACGACCTGTCCCGGCGGTTCCCCCGGCTCATCGTCTGCGACATCTCCGGGTACGGCGGCGACGGACCGTGGGCCGACCGCAAGGCGTACGACCTGCTGATCCAGTGCGAGACCGGCCTCGTCTCGGTGACCGGCACCCCGCAGGAGCCGGCCAAGGTAGGGATCGCCGTCGCCGACATCGCGGCCGGGATGTACGCGTACTCGGGCATCCTCACCGCTCTCTACGAGCGCCGGGCGACCGGGACCGTCCGGCATGTCGAGGTGTCCCTGTTCGAGGCGCTGTCGGAGTGGATGGGGCACCCCGGGTACTACACGGCGTACTCGGGCGGTCAGCCGCCGCGGGCCGGCGCCGGGCACGCGACGATCGCGCCGTACGGTCCGTATCCGGCGCGGGACGGGGCGACCGTGCTCCTGGCCGTCCAGAACGAGCGTGAATGGGCGTCCTTCTGCGCGGTGTTCCTTGAGGACGCGGACCTCGCTGCGGACACCCGGTTCCACCGCAACTCGGCGCGGGTCGCGCACCGCGCGGAGCTGGACGCGATCGTCACGGCCCGCTGCGCGGAGCTGACGGCCGACGACATGGTGGCGGCACTCGACCGCGCGAAGGTGGCGAACGCGCGGCTCAACTCCGTGGCCGAGTACTGGAATCACCCGGTCCTCACGGGCCGCGACCGCTGGCGGGACATCGGCACCCCGGGTGGCCCTGTACGCGCCCTGCTGCCGCCGGCCACGCTCTCCGGTGTCGAGGCGCGCATGGACGCCGTGCCGGCGCTCGGCGAGCACACGGACCGGATCCTGCGCGGCCTCGGTTACGACGAGGAGGCCGTCGCCGCCCTGCGGTCGTCGGGAACGGTCTGACCTGGACCGACGCGGAAACCGAACGGCACGGCACGAGCTACTTGTACTCAACTGTTCAGTTCAGTTCCTTGTTACGCTGGCTCACATGAGTGCACGACCCGAGCAGACCCCCGTACCGACCGGGCCCCGGGCGGAGCGGAAGCGGCTGGACATCGTGCGGGCCGCGCGCACCCTGTTCCTCCGGGACGGCTTCGCCGTGGGCATGGACGCCATCGCCGCCGAGGCGGGCGTCTCGAAGGTGACGGTCTACAACCACTTCGGCAGCAAGGAAGCGCTCTTCACGGCGGTCGTGACGGGGGCGCTCGACGAACCGCTCGGGGACGAGGACACCGCGTCCGCGCTGGCCGCACTGGCCGAGGCGGAGGATCTGCGCGGCGCCTTCGTCGACGCGGCGAGCGCCTGGGTGCGCGCGGTCCGCGACAATCCGGACGTGATCGCGCTGCGCAATCTCGTCCTGGCCGAACAGCACCGGTTCCCCGAGCTGGGCGCCGCCTGGCAGGCGCACGGTCCGACCGGTCACCACCCGGCCGTCACGCAGGCGCTGAAGGCGCTCAACGACAAGGGCCGGCTGGCCGTCCCCGACATCGAGACGGCGCTCATCCAGCTCTACTCGCTGCTCGTCTTCCCGCACCTGGTCTTCAGCCACTACGGGACCGCTCTGGACGATGTGTCGACCCGCCGGCTCATCACCCACGGTGTCGACATGTTCCTGGAGTACTACACGCCGAAGCGCCCGTTCTCGGCGCTCACCCGCCGCCGTGGCTGGTCCGGGTTCCCGTCGCGACCGGGCCCCGGCGCGTCAGGCGCGTAGCACTCCATCGGCGTCGGATTCGGCGTCGCCATCGGATTCGGATGCGGCGTCGGGGCGGGTGCACAGGATCTGGTCCACTCCCCCAGGGCCGTCGCCGAACTCCCCCGCCGCGCCCGCCAGATGGAGCTGCCACTCCCGCGCGGTCTCCGGGCCGGCGAGCTGCGCGAAGGCGTCCCCGTAGCGCTCCAGGGTGCGGTGCCAGGCGGCGACCGTTCGGGCGTAGTGCTCGCGCAGCGACTCCACCGACCGCACCTCAAGACCGGAGCCGTCCAGCAGGGCGACGGCCCGCCGGACCGGCACGGGCCCCAACTGCTGCACCAGGACCCGGCCGCCGGGCCGGACCTTCCGGTGCAGGGCCGCCGCGAAGTCCGCGTACGCCACCCCTGGTTCACGGTCCCCGTGCTCGCCCCGCGCGACCGCGGCGACCGCGTCGAAGGCGCTGTCCGTGAGGTCACGGAAGGTGCCGCACCGCACGTCGATCCGGTCCTCAAGTCCCTTCTCGCGCGCGGTCTGCCGCACATGCGCCGCCTGTTCGGGGTCGGCGGTGACCGCGGTGACGAGGGTCTTGTGCCGCTCGGCCGCGTACAGCGCGAGCGTGCCCCAGCCGCAGCCGAGGTCGAGGAGGCGGGCGTCCGGGGCGAGGCGCAGCGAGCGGGCGATGAGGTTCAGCCGGTCGCGGCGCGCGTCGGCGACCGTGTAGCCGGGCCGGTCGCTCGTCCAGTAGCCGCAGGCGTAGGTCTTGGTGTCGTCCAGCAGCGCGCCGAGTCGCGGGGCTGCTCCCTGAGGGGCGGATCTCATCGGCGATGCCCTCCCTGACGGTCCGTCCGGCCCTCCGGTGCGAGGGGTCGGTTCCCGGGGGATTCGGAGCCGGGAGGGCCGCGGATGGGTCTGGGAGGCGATGAATTGGTATCGAGTACGGAGTGCGGCTTCGGCGGGGAGGGAAGCAGGGGCGCCCGGGGGTCGGTTCACCCCGGGCGCCCACTGGTCGTCGCCGTTCAGCGCGGGCGGGACGGGCCGCCCGGCGCCGTCAGCAGTACAGGTTGCCCCCCGGTGTCGTACCGAGGATCTGGACGAAGCGGTTGTACGCGTCCACGCGGCTCTGCACCTGCGCCGGGTTCTTGCCGTCGCACTCCAGGGAGCCGTTGATGCTGCGGATGGTCTGGCCGAAACCCGCACCGTTGACCATGGCGTTGTGGCCGGTCATGGTGCCGGGGCCGTTCTGGGTGTTCCAGTACCACAGGCCCGTCTTCCAGGCGACGGCCGAGTCGTTCTGCACCAGCCACGGGTTGTTCAGCAGGTCGATGCCCAACGCGTCGCCCGCGGCCTTGTAGTTGAAGTTCCAGCTCAGCTGGATGGGACCGCGCCCGTAGTACGCCGCCTGTCCCGCCGGACAGCCGTAGGGCTGGCTCCAGTCGCAGTAGTGCGGGTAGTTGGCGGTGTTCTGCTCCACGACGTACACCAGACCGCCGGTCTCGTGGTTGACGTTGGCGAGGAACGCCGCCGCCTCCTGCCGCTTGACCGTGTCGCTGCCGGTCTTGGCGAACGCGGGGTACGCGCTCATCGCGGCCGTCAGACCGCTGTACGTGTAGAAGGAACTCCGGTTCGGGAACATCTGGTTGAACTGGGCCTCGCTCACCACGAATCCGGAGGGGTTCGTGCCGCCGTCGCACGCGTAGGGGTCCCAGTACCAGGTGCTGATGGTCGGGTCGTAGCCCGGATTGTCGTGCTCGGCGATGTACGCCTTGCCGTCGGTGTAGCGCACGATGGTGCCGGCGGCGTACCACTGGCCGGGGACCCAGGCGGGGTAGCTGGAGCAGGCGGCGGCGGACGCGGGGGTCGACGTGGGGCCGAGGACCGAGATGCCGCTTGCGATGACGGCGGCGGCCAGCAGGGCTGTGAAGCGTCGCTTGGACATGCGATCAACTCCTAGAACGCAGCACGGTCGCCCGGGTGGTCGGGACAGTGGGGGGCCGTGCGCGCGCACCGGCAGGGCCGGCCACTGGCGCACCGGGCGGGCCGCGGTGGGGGTGGGGAGCCCACTCAATCGCTTTGGTATGTACCAGTCAAGGGTGTAGACCAATCAATTCACGCCGAAGCGGCCGGAGTTCGCGTCCCGCGCCCCCCGGAATCCGCCCCGCGACCAGGTCACACAGCCGGCGCGACCGGCCGGGGAAACCCCTTGCTGTACGCCACTTCACCGGCCTCCGACACGGCGAGGAGTTCGTATCCGTCCACGTCCTCGATCCAGTCCAGGGCCTCGGGTCCCCGCACGACGGCCGCGGTGGCGTAGGCGTCGGCCCAGGTGAGCCGGGGGCCGACGACCGTGGCCGAGAACAGGCCCGACGCGGGTGCGCCGGTGCGGGGGTCGAGGATGTGGGCGCCCCGTTCGGAGCGGCCCGATGTGGCCACCGCGAGGTGGTGGCCCGTCACGACGGTCAGCAGCTCCCCCGCCCGGGTCGGGTCGGCGATCCCGACGCGCCAGGGCCGCCCCGGCGAGGGTTCGGCGCCGAGTTGGAGGTCGCCGCCGCCGTTCACGTACGCGCGGTCGACGCCCGCGGCGGCGAGGATGCGGCACGCCTCTTCCACCGCCCAGCCCTTGACCAGGCCCGAGGGGTCGAGGCGGCCACCGGGGTACGCGGTGAAGCACCCGTGCGTGCGCCGCTCGGCCCCCGCGCACAGGTCGAGCACGTACCGGACCTCGTCCCCCATCTCCTCCAGGGCCCCCTCGCCCCGCCCGAGTCTGCTGATCGCGCTGTCGGACCTGTACGTCGAGAACACCTGGTCGACGTGGTGCAGCCAGGCCACGGCGTCGCGTACGGCCCGGTCGACGTCCGGTGTCGCGGGGTGGCGCAGGTCGAAGGAGAAGACGGTGCCCATCACGTGCTCGACATGGCGGACACCCGTCGTCGGCTCAGCCACGTGCCTGGTCCAATGCGCTCTGGAGGGACCTGATGTAGCCGTCGCTGGTGTAGCTGGCCCCGGACACGGCGTCGATCCGCGCACTGTTCGCCTGGAGGGCGGCGCTGGTGAGCCGGGGCACGGCGGTGGCCACGATCTGCTGCTCGCGGCCGGGTTCGTCCGGCGCCCGGAGGACCTTGACGGCGGTGAGCCTGCCGCCGGTGAGGGTGGCCTGCACCTGGACGGGTCCGTAGCGTGTGTCGATCGCATCGCCGGTGAAGGTGCCGCTGCGGCCCGCGTCGGCCGACGCGCCGGGGGCGGGGGTGGTGGTCGACGTTCCCGGGCCCGTCGTGCCGGACGGGGGGGCGGGCGCGGCGACGGCGGGTGAGCCACTGCCGTGCGGTTTCAGGGACAGCAGCAGCACCACGCCCGTGACGGTCGACAGGACGGTGACGGCTACTCGGCGCACGATGTGCTCCTTCGGCTGCGGACTGCGGAGGAAGGGGATACGGGGGGCTCGGGGGCCCGGGGGCCCGTGGGGGGGCGGGGGCCCGGTCAGAACGCGAACGACTCGTGGTGCACGCGCGCGCCGGGCACCCCGGCGGCCCGCAGCGCCTTGCGCGCGGCCTCCGTCATCCCGGGCGGCCCGCACAGGTACACGTCCCGCCCCGCCACATCGGGGACGAGCCGGGTGAGGGTGTCGGCGGAGAGCGGTATCCGGTACTCGGCCGGGGTGTCCACGGAGTAGTGGACGCGGGCGCCGCGCGCGACGGCGATGGCGTCGAGTTCGCCGCGCAGCGCGAGGTCCTGCGGGGACCGCGCCCAGTAGACGAGGACGGTGTCGCCGGGCAGGGTCTCGAACAGGGCGCGCATCGGTGTGATGCCGACGCCACCGGCGAGCAGCAGTGACTTCCCGGCGCGGGCGCGTTCCGGTATGAGACCGCCGTAGGGGCCCTCCGCCCAGACCCGGGTGCCGGGGGACAGCCGGGCGAGGGCGGCGCTGTGGCCGCCGACGGACTTGACGGTGATCCGCAGCCGGTCGGAGCCCGGGGGTGCGGACAGCGAGTACGGGTTGGCCGTCCACCACAGCCCCGGGGCGAGGAAGCGCCAGCGGAAGAACTGTCCCGGCCGGGCCGCCAGCTCCGTCAGGCGCCGGCCCGTGAGGTGGACCGACACCACACCCGGGGCCTCGGGCAGCACGGCGGCGACCCGCAGCCGGTGGCGCCACGCGGCCCGTACGGGGGCGAGGAACCGGAACCACACGATCAGGGCGGTGGCGCCCAGGTAGAGCCCGTACCAGGCGAGCTGCGCGGGCCGGTTGCCGACGAAGTCGGCGCCGTTGGAGAGCTGGTGCCCGAAGGCGAGGAAGATCGCCGCGTAGGTGGCGAAGTGGAGGTAGTGCCAGGTCTCGTAGCCGACGCGGCGGCGGGCCGCGCGCGCCGAGACGACCGCGGTGAGCAGGAACAGGAAGAACGCCGCCGTGGCCTTGAGCATGTCCGGGTAGTTCAGCACCACGGTCTTCGTCTCGTTCACGATGCCGGTGCCGCCGGTGAGCGAGTAGCCCCAGAGGATCAGCAGGGTGTGCGCGAGGATCAGGGAGATCGTGTACCGACCGCCCATGGCGTGCCAGCGGGCCAGCCGGTCGGAGCCGAGGGACCGGTCGAGGGCGGGTATGCGGGCCATCAGGGCGACGAGGACCGCGCACGCGTATCCGGCGAGCAGCCCGGTGATGCGTCCGGCGTCCGTGAGCCAGCCGGCCAGGCCGACCACGGAGGGTGTGTCGGACCACCACAGGACGAGTACGGCCGCGGCGCCGGTCCAGATCACGGCCTGGGCGACGAGGGGCGCCGCACGGGTGGCGGGCCCGCGCGGTGCCGCCCGGTGGGGATGCGCGGCGGGGGCTTCGGCACTCCGCGTGGTACCTGCTGTGCCTGTCACATGTTCTCCGATTCTCACGGTGGGGAGGTGGGAGGCGCCTGGCGCTCCACATTCACGGCGGTTTCTCTGAGAAGCCTCTGAAGCGGGAGCCGGTGAGGGGATTCAGAAGAAACTCAGAGGGAAGGTGGTGCCCCGCGCGCGGCTTGAGCGGCGATGCTGGGACGCACCATGCAGACACCTTCTTCTTCTCCCTCGCCCACACCCTCGCCGACTCCCTCGTCCGGGACCTCTTCCGCGGCCTCTCCCGCGACCTCTCCCGCGCACTCGCTGCGCAGGCCGGACGGCGGTCTGGTGCGGGTCCTGGTCGTGGACGACGAGCCGGATCTGACGGATGTCCTGGGCGCCGCGCTGCGCTCGGAGGGCTGGGACGTGCGGACCGTGGGCGACGGGGCGGGGGCGTGGGCGGCGGCCGAGGCGTTCCGGCCGGACGCGGTGGTCCTCGACTGGATGCTGCCCGACATGGACGGTCTGGCGGTGCTGCGCGGGCTGCGCGAGCGGTCACCGGGTGTGTGCGTGCTGTTCCTGACCGCGCGGGACGCGGTGGAGGACCGGATCGCGGGGATCACGGCGGGCGGCGACGACTACGTCACCAAACCGTTCAGTCTCGAAGAGGTCATCGCCCGGCTGCGGGGGCTGCTGCGGCGGGCCGGGATGACCCGGGACGCCGGCGAGTCGCGGCTGATCGTCGGGGACCTGGTGATGGACGAGGAGGCGCGCGAGGTGACCCGGGCGGGCCGCGCGGTGGACCTGTCCCGCACCGAGTTCGAGCTGCTGCGGTTCCTCATGCGCAACCCGCGCCGGGTCCTGTCGAAGGAGCAGATCCTGGACCGGGTCTGGTCGTACGACTTCGGTGGCCGGGCCCATGTCGTCGAGCTGTACATCAGCTATCTGCGCAAGAAGATCGACGCCGGGCACGCGCCGCTGATCCACACGGTGCGGGGTGTGGGCTACGTACTCAAGCAGGATCCGTCGTGAGACGCCGGCTGCTGCGCGCGCCCAGCTCGCTGCGGACGCGGCTGACCGCCGGGCTCGTGGTGCTGCTCGCCCTGGCATGTGTCGCCGTCGGGGTCACGACGGTCGTCGCACTCGAAGGGTTCCTCGTCAGGCGGCTCGACCAGCAGCTCCAGTCGGCCCAGGGCAAGTTCGCCGCGAGCCTGGAGCGGGAACCCAGCCCCGACGGGGACAACGTGCCGGACACCCGGGGCCAGTCCGAGGGCACCTTCGGCGCGTGCATCATCGGCGGGCAGATCCAGCGGGCGGCGGTCGTCAAGGACCAGTCCGACGCGGCCGTGCCGCTCACCGACGCCGACCGGGTGACCCTCAACAAGGTGCCGGTCGACGGGCAGGGCCACACCATCGAGCTGACCGGCGCGGGCCGCTACCGGGTGGTCGCCGTCCTCGGCGACGAGGCCGACACGCTGCTGACCGGTCTTCCGATGCGGCCGGTCGAGGAGACCGTGAACCGGGTGCAGCTGATCGAGGTGGCCGTGTTCGGTTCGGCGCTCCTCCTCACGGCCGTCGCGGGCGCCCTGTGGGTACGGCTGTCCCTCAAGCCGCTCCAGCGGGTCGCCCGGACCGCGACCGCGGTGACCCGGCTTCCGCTCGCGGCGGGCGAGGTGGCGATGCCCGAACCCGTGCCGCAGGGCGATCCCCGTACCGAGGTGGGGCAGGTGGCGCTGGCGCTCAACCGGATGCTCGGGCACGTCGGCGACGCGCTGACCCGGCGGCACGCGAGCGAGGAGCGGCTGCGGCGGTTCGCGGCCGACGCCAGCCATGAGCTGCGCACGCCGGTGGCGACGGTCCGCGCCCATGCCGAACTGGCGCTGCGGCACCCCGGTCCCGTGCCGCCGGAGGTGCGGCACGCCCTGGAGCGGGTGCAATCCGAGAGTGAGCGGATGAGCGGTCTCGTGGACGATCTGCTGCTGCTCGCCCGGCTGGACGCGGGCCGTCCGCTGGCCCGGGACCCGGTGGATCTGACGCGGCTCGCGATCGACACGCTGGACGACGCGCGCGCGGTGTCGCGGGACCACCGGTGGCTCCTGGACCTGCCGCTGGAGCCGGTGTTCGTGTCCGGTGACGAACACCGGCTGCACCAGGTCGCGGCCAACCTGCTGGCCAACGCCCGGCTGCACACCCCGCCCGGCACCACGGTCACGCTGTCCCTGACGGACGACGACGGACACGCCCGGCTCGCCGTCACGGACGACGGGCCGGGGATCCCCGCGGCGATCCAGCCGCAGATCTTCCAGCGGTTCACGCGGGCCGACCCGGGCCGCTCCCGCACGGCCGGCGGCACCGGGCTCGGCCTGTCCATAGTCGAGGCCGTGGTGCTCGCCCACAGCGGCACGGTCGAGGTGACCAGCCGCCCCGGTCACACCATGTTCCTGCTGTCCCTGCCGAGCACGGACCCGAAGGCGGAATGACCGCGCCGCGCCGACGGCAACACGGCGCACAGGGCGTCAGGACAGCGCCTCCGCCAGGGGACCGAGGGCGAGCGCGGGCAGATAGGTGAGCAGGGCCAGGACGACGGACGATCCGGTGGCGAGGGCCACGAAGCTCGCGCCCCGCGCCTGGAGGGTGCCGACGGTGACGGCCCCTGGCCGCTGCCGGGCGAGCCGCCCGGCGAGTGCCAGCAGCAGGACGATCGGCAGGTAACGGCCGATCAGCATGGCCGCGCTCATCAGCAGTTCGTGGAAGCCGGTGGCGCCGTTGAAGCCCGCCATGGCGCTGCCGTTGCTGAACACATTGGAGGTGTACGCGTAGATCGCCTCGGTCAGCCCGTGCGCCCTCGTGTTGCCCATCGAGGTCACCCCCGGCCCGAGCCCGACGGCGAGCGCCGCGCACACCAGGACGGTGACCGGTGCGACCAGCGTGTAGAGGACGACGTACCGCATCTCTCCGGGGCCGAGGCGTTTGCCCAGGTACTCGGGGGTGCGGCCGACCATGAGTCCGCCGATGAACATGGCCACCGCCACCGCGACGACCAGACCGTACAGCCCGCTGCCGGTGCCGCCCGGCGCGATCTCGCCGAGCATCATCCCGGCCAGGAGCGTCCCGCCGCCGAGCGCGGAGAAGCTGTCGTACGAGGAGTTGCCCGCGCCGTCCGCCGTGGCGGTGGCCGCGACCCCGAACAGGGTGCTGCCGGGGACGCCGATCCGGGTCTCGGTGCCCTCGTACGGACCGCCGACCGCAGCGGTGACCGTGCCGGTGTGGGCGTTCTGCGCGTAGGTGGCGGCGGTGACCAGCAGCCCGAAGAGGATGCCGACGACCGCGAGCAGCGTCCAGCCCTGGCGCGGGGAGCCGATGAGGCGGCCGTAGGTGCGGAGGAAGGCGGTGGGGATCAGCAGCATCAGCACGGTCTCGACGCCGTTGGTCCACGCCGACGGGTTCTCGAAGGGGTGGGCGCTGCTCGCGTTGAAGAAGCCGCCGCCGTCGCCCGAAAGGAGTTTGATCGGTTCCCAGGAGCCGACCGGACCACCGGGGAGCGTCTGGCCGCCGCCCGCGACGGTCGTCACGGTGTGCGGTGCGTCAAGGTTCTGCGGGACGCCGAGGGCGATGAGGAGGGCGCCGGAGACGACGGCGACCGGGATCAGGATCCGGAACACGGTACGGGTCAGGTCGACCCAGAAGTTGCCGAGTTCGCCGGTGCCCCGGCGGACGAGACCTCGGATCAGGGCGAGCGCGGCGCAGATACCGACGGCGGCCGACGCGAACGCCTGGGTGCCGAGGCCCGCCATCACGGCGAGGTGGCCCGTGGTGGATTCGGCGGCGTAGTTCTGCCAGCTCGTGTTGGTGGTGAAGCTGACGGCGGTGTTGAGGGCGAGCCGCCAGTCCAGGCCGGCGTGCCCGGTCGACCACGGAAGCTTGTCCTGGAACATCAGGAGCGCGCACAGGACGGCGATACCCGCCGCGCTGAAGGCGAGCAGCGCCGACAGATAGTGCCGGGCGTCCTGTTCCCGGCCGGGGTCGACGCCGAAGAGCCGGTAGAGGCGCCGTTCGGCCCGTGCGTGGTGATCGCTGTCGAGCACCCTCGCCATGTAGTCGCCGAGCGGGACGTGCAGCCCGACGACGACGGCGACCACGAGGGACGCCTGGAGCCAGCCGTACACGGTCATGCTCCCTTCAGGACGTGGGTCTTCACGGGGTGGGTGCGGTCGAGCGCCGCGTTGAGCAGGACCACGTTCACGGCGGGCTCGCCCAGGATGCCGAGGGCACGCCCTGTGGTGTACTCGGCGATCAGCGCCCGTACGGCGGACTCCGGCATCCGGCGCTCCCGGGCCACGCGGGCGGTCTGCACCCTGGCGTACGCGGGGCTGATCTGCGGGTCGAGCCCGGATCCGCTCGCGGTCACGGCATCGGGCGGTACGGCGGGGCGCGGGGATGCGTCGCCGCGTACGGGGACGACGGTCGCGGCGCTGTAGTCCGCGCCCGGCCGGGCGCAGACGACGGTGGCGCCTTGGTATGTGGTGCGGAACGGGCGTGCCGGACAGGGTTGGTTGAGGCTGACGACGCGGGTGACGGTGGGGCGGGGGCCGCCGCCCGGGGTGTCGGCGGTGGCTGCGGTGGCTGCGGTGGCTGCGGTGCGGAAGACGCCGAGTACGGCGCCCACGCCGTCGGCGGTGCAGTAGGGGCGCGATCCGTCGACGCCCTCCAACTCCCCCACGGCCTTGCTGCGCGCGCACACCTGTGTGAGGAGACTCGGCTTCCCGGACCCGGGGTCGCCCTTGACCGGGAGCACGTCCACGACGGATTCGGGACCGAGATTGCCGGCGCCGGACGCCGAAGCGTCGTACCCCGTACCGGCGTGCGAGGGCCGGGCCTGGAAGTAGAACGGAATCGGCCGCCCGTCACCATCGGCGAACGACTGCCCGACGAGGGAGCTGCCCGCCGGCCGGCCACCGGGTCCGGTGAGGACGGATCCCTGGGCGCTACCGCGCAGGCCGGGGAGTTGGGCGAGGGCGGTCATGGCGAGCGGGTAGGCAAGTCCGGCGAGCAGCGTCAGCGCCACGACGACACGGAGGGCCACGGCCTGCTGTGCGAGCCAGGAGGGTGGTCGTAGGAACCGGGGTCGCCGCGAGCGGTCGCAGGCGGGCACGGGGGTGGTCATCGGGGCGCTGCTCCTGAGGGAACGTTCCGGGCACGAACGGGATGCGGACACGAGGGGGCGCGGGGTGGGGACGCGGAGTGTGGGCGCGGCGTGCGGACGCGGCGTGTGGACAGAGAAACGCCCGGCCGGGGAGGCGACCGGGACGCACCACCGACGCTAAGCCCGCCTCACCCACCACCCCGCCACCTCATGACGCATCACTGACGGACACACCGGAACCACTGACGGAACACTGACGCGCCATAAGTGATTCGCGTCGGCCGTCGCCGCTCCTCAGACTGGTGACCATGCAGCGCATCGAGTTCCTGAACTACGCCGTGAGCGACCATCTGTCGTATCGCCTGTGGGGGTTCCGTGTCGACGGGACGGATCTGCGGGTACGGGTCGCCGACGCCACCCGCGAACTCTGGCGTCAGGAGCAGGAGGAGAAGAGTCCGGACGAGCGGGAACGGTTCCTGCGCGCCCAGCACGCCGGACTGCCGCTCCAGGACATCGATGACCCCGGACGCCATTTCCTCGGTGACCCCGCGCCGGAGTTCGCCGCCCCCTCCCCCGGTGCCACGCCGGTCCTGGGCTGCGCCTGCGGTGTCTGGGAGTGCTGGCCCCTGCTGACGGTCATCACCAGCACCCCGGAGACCGTCACCTGGTCGTCGTTCCGGCAGCCCTTCCGTCCGGAGTGGGGGGAGTTGTCGTTGGGCCCGTACGTCTTCGAACGCTCCGCCTACGAGGCCGCGCTCGCGAAGCCGGTCCACCTCACCAAGGACCCGTGGGCGGTGGACGACGAGGCGACGCCGTGATCGCCGGGCGCCGCCCTGGCCGACCGCCTGGTCAAGGGCGCGGGAGGGCCGGCTCGCCGTCCGGCGCCGGTGGACGTGTGGAATCGGGGGTCGGGCGGCGGGACGTCGGCAGGTCCCGGCACCGCCGGATCGGGGAGAAGAACAGGATCAGCGCGGCGAGTGGAATGCCGGCCGTCGTGATCGCCATGGCGGTGCGGATGCCGAGCGCGGTGCCGAGCGCGCCGCCGAGCAGGGCTCCGAGGGGGATCGTCCCGTAACTGAGGAACGCCGTGCTCGCGGTGAGGCGGCCGAGGAGTTCGGGCGGGCAGTAGCGCTGCTGGAAGCTCGCCTTGATGATGTTGCCGGCCACGACTCCCGCGGAGACACAGAAGCCGCCGACCACGAAGAGCAGGACACCGGCCCCGCCGACGGTCAGCGGGATGAGCAGGGCGAACACGGAGAGCCCCAGTTCGAACAGCAGCGTCGCGCGGGCCGTGCCGATCCTGACGGCGACCCTGCGTGCGGCGAACGCCCCGGCGACGCCTCCCGCGCCGGTCGCCGCGATGAGCGCGCCGACCGGTCCGGGGGCCAGGCCGACGGTACGGACCAGGAAGACCACTTGGATCGACTGGTAGCCCATCAGGGCCAGGTTGGAAGCGGCTCCGAAGAGCGTGAGGGTGCGCAACCAGCGGTCGTGCGCGATCAGCCGCAGACCTTCACGGACTTCACCGACCAGTGAGCTGGAGCGCGGCCCGGTCATGGCCGCGCGGGGCTCGCGGTGCCGGATGCCCGCCAGGCAGAGAAGGGAGACGAGGAAGGTCGAGGCGTGGGCGAACATCCCGTTCACGGCGCCTGCCATCTGGGCGATCAGGCCGCCCGAGCCGAGCCCGGCGATCTGGGCGGCGGACGCGCTGCCGTGCAGTTTGGCGTTGCCCTCGGGCTGGTCGGCCGGCTCCAGGATGCTGGGGAGGTAGGCGCTGTAGGCGGTCTGGAAGAACACCGCCGCCGTGCCCGTCAGCAGGGCGACGGCCAGCAGCAGTTCGATGCTCAGGCGGTCGAACCGTGCGGCGACCGGCACACCGGCGAACAGGACGAGGGAGACCGCGGCGGCGGTCAGCATGATCGGTCTGCGCCGCAGCCGGTCCACCCAGGCACCGACCGGGAGACCGATGATCAGCCAGGGCGCCCAGGCGGCGGCGCTCAGCAGCCCGACCTCGAACGTGCTCGCGTGCAGGGTCGAAACGGCGACCAGCGGCATCGCGACGCCGGAGACGGACGCGCCGAACTTGCCGGCGGTCTCGCCGCACCACAGCAGCCGGAAATCACGGTGACGCCTCAGCAGACCACCACGTATGCCCTGACTCGTGCGTATGCCCCGGCTCGTACGTTTCCCCTGACTCGTACGTTTCCCCTGGCTCATGCGGTGCCCCGCGCCTTGCGGGGGAAGGACTGGAGCTGCACGACGACGGGTAGGGCGTCCGGCGCGGGCCCGGTGTCCGGGGCGGCGGCGGTGTGGCGGGCGATGACGGCCGCCAACTCCGCGTTGAGCGCGGACAGTTGATCCGGCGTCAGCCGCAGATCGCGCCAGTCGGCGATGGTGCCCGCGCTGCGCCACCCGTCGTCCCAGTCCTCGTTGAGGTAGGTCACGACCCGGTTGAAGTACTGCTGCACCAGTTCGTGCAGGTAGACCGAGAGCGCGCCCCGGGTGTCGGGGTCGTCGCGGAAGTCGGCGGTGTTCAGCTCGTTCGTGACGCCGACCCTTCGCCACCAGCGCTGACGCTTCGTGCCCCGGCCGGTCTCCTCCTCGATGAAGCCGTGCTCGGCGAGGTGGCGCAGATGCCAGCTGACGGTGCCGGTGTTCTCGCCGAGGCGTTCGGCGAGACCGGTGGCGGTGGCCGGTCCGTCCAGACTCAGCAGCTCCAGGATGGTCATCCGCAGCGGGTGGGCCAGTCCGCGCAGACTGCGGGCGTCGATACGCCGGGTGGGCCTGGGCCCGACCGTGTCGGGCCGGGCCGCGGGTGTGCGTTCGGATTCATCGGGCATACCCCCCAGCCTAAGTTGCAGAGTGTCCTCTGCATAGGAGTTATTGCAGCGGACACTCTGCAACTTGGCGGGCCGTACTCAGCCTTCGGGGTCCCCGTCGGCGTCGGGGGTGTCGGTGGTGTCGGTGGTGTCGTCCTCGGGGCCCGGGGGCTGGGCGCGGGCCTTGACGTCCGCTTCGACATCGCTACGCGGAACCCCCTGCTCCCGCGCGAACTCCGTCACCGCGGACTGCACGTCCCGGGCCAGATCGCGCCAGGCGCGCCACGCGGTCTCGTACGTCGTCGTCTGCGTCTCGCTCCAGCCGGAACCGTGCGTCGGCGCGCCGTGGGTGTCCCGTAGCGCGAGGACTTTCGCGTGGGCCTCGTTCGCTACCTGCTGCTTCTCGACCAGCTCTTCGAAGGTGTGTGCCACGCGGCCGGAGCGTACGGCCGTCCACCGGCCGCTCCCCGTCGCGACCCGCGCGGCGGGGCCCAGGACCGCCGCGCACCACCCGGGTGGTCCCCGCACCACCCGGGCGACGGCGCTCGGACCGCGGCTACAGCGTGCGCTCCAGCCGCTCCGCCATCAGCTTGACGAAGCGCGCGGGGTCCTTCGGCTGGCCTCCCTCGGCGAGGACCGCCAGAGCGTGCAGGAGTTCGGCGGTCTCGGCGAGGCCGGTGCGGTCCGCGCGCTCCGTGAATCCCTCGTTCATGCCCTTGACCAGCAGATGGTCGGGGTTGAGTTCGAGGATCCGCTTGGTGGCCGGGACCTCCTGGCCCATCGCCCGGTACATGTTCTCCAGGGCCGGTGTGATGTCGTGCGCGTCCGAGACGACGCAGGCCGCGGACACGGTGAGGCGCGAGGAGAGGCGTACTTCCTTGACGTCGTCGCCCAGGTGCCCGGACATCCAGCCGAGCAGGTCCGCGTATGCCTCGTTCTGCTTCTCCCGCTTCTCCCGGTCCTCGTCGGCCGACTCCTCCTCGCCGTCGCCGAGGTCGATCTCGCCCTTGGCGACGGACCGCAGCGACTTCCCCTCGTACTGGGCGACGGCGCCGACCCAGACCTCGTCCACGGGGTCGGTGAGGAGCAGCACCTCGATGCCCCTGGCCTTGAACGCCTCCATGTGCGGGGAGTTCTCGATGCTCTGACGGGAGTCACCCGTCATGTAGTAGACGTCGTTCTGCCCGTCCTTCATGCGCTCGACGTACCGTTCCAGCGTCGTCGGCTCGCTCTCGTCGTGGGTGGTCGCGAACGACGAGACGGCGAGGAGGGCGTCGCGGTTGTCGGAGTCGGTGAGCAGGCCCTCCTTGAGGACCGCGCCGAACTCGCGCCAGAAGGTGGCGTAGCGGTCCGGGGCGGAGTTCATCATGTCCTTGACCGACGACAGGACCTTCTTGGCGAGCCGGCGGTGCATCAGCTGGATCTGGCGGTCCTGTTGAAGGATCTCGCGGGACACGTTGAGCGACAGGTCCTGGGCGTCGACGACGCCCTTGACGAAGCGCAGGTACGGGGGCAGCAGCGCTTCGCAGTCCTCCATGATGAAGACGCGCTTCACATAGAGCTGTACGCCGCGCTGGTGGCCCCGGTGGAACAGGTCGTGCGGGGCCTGCGCCGGGATGAAGAGCAGTGCCTGGTACTCGAAGGTGCCCTCGGCCTGGAGGCGGATGGTTTCGAGCGGGTTCGTCCAGTCGTGGCTGATGTGCTTGTACAGCTCGTGGTACTCGTCGTCGGACACCTCGTCGCGGGAGCGGGCCCAGAGCGCCTTCATCGAGTTCAGCGTCTCGGGTTCGGCCGCGACGGCCGCGTCACCGGTGTCGCCACCGGTCTCGCCACCACCCTGGTCGCCCTCCTGGTCGCCCTCCTGGTCGCCCTTCTCCGCCGCCGGGGGCGTCGGGGTGGCCGTCCTGATGGGCCAGGTGATGAAGTCCGAGTACCGCTTGACGATCTCCTTGATCTTCCAGGCGGAGGTGTAGTCGTGGAGCTGGTTCTCGGGGTCGGCCGGCTTGAGGTGGAGCGTGACCGAGGTGCCCTGCGGGGCGTCGTCCACGCTCTCCAGGGTGTACGTGCCCTCGCCGCGCGACGTCCAGCGGGTGCCCTGGCTCTCGCCGGCGTGCCGGGTGAGGAGGGTGACCTCGTCCGCCACCATGAAGCTCGCGTAGAACCCGACGCCGAACTGGCCGATGAGACCTTCCGCCCCCGCGGTGTCCTGGGCCTCCCGCAGCTCCTTCAGGAACGCGGCGGTGCCCGAGTTGGCGATCGTGCCGATGAGCCGGGACACCTCGTCGTACGACATCCCGATGCCGTTGTCGCGCACCGTCAGGGTGCGGGCGTCCTTGTCCGTCTCGATCTCGATCCGCAGGTCGGACGCGTCGGCGTCGAGAGTGTCGTCGCGCAGCGCGGCGAGCCGCAGCTTGTCCAGTGCGTCGGACGAGTTGGAGATCAGTTCACGGAGGAAGACATCCTTGTTCGAGTAGATCGAGTGGATCATCAGCTGAAGCAGCTGGCGGGCCTCTACTTGGAACTCAAACGTTTCGGTCGGCATGGTTCGCGTCTACCTCACAGGTTCCAGAATCGCCGGACTGGTCGGCGGCCACTTTAGATCAGCAAGTCCCGGTGGATTCGCCTACTTTCGGTCCTGAAGGAATCGCGAGTGGTCGGCCGTCTCGACCCGGTGGCGTCACCGCGGCGCCGACTCCGCCTCCTCGGCCACCCTCACCACGGGCCCCACCGGCTTCCGCCCGCGCAGGGTGAGGCCCGGCAGGGCGACGGCGAAGGCGACCGCGGCCAGGGCGGCGGCGCCCAGCAGGCCGGTCCGTGCGGCGGCCGGGAAGTCGCGGTGGGTGGACAGGAGTTGGCCGAAGTAGAGCGAGCCGGCCAGGCCGGTGCCCAGCGAGGTGCCGATCTTCATGCCGGTCTGGTAGACGCCGGCGGCCGTACTGCCTTCCCCGCGCGGCACGGACTGCAGGGCGAGCGTCTGGTTCGCGGCGATGACGCAGCCCGCGCCGCAGCCGGCCAGCAGCAGCGGCAGGGCCATCCTCAGGAACATGTTGTCGCCGGCCGACGAGCCGCCCACCACCAGCGCGTTGGCGCCGAGCCCGAGGGCGGTCAGCGCGGTGCCCGTCACGACGAGGCGGCGGCCGACGCGGTGCGCGAGGCGTCCGCTGACGATCCCGCAGACCGCCGAGCCGACGGTGAACACCACGGTGCACAGTGACGCCTTCAGCGGCGAGTAGTGCATGCCCTGCTGGAGGAACTGCGAGAGGACGATGAAGATGCCCGTGAATCCGCCGTACAGCGCGGCGGCGACCAGCGCGCCGACCCAGTAGGTGCGCTCCCGGAAGAGGTTCAGGTCGACCAGCGGCTGCCGGTTCCGCTCGGCCAGCCGGCGTTCCCAGAAGGTGAAGACGGCCAGCAGGCCGAGACCGGCACCGGCAAGCCACCACCGCCGCCCCGCCCAGTCGCCGCTCTGCAACAGCGGCAGCATCACGGCCGTCACGGCGAGGCCGAGCACCAGCATGCCGACCAGGTCGAGGCTGCTGCGCCGCCCGGCGCGCCGTCCCTCGGGGAGCAACCGCGCGGCGAGGAAGAACGCGAGCACGTTCAGGGGGACGAACAGGAAGAAGATCCAGCGCCAGCCGTCGGCCGTTCCGAAGCCCTGGAGGACGAGTCCGCCCAGGAGCGGGCCGATCGCCGTGGAGAGGCTGACGGTCGCGCCGTAGTAGCCGAAGGCCCGGCCCCGTTCGCGCGGTGGGTACATCTGGTGCAGCAGGCCGACCACCTGCGGCGCGACGAGACCGGCCGCGACGCCTCGGGCGAGCCGCGCCGCGACCAGCCAAGTGGCGTCGGGCGCCACTCCGCACAGCACACCCGTGACGGTGAACAGCGCCATCCCGACGAGGAAGACCTTCCTGCGGCCCAGCTCGTCGCCGAGCCGGCCGCTCGGGATCAGCGTCAGGCCGAAGGTCAGGGTGTATCCGGCGATCGACCAGGTCGCCTGGGCGGACGACAGGTGCAGGTGGTGCTCCATGGAGGGCAGCGCCACGGTCACGATGCTCACGTCGAGCAGGGTGAGGAAGGCTGCGGTGATGCAGATGGCCAGCGCCTGAGCGCGGCGCCGGGTGGTGAGTTCCACGGAATCCGAATCGGAATCGGAATCGGAATCGGAATCCGCGAGGGAACTGGAAACGGAATCGGAGGTACCGGGGCGTCCCTTGTTCCCGGGTGTTTCCTGTGCTGCGGTGAGGTCTTCCGGCGTCTTTGCCATGGTGTCCCTCTGTTTCCCATCGGCTCTGTACGGGAGTGCGATGCCGTGGCGGGTGCGGGGAGCGTCCCGCCGGGGAATGCGGCTCGTCCAGTGGGGTCGGCCGGTGCGGTCGGTCGGTGCGGTCGGCCGGTGGAGCGGCATTCGTTTCCCTGAGGTCGGGACCGTCCTGAACTCCGGTCCCGACCCCCGTACAAAAGGTGCTCAGCCCGCGTCCGCGACGAGCCCGGCCTTCTGTACGCCGTGGACCGCGACGGTCTCGTCGTTGTCGGGCCGGTCACCGCTGACGCCCACGGCGCCGAGCAGTTCGCCGTCCTCGTCGCGAATCAGTACGCCACCCTTCGATGCGGCGACGCGGCCCTCGGAGATCGCCGCGAGGGCGGCGAAGAACGCGGGGTCGCGGGTGGCGTGCCGGGCGCCGGCCGCGCCGCCCTGCCCGGTGCCGAGGCAGCCCCACGCCTTGGCGTGCGCGATCTGCGGGCGCAGGATGCCCGCCCGCTCCTCGCGCTTGACGACGAGGGGATGGCCGCCGGGGTCGAGCACGGTGACGGTCAGCGGGCGCAGGCCCAGCTCGCGGGCGTGCCCGAGGGCCGCGTCCACGATCTCGGACGCCTGGTTCAGTGTCAGTCCACTCATGGCTGTCGCTCCTGTTCTTCTCGGATGGATCTGTCGGGCTGTCGGGGAATGCTGCTCGCCGCGTCCGTGTCGCTGACCCGCGTGGCCGCGTACAGGCCCAGCAGGTTGAGCACGGCGAGGGTGAGGAAGGCGATCCGGTAGCCGTCCGTGGTGGTGCCGGCGCCGGAGCCGGACGTACCCGCCGACACCAGAACCGTGGTGGCGACCGCGACACCGATCGCGCCGCCGAGCCGCCGGCCGACGTTGAACAGCGTCGAGGCCCTGCCGGACGCGGCCGGCGTCACCGTCGCGAACGACGCGGACTGGGTGCCCACGAAGACCTGTCCCACGGCGAGGCCCACGCCGAACAGGAGCGGCACGACCAGCCACAGGCCGGTGTCCTCGCGCAGCAGCAGACCCATCGCCGCGAGGACGGCGCTCGTCGCGGCCACGCCCAGGATCAGGTGCCGGCGGGGTCGGAGCCGCCGGTAGAGGACACGCCCCGCGAGCTGCGAGCCGGTGACCACGCCCAGCGCCTCGGGGAAGGTGCACAGCCCGGCGGCCAGCGGTGACATCCCCCGCTCGTCCTGGAAGTAGAGGGTCAGCGTGAACAGGGTGCCGAGGAAGGCCACCGACTCCACGGTCATCACGGTCGTACCGGAGGCGAACAGACGGTTCGTCAGCAGGCGTACGTCGATCATCGGCAGCCGTTTGCGGAGTTCGACGGCGACCATCGCGGCGACCAGGACGGCGCCGCAGGCCAGGGCGGCGGTCACCGGGACGGTGGTCCAGCCCCGCGCGGGCCCCTCCGAGACGCCGTACATCACCAGCGCGAACCCGGACGCGGCGAGCAGGAAGCCGGTCAGGTCGAACCGTTCGGCGGGCCGGGCCGGTTCGGTGCGCAGGCGCAGCGCGCCGAAGACGGTGGCGAAGACGCCGACCGGGACATTGACGTAGAAGATCGCCCGCCAGGACACCTGGGTGACGAGGACACCGCCGAGCACCGGTCCCATGGTGGGGGCGAGCCCGTTGGCGATGCTGAGGACCGACGATGCCCGCACCCGTTCCTCAGGGGCGAAGGCGCGCAGCAGCATCGCCATACCGACCGAGGCGAGCATGCCGCCGCCCAGGCCTTGCAGCACGCGGTAGACGACCAGTTGGCCGAGGCTGGTGGCCGTTCCGCACAGGGCCGACGCCACGGTGAAGACGGCGACGGCGGTCAGCAGGGTGCGTTTGCCGCCGAAGCGGTCGCCGAGCCAGCCCGAGGCGGGTACGGCGACGGCGAGGCTCACCAGATAGGCGATCGACACGGTGTCGACGGCCGTGGAGGGGACGTCAAACGCACGGCCGATGGTCGGCAGCGCGACATTGACGATGGTCATGTCGAGGGTGCTGAGGAACAGCCCGGCCACATAGACGACGCAGACGGCCACCTTCTGGCTGACGGTGGCGCGCGGGACGCGCCGCCGGCGGGACACGTCGGCGGTGGATGCCCCGGCCGGGTGCGGGCTCATCCGATCGGGGCGGTGGGCCGCGCCGTGGCGAGCGCGACGGTCAGCCGGAGCAGTGCGTCGAGTACGCCGGTGGCGTTCTCTTCGAGTCCGGGCGCGGGTTCGAAGCGGCCCACGTCGGTGATCGCCTGGCGGACGAAAGGGATGTGCACGGAGCCGTTGAGCGGCACCATGCCGAGCGCGGCCACGACCGGGAGCAGTGCCTGCACGGCTCTGGCGCCCGCGGCGACTCCGCCGTAGCCGACGAAGGCGACCGGTTTGCCGTGCCACTCCCGCGCGAGGTAGTCGAGGGCGTTCTTGGTGGCCGCGTTGTAACTGTGGTTGTACTCCGGCACGACGAAGGCGTACGCGTCGGCCGCGCGGACGGTCTCGCTCCAGCGCCGGGTGTGGTCGTGGGCGTAGTCGCCGCGCTGCGGTGGGCGCGGCTCGTCCAGCAGGGGCAGGCCGACCTCGGCGAGGTCGACGAGTTCGGTGGCGAATCCGGCGTGCCGGAGCGCCACGGAGTGAAACCAGTCGGCGACGGCGGGGCCTCGGCGGCCCGGCCGGGTACTGCCGATGATGATCTGGAGACGGGGTTGGGGCTGGGGCTGGGGTTGAGGCTGGGGCTGGGGTTGGGTTTGGGTTTGGGCTTCGGATTGGGGCTGGGGTTGGGGTTGGGGCATCGCTGACCTCCGGTCGCTCATCCGTTACGTCCCTTGCGTCCGCTGCTCATCCGCTGCATCTGTCGGCTCCCTTGCTCAGTCGTCGAGGACGACGTGGTTCTCGACGGCGCCCAGGCCCTCGACCTCGCCGCGGACGAGGTCGCCGGGGTGTACGGGGCCGTGGCCGGGCGGGGTGCCGGTGGAGAGGATGTCGCCGGGCGCGAGGGTGAGCGCGGCGGTGAGCCAGGCGAGTTGTTCGGGGATGCTGTGGAACATCTGGGCGGTGCTGCCGTCCTGGCGCGGCTCACCGTTGACCCACTGGCGGATGCGCAGGGCGTGCGGGTCGGGGATCTCGTCGGCCGTCACGAACCAGGGGCCGCAGATGCCGTAGGTGTCGAACCCTTTGCCCCGGTCCATGCGGTGGTTGTCCAGCTCCGCGACGTCCCGTGAGCCGACGTCGCAGAAGCCGACGTAACCGGCCACCGCGCGCAAGGCGTTGTCGGGGGTGAGGAAGCGGGAGCGGGGCCCGATGACGACGGCCAGCTCCATCTCCGGGGCGACCTGCTCACTGATCACGGGGTGCCGCAGGTCGTCGTACGGACCGGCCAGTGCGCCGGGGGCCTTGAGGCAGCCCTGGAGGCCGCGCCGGGGCGGGCGTTCCACTCCGGGCGCGGCCGGCCGCCGGGGGTAGTTGGCGAGCATGCACCAGACGGTGTGCGGGCGCCCGACCGGCGGGCCGAGCCGTTCCATGACGTCGGACCAGAGGCAGTCCGCGTGCAGGTCGCCGCTGTCCAGCTGCTCGACGGACCAGTCGAACACACGGCGTACGGCGGTCAGTCGAGGGTCGGCCCGGAGGAGCGCCGGCAGGTCGCCCGAGGGGATGTCGAGACGGGCGCGGGCGAGGGCGTCGTCCCGGTGGACGCCCTGGGTCTCCAGGCACCGTACGGCGGCGGCCTGGACGTCGATGAGCTGGTGCGGAACGACTTCGGCGAAACAGAGCCGGTCACCGAAGGGGGTCCGCCGCGAGGCGATCTTCATGAGCTGCGGGGAGCTTTCCGTCGTGGCGGGTGAGGGGGCGTGTGGCGGGTGAGGAGGCGCGTGGCGGTGAAGGGGGCGCGGCGGTGAGGAGGCGCGGGCGGCGTTCCGGGCCGAGGGGCGCTCGGGAGGGGCGTGCCGTCCCGAGCCACCGCCCGGCGGTGAGACCTCGGCCGCCCTAGCCGCCCTCAGTCGTACTGGACCGTCCTCAGCCGTTGTCGGCTTCCTTGGCGTTCTCGAATCGGATGCCGCCGTCGGTGACGACGGTGACGAACTTGTCGTCGTCCGGCTCGACCGGGAGCTGGATCGGCGGGAGACCCACCGTGTACAGCACGAACTCCTCGTCCGCGACGAAGCGGGCCTTCTCACCGGGGTCGGCCTCGACCGCGCCGAGGTGGCCGATCCCGGTTCCCTCGACGGTGCCGCTGCCCGCGAGGACGACGGTCAGCCGCTTGGCGTCGTCGCTCTGCGAGATCCACTCGGCGCCGGCCTCGACCCGGATGAACTCGACCCAGAACTGCCGCTCGGTGTAGGTACCGATGTGCTTGCGGCTGACGCCCGGACTGCCCGCCACCGGAAGCCAGTTGAAGTGGTCCGGGTTGCTGATGACGACGCCGTTGTAGCGCGGCTTGGGGAACTTCTGCTCCCGTCGCGGGCGCCGCTCCTCCTGGGCCTGCCGGTTGTCCGGGCCGCGCCCGCGTCCCGCGGCCATGCCGAGCGCGGAGGCGCCGCCGAACTGCAGGACGAGCTGGATCTGATGGGGGTCGGTGAGCTTGTCGTCCTGCGGCCCGTACGTCTGGCCCTCGGGGAAGTAGCCGACCTCGCCCTCGCGCAGGATGCCCTGCTCACCCAGGTTCATGTCACCGACCAGGGGCAGCCGGATCTGCTCGAAGGTGTGGCAGTGCCGGGGCATCAGGAAGTCGGCCTCCTGACGGCCCAGGATGTAGCGGTAGTTCTCCAGGGGCTTGCTGCGGTCGCCCATGAGCAGATAGTTGAACGAGACGGTCCCCCTGGGGTGGTCCATCTTGAACGCGTTCTCGTCGAACGGTGCGATCTTCATCGCGGTCCTCCGTCGTGGTGGGGTGCCCGCCTGTGTCGGTCGGCGCGCCCTCGGCGGCGCGCTTCGGGCGGGCGGATGCCTGGCGGTCGGTGATGACTCGGTGGCTGTTGTGACGTATTGCGGCCTTATCGCGGCCTGTCGGCCCGGTGACGTGATCGGCGTCCGACCGCTCGCCTACCAAGAAACCTTCTTGGTAGGTTGATGTCAAGGTAGGTGTTGAGCCTTGATCGACCCTTGAAGGAGTTCAAGGGGTTCGGAGAGGAGTTCGGAGATGACCGACACGGATCTGACGGGGACGGTCGCGCTGGTCACGGGCGCGTCCAGCGGCATAGGCGCCGCAGTGGCCCGCGGCCTGGCCGCCCGGGGATCGGCCGTGGCCCTGGTGGCCCGGCGCGGGGACCGGCTCGACGCACTGGCCGAGGAGCTGCGGGCCGCCGGCGGGCGCGCCCTCCCCCTGGCCGCCGACGTGACCGACGCCGGCCAGGCGCGCACGGCGGTGGAACGGGCCGTCGACACCTGGGGCCGCCTGGACATCCTGGTCAACAACGCCGGCGTGGCCCACCCCGGACCGATACCGGACGCACCGCTCACCGAGTGGGAGCAGATGGTCCAGGTCAACCTGCTGGGCACGCTGTACTGCGCGCATGCCGCCCTGCCGCATCTGCTCGCCGCGGCCGACGACGGCCTCCGTCGCGTGGCCGACCTGGTCGGCGTCAGCTCCCTGTCGGGGAGCGCCCCGCGCAAGGGATCGGGCGTCTACAGCGCGACCAAACAGGCGCTGAACACGTACAGCGAGGTACTACGGCAGGAGGTGGCGGGGCGCCGGGTGCGGGTCGCGGTACTGGAGCCCGCGGCGGTCGCGACCGACCTTCTTCCCCCTCGGACACGGCAGGATCTCGCGGCCCGGCGCGACTACGAGCGGCTGAGCCCGGAGGACGTCGCCGACGCGCTCACCTACGTCGTGACGCGCCCGGCGCACGCGGCGGTCAGCCATCTGCTGATCCGCCCGAGCCGGTCGGAGCGGTGAGCGCGGCGGGAGACGGCCAGGGGAAGCAGGCCGAAGTGGACCGAAGCAGCCCGAAGCAGCTCCCGGCGGCTTGAATCAAGCTGCTTGAATCAACCTACTAGGTAGGTTACGGTTACCGATGACTGGACCATCCGCGTCCCGGGCGCCCCGGCGGCCCGGGAACACCCTGGGAGCGACATGTCCGTGCCTCACACCCCCGCGAAGATCTACCGCGGCCGGGTGGCCGACCAGATCGTCGAGGATCTCCGCACACAGATCCTCAGCGGCGCCCTGCCGGACGGCTCACGCCTGCCCGCCGAACGGGAGCTGGCCGCGTACTACGACGTCAGCGCCCCGACCGTCCGCGAGGCGGTCCGCGTGCTGACCGCGATGGGCCTGGTCAACACCCGTAACGGCAGCCGGGCGACCGTCACCGCGCAGGGCGACACCCTGCTCGCCGTGTCCATCGCCTCCGTCGTCCAGGTCGAGAAGGTCGGCGCCAGGGAAGTGCTCGGCCTGCTCGGCGCGCTCAACGCCTACGGAGCCGAACTCGCCGCCGAGCACGCGTCCGACGAGGAGATCGCCCTGCTGCGTGCAGCGGCCGAGGCGGTCCCCGCCGCCGAGGGCGTGGAGCGGTCGGCCGCCGCGCTCCAGCACTTCTTCGCGACCCTGTGCGAGATCTCCCACAACTCGCTGCTCGCCGCGCTGAGCCGCTTCATCACCGAAATGCAGATCGGGCTCGCCGTGAAGCTGTCCGGCGGCGAGGGCGGCGACTGGGGCCGGGTCGCGGGCGCGCTCCACACGGAACGCATGCGGATCGTCGCCGCCGTCGCGTCCCGGGACCCGGGGCGCGCCGCCTCCGTGGTCCGCGACTACCACCGCCAGGCCGTCGAGCGCATCACCTCGGTCCGCAAGGAAGGCGGGACCGCCCCCTCCGACGCCGGACTGACCGAGGCCCTGACCTCCTGGCTGCGGTCGAACGTGACCCTGGGCGGCGGCCCGTCCGCGGTGCGTCGGGGTACGCCGTCGTGACCGCCCCGGTGACCGGATTCCGTACCGTCCGCGAGGCCGCCTTCGACATCCTGCGGCTGCACGGACTGACCACCGTCTTCGCCAACCCCGGTTCGACCGAGGTCTCCCTGCTCGCCGATCTGCCCGAGGACCTTCGGTTCGTCCTGGCGCTGCACGAGGGTTCGGTGGTGGGGGCCGCCACCGGCTGGGCACTGGCCCGCGAGGAACCCGCGCTGGTCCTGCTGCACACCACCGCAGGGCTCGGCAACGCGGTGGGCGCCCTGGCGACGGCCCGGGTCAACCGTGCGCCCCTGGTCGTCCTCGTCGGCCAGCAGGACCGCCGCCATCTCGCCCAAGAACCTTTTCTGGCCGGGCAGTTGGCGGGTCTGGCCGGGGAGTATCCGGTACGTGTGGAGGCGCCGGTGCGCGCCCAGGACGTACCGGGCGCGATCGGCCGGGCCGTGCACGCGGCCCGTGAGGGGCGGGGGCCCGCCCTGGTGCTCGTCCCCATGGACGACTGGGCCGAGCCGGCCGACGACCTGCCGGTGCCGGCGGCCGTCGAGGTCCGGCGCCCCGCCGTCGCCGATCCGCGTGCCGTCGCCGAGGTCGCCGACCTACTGGCCCGTGCCGCGTCGCCGGTCCTGGTCGTCGGGGCGGGCGCCGACCACGCGGACAGCTGGACCGCGCTCACCGCCCTCGCCGAACGGCTCGACTGCCCCGTATGGCAGGAGCCCTTCGGGGCGCGCGCCGGGTTCCCGCAGGACCATCCGCTGTTCGCGGGGCATCTGCCCGCCGACCGGCCCCGGCTGCGCACCGCGCTCGCCGCACACGACCTGGTGCTGTGCGTGGGCGCCGCCTTCCTCCGCCAATACCCTTACGCCCCGGGGAAGTTGACCGACGCACGGGTGGTCGTGGTGACCGACGATCCGGCCGAGGCCCACCGCTCCCCCGCCGAACTGGCCGTCGTCTCCCCCCTGCCGGACTTCTGCGACCGCCTCGCACACCGCACACCCCGCCGCCCACCTGCGGACCGACCACTCCCGACGCCGGCGAAGGCTGCTGACCGGCGGCACCACGTCCCGGCGGCGGGCGAGCCGTTGAGCCCCACCCATGTGCTGGCGGCGCTCGCGGAGCGACTGCCCGTCGGCACCGTGGTCGTGGAGGAGACGCCCTCCTCACGCCCCGACCTGCACGCCCTGCTCCCCGCCCGCGCCCCGCTCGGTTTCCTCAGCGCCGCCATGGGCGCCCTCGGTTTCGCGCTGCCCGCGGCGATCGGCGTGCGGATGGCGCAGCCGGGCCGCCCGGTGGTCGCCGTCGTCGGCGACGGCTCGTCCCTCTACCAGATCCAGTCCCTGTGGACGGCCGCCCACTACGGCGTCGGCGCCGTCTTCGTCGTCCTCGCCAACGGCCGGTACGCGGTCATGGACAAGCTCGCCGAACAGCACGGGGGCAGGCCGCCGTGGCCCGCGTTCGACGAGGTCAGCGTGGCGGGAATGGCCGAGTCCCTGGGCTGCGCCGTCCGCCGTGTCACCGGGTACGGCGATCTGTGCGCCACGCTCGACACCGTCTGCGCGGATCTGGCGGACCGTACCGCACCGCTGGTCCTGGAGATCGCCGTCACGGTCGGCGCCGACTTCTGCCCCTGAGGAGTCGGCGTAGGAGTCGGCGTAGAAGTCGGCGTCGGCGGACGTGACCGGACGCCTCACCACACCCCACACACATCCCCATCCCTCCCCTCCTCTCCCTTCTCTCCTCTCTGGAGGCCGCGATGTCTCTGCTCGATCCCACTCTCTGGTCCGGCAAGGTCGGCGTCGGCGGCTGGTCGGCACCCACCGGGGGCACCGCCCCCGTGGTCGAGCCCGCCACCGGTGAAGTCCTGGACTCCATCGGCGTGGCCACCCCCGAGGACGTCGCGACGGCCGCCGAGCGCGCCGCCCGCGCCCAGACCGCCTGGTCCCGCACCCCGTACACCGAACGTGCCGCCGTACTGCGGCGCGCGGGCGACCTGTTCGTCCGGCACGCCGACGAGATCCAGCGGTGGCTGGTCCGGGAGGCGGGCAGCATCCCCGGCAAGGCGGCATTCGAGACGACCACCGCGGCCCAGGAGTGCTACGAGGCCGCCGCGCTCGTGTCCCGCCCGCTCGGCGAAGTACTGCCCTCCGCCGAGCCCCGGCTCAGCCTCGCGCGCCGGGTGCCCGCGGGGGTGATCGGCGTCATCGCCCCGTTCAATGTGCCGCTCGTGCTGGCCATCCGCTCCGTCGCCCCGGCCCTGGCCCTCGGCAACGCGGTCCTGCTCAAACCCGATCTGCGGACCGCCGTGTCCGGCGGGGTCGCGCTCATGCGGGTGTTCGAGGAGGCGGGGCTGCCCGCCGATGTGCTGCACCTTCTGCCGGGCGGCGCCGACACGGGAGCGGCCCTCGTAATCGCGCCCCAGGTGCGCGTCATATCCTTCACCGGCTCCACGGCCGCGGGCCGCAAGGTCGGCGCGGCGGCCGCCCAGCACCTCAAGCGCGCCCACCTCGAACTCGGCGGCAATTCCGCGCTGATCGTGCTGCCGGACGCGGACCTGGAGCGGGCCGCCTCCACCGCCGCCTGGGGTTCCTTCTTCCACCAGGGCCAGGTCTGCATGAGCACCGGCCGTCATCTGGTCCATGCCTCAATCGCCGACGAGTACGTCGAACGGCTCGCGCACAAGGCGGAGCACCTGCCGGTCGGCAACCCCGCAAAGGAGCAGGTGGCGCTCGGCCCGATCATCGACGCAGGCCAGCGCGACAAGATCCACGGGCTGGTCCGCTCCAGCGTCGAGGGCGGGGCGCGGCTGGCGGCCGGCGGCACGTACGAGGACCTGTTCTACCGGCCGACCGTCCTCACCGGAGTCACGGACGCCTCACCCGCGTACGCCGAGGAGGTCTTCGGCCCGGTCGCCCCGGTGCGGGCGTTCTCCGACCTGGACGAGGCGGTCGCCCTGGCCACCGCCACGCCGTACGGGCTCTCCCTGGGCATCCTCACCGGCGATGTGATGCGGGGCCTCGACCTCGCCGAGCGCATCCCGACCGGACTCGTCCACATCAACGACCAGACGGTCAACGACGAGGCCGTCGCCCCCTTCGGCGGCGTCGCCGCCTCCGGCACGGGGGCGCGATTCGGGGGCGCGGCGAACATAGAGGCGTTCACGGAGACCCGCTGGATCACGGCCCGCTCGACGCAGGCGGCGTATCCGTTCTGAGGGGCCGCACTTCTGACGGGCCGTTGTTCTGACGGACCGTAGTGCACCCTTGGGCCATGGGAACAGGACGCCGCAGCCAGGCCGAACGAGACGCGATCACGGTCGAGATCGGCTATGCGCTGCTCAGCGCGTGCTTCCTCGGCGCCGTCGTGTTCGCGACGGTCGCCGGCCCCGCCGCCGTATGGCACCTGCCTCCCACCGTCGAAAGGTTCCTGCTGATCGGGGGAGCTTCACTCGGCGGAACGCTGGCGGTGCTCCGCGTCATCCATGTCCTCTGGCGGCAGACGCGCGAGTACCGCTGAGGGAGGCAGGCTCGGGGAGCGGCGAGGGCCGCGCCGAGGCCCTGGAGATGCGGGCACCGATCAGCAGGCCCTCGTTCGGGGCCGGCCCGCCCAGTAGTGCGGCCAGAGTGAAGACGGCGGTACCGGCCTGGAACATCCGCCGACCCACGAACGGGTCGCCCGCGCCGCGGTCCGTCCTCCCCTTTGACTATCGACTCGGACGTCGATATTTTTACTTCTATGACGAACATGGAAGCCCACAGCGCAAACGGCACCCGCCCGGCAGCCCCCCGGCTCTACGTCATCACGGGCTCCGCCTCCGGCATCGGCCTGGCCACCCGGCAGCTTCTGGAGTCCCAGGGGCACCGCGTGATCGGAGCGGACCTCCACGACGCCGAGGTGATCGCCGACCTTTCGACACCCGAAGGCCGTACCACCCTGGTGGAGGACGTCACGGAGCTGAGCGGCGGCCGGATCGACGCCGTCCTGGCCGTGGCCGGCGTCGACATCGCAGGTCCCGCCACCGCCGCGATCAACTACTACGGTGCGATCGCCACCATGGACGGCCTGCGCCCGCTGCTCCACGAGTCGCCCGCCCCGCGCGTGGCCGCCGTCTCCTCCATCACGTCGGTCCACCCCTTCGACCAGCAGCTCCTGGACACGCTGCTGGACGGCACGGAAGAGGACGCCCTGGCGCGCGCGGCCACCGCGCCACAGGTGTACGCCACCACGAAGCGGGCGCTGTCCCGCTGGATCCGGCGGCACGCCGTCGACGCCGGGTGGGCGGGCGCGGGCATCCCGCTCAACGCCGTCGCCCCTGGCCTGGTCCGTACCGAACTCCTCAAGCGGCTCTTCGAGGACCCCGAGACCCAGCGCCGCATCGAAGCAGGCAGCCCGATGCCGCTCGGCGGGCCCTATGAGCCGGTGGCGGCGGCGGAACTTCTGGCCTGGCTGACGAGCGAGACCAACGGTCATATGACAGGCCAGACCATCTTCCTCGACGGTGGCGCCGATGTGGTGCTCCGTGGCGATTCCACCTGGTAGACGCGTAGACCCTGGCACGGCGGCAGGTGCGGCGCGGCAGCTCCGGGTCGATGACCCGGAGCTGCGAACTCTGTGGCTGACCACCCGTCAATCAGCGAGCGGGAACCGTTCGGCCGTCCACGCACCGATCACATCGGCGGCCAGGCTGCTGCCCGCCGGTTCCCCCGGGGAGAGCGGGCCGCCGAAGTGCAGGCCGCGGACGCTCCGGTGCGTGGCGTCACCCGAGCCGAAGCTCTTCATCATGGCGGCGGAGTCCGGGGGGAACGCCGCCTGGTCACCGGTGAGTTCGACGAGCAGCGTGGGGGCGCCGATGCCGGGTGCGCAGCGAAGGAAGTCCGCGTGGGTCGACACGGCGGACCAGGTGGAAAGCCAGGCTTCCGGCGTGGACAGCCGCCCGAATCCCAGGAGTCCGTAGTTGATGAGGTCCGGCCGGCTGCCGAACAGCGACCCGTAGGGACGTTCATTGGCGTCCAGCGTCTGGTCGGTACCGCGCAGATCCGCGTCGGTGCGGTAGACGGTGATGATCCTGGGCGCCAGCGCCCGCCGCCGGTCGGCGACGTCCGCGCTCCGCTTGAAGCGTTGGCGTGCGGCGGTGGCTTCGGCGGCCAGCTCACGCGCGTGCGCGTCGATACGTTCGATACGGGCGCGCTGAGCGGCACGGTAGTGGGCGACGAACTCGGGTGTGTACGTGGAGCTTTGAGGTGCGTCGGCGAAGCCGTTGGCGGCGCTGTACGGATCGAGTTCCGGGTCAACTGACAGGGGGTCGGTCTCGTGGGTCACCGAGGGGTCGATCAGGCGCTCCAGCAGCACCCCTTGGCCCAAGTGGGGTGCCATGAAGACGGCGGCGTCCGGGACCGGCAGGTCGGCGCCGGCGAGATCGACAGGACGGCCCGCGGGTGTTCGGGAGATGCGCCGGCCGGGAGGCAGCCCGGACTGCTGGTGGTACAGCGCGGCGAGAGTGCCGCCGCCCGAATGCCCGAGCGTCACGACGTGGTCGAAGGGGCTGTTGCGTAGAAACACCTGCCCTGCGGCCATGTCGAGCACGGCCTGCTCGTGCAGCAGATTCAGATCGTTGTTGACCGAGCGGGTTCCCTGAGTCCATACGGCCATGCCCCTGGCCAGCAGCTCCGGAACCAGCACATGGTGGGTGAAGTCCTGGCGGGGGTGCATCAGACAGACGACGGTGCGCGCGCCGGGAATCGTGCGGAGCACGCCCGTCACCTTCGCGCCGTCCGCGGTGGTCAGTTCATGCAGCGAGGAGACAGCCGTATCGGGAATCGGACGGGCGGGGAAATGACGGTCGGCTCCCAGACGGACGGATGAAGTCATCGTGCCTCCACGCGTAGCGCGTCCTTGTCGTGTTGGGTGATACGCGAGTTCTCCAGCCCCGCGACCGCGCTGTACCACACGGCGTGCCGACACCCGGTGGCACGGCGGTCCACGACGAGCGTGCCGGGAGAGGTGATACGGAAATAGGGTCCGACCTTCTCCACTTCCACCGCCGGGTCCTCAGCGGCGACCTGCGGGATCGTGGCGTTTTCCGGAATGTCGAGGACATAGAGGGTGGTCATCCCCGGGTCAGCTCCTCCGTGACACCGATCCGCGCTTCTTCCCCTTGCGCGACGCGCTCGACAATCAACTCGGCTTTGCGTGTGAGCAGTTTGTCCATGCTGGGCTCGGGCCCCGATGCGACCTCGACCAGGGCGTCGATGGTGAGGTGGGCGTCCAGGTCCTCCTGTGGCGTGACCGGACGCAGTGCTCGGGTGATCTCGACCATGTAGCCGTTCGGGTCGTGCGTGTAGATCGATTCGATCGTCTCGTGCATGACCTGCATTTCCACCGGCCAGTCCGACTCGTCGAGGCGGCGGCGGTATTCGAGCAGATCCCTCTCGTTGTCGACATGAATCGCCAAGTGGCGGGAGTTGATGAAGAACTGCGGTACGTCGTCGGCGAACTTCGCATAGACATCTCCGGCGTTGCCTGCTCCGGCCGGGGGCTCGAATCCGAAGTAGTAGAAGAAGGCGATGCGGTCGTCGTTTCCGATGTCGAAGAAGAAGTGGATGAAGTCCGGATGCCGCTCCGGACCCCAGCCGGCCGCGCAGATCGAGTGAACGACGGGAAACTTCAGTACGTCACGGTAGAAGTGCACGGTGGCGACCGGGTCGAAGGTGGGAAATGCGGCGTGGTCGACACCCTTGACCCGGTGCTCGGGCTGGTTCATGTCGGACCTCCTCGTACGGGTGGCGGATCGGTTGTCAGCGGCGGGTCATCCGGCGGCCTGTGTGTCCGCCCTGAGCAGGCTCCCGGCGTCGGGGATGTCGACCGTGAGGCCGAGTTTCCGCAGCAGGGTGTAGGTGCCTGCGGTCGCGGCGGAGAGCACGGGAACCCCGAATTCGTCCTCGGCGGCCTGCACAAGGTCGAGCGAGGGCATCTGCACACACGCCGAGATGACCAGGGCGTCGACTTCGGTGAGGTCGAGATCCCGCGCGGCGCTCAGCACACGGTCGCCCGGGATCCGGCCGACCTGTTCGTTGTCGTCGATTTCCAGCGCGCGCCAGTCGGCGACGTCGAACCCCTCTGATTCCACATAGGCCACCACCTGCCGGGCGAGCGGGAGCGTGTAGGGGGTGACCAGGGCGATGCGGCGCGCGTTCAGCGCCTTCAGCCCCTCCGACAGCGCGCCTGCGCTGGACAGCACCGCGGCGTCGGCACCGCCGGTGGAGAGTTGCTCGGCGATCGCCGATTCCACCCGCCCGTGCTCTCCCGCTCCGCCCACCATCACCGCGACCAGGCACGCGTAGAGGATCGCGTCGACTCCGGCGTCGCCGAGTTCCAGGACGCAGCGTTCACGCTGCGCGTTCATCGCGCGCAGTTGCTCGGGCGACACCGTGTGCATACGCATGCGACTGGCGTGGAACGAGAAGGCCGCCTCGGGGTGCCGTCCGAGCAGGCGCGGCATCTCGGTCTCGACGGTGACATTCGAGCTGGGCACGACGAGGCCGATCCGAAATGGTCCGGGCATGAGACTCCCCTCTCCTTGACTCTCATGACTATTTTTCGACGCATGCGTCAGATTGTCAAGGGTCGGAGTCCTCTCGGGGCCCTGACATGCAAGAACGCGGGTGCCGACCGCGGAGCACCAAGCTCCGCCGCCCGCACCCGCGTCGGCCGTAATACCTCGGTGGTGGTCAGCCCTCCCCGGGGAGGAGTCGCTCCAGCGCGTCGAGGCCGGAGCGCGCCATGGCCAGCGCCGACTTCGCCGAATCCTTCGGTCCCCGCGGTGCGTCGCCCGCAGTCACCATGTCGATGGCGGACTGGCTGATCTGACGGGCCACCGCATCGATGTCGTAGTCAGGGCCCGGGTGGTACCACCAGGCCACCCAATTGCACATACCGAGGACACTGAATGCGGCGACGCGCGGATCGAGCGGTTTGAATTCCCCTCGCTCGATTCCCTCTTCGATGACAGCGGAGAGTGCGGCCAGCACGTCCCGCCGTGCTTGCCGGTGGCGGGAGCGCAGGGGCTCCGGGAGTGCTGACTCGGTCTGGTCGTGGACGCGGAACTGCTGTGGCGATTCCGCCCTCTGCCGTACCAGATTGTCCGTCAGTTCGCGGAGCTTTCCCTCCGGCGTGAGGTCCGTACGAGCCTTCAACGCCTCCAAGGTGTCGGCCAGTCCGAGACTCATCTGCTCGACCAGCATGGCAAGCAGTTCTTCTTTGCTCGTCACATAGTGATAGAGCGCCGTACGGGAAACGCCGACGGCTGCGGCGACGTCCTGGAGCGTGGTGGTTTCATATCCCTTGTCCGCGAAGAGGCCCGTTGCCTTCTCCAGCAGGTCCCGGGTGACGAGGCTTCGCCGTGCAGTACTGCGGCGCGGTGCGTCCGACCCCTTCGGCGAGGTTTCCCTCTTCGCCGCGGTGTCCTTCTTTGTCGTGTCCTTCTTCGCCGCGTCGGCGCTTTTCCCCGGTGTTTTACCTGCCATGACGCCGATCGTAGTCGAGTGGAACCACGGATGTCGATAACTCCACTCTCGCGACGAAAAGCGTCGGAGGCGGGCCGGCCGTCAGCCGTGACGGTCCGACCGGCCACCCAGGCACTGCCCCTGTCCGTCCGCCTCAGAACGGGTAGGCAGGAATCTCCGCCCGGCTGGTGACCCACTGCCATTCGGTGAACTGGTCGGCGTTGGTGAGCGTGCTGTGGTTGAAGCCATTGCCGGAAGCGCCGATACCGCCGATCGGCCCGTACACCTCGTGGAGCACGGTCTGGTCGTTGATGTGCACGATCCCGGCGTGCAACTTGTCCGCGATCCGCTGGGCACGCGCCTGATCCGCCGAGACGACTGCCGCCACCAGTCCGTAGCTGGTCCGGTTGGCCAGCGCGATGGCCTCTTCGTCCGTACGGAAGGTGGTGATGGGCGCGATCGGGCCGAAGATCTCCTCATCGAAGGCGGGCATGCCGGGGGTGACCCCGGTGAGTACGGTCGGTTCGAAGAACAGTCCGTCGCGGGAACCGCCCACCAGGGCCTGGGCCCCTTGAGCCACCGTGTCGCCGACGATCTGTTCGGCGCGGGCCGCCTGACGCTCGTTGACGATCGGTCCCACCATCACGCCGTCGGTCATCGGGTCGCCGACGACCAGCGCCTTGGCCTTCTTGACCAAGGCGTCGGTGTAGGCGTCCACGATCCTTTCGTGTACCAGGTGGCGGCCTGCGGTGAGACAGATCTGCCCCTGATGGAAGAAGGAGCCCCAGGCGCCGGCGCTGGTGGCAGCGTCGACGTCGGCGTCGTCCAGCACGATGTACGGGTTGTTGCCCCCGAGTTCGAGAGAGACGCGCTTGAGCAGTCCACCCGCGACCGAGCCGATCTCGCGGCCGGCCCGGGTCGATCCCGTGAAGCTGACCATGTCGACGGCCGGGTCCTTGACCAGGGCCTGCCCGGTCTCGACCGCGCCGGGCAGCACGTGCAGCAGCCCTGAGGGGAGACCGGCCTCCTCCAGCAGCCGCGCGAAGACGACCCCACCGGAAACCGGGGACTGTACGTCGGGCTTGAGCAGGACGGCGTTGCCCATCACGAGTGCGGGGCCCACGGCTCGGGCAGCCAGCAGAAGCGGGGAGTTCCATGGAGTGATGACACCGACGACGCCGATGGGGATCCGGCGGGCCACACTGTGGCGCCCTTCCTCCGCGCTGGCCGCCATCACGCCCTGCGGCCGGCCGCCGAGCGCTGCGGCCTCCAGGATCTCGCGGGCGGTCATATGAACCTCCCACTCCCCCTTGAACCGGATGGACCCGGTCTCCCGCATGAGCTGTTCGGTGATCTCATCCGCATGCTCCAGGAGCAGTTCCGAGAATCTGCGCACGACGTCGCCCCGCCGGGGCGCGGGCACCTGGGCCCAGGCAGCCTGGGCTTCGTGCGCGGTGGCCGCCGCAGCGGCGATGTCGGCTGCGGAGGCGATCCCGGTGTGACCGAGGACAGCCCCCGTCGCCTTCTCCGTCACGGGCTCGGTGCCCAGCCCCGGCTCCTGCCAGCCGTTGCTGTAGATCTTGCCGTTCCACGCGCCGGAGGGCGCGAAGAGGGTGGCGGACATGAACGTCTCCTCGCTGGTCCCGCGCCCCGTCCTCACGACGATCCCGTCGGCTGCCCGGGGCGGCCTGCTACAACGATGGACCCGCCCGCACTTCAAGTCAACCTCATTGTCGAACTATCGACGCGAGAGTCGATGCCTGTACAATCCGGGCATCCGAGAGCGCGGCCATGTGACATGGTCGTCAAATATTCGACACACGGGGTGGACCTTTGTGGCGGCTGTCGTTAGATTGCGAAACATGGCGAAAGCAACGGCGCAGACGTTCCCCGGCGATGAGGCCGACGAGGCGGGACTCGTTCCGTACCCGATGGAGGCCGTACTCCGGTACCGGACCGCCGGGCTCTGGTCGGGACGGCCCCTGCCGGTCGAGCTGATGTCCGCCGCGTCCACTCACTGTGGGCAGACGGCGCTGATCACTCCCGAAGGGCGCTGGAGTTACGAGGAGTTGTTCGGCGCGGCGCGACAGTTTGCCGCCGGGCTGCTGGAGTCGACCGGCCTTCGGCCCGGAGACGCGGTGATGTTCCAGATGGGCAACGTCGCCGAGACGGTCGTGTCCTACCTGGGCTGCCTGCTGGCCGCCGTGCGACCGGTGTGCACGCTGCCGCAGCACGGCGTCCGCGAGATCGGCGTCCTGGCCGAGCACATCGGGGCGCGCGGTCTGATCCTCCAGGCGGACTTCGGCCACGGCCAACTGCCGGAGCGTGCCCGTACGCTGGTCGCCCGTGGCGTGATCGAGGACGTCGTCGTGGTCCGGGGCGATGCGGCGGGCGGCGATGCGGTGGCGGGCAGCGGTGCGGAGGGCATCGGGGTGCGCTACGAAGAACTGCTCGCGTCCGGAGCCACCGCGACCGCCGCCACGCCCACCGCCACCGCGGACGCCCTCCCGTACCACAGCGGCGACCTCGGCCAAGTGGCCGTCTTCCAGTTGTCCGGGGGCACCACCGGGTTGCCGAAGATCGCGCCGCGCCTTCATGAGGAGTACGCCTACAACGCCCGCGCGTGGGCTCAGAAGCTGGGGTGGAGCCCCGGAACCGTGGTGCTGTACCCGCTGCCGATCATGCACAACGCCGGAGTTGCCCTGGCACTCCAGCCCACGTTGCTGAGCGGCGCGACGTTGGTCCTCGCGCCGTCGGCCGACGTCGGTACGCTGCTCGGTCTGATCGAGTCGACTCGGCCCGAGGCCATCCCGCTGGTTCCGCCGGCGCTGGCGATCCGGCTGCTGGACGACCCGCGCAGCCGGACCGCCGACCTGTCATCGATCAAGGACTTCATCGTCGGCGGGCAGAAGCTGGCCGAGGAGGTCGCGGAGCGCCTGCGCGACGAACTGGGTATCGCGGTGCGGCAGAAGTTCGGCATGGCGGAAGGGATGTTCCTCGTCACACCCGCACACGCCGGGGAAGAGGTACGCCACCACACCGTCGGCGAACCGATCTCGCCTGCCGACGAGATCCGTATCCTGCGGCCCGGCCAGGACACCGAGGTACCGGCCGGAGAGATCGGCGAGTTGTGTGTCCGCGGCCCCTACACGATCCGCGGCTACTACCGCGCACGCCAGCACAACGCGCACGCCTTCACCGCCGACGGGTTCTATCGCACCGGCGACCTCGCCAGGCGACACACCATCGACGGTGTGACGTGCTATTCGATCGACGGCCGCATCAAGGACGTGATCAACCGGGGTGTGGAGAAGATTCACGCCGACGAGGTCGAGGAGCTGATCGTCCGTCACCCCGCTGTCTCCAATGCGGCCTTGGTCGCGATGCCGGACAGGGTTCTGGGCGAACGGGGATGTGCGTATCTCGTACTCGAACCCGGCGGCCGACCGCTGACCGTTCAGTCGCTTGGTGCGTTCCTGCTGGCCCAGGGTTTGGCCAAGTACAAACTGCCCGAGCGGGTCGAGCTGGTGCCCGAGCTGCCGCTGTCGAACGTGGGCAAGGTCTCGAAGAAGGCGCTGCGGGAGGACGTCGAGCGGAAACTCGCGGAGGAGTCCGGCGCGGATGCATAGGTGGCTCGGGCCGGCGGCTCGGACCGGTCGCTCGGCCCCCGATGTGGACGGGACGGAACGGGTGCTGCGTGCCCCCGTCCCGTCCCGTCCGCATCCGGTCCGCCCGTCAACTGCCGTATGCCTGTTGGAAGATGTACTCGGCCGCCATGATGGCCGTCAGGTTCGTGGCGGTGGACGGGACGTCCGGGAAGATGGAGGCATCCACCACCCGCAGGTTCTCGACCCCCCGAACCGCTCCGAGGCTGTCCACGACAGCCCATGTGTCGTCGTCGCCGCCCATGGGCACGGTCGAGGTCGGGTGCTCGTACGAGCCCAGGTTCTCCAGGATGACCTGCTTGAGGGCCGCGTCGTTCTGCACGGTGTCACCCGGCAGGAGTTCGGACTCGGCCACATCGGCGAACAGTTCGTTGCGTCCGATGCGTCGGCTGAGTTTGACCGCTTCGACCATGCGCCGCAGGTCACGGGGTTCCGCGAGGAATCGGTAGTCGATGACCGGTGCGTCCTGGGGATCGCGGCTGTGGAGCCGGAGAGAGCCGATCGAGTCGGGGCGAACGATCGACACGGCGAGCACGATGGCACCCCCGGTCGGGCTGAAAGCCGGATCGATGAGGTGAGTCGCCGAGATGTGGATGTCCAGTTCGCCCTTGCCCGCCTCGCTGGATCCGGTCCAGACGAGGGCGCCTCCGGGCGGCGTCATGGCGAGCTTGCCGGGACGTAGCGCGTACACATTGAAGTAGAAGGGCTGGTTCTGCAGACGCAGGCCCACCGGCAGGTCGGACACGACGGGGATGTCCAGCGAGCGCAGATGATCGGCCGGCCCGATCCCCGAGCGCATCAGGATGGCGGGGCTGCCGAAGGCACCGGCGGAGAGGATCACCTCGCCCGCGGTGAATTCCGTGCCGTCGGTCGTCAGGACTCCCCGGGCCACGCCCGCGTCGAAGAGCACTCGGTCGATCTCCGTGTCGCCACGGACCGTCAGGTTCGGGCGGCGGCGGACCTCGTCGGTCAGATAGGTCATTCCCGTGTTCTGGCGCACTCCCTCCACCACGTTGAGCTGGTAGGCCGTGACCCCGTCCTGATCGGTGCCGTTCACGTCCTTCAGGCGCTTGAACCCTTCGCTCGCGGAGGCGTCGATGAAGGCCTGGAGCGATGGAGTCAGTTCCTCGTACCCCAGTTGGCGGATGGGAAGTGGCCCCGACCGACCGCGCAGGGTGTCATCGCCCGCCGAGGTGGTCTCCAGCCGCTTGTAGGCCTCCAACACCTCGGCGTCCGTCCAGCCGGAGAGGCCGTGGGCACGCCAGCGCGCGAAGTCCGGCCTACGGGCGCGGAGTGCGACACCGGCGTTGACGCCGGAACTGCCGCCGAGCACCTTGCCTCGCGGGGCCGCGATGCTGTTGTCGCCCTGCCCGGTCGCGGCGGAGTAGCCCCAGTCGTGGTCCTCGTCCCCGCCGACACGACCGCTGTCGCGGATCACGTCGGGGTACTCGTCCGGGGCGTACGCCCGCCCTGCCTCCAGCAGAAGCACCTTTCGGGAGGTGTCCCCGCTCAGCCGACGCGCCAGGACCGCTCCAGCGGAGCCGCCTCCCACCACGATGACGTCGTAACTCCGCCCGCTCACGTCACGTACTTCACTCACATCACTCACTGCAAACACACTCCCCTGTGGGCCGTGCGGGAACCACGCGGTGGATGTCCACGCTTCACACCTCACCATACGTCACACATGTCGAATCTTCAACACTCACGTCAAACGGAGGCCGGCGCCCGGCTGTCTGTCACCAGCTACCGATCGGGGCGCCGGGCCGGCTGATTAGAGTGGCCGCCATGAGTGATCACCCCGAACCGCCGAACCTGTCGCCGGTCCACCTGGGCGCGGGCGGTGGCGCCGGCGACTGGGAGGCCGTCACCACCGGCGAGTCGGAGGCCGCCGTCTTCCGCAGCGCGGACGGCACCCGGTACGCCAAGTGCGTGGCCGCCGATGGTGCGGCCAACCTCGCAACCGACCTCGCGGCCGCCCTGGCCGCCGAGCGCGACCGCGTCGCGTGGCTGGGCGACCAGGGCGTCCCCGGACCCCGCGTACTCGACTGGCACTCCGGCGACACGGGCAGTTGCCTGGTGACCAGCGCCGTCCCCGGCGTACCCGCCGACCAGGTGTCCGCCGCCGACCTGCGAGCCTCCTGGGAACGCATCGCGGACGCGGTCCGCGCGCTGCACGAGGTACCCGTACGACAGTGCCCGTTCCGCCGCGACCTGGACCGGATGACCGCCGTGGCACGCGACGTCGTGGACCGTGGCGCGGTGAACCCGGAGTTCCTCCCCGTCGAGCAGCAGCACACACCGCCCGGTGAACTACTGGCCCGCCTCGTCCCGCAGCTAGCACGGCGACGGGAGCAGGAGGCCGCCGACATGGTCGTCTGCCACGGCGACCTCTGCCTCCCCAACATCATCCTCGACCCGCGGACCCTGCACGTGTCGGGCTTCATCGACCTGGGCCGGCTGGGGCTGGCCGACCGCTACGTCGACCTGTCGCTCCTGCTCGCCAACGCGCGGGAGACCTGGCCGGACGAGGAACAGGCGCGGGCCGCGGACACGGCGTTCGCCAAGACGTACGACATCGCCCTCGACCACGAACGCCTGCGGTTCTACCTCCATCTCGACCCGCTCACCTGGGGCTGAGCGGTACTCCTGGTGGGGCCGGGGCCGATCTGCTCACAAGGCCGCCACCGGATTGGGAGCGTCCGCGGGGATCGGTTCGACGACCTCCCAGCGCTCGGCGATCAGGCTGTCCTGAAGCCGGAAGACATCGGCCACCGCGATGTCGAGTGCGCCGCCGGGCAGCCACCGCCGGGAGAACATCGTCACGTAGTCGCCCTCTGCCACGAGCCGGCGAATGTCGAACCGCATCTCGGCGAGCGGCAGTTGCCGCGCCACCGCCATCCAGTCCGCTTTCGTACGGGTCCGGAACGGCAGCCCGTGGTCCACGTAGTCGTCTCGGAGGAGCGGTGCGACGGCGTCGAGGTCGCCCTTGCCGTACAACTCCAGGCAGGTGAGGACCAGCTCCTTGCCCTCGGTGCCGTACTCGTCCCTGCGGCCGGTGCTGCGGCCGGTGTTGCGGTCATTGCCGTGTTCAGTGCTCTGGTCTTCGGTCATGTCCAGGAGTGTGGCGGCGCGGTCGTGGTCCGTCGATGAACTCGGAGTTCATGGACCGTGGTCGCACGGCGCGACTAGGGTCGACGCTGTGGAGACAGTGGGTGGCCTGTTGCGCGAGTGGCGGCACAGTCGACGGCTGAGCCAGCTCGATCTCGCGCTGGCGGCCGACGTTTCGCCGCGCTATGTCAGCCTCGTCGAGACGGGCCGGTCCCGGCCGAGCGCCGACATGGTGCTGCGGCTCGCGGCCCAGCTTGAGGTGCCGCTGCGGCATCGCAACCGTCTGCTGGTGGCGGCCGGGTTCGCGCCGCGCTATCGCGAGCGCCCACTCGACGAGCCGGACATGTCGGCGGTTCGGGACGCCGTCGTCAGGGTGCTGCGCGCGCACGAGCCGTATCCGGCGCTGGTCGTGGACCGGCGTTGGAACATCATGATGGTCAACGCACCGGTCGAGCACTTCCTCACGGACGTCGATCCCGAACTGCTGCGCGCCCCGGTCAACATGGTGCGGCTCGGCCTCGACCCGCGCGGTCTCGCCTCCCGGATCATCAACCTCGCCGACGTCCGTTCGTTCTTCCGCGCCCGCCTGTCGCGCGAGGCCGCCAGATCCGGTGATCCGGTGGTCGGCGCCCTCTACGACGAGTTCTTCGCCGACCAAGAGCCGGACGGACCGCCGCCCCGCCTGGAGTCGGAGGTGACGATCCCGATGATCTTCCGCTTCCGGGAGGGCGAGTTGAGGCTGTTCTCGACCCTCACGACCTTCGGCACCCCTCAGGACATCACCCTCGAAGAGATCTCCATCGAGTCCTACTACCCGGCGGACACGGAAAGCGCCGCCCTCCTGCACACCCTCGCCAACACACGACCGACCCCCCGGGTCCGGTCGTTCTCGGGACCCACCTGAGTCGACCCCACCACCAGCCGAAGCCCGCGCTCGACCAAGCGGCCTCACGAACCGGGCGAAGTGGCACGCCCCATGGTGGGCCCACGCACTCCCTCCCCCCGAACTATGGTGTCTCACCACATGTGCCTCTGATCTGGGTGTTCCTACGGTGTGGCGACACACAACCGTCCCCGCCCTCCGCTCGGAAGTGGTGACCATGGCCGCCTCACCAACCGCTCCTCCCCCGCCCGCGAACCTCAAGCGCATCGTCGCGGCGAGCCTCATCGGCACGACCATCGAGTGGTACGACTTCTTCCTGTACGGCTCCGCCGCCGCACTCGTGTTCAACAAGGTGTTCTTCCCCGACTCCGATCCGCTCGTCGGCACACTGCTGTCCTTCCTCACCTACGCGGTGGGTTTCGCCGCCCGTCCCCTCGGCGCCCTGGTGTTCGGGCACTACGGCGACCGGCTGGGCCGCAAGAAGCTCCTCGTACTGAGTCTGCTGCTCATGGGCGGCGCGACCTTCGCCATCGGGCTGTTGCCGACGCACGCCATGGTCGGCACCGCCGCACCCGTACTGCTGACGGTGCTCCGGCTCGTCCAGGGATTCGCGCTCGGCGGCGAGTGGGGCGGCGCCGTCCTGCTGGTGTCCGAGCACGGCGACGCCCGGCGCCGCGGCTTCTGGGCGTCCTGGCCGCAGACCGGCGCCCCGGCCGGCCAACTCCTCGCCACCGGTGTTCTTTCGCTGCTGACCGCGCTCCTGTCGGACTCGGCCTTCGAGACCTGGGGCTGGCGCATACCGTTCCTCCTGTCCGGAGTCCTCGTGGTCGTCGGCCTGTGGATACGTCTCTCCGTCGATGAATCACCCGTGTTCAAGGCGGCGTTGGCGCGCGCCGAGGCACGCAAGCAGGCCGTCCTCGCGGAGGCGGGCGCGACCACGGACGGGACGGCCGCCGCGACCGCGGCCGAGAAGCTGCCCCTCGTCGCCGTGCTGCGCCACCACTGGCGCGACGTCCTCATCGCCATGGGCGCCCGCATGGCCGAGAACATCAGCTACTACGTGATCACCGCCTTCATCCTCGTGTACGCCACCACCTCCGCGGGGCTGTCGAAACAGACCGCGCTCAACGCGGTACTCATCGGCTCCGCCGTGCACTTCGCGACCATCCCCGCCTGGGGTGCCCTCTCCGACCGGATCGGGCGCAAGCCCGTGTATCTGGTGGGCGCCGCCGGCGTAGGGCTGTGGATGTTCCCCTTCTTCTCGCTGATCGACACGGGCACCTTCGGGAACCTCCTGCTCGCGGTCACCGTCGGACTGGTCCTGCACGGCGCGATGTACGCACCGCAGGCCGCGTTCTTCTCCGAGATGTTCGCGACCCGGATGCGGTACTCGGGAGCCTCGATCGGCGCACAGTTCGCCTCGGTAGCCGCGGGTGCCCCCGCTCCGCTCATCGCGACCGCACTGCTGGCGGACTACGACAGCTCCACCCCGGTGGCGCTCTATGTGATCGCCGCCGTCATCCTCACGCTCATCGCGGTCGGCGTCGCCCAGGAGACCCGCCATCGCGACCTGGACCGCATCGGGACCGGACCCGGCGACCTCGCCGACCCCACTGAGCCGCCCGATCCCTCTGATCCCTCCGCTCCATCACCCGAGCGGACCGGTGCGGACTCCCGCACCGTCTGACAGGGGCGGCCCGTCCTGACCCCCGTACGCCCCGTGCGTACGGGGGTCAGGGTATGAGCGCCGATGACAACCGGTGCAGCCGCAGGGCCAGTTGGATCTCCAGCATGCGTTGGGGGCTGAGCCAGTCGGGGCCGAGGAGCCGGGCGATGCGGTCGAGGCGCTGGGCGACCGTGTTGACGTGGACGTGCAGCTCGTCCTTGGTACGGACCGGGCTCATCCCGCAGGCGAAGTACGCGTCGAGAGTGCCGACCAGGTCCGTACCCTTGTGCTTGTCGTAGGCGATGATCTCGCCGATGCTGCGCCCCACGAAGCCGGAGACGTCCCGGTCCCCCGTGAGCAGCAGTCCCAGGAATCCGAAGTCCTCGGCGGCGGCGCCCTCTCCGGTCCGGCCCAGGAGCCGCAGCGCTTCGAGGCAGCGCTGCGCTTCCGCGTAGGCCGCGGCGACGGTGTCCGGGCGGGCCGCCAGATCGGCCACCGGAGCGGAGGCACCGACCGTCACCGATTCGTGCAGGGCGGCGCCGAGTTGTTTGGCGGTGCGCCGGGCCAGCTCGGCCGCCGTGTCGCCGTCGCGCAGCGGGAGCAGCAGGACGGTACCGCCGTCGCGTGCCGCCGCGAGACCGTGGCCGGTGGCCGCGAGATGGGAGGCGGCGGACCACAGACGCCGGCGCGCGTCGGCCTCCGCCCCCGCGTCAGGGGTCACCGCCTTGCGGGCGGCCGGTGTGGTGCGACGCCCCGGGCGGCGGGAGCGGGTGCCGCGTCCGGAAGCGGTGGAGGTGGTGGAGGTGGTGGAGGTGGTGGAGGTGGTTGAGGTGGCGGAGGTGGGGCCGTCGGGGGTGGGTGTGTCGAGGCGGGCGGCGAGCACCGTATGGGTCGCGTCGAGGTCGGCGTGCAGACGGGTCGCCCGCTCGCGCAGCAGCCGCGGATCCCGGTCCCGGGCTTCGATGAGGTCGTCCAGCAGCTCCCCGCGGACACGGTGTTCGGCCTCGGACGCCGAGCGGCGCGCGAGCATCAGCAGCGAGGTCACCATCGCGGCGCGCTCCAGGGTGCGCTGGTCGACGGGGTCCAGGCCCGGGTGGCCGCGCAACACCAGTGCGCCCAGCACCTCACCGCCCGCGGAGAGGGCCGCGACCCAGTCGTCGCCGTGACGCACCGACCTGCCTTCGCCGGCCGACGCCTTCAGCGCGGTGGCCGGTGCCGCCGCCACCTCGGCGAACTCGACGGTGCCGTCCAGTACCTGGGAGACCGCCACCGCCACGTCATGCACGCCGCCGCCGCGCAGCACCAGTTCGGCGAGCCGGTCGTGGACGTCGGAGGCGCGCTCGATGACGGCACTGCGGTCCCGGATGATCTCGCTGGCGCTCTCCAGCCGGGCCAGGGCCTCCCGGGTCTCGGTGAGGAGGTTCGCCGTGTCGATCGCCGCGGCTGCCAGGGCGGCGAACGAGCCGAGCAGCGCGATCTGCTCCCGCTCGAAGACCCGCGCGCGACGGTCCGCGGCGAACAGCACCCCGATGACGTCCGGTCCGAGCATGAGCGGCACACCGAGAATCGCGACCAGGCCCTCGTCCCGTACCCCCGCGTCGATCGAGAGGGTGTGCTGGAAGCGCTCGTCGTGGAAGTAGTCCTCGGTGACATACGGCCGTGCCGTCTGCGCCACCAGACCGCCCAGGCCCTCGCCCATGCCGATCCGCAGCTGCTGGAAGCGTGCCGCGACGGAGCCCTCGGTGACCCGCATGTAGGTGTCGCCCCGGGAGGGGTCGTTGAGGCTCAGATACGCGATGTCCGTGCCGAGCAGGGAGCGGGCGCGCTGCACGATGGCGCGCAGGACCGCGTCGAGGTCGCGCAGTCCCGCCAGGTCGTGCGCCGTCTCGAAGAGAGCGGACAGCTCGGCCTCGCGGCGGCGCCTGCCCTCCAGCTCCGCGCGGACCCGCAGCGCGAGCAGCCGGGCGTGCTCCAGGGCGGCGAGGCGCTCGGGCGGTTCGCCGCGGGCGCGGGCCCGGAGTATCGGCTGCTCGTAGGCGTCGGCAGTGGCGCCCCTCGCCAGAAGTGCGAGGAACGGGGTTTCGGCGCTCATGGCCGGGCGCTCTGCGGACTGCACGTGATCGCGATCCATGTTCACCAGAATGACCTACCGGGCCGACGGCACCGTCGGGCCTGTGGAAAACCTGTCGGCACCGCCGCGTGTGTGGACAACTCTCCCACCCCTGCGGGGGGCCTCTCCTTTGTGCGGCGCTCCCCGCCTGCGGATACGTCCCTCCCTGTGCGCGACTCCCCCGGCGCCCCCGGCCCCGGACGCGGGTTCAGTGTGCGGTCCAGCCCCCGTCCAGCGCCAGGGATGTGCCGGTGATGAAGGAGGCCCGTGGGGTGCAGAGGTACGCGACCGCTTCGGCGACCTCGTCCGGTTCGATGAGCCGCTTGACCGCGCTGTCGCGGAGCATGACTTCGGCGAGCACCCGTTCCTCGGGGATCCCGTGTGCCGCCGCCTGGTCGGCGATCTGCCGCTCGACCAGGGGGGTGCGCACATAGGCGGGGTTCACACAGTTCGAGGTGACACCGTGAGCCGCGCCTTCCAGTGCGGCGGTCTTGGAGAGCCCTTCCAGACCGTGCTTGGCGGCCACGTACGCGGACTTGTAGGCGGAGGCGCGCAGTCCGTGGACGGACGAGACATTGACGATACGGCCCCACCCCTGCCCGTACATGTGGGGCAGCGCACCACGGATGAGGCGGAAGGGGGCTTCGAGCATCACGGTCAGGACGGTGTGGAACACCTCCGGCGGGAACTCCTCGATGGGGCGCACATGCTGGAGCCCGGCATTGTTGACGAGGATGTCGGTGCCCGCCGCACACGCTTCCGCGGCGTCGAGGTCCGTGAGGTCGAGAAGCCGGGGTTCGATCCCGCCGGGCAGGGCCTCGCCCGCCTCCGCGAGGGCGTCGAGGCCCGCGGCGTCCCGGTCCACCGCCCGCACCTTGGCCCCGGCCGCCGCGAGCCGCAGCGCGCAGGCCCGGCCGATGCCGCCGGCCGCGCCGGTGACGAGGGCCACGCGGCCGTCGAGTTCGGTGTGGCCGTCGAGCAGGGAGGACACGGGCGACGGGCCGCCCCGAGCTTCGCCCGAGGTGCCGGCCGGAGAACTGAGGGTCGTCATGTCACCGACCCTAAGCAGGGGCCCTCCCCCGCCCCATGTGGTCAGGAGCCACACTTCCCACTCACTGCATGGGGTCGAACCATGTGGGGTCGTCCGCCAGGGCCTGCTTGACACGGAAGCGCCCGAACTCGTCCAGCTCCGGCAGCGAGTCCACCGGGAACCAGCCGACATCCAGCGACTCGTCGTCGTTCACCCGCGCCTCGCCACCCACCGCCCGACAGCGGAAGGTGATGTCCATGAACTGGCAGGTGTCCTCATTGGGGTACGTGACGGGCTCCAGGGCCTGCACCAGGACGACGCGTTCCGGTACGCACCGCACCGCGGTCTCCTCGTACACCTCGCGCACCGCGCACGCCGCCGGCTGCTCCCCCGGATCCGGGATGCCACCGATCACGGACCACTTGCGGGTGTCGCTGCGCCGCCCGAGGAGCACGCGCCCGTCGTCGTCGAAGACGATCGCGGTGACTCCGGGCATCCAGAGCAGTTGGTGACCCGCGCTGGCACGGACGGTGCGGATGAAGTCGGGGGTAGCCATGCGACGACCCTAACCGGGACACGGGACGACCCCGACCCGGACCCGACCCGGACCCGACCGGGACCCGGGCGGCGCCCGGTCGGGGGCGTGGCTAGCGCTGGGGGGAGCGGCGCGCGCGGACGGCGGTGGTCACGGACCAGCCGAGTCCCGCGGCGGCGAGCAGGACCAGGGCCGCCTCCGGCAGGGTTCCGAGCCGCGTCGCGGGGGTCTGCGACGACCTGAGCGGGACCTTCTCGACGAGCGACGCGGCGGTGAACATGCCGGTCCGGTCGACGATCCGCCCATCGGGCATGATCACCGCGCTGACGCCGCTGGTGACCGGCACGGTGACCGCGCGGCTGTGCTCGACGGCGCGGATCCGGGACATCGCGAGTTGCTGGTACGTCATCTCGCTGCGGTCGAAGGTGGCGTTGTTGCTGGGCACCGAGATGATCTGGGCGCCGTGCGTGACGGTGTCCCGCACGGCCCAGTCGAAGGCGGCCTCGTAACACGTGGCGATGCCGACCTTGGTGCCCGCCATGGTGAACACACCCGGTTCGGTGCCCCGGCTGAAGTCCTGCCGGACCATGCCGACGTCCTCGCTGAAGTAGCTCATGACGGACCGGAGCGGGATGTACTCGCCGAAGGGCTGGATCTGCCGCTTGTCGTAGGTGGCTACGGGGCCCTTCGCCGGGTCCCACAGGATCTGCTGGTTGAAGAGCCTGCCGTCGTCGGTCTCCACCACGCCGCCCACCGAGACGGGCACGCCGACGGCCTTCACGGCGGTTTCGATCACCCCGCGCGCGTCGGGGTTGCGGAAGGGGTCGATGTCGGAGGAGTTCTCCGGCCACAGGACGAAGTCGGGGCGGGGTACCTCACCGGCGTCCACGCGTGCGGCGAGGCGTTCCGTCTCCTTCGCGTGGTAGTCCAGTACGGCCCTGCGCTGGGCGTTGAACGCGAGCCCCGCGCGCGAGACGTTGCCCTGGACGACGGCGACGGTGGCCGTGCCGTCCTCGGCCGCGTCACTGACCAGCGGCCGGGCCGCGAGAGCGGCGACCACGGGAAGGGCCAAGGTGAGCGCCGCGACCGCCGCCGTGCCCCTGCGCAGGGTCCGCGTGTGCCGGGTGTGGAGTGCCACGCGGACGGCCTCGTACAGGCCGAAGCCGCACAGGACGACCGCGAAACCGAGGACTGGGGTGCCGCCGAGCGCGGCGAGCGGCAGGAACACACCGTCGGCCTGACCGAAGGCGATCTTGCCCCAGGGGAACCCGCCGAACGGCACCCGCGCGCGTGCGGCCTCGCCGGCGATCCAGAGCGCCGCCGCCCAGACGGGCCAGGCGGGCAGCCGGGACACGGACGCGATGCCGGCGCCGACGAGTGCGACGAACAGGGCCTCCACGGCGGCCAGCGCGAGCCAGGGGCCCGGTCCGACCTCGACGCCGGTCCACACCAGCAGCGGGAGCAGGAAACCGAGCCCGAAGACATAGCCGAGCCCCAGCCCGGCCTTCCAGGACCGCCCCCGCAGACACCACGCGAACGCGGCGAACGCGGGCAGCGCCAGCCACCACAGGGTGCGCGGCGGAAAGCTGACGTAGAGCAGCACTCCGGAGAGTGCCGACGCGACGAACGGCAGGAGCCGGCGCACCAGTCGCATCCCGCGCGAGGCGGGCGCCGACGGCGGACCGAGCTGTTCCGGCTCGTCTACGGGGGTGGCGATGGCGGTCACGCGGGGAGTCTACGGCGCGTGACCAGCGGCGGGGTACGGCGGTCGGCCCACCGGCAAAGGGGCAGCGGTCGTGACGACGGCGACATCGTTCCCACGCAACTCGTCCACACTTGGCCGCACCAGCCATTACCGTGTGCCCAAGTCCCAGACGTGCGGCCCGGTCCGGCCCCACGGTCGGGGCCCGTCATACGTCGGGGGGCGACGGGTGGGGTCTTCGGGGAAGGTGGGCGCTGCCGGCCGTGCGGCGCCGGACGGCGAGGGCAGCACGTCCGACGCCGTCGGCATGGTGCTGCTGGCGGCCTGTTCCGTGTGGTCCCTGATCACCGCCACCGCCGGTGCGGGCCGCCCCGAGGGAGTGCTCCTCGCGGTCCTGGCCGTGGCCGCGGCGTACGCGTGCGGTCGCATCTGCGGCGCACTGCTCCCGGTGTCCGCACCCGGCGCGGGCGCCCTCGCCGGTGTCTCGCTCGCCCTTCTGCTCCCTCACACACGGTTGATGCCGCAGGAGACGTCTCCGCTGGGCCGGGACGGCGCCACGGCCGCTCTCCTCGCCCTGGCCACGGGTGCCGCCTGTTGCGGCGCGTGGGCGGCCCGGCGCCCCGCGGTACGTCTCGCGCTGCGGCTGGCCGCCGTGGGGGTCGTCGCGACGGCGCTGGTGCTCGACTCGACGGCGGGGTTCGCGGTGTGTGTCGGGGTGCTGCTGTGCTCGCTGGCGGCGGCGCGGATGCGTAACCGGGGGCTCGGTCTGGCGGGTCTCGGGCTTGCCACGGCTCTGACGGCCGGTACGACGTGGGCCGTGGCCGGCGGGGTGCTCCCGTACGGCCTGGAGTCCGCATTGGAGGGTCAGCTCACGCCGTACCGGGTGCTGCTGTGGCGCGACGCCCTGGACATGGCCGAAGCGCGTCCGGCGCTCGGGGCGGGGCCGGGACGCTTCGGTGAGCTGAGCCCCACGGTGGCGGAGTCGCTCGTACCGGCCGGAAGACCGCATTCGGCGCTGTTGCAGCAGGCGGCGGAGCAGGGGGTGGTCGGCGCCGGGCTCCTCGGGGCGGTCTTCTGCTGGCTCCTGTACGCGCTGTGGCGGTCGCCGAGGTCGACGCCGGTCGTCCTCACGGCGGGTGCGGCGCTGACGGCGGTCGCCGCGCTGGCGACGGTCGGCAACGCGCTCAGTTTCACCGCGGTGACGGTGGGTGCCGGGCTGCTGGCGGGCATCGCGACGGCGAGGCCGCTGGGCTGGGAGCCGCCGGAGGAGACCGATGGGGCGGGCCTGCCGTCACAGAGCGAGGTGGCCTGAGCGGCGGCACCGGTGGTGGCGGCCGGGGGCCGGTGTGACGTAGGGGGTACGCGTACCGGACGCGGGCCGAGCCTCGGATGGGCCGAACGGATGGGCCGAACGGGTGGGGGCCCGGTCAGATCGCCGGGGTCGACGCGGGCTTCGGGCGCAGCCGGCCGCGGATGATGGCCACGGCCGCTTCCGCGTCGTCCACGGTGACCGTGAACTTGCGTCCGTCGCCGAGGCTGAGGACGACGCCCTCACCGCGCCGGACCACGACGGCGGTACCGATGTCGGGCCGCCAGCGGTAACCCCAGCCGCCCCACTGGCGCGGTGTGACCTGGGGCGCGAAGTCCGCGTCGACGACGTGGGCGAGCGGGATACGGCGGCGCGGCAGCCCTATGTGGCCGCAGCGCACTTCGAGGGAGTCCTTGTCGACCTTCACGGCCACATGGACAAAGGCGAGGGTGCCGAACAGCACCAGGAGGCCCACAGCGATGCAGCCGACGACGGACATGACCAGCGGGGCGATACCTGTGGTCCATGCCGAGACGACGGCCAGCTCGACGCCGAGCGCGACGCAGGCCACTCCGACGAGCGCGAGCAGCCACTGAACGCGGTTGCTGGCTCGTCCGGTCCAAATTTCAAGGGGGGCCTCAGCGGGGCCCCGGTCGCCGTGAGCGTGGTGCCTCATGCCCATGAGACTACAGATGTTCCGCCCCGCAGGCACTGGGCTGCGCAGCGTTACTCCTCACACTCCGCGACTCAGCGCGCGGGGCTGACGGCGGAGAGCAACTGTCCTTCGGCATAGGTGAGGGCGGCGTCCGGCAGGGCGGACTCACGGCCGGTGAGCAACACGGTCACCGTGCCCGTCGAGGGTGCTTCCGGGGCGGGTGCCGCACCGATCCGGCGCAGTGTCTGGGCGGCGACCGCGCCCGCCGAGCCGTGCAGGACGAGCGGCGGCCGGTCGGCCCGCTGCACGGCTGCGCGAATACGCTCCGCGACCAGTTCGTAATGGGTGCAGCCCAGGACGACGGCCCTTACATCGGGCGGCGTGATCGCCGCCGCGGCGGCGATCGCCCGGTCGACGGCCGCTTCGTCGGCGTGCTCGACGGCGTCCGCCAGACCGGGGCAGGGCACCTCGGTGACGTCGGCGCCGTCCGCGAAGTCGGCGATCAGTCCACGCTGGTACGGGCTGCCCGTGGTGGCGGGCGTCGCCCAGATGGCGAAGCGACCGCCGCCCGCCGCGGCCGGTTTGATCGCCGGGACGGTACCGATGACGGGCAGTGCCGGTTCGAGCCGCGCGCGCAGGGCGGGCAGCGCGTGGACGGACGCGGTGTTGCAGGCGACGATCAGGGCGTCGGGCGCGTGCGTGGCCGCCGCTTCGGCGACGGCGAGGGCGAGTTCGGTGACGTCGTCGGGGGTGCGGGGCCCCCAGGGCATGGTCCCGGGGTCCGACGAGAGCACCAGGTCGGCGTCGGGCCGGAGGCGCCGTACCGCGCCGGCCGCCGCGAGCAGTCCGAGTCCGGAGTCCATGAGCGCGATCTTCACCCGGTCACCATAGAGGATCGGCCTCCCGTGGCCCGGCCGGGTGGGGCAGACTGCGCGAGTGAGTGCGATTGTATGGACTGCCGCCGGATCCCTTGCCGCCTGGCTGTGGTTGCTGCTGGGGCAGGGTTTCTTCTGGCGCACCGATGTCCGGTTGCCGCCGAGCGAGGCCCCGCGCGCGTGGCCGTCGGTCTGTGTCGTCGTCCCCGCGCGCGACGAGGCCGCGGTGCTGCCGATGAGTCTGCCGTCGCTGCTCGCGCAGGACTATCCAGGACCGGCCGAGGTGTTCCTCGTCGACGACGGCAGTTCGGACGGTACGGGGAAGCTGGCGCGCGAGCTGTCGGAGCGGTACGGCGGTCTGGCGCTCACCGTCACCTCGCCCGGTGAGCCGCCCGCGGGGTGGACCGGCAAGCTGTGGGCGGTCCGGCACGGAATCGCCCTGGCACGCGCGCGGGAGCCCGAGTATCTGCTGCTCACGGACGCCGACATCGCGCATGAGCCGGACAGTCTCCAGGAGTTGGTCGCGGCGGCCCGGACGGGCGACTACGACCTCGTCTCGCAGATGGCGCGGCTGCGTGTGGAGAGCGTGTGGGAGCGGCTGGTCGTACCGGCCTTCGTGTACTTCTTCTCGCAGCTCTACCCGTTCCGCCGGATCAACCGGCGGGGCAGCCGGACCGCCGCCGCGGCCGGTGGCTGTGTGCTGTTGCGGACGGATGCCGCCGAGCGCGCGCGGGTGCCGGACTCCATCCGGCACGCCGTGATCGACGACGTCGCCCTCGCGCGCGCGGTGAAGGCCACCGGTGGGCACATCTGGCTGGGGCTCGCGGAACGCGTCGACAGCATCCGTCCGTACCCGCGCCTGCACGACCTGTGGCGGATGGTTTCGCGCAGTGCCTACGCGCAGTTGCGGCACCAGCCGCTGCTGCTGCTCGGGACCGTGCTGGGGCTCGCGCTCGTGTATCTGGTGCCGCCGGTGGCGTTCTGCGCGGGCGTGCTGACGGACAGCTGGGTGCCGGTACTGCTCGGCGGGCTCGCGTGGCTGGTGATGACGGCGACGTACATCCCGATGCTCCGCTACTACCGGCAGACCCTGTGGCTGGCGCCGTTGCTGCCCGCCACCGCCTTCCTGTATCTGCTGATGACGGTCGACTCCGCGGTGCAGCACTACCGGGGGCGCGGCGCGGCCTGGAAGGGCCGCACCTACGCGCGCCCGGACACGGCGTCGGGACCGGCACCCGAACAGCGCTGATCACGCCCAGGGCAGGGGTGAACCACCGTCCGCCGACGGCGGGTCACTTCCGGCCGGGCGTCCAGTTCATGCCCCAGCCGTAGGCGTGGTCGATGGTGCGCTGAGGGCTCACGCCACGCTGCGGCACCAGATAGCGCGCCTCGCGCTGCACCACGAGGTCGCTGCCGGTGTTGGTGATGAGCGCGAGGGCACACACCGTCGACGGAACGGTGCACTCGTCGAGGAAGAACTCCACCGGTGCGCCGTGCTGCGGTTGCAGCGTGACCGTCGCGTGCAGATCGGCGAAGGACCGGGCGCCCTCGTAGATCGTCACGAAGATCAGGACGCGCCGCAGTTCCGCCTTGCGGTCGAGATTGATGGTGAGGTTCTCGCCGCTGTCGACGGCACCGGTCCGGTCGTCACCGTCGAGATGGATGTACGGCGGCTGGTGGAGCGCCCCGAAGGCGTTGCCGAGCGCCTGGACGACGCCTTTGCGGCCGTCGGTGAGTTCGTAGAGGGCGCACAGGTCGAGGTCGAGGTCCCCGTGCATGGCGACGGCCCGGCCGAGTTTGCTGCCCCAGCCCTTGAACTGCTTGCGCACCTCCCAGTTGAGGTTCACGCGCATCGCACCCGAGGTACCGCCCTGCTTGGTCAGCGAGACGGACGGCGCCTCCTTGGTGAGCGTGACCTTGCTCAGCCGCACCGGGCCGCCCGACGACGGGGCCGGGGGCGGCGGGTAGGGCGAGGGGGCGGACGGCGGCGGAGTGGGGGCCGCCGGGGCGGCGTAGGGCTGCGTGGGGGTGCCGTACGGCTGGGTGGGCGCGGTGTAGGGCTGCGCGGGGGCCGCGTACGGCTGGGCGGGCGCGCCGTAGGGCTGGGCCGGGGTGGCCGGCTGCGGGACGGGCTGCGGCGGATACGGCTGCTGTGCGGGCGCCTGCCGCGGTGCGGGCGCTGCGGTGGCCGGCGGGTCGTCGACCGTGATGCCGAAGTCCGTGGCGAGCCCCACGAGCCCGCTGCCGTACCCCTGGCCCACGGCGCGGAACTTCCAGGCGCCCTGCCGCCGGTACAACTCGCCGAGGACGAAGGCCGTCTCGACCGTGGCGTCCGTGCTGTCGAACCGGGCGATCTCGGTGCCGGCCGCGGCGTCGAGGACGCGGATGCTCAGCCCCGGCACCTGCCCGAACGTTCCGCCGTCGGCCGAGGCCACCACGACCACGCGCTCGACAGCGGGCTCCACGCGCGCGAGGTCGACGGTCAGCACATCGGTGATCCGGCCCCCGCTGTCCTGCTTACCGTCGCGGCGCACCGCGCCCGACGCGTGCGCCGGCTGGTTGTAGAACACGAAGTCGGCGTCGCTGCGGACCTTTCCTGCGGCGCCCAGGAGAAGCGCCGAGGCATCCGCGTCGGGCACCCCCGGGCCCGAACTCCAGCCCAATTCCACGCGCACGGCCGATGCCGGCACGGCAACATTCGATCCTTTGGACATTGACATGTTCGCCCCCATCGCACGCCGTGACGGCCCCGCAGCCATCCTTCCGTTGACGGCCAACCTATTCCCCCCGCGCGGGTGGGCGCCTCCGGGCCGACGTCCACCGCATCCGAGCAGCCGTCACGATCACTGGTCAACCCCCGGTAACCTGCCGGGAACTCGGCCTTTACACGATTCATAGGCCACTTGACGACCGATTTTCCCATGTTCGCTCGCATTGGGGATCCACATCCACTGCGAACACGCAAAACAACCCTCCTATCGGTCTCCCCAACCAGCACATCGTGGGCTTAACTTATGTCCCATGACCTCCCCCCGCTCCACCTATGGCGGCGGTTACTACTCCGCGCCGTCCTTCCCGGACACTCCGATCTACGACTCTCTCGTCGCAGAGCGGGGCACGCCGCAGATCGCCCCGATCCGGGTCCCCTCCGCGTACGACACGGGCAACCATCTGCCCGCCCTGCCGTCGGCGCTTCCCGCGCTGCCGGCCGCCCCCTCTCCGCAGCCTCACCAGTACGGCTACGTGCCGGCCCCGCAGCCCGCACCGCTGCAGCAGGCGCACGCGCCGTACATCCCGCAGCAGACCGCCGGGCCGCGGGGCTACCCCGGCGCACAGCCGCAGCAGCCCCGTCCCGCCCAGAGCACCGGTTACGAGGCGATGCGCCCCGCCGCGCCGCGCCCCGCGCCGGCCCCTGGACCGTACGAGGATCCGTACAACCGGCAGCAGTACCGCGGGTACTGATCGCGCGGGCACGGTGCCACGGCCGCCTGGCAGGATGGCCGTATGGCGAATTCCGTGCTGGCGTCGATCCACGTCTACCCGGTGAAGGCGGCCCAGGGGCATGCGCCCCGCGAGGCCGTCGTGGAGCCATGGGGTCTTGCGGGGGACCGCCGGTGGATGCTGATCGACGCCTCGGGCAAGGCGATCACCCAGCGACCGCATCCGCGGCTCGCGTTGACCGCCGTCGAGGCGCTGCCCGACGGCGGCGTCCGGCTGTCCGCGCCCGGTCGTGAGCCGCTGACCGTGGCCGTGCCGGATCCGCTGGGGACGACCGTGGTGAGCATCTGGAAGGACAAGGTCGACGCGGTCCCGGCCGACGAGGCGGCCCATCTGTGGTGCAGCGAGTGGCTGGACACGGAGGCACGGCTGGTGCACATGGCCGACCCGGCGACGAGCCGCCCGATCGACCCCGCCCACGCGCGCGCGGGTGAGACCGTCAGCTTCGCCGACGGCTATCCCCTCCTCCTCACCACCCGCTCGTCGCTGGACGCGCTCAACTCCCTGATCGCCCAGGGCGACCACTGCGACGAGGGCCCGCTGCCGATGAACCGTTTCCGGCCGAACGTGGTCGTCGAGGGGACCCCGCCGTGGGCGGAGGACGACTGGAAGCGGATCGCCGTCGGTGAACTCACCTTCCGGGTCGCCAAGAAGTGCGGGCGCTGCGTCGTGACGACGACCGACCAGCGCACGGCCGATCGCGGCAAGGAACCGCTGCGCACCCTCGCGCGCCACCGCCGCGTCGGCGACCAGTTGGTCTTCGGGCAGAACCTGGTACCGGAGACCACCGGCACCGTCCACGTCGGGGACCCCGTCACCGTCCTCGAATGAGCGGCGGCGCGCCGGACGTCGGGGAGCTGCCGTACGGGGCGTCCGGGAACTTCCGTACGGGATGCGGACGTTGATGCGGAGGAAGAGTCCGGAAGAGAGGTGATTTCGCTCTCTTTTCGCCGACACCGCGCGTGGGAGGAGCGATGGGGGGCTATCACGGACGGAGAAGGGGGTGTGGGGCCCGTGCGTGCGATCGTCGGACTGTGGCGCTGGCGGCACAATCCGCTGTGCCGCGCGACCGATCTCGCCGAGGCGTGGCTGGCTCTCGGCGCCCTTCTGCTGATCGTGGTCGCGGCACCCGTCGTGGGTGTCGTCGCCGGTTCGGCCGCGAACCGGGCGCTGACGCGTTCGGTGGAGCACCAGCGTACGGAGCGCCACGAGACCGTCGCGACGGTGGTCAGGAAGCTGTCCCGGGCGCCGATGGACCCGGACCCCGAGACGGTGACCGCCCGGGACTCCCACAGCCGTGTGGTCGCCCGCTGGACGGCACCGGACGGCACAGACCACCGCGGCACGGTCATGGCGTCGCTGAAGTCCCCGCGCGCGGGAGACCGTTTCCCGCTGTGGACGGACGCGCACGGCAGGCTCGTCGCCAAACCCCTCGACACCGCGACGGCGGCCACTCACGCGGCCCTCGCGGGGATCGGGGCGGGCATCGCGTCGGTCGCCCTCGTCGAGTGCGCGCGGCGGCTGGTCGTATGGCGTCTGGTGCGCCGTCGGTACACGCGGTGGGACCAGGCATGGGACAAAGCCGGTCCGGACTGGGGCAGGACCGGCGCCGGGAGTTGAGTACCCTTCGGCTCCGGTCAACTCGCCTGCCGCGTACACGCTACGGTGGACCGGCCGAAGTCTTCGGCACTCTCGCAACACCCGCGTACGACGAGGTGGGGGCTCTACAGCGCCATGGCACAGGGCACGGTCCAGGTGACGCACACCGGTACGTCGCGGTGGCGGCGCCGCACGGGCGAGTACGCCTCCCTCGCCGCAGCCCTGGAGGCCGCGGCGGACGGTGACGTCCTCACCGTCGCACCCGGCACCTATCGCGAGAATCTCCTCGTGCAGCGGGCCGTGACGCTGCGCGGCCCCGAGGGTTCCTCGGGTTCGGTGCGGATCGCGCCCGTCGACGGGGTACCGCTGACGGTCCGGGCGTCGGCGTCCGTCCAGGACCTGCTCCTGGAGGGCCAGGACTCGGCGGCGCCCGCCCTGCTCGTCGAGGACGGCACCCCGGAGCTGACGGACCTGCGGATCGTGACGCGGTCCGCGGTCGGCATCGAGGTCCGCGGCGGCGCCCGCCCCACGGTCCGGCGCTGCACCGTCGACAACCCGGCGGGCATCGGCATCGCCGTACTCGACGGTGGCGGCGGAGTGTTCGAGGAGTGCGAGGTCGTCGCGGCGGGACAGGCCGGAATCGCGGTACGCGGCGGGGGCCACCCCCGGCTGGAGCGGTGCCGGGTGCACCACGCGTCGGGCTCGGGCCTGTCCGCGACCGGCGAGGGCACCGGCCTTGAGGCCGTCGGCTGCGAGGTGTACGAGGTCAAGGGCGCCGGAGTGCAGGTCACCGGGCGCGCCACAGCCCACCTCACGGACTGCGATGTGCACCGCACCGCCGGGGACGGCGTCACGCTCGACACCGACGCGGTGCTGACGCTCGCCGACTGCCGCATCCACGACGTACCGGAGAACGCGGTCGACCTGCGGTCCCGCTCGGTCCTGACGCTGACCCGCTCGACGGTGAGCCGGTTCGGGCGCAACGGCCTGTCGGTGTGGGACCCGGGCACCCGCGTGGACGCCAACCAGTGCGAGATCCACGACAGTACGGGCGACTACCCGGCCGTATGGGTCAGCGACGGCGCGACCGCGGTCCTCGACTCCTGCCGGGTGCACGACGTGCCGGACGCGCTGTTCGTGCTCGACCGCGGCTCACGGGCCGACGTCGTCGACACCGATCTGTCGCAGGTGCGCAACACGGCCGTGTCGGTCAGCGACGGCGCGACGGCACAGCTCGACGACTGCCGTATCCGGGAGGCGGCGACGGGCGCGTGGTTCCGCGACCACGGCAGCGGCGGCACCCTGGCGGGCTGCACCATCGATGCCACACAGACCGGCGTGATCGTCACCAAAGGCGCCGATCCCACGCTGGAGCGGTGCACGGTCACCTCACCCGCCGAGGCCGGGTTCTACGTGTCCGCCGGAGGCCGGGGCAGCTTCCACGGCTGCCGGGTCACGGGCAGCGGCGGCTACGGCTTCCATGTGATCGACGGCTGCCGTACGACACTGAAGAAGTGCCGTACCGAGCGCTGCGCGCGCGGGGGCTTCGAGTTCTCCGAGGACGGCCCGGTCGCCGAGGACTGCACGAGCGACGAGAGCGCCCAGGTGCGGCCGGCCCCGGCGCCGGAGACGGCCGTGCAGACGTCCGCCCAGCCCGTCGGACTGCTCGGCGCCATCCCGGGACAGCGGACCGCCGAGCAGAGCGCCCCTCCGGCGCCCCAGGCGCCCGCTCAGCCGACGCGAACGTCGGAGGCGGTACTCGGTGAACTCGACACGCTGGTAGGGCTGGAGAGCGTCAAACGCGAGGTTCGCGCCCTCACCGACATGATCGAGGTCGGCAGGCGCCGCCGGGAGGCCGGGCTGAAGGCCGCGTCGGCGCGCCGCCACTTGGTCTTCACGGGCTCCCCCGGCACCGGCAAGACGACCGTCGCGCGCCTGTACGGCGAGATCCTGGCCTCGCTCGGAGTGCTGGAGCAGGGCCATCTCGTGGAGGTGTCCCGGGTCGATCTGGTCGGCGAGCACATCGGCTCCACGGCGATCCGTACGCAGGAGGCGTTCGACCGCGCGCGTGGGGGTGTGCTGTTCATCGACGAGGCGTACGCGCTCTCGCCGGAGGACTCGGGGCGGGACTTCGGGCGTGAGGCGATCGACACGCTGGTGAAGCTGATGGAGGACCACCGGGACGCCGTGGTGGTCATCGTCGCCGGGTACACCGCCGAGATGGAGCGCTTCCTGTCGGTCAACCCCGGTGTCGCGTCCCGCTTCTCACGGACCATCACCTTCAACGACTACGTCCCGGACGAGCTACTGCGCATCGTCGAGCAGCAGGCCGACGAGCACGAGTACCGGCTCGCCGACGGCACACCGGACGCGCTCCAGAAGTACTTCACGGCCATCCCCAAGGGCGCCGCCTTCGGCAACGGCCGTACCGCGCGCCAGACGTTCGAGGCGATGGTCGAGCGGCACGCGGGCCGGGTCGCGCAGCTGCCCGACCCCAGCACGGACGACCTCACACTGCTCTACCCGGAGGACTTGCCCGAACTCCCCTGAGGCGGACAGCCGGTGGCCCTGTCGGTGCCGACCGGCCCGTCCAGCACCTCCGACCCCTCCGGCCTCTGCGCCGGTACGCCCGGCCTGAGCCGTTGCAGCAGCCGCTCCCGCTCCTCGGCGAACGCCGGATCGGCCTGGTAGTCCGAGTGCCCGAGGATCGGTGCCGGCAGCGGGTGTTGCGGGGTGCGTCCGTAGGCGAGCGGGTCCTTGAGCGGTGGGCGGTCGACGGCCTCCGCGGCGCGCTCGCCCGGCACCCGGACGGGCCCGCCGATCGGGTCGGTGGCCCGGTACAGGTTGCGCCAGCAGTCGACGTCACGGTGCAGTCGGGCGAGTGCGGCGGGCCCGAAGTGGGACGGGAACCAGCGCCCGTAGAGTCGCTCCAGGGGTGAGCCGTAGGTGAGCAGGGCGACGCGTTTGCGTACCGACGGGGTGAGTTGCCAGGCCGCGGCTGCGGCGAGGACGCTGCCCTGCGAGTGGCCGGAGATCACCAGCCGGCCGCCGGTCGCCCTGGTCCAGGTGGCCATCCGCCAGGTGAGGTCGGGGACGGCGCGCTCCGCGTAGCACGGCGGCGCGAAGGGGTGCGCGGCGCGCGGCCAGAAGGTGCCGACGTCCCAGAGGATGCCGATGGTGCGGCGCGCCGAGGGGTCGCGGTAGGCGCGGCGGCCCCAGGTGACGAACAGTATGAAGCCGAGCCCGATCAGCCAGGAGCCCACCGCCTGCGCCGTCTGCGCCCCGCCCGAGACGACGGCGTACGTGCCCCGGGCCGCCTCGCCCGGCACCTCACCGGTCCCCCAGGCCCCGGCGAGCGCGCCCGCGCCCAGGAGCAGGGTGACGGCGGAGGTGATGCCGATGAGGAGGGGGGCCTTGTCGGTGAGGGCGGCACGCGCGCGGGTGCTCGCGATACGGCGGGTGCGCGCCGTGTCCTCGGGCTCGCCCTGATAGTCGAGGTGCACTTCGGGGATGCCCAGCCGGGTGCGCTGCCAGGTGCGTACGCCGAGCCAGCCGGACAGGGCGACGAGGACCAGCAGCAGGGGTGGGATCACCGACGCCTGCCAGGTGAGCAGAACAGGTGGTCCCGCGATGCTGCCGTCGGCGCCGGGGGTGCCGGCGCCGTCGAGCCAGTCGGCGACCCGCTGGGCGACGCCACCTGTCATGACTCCGCCGAGCGCGCAGGCGAGCATCGCGGTGGCGGGCCCGCCGAGACCGCGCAGCGCCGTCCGCGCGTCGGGCGCCGTGCGGTACAGGAGATGCGCGACGACGCCGAGCACCACGACGAGCAGGCCCTGCGTCAGGACGACGCCACCGAAGGTCTGGTCGCCGGGCAGCCGGTCGCCGGAGTGCCAGCCGGGGCGTGACCAGCCCGCGTAGACCAGGGTGAGCGCGAGGAGCCCTGCGGCGGCGAGCGGCAGGCGGTGCACCAGGGCTTCGTCGAGGGTCCGGTCGAGCCGGTTCTCGCTGCGGCCCCTGCGGCACACCACCACCAGGACCACGACGAAACCGGCGACCATGCAGGCCTCCAGGACACGCCCCAGGACATCCAGCGCCAGGGGCCCGCCGACGCCGCGGTCGAAGCGGGCGGCCGAGGTCCCGACGGCGGCGGCCACAGTGAGCAGCCCGGCCGCCGTGTGCGCGGCCCGCAGCCGGGCCACGAGCCGGCGCCCGTACCAGAATCCGGGCCTGCCCAGCGGAGTGCGTCCTGTGGTGTCGTCGGGGTCGGGGCGGTGCGGGAGGGGCTGCTGCGACTCGTAGGCGCTCCAGGTGCGGTGGGACAGGTACCAGAGGAGGCCGGTGAGGGCGATGGGCACCACCGCGGCCAGGGCGAGGCGGCGGCCCGGCTGGGTCCACCAGCCGTTCGGCGAGAGGTGGGGTGAGAGGAAGCCGAGCCAGGAGCGGTCGTTCGCGCACGCGCGCGTGCCCGCGCACTGCCAGGCCACGAGATCGAGGGCGACCTCGCACGCGGCGGCCACGAACAGCAGGGTCAGGGTCAGCCCGGTGAGCCGTACGAGCAGCCCGTAGAAGCGGACGGTACGGGGCCTGCGGCGGGCGGTGGGGCGCATCCAGTGCGCGAGGTTGACGACCATGAACGGCAGCAGCAGGAGCCACAGGGCGCGGGCGCCGTTGCCGGAGGTGAGGTTGGACCAGACGTACGCCTCGGGTACGGGCCTGCCCCGGTAGTCGCCGGGGCGCTGCTCGGCGTCCGCGTCGTCGATACGGCGGTACACGGCCGCCGTCTCGTCGCCGGAGATCCGGACGGTACGGGGGTCGTCCAGCATCTCCTGAGGTGTGGCGCCGCCGACCCCGTGGACGAGGAGTTCGAGCGCCGTCTCATCCACGGCTGCCGGGCCTTCGTCGGCGGGACGGTCGGGCACTTCGGCACGTTCCCGTTCTCCGGCACGCTCCACTGTTCCGCTTCTCCCGTGTGTCCGCGCGTGTGTGTCCTGGGCGGGCACAAGGATCGCGGCTCCCGCGCGCGTGCGCACGCGTTGTCACCGAATCTCCCCGATCCGGATGACCGTGGGCAGCGGTACTCGTCCGGGCACTGGCGCCACTGTCGGTGCCACGTGCGAGGATGAGATGTCCTCGGTGGAGGACGTGACGCGTGTGACGAGGCGAAAGGACCGGAGCCGACGTGAGTGAGAATCAGAACCTCCTCGCGGAGCAGCGCCGCGCCCTGATCCTCGACGAGGTGCGCAGACGCGGCGGCGTCCGCGTGAACGAACTCACGCGGCAGCTGGGTGTGTCGGACATGACCGTGCGCCGCGATCTCGACGCGCTGGCCCGCCAGGGGGTCCTGGAGAAGGTGCACGGCGGCGCGGTGCCCGTCGTGGAGGCGAGCACCCATGAGCCGGGTTTCGAGGCGAAGTCGGGGCTCGAACTGACCGCCAAGGAGGACATCGCGCGCGCGGCGGCGGCGCTGGTGGCCCCCGGCACGGCCATCGCGCTCTCGGGCGGCACGACGACGTATGCGCTCGCCCACCATCTGCTGGACGTGCCGGATCTGACGGTGGTGACCAACTCCGTCCGGGTCGCCGATGTCTTCCACTCCGCGCAGCGCAGCTCCGGCCAGCGGCAGGGCGCGGCGACCGTGGTCCTCACGGGCGGGGTGCGCACCCCGTCGGACTCACTCGTCGGCCCGGTCGCGGACCAGGCGATCGCCGCACTCCACTTCGACCTGCTCTTCCTCGGTGTGCACGGCATATCGGTCGAGGCCGGCCTGTCGACGCCGAACCTCGCGGAGGCCGAGACCAACCGCCGTCTGGTGCAGTCCGCGCGGCGCGTCGTCGTGGTCGCCGACCACACCAAGTGGGGCACGGTGGGGCTGAGTTCGTTCGCCGCGCTCGACCAGGTCGACACGCTGGTCACGGACGCGGGACTGCCCGCCGACGCGCGTGAGGAGATCGCGGAGCGGCTGCGGCGTCTGATCGTCGCGGGCCTGCCGGCGGAGGCCGGCGCCGACTCGGGCGGTACAGACATCTGACGGCCCGCCAGCTAAGGTGAACCTTGCCCGGCGTCGGGCGGCCACCGCTCCGGCTCCTCGGTCCCGGCTCTCTCCGCGTACGCGTCCTCAGCGTTCCGGTTCTGTCCCTGGGGGGTTTGTTCCATGGCACGCCGTCTGAGCCCGGTGGGGCTCGATTTCCTGTCGAAGGCGCCGCTCTGTCTGGTGTTCGCCCGTGAGATCAGCGCCTCCCCCGAAAGCGTCCACCGGGCGCTCGCCGACGACGTCGCGGGCCTGCCCGAGTGGTTCAAGGCCGTGACCTACGCCCGGCCCACGGAGGACGGCGCGGGGCGTGAGGTGAAGCTGCGGGGCGGGGTCCGCTTCGAGGAGACGATCCTCGTGTCCAAGTCGCCCGAGCTGTACGCGTATCGCGTGGACGCGACGAACACGCCGGGGCTGCGGGCCCTCCTTGAGGAGTGGCGCCTGACACCGACGGCGGACGGGACCCGTGTGCAGTGGACCTTCGCCGCCGAAGGGTCGGTTCTCTTCCGGTTCGGGCTGCGGCTGGGGCGGGCGGGGCTCGGCCGGGCGTTCCGTGACGCGGTGGCGACGCTGGACCGGCGCCTGGCCTCGGCGAACGCGTGACGGCCCGGCCGTAGTCGGAGACCGCTCAGCGGCCGGCCCCGGCCCTCAGCTGTCGGCACCGGCCTCGGCCGCGTACCGCCAGAAGTCCCGCAGCAGTGGAGGCGTGGTGGGGCCGGCCATCTCCTGCTGGCTGAGGAACAGCGCGACGCTTCCGGTGGACGGGACGAGGTGGGCCGAGGTGCCGGTGCCGCCGACCCAGCCGTAACGGCCGGGCACGTTCCAGGGATCGACGCGAGCGATGTCGACCGATCCGCCGTATCCCCAGCCCTGGCCCTCCAGGAACAGCGCGCCCGTCTCGCGCTGCGCCTCGGTCAGATGGTTCGTGGTCATCCGCCGTACCGCGTCGGCCGACAGGAGGCGGCGGCTGCCCGCGGTTCCTCCGGCGAGGATCAGACGGGCGAAGGCGAGCCAGTCGTCGGCGGTGGAGACGAGTCCGCCCGCGCCGGACGGGAACGCCGGCATCCGGCTCCATTGGCCGTCGGGCGCGTCCACGAGTTCGAGCCCGCCTTCGGAGCCCGTGCGGTAGTAGCTCGCGAACCGGTTCCGCTTGTCGGCGGGGACGACGAAGCCGGTGTCGGTCATCCCCAGGGGCTCGAACAGCCGCTCGGCCAGGAAGTCCGGCAGCGTGCCGCCGGTTACGCGGGCGATCAGTACGCCCTGGAGGTCGGACGAGGTGTTGTAGAGCCAGGTCTCGCCGGGCTGGTACAGGAGCGGAATGCGGGCCAGGGTGGCCAGCCACACGTCGGGCGGCGAGAGGTGCTGCGGATGGAGGCCGTCCTTCTGGACGTCCTCGAAGAGCGGTGCGACCGCCGGCAGGCTGAAGTCGGACGCGAAGCCGTACCCCGCGCGCGAGGTGAGCAGGTCGCCCACGGTGATCGGGCGCGCGGCCGGGACCACGTCGTCCACCGGGGCGGCCGGGGTGCGGACGACGACGGGCGAGGCCAGTTCCGGCAGCCAGGTCCCGATGGGATCGTCGTACGCCAGTTTGCCGTCCTCGATCAGCATCAGTACGGCTGCCGCGACGACCGGTTTGGTGAGCGACGCGATACGGAAGATCGAGTCCCGGGCCATCGGGGTCGTACCGTCGGCGTCGAGGGCGCCGACCGCCTGGACGTCGATCCGGTCACCGCGGGCCAGCAGGCCGACCGCTCCGGCCACGGATCCGTCGCTGACGTACGGCTGAAGGGTGTCGCGCAGGCCGGTCATCCGGTCCACCTTTCCTCGGTCCCAGCGGTTCATCGTGCTGGCTCAACCCGTCGCCCGGGAGCCCGGGTCCGGCCTCGGTCCGGAACCCGCCCCGGGCGGCGAGTCCGCACACGACTCCGGCCACACGCCCGTCGACAGCAGCGCGGTGATCGCCGTCAGGTACGGGCCGATGTCCAGGCCCTGTTCGACCAGCCACGCGTCCGCGTAGTACTTGTCGAGATACCGGTCGCCCGGGTCGCAGAGCAGGGTGACGACGCTGCCCGTGCGGCCGTCCGCGACCATCTCGGAGATGATCTTGAGCGCGCTCCACAGCCCGGTACCCGTGGAGCCGCCCGCCTTGCGCCCGATGGTCTGTTCCAGCGCGCGGATCGCGGCGACGGACGCGGCGTCGGGGACCTTCATCATCCGGTCGATGGCGCCGGGCACGAAGCTCGGCTCCATCCGGGGCCTGCCGATGCCTTCGATACGGGACCCGCAGTCCGATGTCACCCCGGAGTCGCCGGTCGTCCAGCCCTCGAAGAAGCAGGAGTTCTCCGGGTCGGCGACGCAGATCCGGGTGTCGTACTGCATGTAGTGCACATAGCGGGCGAGGGTCGCCGATGTGCCGCCCGTGCCCGCCGTGGCGACGATCCAGGCCGGTTCCGGATAGCGCTCCGACTCCATCTGACGGTAGATCGATTCGGCGATGTTGTTGTTGCCGCGCCAGTCGGTGGCCCGCTCCGCGTACGTGAACTGGTCCATGTAGTGGCCGCCGGTCTCCGCCGCGAGGGCCGCCGACTCGGCGTAGATCTCCCCGGCGTCGTCGACGAAGTGACATCGGCCGCCGTGGAATTCGATGAGCCGGCACTTCTCGGGGCTCGTCGTGCGCGGCATCACCGCGACGAAGGGGACACCGATCAGCTTCGCGAAGTACGCCTCGGACACCGCCGTCGAACCGCTCGACGCCTCGATGACCGGGCGGCCGGGGCGGATCCAGCCGTTGCACAGGCCGTACAGGAACAGCGAGCGGGCGAGCCGGTGCTTGAGGCTGCCCGTCGGATGCGTCGACTCGTCCTTGAGATAGAGGTCGATGCCCCAGGCGTCCGGCAGCGGGAAGCGCAGGAGATGGGTGTCCGCCGAGCGGTTCGCGTCGGCCTGGACCTTGCGTACGGCCTCCTTGAGCCAGGTGCGGTACGCGGTGTCCGTGCGGTCGACGTCCAGCGTGGCCGCCGGGTCGTGGGACCGTGCGCCGGTCGATGCCTGCCGGGGGGTGGTCATCACCCGCCTCCTTCGTGTCGCGCCGACTCCGTCCGAACCGGCCGGACACCTCGATCATAAGCATCTCTCCACCCCCACCTCACCTGCATAAACACGTCTTTGGGAACCTCAAAGGCAACCCTGGTGACGGTGAGGTGACGGCGGAGGGCAACGCCCACTGGTCCTCGTCCGGCGGTACGGGCAGACTGCTGTGGAGGGGAACCGACAGGACCGGCGCGCGAGGGGCGGGACACCATGACGGAGCCGGAGTTCACGGCGAGGGGTGTGCGGATCGGCAAGCGGCTGCGGTCGCTGACGCGCGCGGGGCAGGTCCGGATAGCCAACGGCAGGCTGGAGTTGCTCACCAGCTACGGCACCGAGATCGACAGCGCGCCGGTGCGGACGGTGCGGGCCGCGAGGCCGTGGTTCGCCTCCGCGGACCGTGCGACGGCCGAGCTGAACGGCACGCGGTACACGCTGACCATGGGCTCCGACGCCCCACCGCTGGGCATCGCCCCACCGCCCGCCCGGCTCCCGGGGCCGCCCACCACGGGACTCACCGCCGCACGCCGATTCATCGAGGCGGTCCGCCACGCGGGCGGACGCCGGGACTGACACCCCGCCCGAGGTGGGGACGGGCGCCGCCCTACGTCAGGACTGACACCCCCGACTCCGGGACTGACACCCGCGAACTCACCCGACCGGACTCACACCCGACCGGCCGACCTCACGGCACCCGACTGCCCGCCCTGACGGCACCCGACTGCCCAGCATCACCGCACCCGACTGCCCGCCCCGACGGCACCCGACTGCCCGGCGCCCAATCGCCTGGTCCCTCGCGCACGCCCCCGCCCCCTGCGCCCCGCGCGCCGCGAGTTGCGGCCCCGCACCCCTTGCGTCACTCTGATCACACATCACTCAGGGTTTACCGGCGATAACGCTGCGAACCAGCCCGCCGGACATGCAGCAGGCGGTCGCACGGCGTACAGCGCAGCCACCCTGCTGATCCGCATCCGCACTCCGTCTTCTTCCGGACCTCAATTCGGGGAGTCGCAGCCGTGATCAGCGAGCCAAGCAGGCACTGCACGGTAGAGCTACAAGCCCTGCCGTCGCGGATCGGACAGGTCCGCAGAATCATCTCGGCGCAACTGCGCCACTGGCATCTCGACGCACTCATAGACGAGGCGGCACTCGGCGTGACCGAGCTGCTGACGAACGTCCACCGGCATGCCCAGCCGGACAAGACCTGCACCGTGGAGATCGAGCTGCTGCTCGACCGGCTCACGGTGTCGGTGTACGACCACGATCCGCGGCTGCCCGAGGTACGGGCCGCCGAGGCCTCCGCCACCTGTGGGCGTGGCCTCGCGATGGTCGCCGCGGTGAGTGAGAGCTGGGGGGTCAGGCCCCGGGGAACCACGGGCAAGGTCGTGTGGTTCACCCTTCCGGCCCCCACCGATTCTCCGGTCGTGGCGCTGTCCTCCTACTCCGTGCACGGGGCCTCCGTGTACGGAGCGGTGACGACCGGACCGTTCGGGGATGTCGTCCCGATCGCGCTCGTCGAGCCGGTCGCCGTCGACCTGCCCGGACATGCTCCCGCCCGGTCAGCCGTTGTCGGTTGACCGGGCGGTGACCACTTCCGGGGTGGGGCGTTCCGGGGTGGGGCGCGCGTGTCCCCGTGCGGGACGGTCGGGCGCCACTCGGGCGCGCCCGGCTCCCCGCCCGGCCGTGGGGTGCTACTCGGCGGCGACGGCCCGCAACACGTCCAGACGTGCCGCGCGCCGTGCCGGGCGCAGCGCCGCGAGGGCTCCGGCGGTGACGCCCACCAGCGCCACCACCGCGAGCCGGCCCGGCGGGAGCGCGAACGCGAAGGCGCTGTCGGACGCCCCGTCGGACGCCTTGACGAGCACCCAGCCGAGGAATCCGCCGAGCAGCAGACCGCCCGCCGTGCCGAACGCCGCGACGAGGACGGACTCCCAGCGGACCATGGCCCGCAGTTGGGACCTGGTCTGGCCGACGGCCCGCAGCAGGCCGAGTTCGCGGGTGCGTTCGTGGACGGCGAGGGTCAGCGTGTTGGCGATGCCGAGCATGGCGATCAGGACGGCGAGGGCGAGCAGGGCGTAGACGAGGGTGAGCATCATGTCGATGCCGCCCGCCGACGACTGCGCGTACGCCTCGCGGGTCTGCACCTCCGGGTTGCCGTACCGCGCGGCGACCTTCCGCACCGCCGCCGTGCCGTCGCCCGTGCTCACGCCGGGTGCGAAGGACACCGCGACGAGGGTGTCGGAGTCCTGCACGCGGTGCGGCGCCCATGCCTCGCGGCTGATGACGTGGTCCCCCACCAGCTCGGACCGCCCGTAGACGGCGCGGACCGTGAAGGGTTCCTTCTTGCCGTCGGTGAAGGTGAGTTCGGTGGTGGATCCGGGGTTCAGGCCCTGGCGTGCGGCCTCCTTTTCGTTGATCGCGATGCCGTGGGCACCGAGCCCGTCCAGGGAGCCGGTGACGGTGCCGAGGTCGAAGGTGCGGGCGAGGGCCACCGGGTCCGTGACGGTCAGGGCGCGGCCCTCGCCGTCGACCTCCGCGACGCCCCGGCCGAGCCCGACGGCGGTGGCCACCTCGGGCAGCCGCGCGACGGCGGGGGCCAGAGCCGGGCTGAGGCCGCTGCCTCCGGCGCCGAACGACGGGGTGCTGACGGCGATGTCGCCCGCGAAGGACCGGTCGACGGTCTGGTTCATGGTGGCCTTGAGCGAGGCGCCGAACACGGTGAACAGGGAGACGACGGCGACCCCGATCATCAGCGCGCCCGCGGTGGCGGCGGTGCGCCTGGGGCTGCGCAGGGCGTTGCGCCGGGCCAGGCCGCCGGTGATGCCGCGGAGCCGGTCGAGCGGGCCCCCGATGACCCGGACGGCGGTGGACGACGCGACGGGGCCGAGGACCACGAAGGCGGCGAGGGCCAGGACCGCGCCGACTCCGGCGAGCTGGACCGACGGTGTGACGAGCACGCCGGCGAGCGTGGTGCCTCCGGCGAGCACGACGAGCGCGGTCCCGGTGAGCGCGCGGCGCCGGGACGCGCCGGACTGGTCGACGGCGGTCTCGCGCAGCGCGGCGAGTGGTGCGGTGCGTCCGGCGCGTACGGCGGGGAACAGCGCGGAGCCGAGACAGACCAGGATGCCGACGGCGAGCGGAAGGCCCATCGACAGACCGCTGATCACCAAGTCGCCGTCGGGGAAAGGGAATCCGATCGCCGGGAACAGTGCCTGGAGTCCGGCGGCGATCCCGATGCCGCAGGCGATGCCCGCGGCGGACGCGGCGACGGCCACGGCGCTCGCCTCCACCAGGGTCGACACGGTGACCTGGCGGCGGGATGCACCGAGGGCGCGCAGGAGCGCGTTCTCGCGGGTGCGCTGGGCCACGACGATCGCGAACGTGTTGTGGATGGAGAACGTGGCGACCAGCAGCGCGATGCCGGAGAAGACCAGCAGGAAGGTGGTGAACAGGCTCAGGAACTGGCCGGAGACCATGTCGGTGTTCTCCTGCGCCGACTCCTGCCCGGTCAGCGCCTCGACCCCGGCCGGCAGTACGGAACTGAGGGCGTCGACGAGTTCCCGCTGACCGGTGCCCGGTGCGGCGCGCACCTGGATGCTCGCCGCCTGGCCGGGCTTCGGCGTCAGATACTTCTCGGCGTCCGCCCGCGTCATACCGGTGAACGTCACCTGGGCCATGCCGTCCGCGCCGCCGAAGGTCGCGAGCCCGACGATCCGCACCCGCACCGGGTCGGGGGTGCGCAGCATGGTCGTGTCGCCGATCGCGAGGCCGCCGCGCCGGGCGGCGCCCCGGTTGACGACGACCTCGCCGGGCTTCGACGGGGCCCGCCCCTCGGCGAGTTGATACGGGTTCAGCTTCGGATCGGTGATCCAGTTGCCGGCGAGCGTGGGCGGGCCCTGGCCGCCGATCGGGGTGCCGTCGCCGCCGACGAGCTGTCCCGCGCCCTGGATGTCCGGTACGGCGGCGGCCACCCCCGGCACCTTCTCCAGCGCGCCGGCGAGCGAGGTCGGTACGGGCTGCCGCACGCCCTGGCTCTCGCCGGGCGCAGTGATGGTGTCGGCGCTGCGGACGACGGCGTCGGTGCCGCCGGCGGCGTCGCCGAACATGGTGCGGAAGCTCGCGCGGAGCGTGTCGCCCATGACGAGGGTGCCCGCCAGGAAGGCGACGCCGAGCAGGACCGCGAAGAAGGTGCCCGCGAAGCGGCGTCTGTGGGCGCGCAGCGAGGCGACGCTGAGCCGGACGGCGGTGGAGCCGGCGCTCATGAGGTGCCTTCCCGGAGTGCGCCTACGGCACCGACCTGACCGACGGAACCGGAGGCTCCGGCGCGACCGGAGTCCCCATCGGGCCCATCGTCGGCCCCATCGGCCCCATCCGACCCATCAGCCCCAGCAGTCCCCCTCGTACCGCCCGCGTCGAACGCCTTCAACCGGTCGAGCACCCGCTCCGCCGTCGGCGCCTCCATCCGGTCGACCAGGCGTCCGTCCGCGAGGAAGACGACCTCGTCGGCGTGGGCCGCGGCGACCGGATCGTGCGTGACCATGATGACCGTACGGTCCATCTGCCGCACGGCGCGCCCGAGCAGCCGCAGCACCTCGTCGCCGGAGCGCGAGTCGAGGTTTCCCGTCGGCTCGTCGGCGAAGACGACGTCGGGCCGGCCGGCGAACGCCCGAGCCACGGCGGTGCGTTGCTGCTGTCCGCCGGACAGCTCCGACGGCCGGTGGTGGAGCCGGTCGCGCAGCCCGACGACGTCGACCAGGGCCTCGATCCACTCGCGGTCGCCGCGGCGGCCCGCGAGGTCCATCGGGAGGGTGATGTTCTCCGCGACGGTCAGCGTGGGCACCAGGTTGAACGCCTGGAACACGAAGCCGACGCGGTCGCGCCGCAGGAGGGTGAGTCGGCGGTCGTCGAGGCTGCTCAGGTCGGTGTCGCCGATGAAGGCGGTGCCCGAGGTGAGGGTGTCCAGGCCGGCCGCGCAGTGCATCAGGGTGGACTTACCGGAGCCGGAAGGTCCCATGATCGCGGTGAAACGGCCGGCCGGGAAGCCGACCGTCACCCCGTCCAGGGCCCGCACGGCGGTGTCCGACGCGCCGTACACCTTGACGGCCCCTTCGACCCGGGCGGCCGTCCGACGAGTGGTGGCCGTCGTCATGCCGCACCGCCCTTGGGGCGCCCGTACTGCTCGTCGCGGCGGCCGAACTGCTCGTCCAGGACGGAGAGCCGGCGCCAGTACTCGTCCTCGTCGATCTCGCCGGAGGCGAAGCGGCGCCCGAGCATCGCGATGGGTGAGTCGCCGGTGGGGCGTTCGCCCGGGGGCCGTCCGTCGCCCGCCGGGCGCCACGGGCCGCGACGGCCGAGCCGGCCGGTGCGGCGCAGCACGGTGACGACGCCGATGACGACAGCCGCCCAGATGAGCGGGAAGAACAGGATCCACGGGCCGGGCCCGCCGTTCCAGTCGGCCAGGGTCTGCATGGGAAGTCATCTCCTCGGGAGCGGTCCCGGGCGGTCCCGGACGGTGCCGGGTGCCGGGTGGTTTCTCGATGCTTCGAGACTCGCTCCGGAGGGGGGCCGGCGTCGTCGTACGGCCAGCGGCAGTGCGGGTACCTCCGGGGGAGTACGGAGGTGCGCGGGGGCTGCTCCCGAGGGGGTGTCCGAGGGGGGGTGGAGCCTACCTGGGCACGGGCGCCTCAGGTGAGCGCCGCGAGGGGGTCGTCGAGTACCGGCTGCCATGCCAACTCGGCCGCGCCCACCAGGCTGTTGTGGTCCAGCGTGCACGGCAGGATCGGCACGCCCCCGCTGCGCCCCCACAGACTGCGGTCGGCGACCACCGCGCGCAGGCGTTCCGGGTCGGCGTCGAGGAGGGCGCGGTGCAGGCCGCCGAGGATGATGCGGTCCGGGTTGAGGATGTTGACGAGGCCCGCGAGTCCGAGGCCGAGCCGGTCGATCAGCGCCTCGGTGGCCGTCCGGATCGCCGGGTCGTCGTACCGCGTGGCGATGAGGTCGAGCGACTGGCGCAGCAGCGACTCCTCGGGGCCGGGTGTGCGGCCCGCTTCGGTGAGGAAGGCCAGCGGGTCGGTCTCGACGTCGAGGCAGCCCCGGCTGCCGCAGTGGCAGGGGCGGCCCTCGGGGTTGACGGTGAGATGGCCGACCTCCAGGGCGAGGCCCGAACTGCCGGTGTGCAGCCGCCCGTCGAGGACGAGGGCGCCGCCGACCCCGCGGTGTCCGGTGGCGACGCACAGCAGGTCGCGGGCGCCGCGCCCCGCGCCGTGCCGGTGCTCGGCGAGCGCGGCGAGGTTGACGTCGTTCGCGGCGAACGCGGGTCCCGTGAGACCGGCCGCGCGGATCTGCTCGGCGAAGATCTCCCGTACCGGCGCCCCGGCGGGCCATGCCAGGTGCAGCGGATTGAGCGCGGTGCCCTCGGGTTCGGCGACGGCCGACGGCACGGCGAGTCCGGCGCCCACGCAGCGGCGCCCGGTGGCGCGCAGCAGGTCGACGCCGGCGGCGACGACGGCGCCGAGTACCTGCGCCGGGTCGGCGTCGACGGTCTCGCAGCCGGGAGCGGTGGCGACGATCCGGCCACCGAGTCCGACGAGCGCGGCGCGGAACCCGTCGGAGTGCACCTGGGCGGCGAGCGCCACGGGCCCCTTGTCGGCGACTTCGAGGCGGTGCGAGGGGCGGCCCTGGGATCCGGCGGCGGCGCCGGGGTGGGCGTCGACCCGGATGAGGCCCAGCGCCTCCAGTTCGGCGGCGACCGCGCCGGCCGTCGCCCTGGTCACGCCGAGTTCCGCGGTGAGGACGGCACGGGTCGGGGCGCGCCCGGTGTGGACGAGTTCCAGGGCGGGTCCGAGCGCGCTGCGCCCTCGCTCCAGCCGGGTACGCGTGGACACTTCCCCCGTCGCTCGGGGCGCCGCCTTGCCGTTCATGAGGGGGAGTCTCCCATGATCGTGCGGTGGTTCCCCCTTGGCCGTTGCCCTTGGCCGTTGCCCTGGCCGTTCCCCTTGGTCGATCGCGCGGGGTTGATCGCGCTTGGTCGATCGCGTGGTCATGCGCCCTCCTCCGGGAACCCGCTCACGCGGAGCGTGACGTTCAGCCGCCCCCGCAGCGCCAGCCAGGCGGGCGCGGTCCCCGCGTCGACACGCGGCACCCCGTGGTACGCGAGCCGGCTCGCGCCGCCGAACACGAACAGGTCACCGCTGTGCAGCGGTACGTCCGTCCAGGGGCGCCCGCGCGCGTGGGTGTTGCCGAACCGGAAGACGCAGGTGTCCCCGATGCTGAGTGACACCACGGGGTCGTCGGCGCGTTCGTCGCTGTCCCGGTGCATGCCCATGCGGGCGTCCCCGTCGTAGAAGTTGACGAGGGCGATGTCGTAGGCGGCCGTGCACGGGCCGTTTCCGTAGGCGTCGGCGACTCCTTGGCGTGCGAGGTCACCGAGCCAGGCGGGGAACGGTTTGACCGGCGCGCCGTCGCCGTCCACGACGGTGTCCGCGTAGCCGTAGGGATACCAGTGCCGGCCGAGACAGACCTGCCGGGCGCTCATGGTGCCTCCGCCCGGGGTGCGGACGGTGCGCAGACCGGCGGGCGGGCGGGCCCAGTCCCGGCAGGCGTCGAGCAGCGCGCGCTGCCGCTCGGCCGACAGCCAGCCCGGGACGTGGACCGCACCGGGGGCGATCTCCGCCGCGGGGCGGGGGAAGAGTTCGCCGCTGTTCATCGGTGCCATCATCGCACCGGGTCGTCGGGGCGTCGGGGCGCTGGGCCTCCGGATCGCCGGGTCAGCCGCCGCTCGCCGGATCAGCCGCCGCTCGGTGCCGGGTCCTGTGCCGGGTCCTGGGGCAGGATCACGTCCCGCTGCGGCGGCACGCGGGGGTCGATCACATGCGGCCGTACGAGACCGCGGGGACGGGTGGGGCCGCCCCGGACCGCGGGCTGCCGGGCGGCGCGCAGCTCCCGCAGTTCGCGCTCCGTGGCCAGTAATCGCTGGTGCGCCGAGAAGAGATAGCTGACCTTGGTGCACAGGGCCAGCGGGTCGATCGGCTTCAGCAGGAGGTCGGCGACGCCGAGCCGGAACGCCTCGGCCGACAGCGCCGCGTCCAGTCCGAACCCGGTGAGCAGGACGATCGGTATCGACTGGGTCTGCTCGACCCGGCGCATGTAGCGCACGACGTCCAGGCCGCTGACGCCCGGCATACGGACGTCGAGCAGGAGAAGTCCCACATGTCCGCGGAGGACTTCCTTCAGTGCCGCGTCACCGTTCGTGGCGCAGGTGACCTCGTGCCCGAGCGGTGCCAGCGCGCTTTCGAGCGCGTAGAGCGTGTCCTCGTGATCGTCGACGATGAGGATCTTGGCGTCCGACGGCATGCCGCATTTCCCCTCGCTTGGGGCCACCAGCTTATGCCCAGTGCGATCGGGTGCCTACAGAGCGTGGGACATAAGGCCGGTTCCGTTCCAGGTCGGCGGCCGGATCGGAACCGTGCCCTCCGCGTCGCTGCCGGGCTCGGCACGCCGTCGGGTCAACGGCCGTTCAGGGCGCGGGAGTTCCGGCTCCGTCCGGTCCTGCGCCGCTCCGCACCACGGTGATCAGCCGGGACACGGTCTCCGCCATCGCCTCGCGCCCCACGCTCAGGTACTTCCGTGAGTCGACCGCCTCCGGGTGTGCGGCGAGGAATTCCCGGATCGCCCGGGTCATCGCGGCGTTCAGAGCGGTGCCGACATTGACCTTGGCGATGCCGCCGGCGACCGCCCGGGTCAGCTCGCCGTCCGGGACGCCCGACGAGCCGTGCAGCACGAGCGGGACGTCCACGGCGCGGGCGAGCCGGTGCAGCAGGTCGTGGTCGAGGGTCGCGGTACGGCTGGTCATGGCGTGCGAGCTGCCGATCGCGACGGCCAGTGCGTCCACACCGGATTCGGCCACATAGGCGCGGGCCTCGTCGGGGTCGGTACGGGCGCCGGGCGCGTGCGCGTCGAGCGGTGCCTGTCCCGCCTTGCCGCCGACCTCCCCCAACTCGGCCTCGATCCACAGCCCTCGGGCGTGGCCCCAGTCGGCGGCGGCCCTGGTCGCGGCGAGGTTGTCGGCGTACGGGAGGCGTGCCGCGTCGTACATCACGGAGCTGAACCCGGCGTCGGCCGCCTGCCGCAGCAGATCGTCGCTCTGGACGTGGTCGAGGTGCAGGGCCACGGGGACGGCGGCCTGTTCGGCGGCGACGACGGTGGCGCGGGCCAGCGGGAGCAGTCGTCCGTAGCGGAACTTGACGGCGTTCTCGCTGATCTGGAGGACGACGGGAGCGTCCACCGCTTCGGCGCCCGCGACGACCGCCTCGACGTGTTCCAGCGTGATGACGTTGAACGCGGCGACGGCGGTGCGGGCTTCGGCGGCCTGGGCGACCAGCGCGCCGGTTGCTGCGAGGGGCACGGCCCCTCCTTCCTCTGGGGTCGGATTCCTCCGAGTCGGAGCCCTCTGGGATCGGATTCCTCCGAGCCGGATTGCTTTGAGGTCGGATTCCTCCGATTCGGGGCCGGTCAGGGGGAGGTGAGGATCACCGAGCGGGTGAGGTGGCGCGGGCTGTCGGGGTCCAGGCCGCGCGTGGCGGCGACGGCCACGGCGAGCCGCTGGGCGCGCACGAGTTCGGCGAGCGGGTCGAGTCCGCCCTCGATCCACAGCCCGCCGGTGGCCCGTACCTGTTCGGCCAGGCCGTCGGGCGCTGCGCCGAGCATCCAGGTCGCCGTCCCGCCGGTGGTGATGCTGATGGGTCCGTGGCGGTACTCCATCGCCGGGTACGCCTCCGTCCAAGCGAGGGCCGCTTCGCGCATCTTCAGCCCGGCCTCGTTGGCGAGCCCGACGGTCCAGCCGCGGCCGAGGAAGGTGAACTGCGTGCAGCCGACGAGTTCCTGGGGCAGCGGGTCGGCGAGCGCGGTACGGGCGTCGGCGACCGCGGCGTCCGTGTGCAGTCCGGCGTGGGCGCGCAGCAGGGTGAGCGCGGTGGTCGCGAACCGGGTCTGGACGACCGACCGCTCGTCGGCGAAGTCCAGCACGACGACGTCGTCGGCCGCCGCCATGACGGGGGTGTCCGGGTCGGCGGTGATCGCGGTGGTACGGGTCGTACCGCGCAGCCGTCCGAGGAGGTCGAGCACTTCGGTGGTGGTGCCGGAGCGGGTGAGCGCGACGACCCGGTCGTAGACGCGGCCCGCGGGGAACTCCGACGCGGCGAACGCGTCGGTCTCGCCCTGGCCTGCGCCTTCGCGCAGTGCGGCGGCTGCCTGCGCCATGAACAGCGAGGTGCCGCACCCGACAATGGCCACGCGCTCCCCGGCGGCCGGCAGTGCGGCGCCGTGGTCGGCCGCGATGTCCGCGGCGCGGGTCCAGCACTCGGGCTGGCTGTTCAGTTCGTTCTCGACATGGCTCATTGCCCTGCCCACTCCCCTGGTTGCTTGTTTCTGCAAGATATAGCTAGCTTTCGCGCACAATCAAGCATTCCAGAGAATGCCCTGCGCTAGGGTCCCTTCTGAAGAACCCTGAGGTCACCGCAGAGCGAACGGACGAGGAACGGAGCATGCGGATGTCGCGCGACGCCCGGTGGAAGTCCCTGCTCGAACTGCTCGTCGAACGCGGGCGGCTCGATGTCGAGGAGGCGGCGGGCGAACTGGACGTGTCGGCGGCGACGATCCGGCGCGACTTCGACCAACTCGCCGAACAGCAGATGCTGGTACGGACGCGGGGCGGCGCGGTCGTGCACGGAGTCTCGTACGAGCTGCCGCTCCGCTACAAGACCGCCCGTCGCGCGTCGGAGAAGCAACGGGTCGCGAAGGCGGTCGCCGATCTGGTCACGCCCGGCGAGGCGGTGGGGCTGACCGGGGGCACGACGACGACGGAGGTGGCGCGGGCCCTGGCGGTACGCGCCGATCTGGCCTCGGGTTCGTCCGGGTTGTCGGCGTCGACCGCGCCGTCCGCGCCGTCGGGGCTGCCCGCGCTGACGATCGTGACGAACGCGCTCAACATCGCCAACGAACTCGCCGTACGGCCCCAGTTCAAGATCGTGCTCACCGGCGGGGTCGCCCGCCCTCAGTCGTACGAGCTGATCGGGCCCCTCGCGGACGGTGTGCTCAGCCAGATCACGCTGGACGTCGCGGTGCTCGGTGTCGTCGGCTTCGACCCGGACCAGGGTGCCAGCGCCCACGACGAGGCCGAGGCGGCGATCAACCGGCTGCTGTGCGAGCGCGCCGAACGGGTCGTCGTGGCGGCCGACTCCAGCAAACTCGGGCGCCGCGCCTTCGCCCGGATCTGCCCGGCCGACCGGGTGGACACCCTGGTCACGGACACGGCGGCGGACCCGGCCACGGTGACCCGCTTCGAGGAGGCGGGGATCACGGTCGTCCTGGTGTGACGGGTAGGGCTACGCGGGCTCCCGGGAAACGTTGGCCGCGCGGGCCCGAATCAGCGGGAGCCGGCCTCGCCGACGACCCCGCACGTGCTGCCCGGAGCCACGACGGGTGCCGCATCCAGCACCCAGCGGTCCCCTTTCCGGACGGCGGACCACGCACTGCACACCGGCCCCTGGCCCGGCACGTCCGCGACGATCGTGATCACGGGGTGCGTGCCACCCTCCGACACGGTGGCGCGGATGCGCTGGGGTCCGGTGTCGTCGAGCCGCTCCAGATAGTTCTTGGCGTAGGCGTCACCGGCACTTTCGGAGTCGACCAGGCGGGCCAGCGTGCCGTCGTCGCGCTCCGCCAGGGCCTGCTCCACAGCGGCCGTAAGGCCCTTGAGAGTGCGTTCGCCACCGGGCTCCTCGCGCACGATCGACACGACCACGACCGCCAGCCACACGACCAGAACGGCCCCACCGATCAGGGGAATCACAAGGTACGGCTGCTTCAGCCTGGCCCGCCGCTTCTCGGCCATGGTGCGTCCACTCTCGTAGCGGGATGCTGGTGCGAGCCGCGACAGTACCATCCGCGATTCGACACCTGTACGACGGGCGCGCCCCACCACGTGGAGCGGGTCGCGGGGTCACAGGTGCACGGGTGCACGGGTGCACGGTGTCGCGGGGGCCCAGTTCGTCGAAGACCGCTTGCCCGTTGCACCGATCGCTCCCTACTCTGACTTTGTGCCGCTAATAAACAAAGTACGACCGCGCAGCGCCGCGCGGGACGCCGACGACCTCACCCGACTCCGTGCCGCCCTCACCGTCTTCTTCGCCCTCGACGGCTTCATCTTCGCCGGCTGGGTGGTACGGATCCCCGCGATCAAGGAGCAGACGGGCGCGTCCGCGAGCACGCTCGGTCTGGCGCTGCTCGGGGTATCGGCCGGAGCGGTGGTCACGATGACGCTCACCGGACGGCTCTGTCGGCGCCTGGGCAGCCACCGGGTGACGGTGGGCTGCGCGGTACTGCTCGCCCTGAGTGTCGCCCTGCCGCCCCTGACGCACTCCGCGCTCGCGCTCGGCCTGGTGCTGCTGGCGTTCGGCGCGGCCTACGGCGGTCTGAACGTCGCCATGAACAGCGCGGCCGTCGATCTCGTCGGCGCGCTCCGGCGGCCCGTGATGCCGAGTTTCCATGCGGCGTTCAGCCTCGGCGGCATGCTCGGCGCGGGCCTCGGCGGCCTGGTCGCGGGCCACCTGTCCCCCACCCGACACCTCCTCACGCTGACCGTCATCGGCCTCGTGGTCACCGCGACCACGAGCCGCACCCTGCTGCGGTACGAGGCCCCGGCGCGGCCCGAGTCGAAGCGGCGGGGCGCGACACCGCGCCGGCTCGACCGACGTACCCGGGGGCTGGTCCTGGTGTTCGGACTGATCGCGCTCTGCACGGCGTACGGCGAAGGGGCCCTGGCCGACTGGGGCGCACTGCACCTGGAGGAGGACCTGTCCGCACATCCCGGAATCGCGGCGGCCGGCTACTCGTGCTTCGCCCTCGCGATGACGATCGGCCGACTCACCGGGACGACGCTCCTGGAACGCCTGGGGCGCACCCGCACCCTGGTCGCGGGCGGCACGACGGCGGCGGTCGGCATGCTGATCGGAGCGCTGGCACCCTCGGTCTGGGCCGCACTCCTCGGCTTCGCCGTCACCGGCCTCGGCCTGGCCAACATCTTCCCGGTCGCCATCGAACGCGCCGGAGCCCTGGCGGGCCCGACCGGGGTGGCCGCCGCATCCACGCTGGGCTACGGCGGCATGCTGCTCGGCCCACCGGCGATAGGCTTCATGGCCGACTGGTTCTCCCTCCCGACGGCACTGACCAGCGTGGCGGTCCTGGCGGGGGTGGCGGCGGCGATCGGTTACTCGACGCGGGGGGCCGCGCGGGAGGAGCCGGTACGGGCGTGAGCAGGGAGCACGGGTGCCGTCGTGGTGGGGTGCTCTCGGGCGCCGGGGCGAGTTGTCGCGGCCGGAGAGCATTGACGCCGTCGGAGTCCGCTGCTCACGGTTCGGGGGGCGCGCCGCCGCGACGGGAGAGCGCTGATGTCATCGCGGTTCAGCGCTCACGCACAGCACCTCGGGCCGCCACGACCGGAGAGCACCGACGCCGTAGCGGTCCAGCGCTCACACCGCAGACGCGCCCCGTCCCCACCTCGTACCGCCCCGCAATCCCACCCGGCCCGCCCCGACCCGTCGCTCAACTCCAAGTGATTCCCGACCGTTCGCGCCACAGCGCCGCCAACTCCGGGTCGCCGGTGATGTCGGGGAATGGCAGCCGGTTCCACAGGGCCAGGTAGAGGCGCGCGGCGGGGCCCGCGAGTTCGCAGTCGGCGTCGCCGGATTCGCCGCGCTCGGTCACCGGCGCGTCGGCGGACAGGCGTACCGTCCACACCGCACCGGTGTCCGTGGCGCGTACCCGCAGCGTGCGGGGCGCGTCCGTGCGTACCCGGCTCTTACTGCGGGCGTGGAAGCCGCGCAGCAGTTCGTCGATGCCGTCCGCCGCGAAGCCCGCCGCGATCGTCGTGGGGGTGTTGCCCCGGGCGGTCTCGGCGTCGACCCGGTGGATCGTCGTCTCGTGGGCCTGGCGCCGCACCCAGAACGCCAGCGGGGAGGGCGCGGGCATGAATGCCCAGCACTCCAGGTCGGCGGGGGCCGTGGACAGCGTGTCGACCAGCCGGGCGTGACCGTCCCGGAACCAGGCGAGCAGCAATTCGCCGTAGAGATCCGGAAGCCCGCCGTCAGGGTGGTAGGAGGTGTGACCCTCGGCGACAAGTGTGGTGGCCCAGCGGTGCACCATGCCTGTGTGCCGCAGCAGATCACTGATCTGCCACCCCGGGCAGGTCGGTACCTCGGCGTCGAACCCCGCCTCCCGCGCCGCGTCGGCCAGCAGCCGGCCCTCCGCGTCCAGGCTCCGCATCAGCTCGCCAGTCTCCATGCGGGCATTGTGCCCAGAACGACGGAACCGTACGTCTCAGGAATCAGCACGCCTGCGCCGACCACGGCCGACCTACGCCGACCTGCGGGACAGAAGCCCGCGACCCCGACCCGTCAGGAGCCGGCGAGCATCCGGGTGAGCACCGCTCTCTGCAACGGCCTTACCTCGGTGTGCAGGTCACGGCCCTTGGCGGTGAGGCAGACCCGTACGCCCCGGCGGTCCTCCTCGCACATCCCGCGCTCCACCAGGCCGTCCTTCTCCAGACGGCCGACAAGGCGGGACAGGGCGCTCTGGCTCAGATGGACGCGGGACGCGATCTCCTGCACGCGGTAGGAGGCACCGCCATCGTCCGGCGACCCCTCGGCGAGCACGTCCAGGACCTCGAAGTCGCTTGCGCCCAGGCCGTGCCGGTGCAGTTCCCTGTCGAGTTCGCACATCGTGCGCGCATGCAAGGCGAGGATGTCCCGCCACTGGTCCACGAGCACGTGCTCGGCACTCTTCGCCGCCATGACGGCACGGTAGCAGAACATCGATGAATGTTGCATCGGAATTAAATGCGCTTGCATTCAATGCATGTGCATGTACTGTCTGCGCATGACCTCTCCGCTCACCGCCGCCGTCCCCAAGTCGGCGTCCCCGGAACACTGGACCCCGCGCCTGTGGGGCACCCTTTTGGTGCTGTGCGCCGCGATGTTCCTCGACGCGCTCGACGTCTCGATGGTCGGCGTCGCCCTGCCGTCCATCGGCTCCGAACTCGACCTCTCCACGTCGACGCTGCAATGGATCGTCAGCGGCTACATCCTCGGCTACGGCGGTCTGCTGCTGCTCGGCGGACGCGCGGCCGATCTGCTGGGCCGGCGCCGGGTGTTCCTGATCGCGCTCGCCGTGTTCGCGGTGGCCTCCCTGCTCGGCGGGCTCGTCGACTCGGGTCCGCTGCTGATCGCGAGCCGTTTCATCAAGGGCCTGAGCGCCGCGTTCACCGCGCCCGCCGGACTGTCGATCATCACCACGACCTTCGCCGAGGGCCCGGTCCGCAACCGCGCGCTCGCCATCTACACCACCTGCGCCGCCACCGGCTTCTCCATGGGCCTGGTCCTGTCCGGCCTGCTCACCGAGGCCAGTTGGCGCCTGACGATGCTGCTGCCCGCCCCCATCGCGCTGATCGCCCTGGTGATCGGCGTCAAGCTCATCCCGCACAGCGAGCGCGACGACACCCATCGCGGCTACGACATACCGGGAGCCGTCACCGGCACGCTCTCGATGCTCCTGCTCGTGTTCACCGTGGTCCAGGCCCCGGAGGTCGGCTGGGGCTCCGCGCGAACACTGCTCTCGTTCCTGGCCGCCGCCGTACTCCTCACCGTCTTCGTCGCGATCGAACGCCGTACCGCGAGTCCCCTGGTCCGCCTCGGCGTGCTCCGCTCGGGCAGCCAGGTCAGGGCCCAGCTCGGCGCGATGGCGTTCTTCGGCTCGTACGTCGGATTCCAGTTCCTGGTGACCCTGTACATGCAGTCACTGCTCGGCTGGTCGGCGCTGCACACCGCGCTGGCCTTCCTACCGGCGGGGGCCCTGGTGGCGCTGTCCTCCACGAAGGTCGGCGCGATCGTCGACCGGTTCGGCACGCCCCGCGTGATCGCGGTCGGCTTCGCGCTGATGGTCGTCGGGTACGCGCTCTTCCTCCGCGTCGACCTCGATCCGCACTACGCGGCGGTGATCCTGCCGACCATGCTGCTGATCGGCGCGGCCTGCGCACTCGTCTTCCCCTCGCTCAACATCCAGGCCACCAACGGTGTGCCGGACCACGAACAGGGCATGGTGTCGGGCCTGTTGAACACCTCCGTCCAGGTGGGCGGCGCGATCTTCCTCGCGGTGGTCACCGCCGTCGTCACCGCGAACGGCCACGAGGGCGCCTCCGCGCGCGAGGTGCTCGACAGCTACCGCCCCGGCCTGATCGTGATCACCGGAATCGCCCTGATCGGCCTGCTGATCACGGTGACCGGGCTGCGTACCCGCCCCAAGGAGCGGCCCGACGGGCACACGGTCCTGGTCGCCTCGTCCGAGCAGGACGCGGCACGACGGCGCGCGCGGGAGGCGGCCGAGCGTGACACCGCCGACGCGCGGCCGGTGGCGGCGCGCGACTGATTCGACGGCACTTCGACGGCACCCGGAACTCGGGACGACTGAGCCAACCGAAGGAACGGGGGGCGGGCCCGGCGTACGGCGACCGTACGCCGGGCCCGCACAGGTCGGCGCCGGCTCGGCGTGCGCCCCCGCTCAGCCCAGCCAGCCGGGCCGCACCAGGCCCGATTCGTAGGCGAGGACGACCAGTTGGGCGCGGTCGCGGGCGCCGAGTTTCACCATGGTGCGGCTGACATGTGTCTTGGCGGTGAGCGGACTGACGACGAGCCGGCGGGCGATCTCCTCGTTGGACAGCCCGATCCCGACCAGCGCCATCACCTCCCGCTCCCGCTCGGTGAGTTCGGACAGCGAATCGGCGGCGGCCGGCTCCTTGGAACGGGCGGCGAACTCGGCGATGAGCCGCCGCGTGACGCCGGGCGAGAGCAGTGCGTCGCCGTCGACCACGGCCCGTACCGCGCGGAGCAGTTCCTCCGGTTCGGTGTCCTTGACGAGGAAGCCGGAGGCGCCCGCGCGGATCGCCTCGAAGACGTACTCGTCGAGTTCGAAGGTGGTGAGCATGACCACCTTCACCTGACGCAGGTCCGCGTCACCGGTGAGGCGGCGGGTGGCGGCGAGTCCGTCCAGGAGGGGCATCCGGATGTCCATCAGGACGACATCGGGCCGCAGTTCACGTACCGCGTGGAGCGCCGCTTCCCCGTCGGCGGCCTCCCCCGCGACCTCGATGTCGGGCTGCGCGTCGAGCAGCGCCCTGAACCCGGCCCTCACCAACGACTGGTCGTCGGCGAGCAGTACACGGATCACCGCTCTCCCTTTCACCGGTCCTCCTCGCGGGGCAGTACGGCGGACACCCTGAACCCTCCGTCGGGACGGGGGCCCGCCTCGATCGTGCCACCGAGCGCGGCGGCACGCTCCCGCATGCCGGCGAGCCCGTTGCCGCTGCCGCCCGCGTCGGCCCCGGTCGCGGGCCCGTCGTCGTCGACGCGGATCCGTACCCCGCCGTCCTCGTGACGCACCACTACGCGCGCGTGCCGTGATCCCGAGTGGCGGACGATGTTCGTCAGCGCCTCCTGGACGATGCGGAACGCGGCCAGGTCCATACCCGGCGGCAGCGACCCTGCGCCGCCGGACGCCTCCTGAGTGGTGACGTGGACGGTGAGTCCCGCGCTCGCGGCCTGTTCGACGAGTTCCGGGAGCCGGTCGAGGCCTGGCGCGGGCGCGCGCGGGGCGTCGCCGGGGGTGCGGAGGGTGTCGAGGACCTGGCGGACCTCGCCCAGGGCCTCCTTGCTGGCCGCCTTGATGGTGGTCAGCGCGGACCGCGCCTGCTCCGGGTCGGAGTCGAGGAGCGCGAGGCCCACGCCTGCCTGCACGTTGATGACGGAGATGCTGTGGGCGAGCACGTCGTGCAGTTCGCGCGCGATGCGCAGCCGCTCCTCGTCGGCCCGGCGCGCCGCGGCCTGCCGCCGCTCGGCACGGTCGCGCTCCCACTGCTCGCGCCGGACGCGGCCCAGCTCGGAGAGCGCGACGACGGCGACGAGCCAGGTGGCGATGATCGCCTCCTGCCCCCAGGGCGCCGCGTGATCACCCGCCGGGGGCAGCCAGCGGTAGAGCCAGTGCGCGATGAGCAGATGTCCCACCCACCACATCCCGGCCGCCGACCAGGCCGCGACCCGATGCCCCGCGACGACGGCGCTGAAACAGCCCACGACGACCGCGAGGAGGACGGGTCCGTACGGATATCCGGCGGCGAAGTAGACCAGGGTCGCCGTCGCCGCACCGAACACGGCGAACACCGGGTGACGCTTACGCCACAGCAGTACGCCCGTGGCCGCGACCATGAGCAGCCGGGCGAAGACGTCCAGTTGCTGGCGGTCCGGCTGACCGTGCGCGGCGAAGGTGGAGCCGACGAGGACGAACACGGTGATCAGCAGCGTCGAGCGCCAGGGCCATGTGCTCGTACGGTCACCGGCGTCGCCGACATCACCGGGGCCGCCGAAGCCGTCGCCCCGGCCGCCCCACCACGGCGGTCCCGGCCACCGCTTGTGCGGCGGTCCGCCCCTCGCCCAGGGCGGACCGCCGCACCGGGGCGCGCGCAACTCTTCCATGCCGGCCACGCTAGACGCCGTGCACCGCCGGGGGCGTCAGCCGGGCGAGGTGATCACCCGTACTCCCCGGGGAGTACGCGGGCCCGCATCACGCGCGCGCCGGCGGCCCGTCTCCGCGCCCTACGCAGGAGTGACCTCGTCGACCGGCAGCCCCACCCCGTGGGCGAGCCGGGTGACGGCGTACCGGAAGAACGCGTCACGGTCCTCGACGACCCGGTGGAACTGTCCGAACACCTCGAAGCCGACCAGGCCGAACAACTGCGCCCACGACGCGACGAGCGTGGTCATGACCTCGGGGGGCAGATCGGGCGCCAGGTCGTCGGCCATGCGCTCCGCCTCGGGCCGCAGCCCCGGCGGCAGCACGGGCAGCGTCACCCCCCGGCCGAACCGGGCCTCCCTGACCACGTCGATGAGCAGCAGCCCGACCCGCGACGCGGCGGGAATCGTCGTCTCGGGAGCGGTGTAGCCGGGCACGGGCGACCCGTAGATCAGCGCGTACTCGTGCGGATGCTTCAGCGCCCAGCCGCGTACCGCCTCGCACACCGCCACCCAGCGGCGCGCGGGCGGTTCCTCGGCCGCCTTCGTGTGGGCTCCCTCGGCCGCCTCGCCGAGGGAGTCGTAGGCGTCGATGATCAGGGCCGTCAGCAGGTCGTCACGGCTCGGGAAGTAGCGGTAGAGGGCCGACGAGACCATGCCGAGTTCCCGGGCCACCGCGCGCAGCGACAGCTTGGCGGCCCCGTCGGCCGCGAGCTGTCTGCGTGCCTCGTCCTTGATGGCGGCGGTGACTTCGATGCGGGCTCGTGCGCGGGCTCCTTGTGTAGTGCTCATGGGAGAAGTCTGCCATGCCGCGAGAGCGGCGCACACAGACGAGATCGGCGTTCGCAAACGTGTTCAGTGCATACGTTCGAGAGCACCGCTCTTGCTTTGGAGCACCCATCTGCTCCATACTGAGGCCAGGAACGGAGAGCACCGCTCTCGATCGGCGTTCTTGTCGAGCGCCCTCGTACCGGCCGGCGCTCGTTCTCGCTCTGGCTTCTCTCGCTCTGCACCTGGAAGGCCGCCATGTCCACGACCTACATCAAGCCGAATTCCTTCGACCGGATGCTCAACACGTCCATCGGCTGGCTCGCGCGACGGGGCGTCAGTCTGATGGGTACGGCCGAACTGTCCGTGATCGGGCGGAAGAGCGGCGAGTGGCGGCGTACGCCGGTGAATCTGCTTCCGTACGAAGGGGGCCCGTACCTGGTCTCGGCGCGCGGGCACTCCGAGTGGGTGCGCAACATGCGGGCGGCCGGTGGGGGGCGGCTCCAGGTCGGGCGCCGGACGCAGGAGTTCACGGCGGTCGAGCTGTCCGACGAGGAGAAGCCGGTGATCCTGCGCACCTACCTGAAGAAGTGGGGCTGGGAGGTGGGCCGTTTCTTCGGTGAGGTGACCGCCGATTCGACGGACGAGGAGCTGCTGGCGGCGGCGCCCCGGCACCCGGTCTTCCGGATCACCGTGAAGCCCTGACCGCCACCGAACCGACCGCCACCGACCTCCACCGGCCGACCCCGACCGGCACCGAACCGACCGCCACGGGGTCGACCGGCGCTCCCGGCCCCGTCCCCGCTCTCGGCCGCCGCCCCCGCACCCCCGCATGGGCACCCGCCCCGGCCGACGCGCCAAGGGGCGGGCCCCTACCGGTCCATGGACGACAGGACGCGCCCCGCCATCGGGTGCGTCCGCACGATCTCGCCGAGCGTCGTCGTGCCACGGGTGATCCGCGCGAAGGCCTTCCAGGCGGGACGGAAGCCGGTGATGGCCGCGTGCAGGACGCCGGGCCGGCGCTCGAACACGGTCAGCATGCGCTTGCCGACGCTCATCTCGACGCCGAGTCCCGCCTTCACCGCGAAGGCGTAGTTCAGGGCCTGGCGGCGGGCGTCCACCGCGTCGTGGGACTCGGCGATCCGGACCGCCCACTCCCCCGCGAGCCGCCCCGACCGCAGGGCGAACGAAATGCCCTCGCGGGTCCACGGCTCCAGCAGCCCCGCCGCGTCCCCGCACACCAGGACCCGGCCGCGCGACAGCGGTGAGTCGTCCGCGCGGCAGCGCGTGAGGTGTCCGGAGGAGATGCTCGGTTCGAATCCGGCGAGACCGAGGCGGGCGATGAAGTCCTCCAGATACCGCTTGGTGGCGGAGCCCTCACCGCGCGCGGAGATGACGCCGACCGTCAGCGTCTCGCCCTTGGGGAACACCCAGCCGTAACTGCCGGGCATCGGGCCCCAGTCGATGAGGACGCGGCCCTTCCAGTCCTCGGCGACGGTGGCCGGGACCGGGATCTCCGCCTCCAGGCCGAGGTCGACCTGTTCGAGCTTCACACCGACATGGGCGCCTATCCGGCTGGCGCTTCCGTCCGCGCCGACGACCGCGCGCGCGAGCAGGGTCTCGCCGCCCTGGAGGACGACGGCGACCGTGCGCCGGTCGGGGACCGCCGCGCCGTGCTGCTCGACCCGCGAAACGGTGGCCCCGGTGCGGAGTTCGGCACCGGCCTTCTGCGCGTGCTCCACGAGCTGCTGGTCGAACTCCGACCGGTTCACCAGGCCGAACAGGATCTGCTTGGAGCGGCGGGTGCGGCTGTACTTGCCGTCGAGTGTGAACGTGACCGCGTGCACCCGGTCGCGGAACGGCAGGTCGAAGCCGGGCGGCAGCGCGTCGCGGGAGGGTCCGATGATGCCGCCGCCACATGTCTTGTAGCGGGGTAGTTCGGCCTTTTCCAGGAGCAGGACCCGGCGTCCGGCGACCGCAGCCGCATAGGCGGCGGACGCTCCCGCGGGTCCCGCCCCGATCACGACGACGTCCCACACCTGACGGGCGTCGTCCGAAGAGTTCTCGCTGCTCACGTTGGTTTACCGCTCCCGATCCCACAGCCTGCCGCGCTTCTTCCAGGCATCCTACGGCGGGCGCCGCCGGTCCCCGCTGTGGGAGGATCGGCGGCACTTGCGCCGTGCACACAAGCACGAGCGAAACGCCCACACGTACCCGTACTCACCCCGGTACAACGTCGCACCCACGAGGAGCGTGCCCATGTCGCCGAATCCGATGTCCGAGACCATCGCCTCCCTGCTGCCCAGGGCCCGGACGGAACTCGCGGAGCTGGTGGCCTTCAAGTCGGTGGCGGACTTCGAGCAGTTCCCGCGGAGCGAGAGCGAGGGCGCCGCGAACTGGGTCGCGGACACGCTGCGCGCCGAGGGCTTCCAGGACGTGGCGCTGCTCGACACCCCGGACGGCACGCAGTCCGTGTACGGGTTCCTGCCCGGCCCCGAGGGTGCGCCGACGGTGCTCCTGTACGCGCACTACGACGTGCAGCCGCCGCTCGACGAGTCGCAGTGGCTGAGCCCGCCGTTCGAACTCACCGAGCGGGACGGCCGCTGGTACGGACGGGGTGCCGCGGACTGCAAGGGCGGTCTGGTCATGCACCTGTTGGCGCTGCGCGCGCTGAAGGAGCACGGCGGTGTCCCGGTCGGCGTGAAGGTGATCGCCGAGGGCTCCGAGGAGCAGGGCACGGGCGGTCTGGAGCGGTACGCGGAGGCGCACCCCGACCTGTTGAGGGCCGACACGATCGTGATCGGTGACACGGGCAACTTCCGGGTGGGGCTGCCGACGGTGACGTCGACGCTGCGCGGGATGACCCTGGTGCGGGTCGAGGTGGACACCCTGGAGGGCAACCTGCACTCCGGGCAGTTCGGCGGCGCCGCGCCCGACGCGCTGGCGGCGCTGGTGCGCGTACTCGACTCGCTGCGCGCGCAGGACGGTTCGACGACGGTGGACGGGCTGACGTCGCACGGGGTGTGGGACGGGTTGCAGTACCCGGAGGGCGACTTCCGCAAGGACGCGAAGGTGCTCGACGGGGTCGAGCTGATCGGGTCCGGCACGATCGCCGACCGGATCTGGGCGCGGCCCGCGGTGACCGTCCTGGGCATCGACTGCCCGCCGGTGGTGGGCGCGACACCGTCGGTGCAGGCGCACGCACGCGCGCTGGTCAGCCTTCGGGTGCCGCCGGGTGTCGACGCCGGTGAGGCGACCAAGCTGCTGATGGCCCATCTGGAGAGCCGTACGCCGTGGGGCGCGCGGGTGCGGGTGGAGCAGGTCGGTCAGGGCCAGCCCTTCCGCGCGGACACGGCGAGCCCCGCGTACGCGGCGATGGCCGAGGCGATGAGCGTGGCCTATCCGGGCGAGCGGATGCAGTACGCGGGCCAGGGCGGCTCGATCCCCCTGTGCAACACCCTGGCGACGCTGTACCCGGAGGCGGAGATCCTCCTCATCGGCCTCAGCGAGCCGGAGGCACAGATCCACGCGGTCAACGAGAGCGTGTCACCACAGGAGTTGGAGCGCCTGTCCGTTACGGAAGCACTGTTCTTGCAGAATTACGCGGTGGCCAGAACCGAAGGCGAACTGACCTGACCGGACCTACCGGGATCCGGCGTGCACGCCGGATCCGCCTGGTCCGGTCACGCCCCGGCCTGGGTGCCCGTCTCGGTGTCTGCCACGGCGATGGCGAAGCCGAGGGCTTCGGTGATGCGGGTCGCCGCCGCCATCACGCGGGCCGTGCCGACGACCGGCGCGATGGCGACCAGAACGTCCTGCACCTGACTCGCGGTCACGCCGGTCTCCGCGCCGACGCCGATGTGGGCGGCGTACGAAATCTCCGGCGCGCCCATGGCGGCCAGAGCCGCGATACGGGTGAGGACCAGATGGTCCGCGGGGAGCCCACACCGTTCGACCGAGTCCACGGTCATGGCCGCGAGAGTGTCGAGAACGGGGGTGTCGGATGCTGTCGTCATCAGGCTCATCTCCTGGGGGAGGTCGGGAGCCGACGCGGTTGCCGATGGGTGCAGCGTCCTGCTCGGCGCGCCGGACACCCTCTGTTTCGACCATAGACCATTCCCACCCGTATCACTCGCGGCGTTTCGCGGCGTTCCATGGAGGAAGTGCGTCGCCGGTCGACCACCCCTCGGTCGAACGACCTGGATACGGGGAGCGTGTACATGCCCAGCGACGTATCTGACCCGGAAGGCGACGCGTCCAAGCCGGGTTCGGGCTGTCCGGTCCCGGGGCCGTTCGGACGGAATGCGCGGCATGGACGGCCGCGCTTCTTGTCGGTGGGGCGCAGCGATGTTGCGGTGTATCAGGCTCTGGCGCAGTCCTCCCCGTTCAGGTCGGCGTGAAAGCGGCTGAGGGACACGGCGCGCAAGCCGCCGACGCCGGGCGGACGGCGCGCCGGGTCCTCGCCCCCGCAGGAGAGTCGCGGCCTGGCCGGCAGGAGCAGGAGGGTCGGCCCCACCGCTGACCGGTACCGCACTCCGGCGTCCTACCACGACGGCGAGCATCGGAGTGTGTGATGGTCCTTGACCTGTTGCTGATCGGCCTGGCGATCACCCTGGAACCGTTCCCGCTCGTGGCGTTCGTCCTGGTGCTGTCGGCCGAGCGGGGCGTGCGCAAGGCGCTCGCCTTCATCCTCGCCTGGCTGGCCTGTCTGGTCGGTGTCATCGCCGCCGTGCTGCTGCTGACCGGCGGCCACCCGCCCGCCCACAAGACCGGTGGATCGACGGCGGCGATCATCGTCAAGCTGGTGGTGGGCGTCGGGCTGATCGCGTACGGCGAGCACAAGCGGCGAACAGTCGGCCGTCCGCGCAAGGCACCGAAGTGGGTGGCACGGCTGCACGAGTTGAACGGCTGGACGGCGGCCGGGCTGGCGGTTCTGCTCCAGCCGTGGGGGCTGGTCGCCGCGGGCGCCGCCACGGTGGTCGAGGCGAACCTTGACCACGGCGCCACCTACCTCACCCTGGTCGGCTTCTGCTTGTTGGCCACGGCGAGTCAGCTGACGCTGGAGCTGTACGCGGTCTTCTCCCCCCGCACCGCGGGCCCACGACTCGAACGGCTGAGCAACTGGCTGGACAACCACCATGACCAGGCGATCGTGGTGCTCTCCCTGCTCATCGGCTTCTGGCTGGTCGGCAAGAGCATCTCGCAGCTCGTCTGAGTCCGCCGGACCGGCCGCGGTCGCTCAGCGGCGTAGAGACAGAGACGGGGAGAGACAGGGTCCCGGTCCCGCCGTTGCCGGAGGCCGGCAGTCGAAGGCCGTGGTGTCGCGATGTCGAACCCTCGGCGGTCGGCGCCCGCTGCCGCGTTCCCGGCACCGTCTACACCGGAGTTCCCGACTCCAGATAGATCGCAGCCCCCCGCTCGCGCGCGCGCAGCGCCCACCGCAGGCGTTCGTACCGTACGGGTGGCAGGAGGTGGTGGGCCTCCTCCTCGGTGACGAAGCGGCAGTCGCGGAGTTCGGGGCCGGGGAGCAGCAGGTCGGTGGCCCGGGTCGCGTCGAGTCGGCCGCCGTCGAAGAGGAGGCGCAGTCCGCCGTAGGCCGGGGGTGACGGGGGTTCCCAGTCGAGGACGAGGAGGCGCGGTACGTCGGTGAGGCGCAGGCCCGTCTCCTCGGCGACTTCGCGCAGCCCCGCGCGCGCGGGTGCCTCGCCGGGTTCGACGACCCCGCCGGGGAACTCCCAGCCCGCCTTGTACGTGGGGTCCACGAGGAGTACGCGGCCTTCGGCGTCGAAGAGGAGGACTCCGGCGGCGACGGTCTCGCCGGTGGGTTCGGGTGTCTGGACGATGTCGCTGACGGCCGCGTCCCCGGTGCGGACGGCGTCGGCGATCCGTACGGCGGTGTCGTAGGGGGTGAGGGCGCTGTTGTCGATCAGGTGGGCGTCCGCCGCGAGCCATCCGGCGAGCGCGGTGCGGTAGGGCTCGATGTGCTCGTAACACCACTGTCGGACGCGTATCTCGCCTTCGGGCAGATCGGGCGGTATCTCGCGTTCCGCTATGCGGGCACGCAGGATCGTTTCCGCCGGGGCGAGGAGCACATGCCGTACGGAGATCCGGCGGGCGGCGAGTCCGCCGAAGATCTCGTCGCGGTACTCCTGGCGCAGCAGGGTCATGGGGACGACGAGGACGCCGCCGACGTCGGCGAGCAGGGCCGCCGCGGTGTCGACGACGAGGCGTCGCCAGATCGGCAGGTCCTGGAAGTCGCTCACCTCGGCGAGGCGCTTGGGCGGCAGCAGATGGGCCATCGCGCCGCCGATGACCTCGGGGTCGAAGAGCGTGCTGTCCGGAATCAGGTCGAGCAGTTCCCGTGCGGTGGTCGTCTTGCCCGCACCGAACGTTCCGTTGACCCAAACGATCACGGTTCCCCCTCTTCTCATGGCCCCCTGTGGCTTGCCCGGAACACCCTGCCACGGAAACCAGGGGCCGAAGAGGGCTCCCTTACCGGCTCCTTACCGGTCGTTTACCGGCCAAGTTGTGTACCGCCGGGTTTCCCGGGGTTCCCGGCGGTTCTCGTCACCGACCTTGCGTGTCGCCACCTGTGGTCCCGGTCGTCCCTCTCACCCCTTGGTCGAGCCGAGAGTGAGTCCGGCGATGAAGTGCCGCTGAAGCACCAGGAAGACGAGGATCGTCGGCAGGGCCACCAGGACCGAGCCCGCGGCGAGCATGTTGTAGTCCGTGAAGAACTGCCCTCTCAGGTTGTTGAGCGAGGAGGTGATGGGGAGTTTGTCCGGGTTGGAGATGAAGATGAGGGCCCAGAGGAAGTCGTTGTAGATCCAGGTGAATTCGAGGGTGCCGAGCGCGGCGAGCGCGGGGCGGCACAGGGGCAGCGTGATGCGCCAGAACTGGGTCCACACGCCGGCGCCGTCGACGACGGCGGCCTCCAGGATCTCCTGTGGCAGGGTCCGCATGAAGTTCGCCAGGACGAAGACGCAGAAGCCCAGTTGGAAGGAGATGTTGACGATGATCACGGCCCAGTACGAGTCGTACATCATCAGCGAGTCGGACATCCACCAGGGCAGCGGGATCTTGTTGAACAGGACGTAGAGCGGGGTGACGATGACCTGTGGGGGAAGCAGGTTGCCCGCGGTGAAGAACATCAGCAGGACCAGTCCGCCGCGGATCCTCAGCCGGGACACGGCGAAGGCGACGAACGACGCGAGGAACAGCGTGATCAGCACGCCGGGTACGGCGATGAGCAGCGTGTTGACGAAGTACTTGCCCATGCCCGAATCGGTGTACGCCTGCCGGTAGTAGTCGAACGACAGGTGTTCCGGGAGGGAGAAGTAGCCGTGCTGGGCGGTCTCCTCGTACGGGCGCAGGGACGCGTAGACGGCGAGGAGCAGCGGGGCGAGGAACGCCAGCGAGACGGCGAGCAGGAAGGCGTGCACGCCGAGGCGTCCTGGGCGGACGCGGCGGCGCGGCGGCGCGGGCGCGGGCCCGACGGGCCGTACGGGGGTGTCGGCGGAGGTGGTGGCGCGGAGATCGGCGGTCATCGGTCGCGTGCACCTCGCAGCTCTTGGACCAGGAACGTCACGATGAATCCCAGGGAGACGGTGAGCAGGACGACCGCGATGGCGGAGCCGAATCCGATGCGGCTGGCCTCGCCGATGACGTTGTCGGTGATGAGGACGGAGAGCAGTTCCAGGCCGTTGCGGCCCTTGTTGACCGCGTAGACGATGTCGAAGGCGCGCAGGGCCTCGATGACGGTGATGACGCCGACGATGACGTTGACGGGCCGCAGGGTCGGGAAGACGACGCGGAAGAAGGTCTGCCGGGCGCCCGCGCCGTCGATGGCGGCGGCTTCCTTGAGGGCGGGGTCGACCGCCTTGAGGCCGGCGAGGTAGAGGATCATCACATAGCCGACGTGGCGCCAGCTCGCGGCGAGCATGATCATCCAGATGTTGAGGTTCGCGTCGCCGAGCCAGTCGATGGGGTCGTCGTGGTTGGCGAGGATGGTGTTCAGGGCGCCCTGGTCGGTACCGAGGACGAGTTGGGCGATGAAGCCGACTATTGCGAGCGACAGCACGACCGGCATGTAGAGGGTGGACTGGTAGAAGCGGCTGAAGCGCACGCCCCGGTCGATGATGACGGCGAGCAGCAGTCCGAAGGGTGTGGCGATCAGGCCGAGGAACGCGAGCCACAGCAGGTTGTGGCGGACGGCGGGCCAGAAGGCCGGGTAGTTGTCGACGAGGTTCCGGTAGTTGTCTCCGCCCACCCAATGGATGTCGCCGATGCCGTCCCACGAGGTGAACGACAGGCCGATGGAGGCGAGCGTCGGCCCCCAGATGATGACGATGTCCAGCAGGACGGGTATGCCGAGGAGCACACCGAGAACGGCAAGGTCACGGCGGGTGAATCGCCGTGGGCCTCGCCGCCCGGCGCGCCGCGCGTTGTTCAGCGGCACGGATCCTTTTCCCCTTCTGGCCTCGATGGTCGGCTTCTCGCCTCGGTGGGGGCTTCTCGCCTCGGTGGTGGCTTCGCGCCTCGATGGTCGGCGGGTGACGGGCGCTCGCGGGGTCAGCCGACGGCTGTGGAGAAGATGGTCTTCTTCTGCCGTTCGATGCTGTTGCAGAGGCCGTCGACGTCGTTCGGGTTGCCGATGAAGTCCTGGATCGCCTTGATCATGACGGTCGACGCGAAGTCGGGACGGGTGTCGCGGTCCAGGAACTGGGAGATCTGCCGGGCGCCCGCGACCAGTTCGGCGGACTTCTTCTGCAGAGCGGTGTACGCGGAGGTGTCGGCGCCGTCGTTCACGGCGACGTTGTTGGGGTCGCCTGCGAGGTAGACGTCCTCGGCCTTGGGGGTGCCGAGCCAGGTGAGCAGGTCCTTGGCGGCGGTGACGTTCTTCGACTTCTTGGCGATGAGGAAGCCGTCGATGGGTGCCTCGACGGCGTCCTGGCCGAACTGCGGGTCGATCTCGGGGAAGGCGAAGAAGTCGATGTCCTCGCGCTCGTTCTCGGGGAACTGGCTGCCGGGGTGGGGCATTCCGAAGACGGCCATTCCGGTCTTGCGCTGCTGGAGGCCCTGCCCGGCCTCCTCCCAGGTCCGGCCGAGCGCGCCTTTCTGGTAGTACGGCATGAGTTCGCGCCACAGATCGAAGACGTTCTTGACCTTGGGGTCGGTCCAGGACTCCTCGCCCGCCATCAGCGACTTGTGGAAGTCGTATCCGTTGGCGCGGAGGTTGATGTAGTCGAAGGTGCCCATCGCGGGCCAGCCGTCCTTGTCGCTGAAGGCGACCGGAATGCCGTCCTTGCTCATCTTCTTGGCGAGGGCGATGAACTCGTCCCAGGTCTTGGCCTGTTCGTAGCCCTGCTTCTCGAAGAGGCTCTTCCGGTGGAAGACGGCCCACGGATAGTAGTAGTACGGCACGAAGTACTGCTTGCCGGCGTGGGTCGACTGGTCCTTGAGCGCCTGCGAGAAGCCGTTGAACTTCTTCCACACGTCGCTGATCTCGACGAGGAGGCCCTTTTCCGCGAAGTACTGCATACGGTATCCGGCGAACCACATGAAGACATCGTCCGGTGTGCCCTGGAGATACCGGTTGATGTTCTCCTGGAAGTCGTTGTGGTCCTTTGTGTTGACCTTGACGGTCTTCTTGGATTCCTTCTCGTAGGCGTCGAACGCGTCGGCGAACGCCTTCTTGGGCACCGCGTCCGATGCGTTGGAGCCGACGGTGACCGTCTTGCTGTCGCCGCCGGGGCCGCCGCCGCAGGCGGTGAGCAGGGCCGGCAGGGTCACGGCGCCCGCTCCGACAGCCGCACCACGCAAGAGATTCCGCCGGGACATCCGATGTCCAAAGGCGCCGCGCGGCGCGACCGGACCGTTGAACGATGACTGAGCCATGTCCCCCTCCTCGGGGTGCAACCCAACACAACCGAACGCGAGACTTGGATCTCACTGCCAACTTGGAGCGCAGTCAAGGGTTTTGGCGCGTCCATGGGCAACCGTTACCGCATCTCTTCCAACAGAGTCCAACACGCTCTACCGTAAACGCGCGCCTCTGACGCGTACATGCCGTCATCCCATCTGTCGCGAGTACGGAGGAACGTCACCATGCGTCATCTCTCCATCCGCAGTACCGGACGAAGAATGGTCGGAGCAGTCGCCACGGCGGTGCTGTGCTCCGCGGGGCTCGCCGCACCCGCGGCGGCAAGCGCACCGGCCGGCCCGGCGCAGGGCACGGCGGCATCGGCCCGTACCGCCGCCCCGGAGGCGGCCACCGCGCCGCCGAAGGCCGACGACGGACTGGCCCTGACACCTCCGATGGGTTTCAACAACTGGAACTCGACGCACTGTCGTGCCGAGTTCAACGAGGCGATGGTCAAAGGCATCGCCGATCTCTTCATCGAGAAAGGCCTGAAAGCGTCCGGCTATCAGTACGTCAATCTCGACGACTGCTGGGCGCTCCCGCAACGGGACGCGAACGGCAAGCTCGTCCCCGACCCGGTGCGTTTCCCGAACGGAATCAAGGCCGTCGCCGACTACGTCCACGCGAAGGGCCTCAAACTCGGCATCTACACCAGCGCCGGCACCAAGACATGCAACAGCGCGGGTTTCCCGGGCGCGCTCGGCCATGAGTACAGCGACGCGCAGCAGTTCGCGGACTGGGGTGTCGACTACCTCAAGTACGACAATTGCAACAACCAGGGCGTCGACGCCAAACAGCGCTACAACACGATGCGGGACGCGCTCAAGGCGACCGGCAGGCCCATCGTCTACAGCATTTGCGAATGGGGCGAGAACAAGCCGTGGGAATGGGCAGGGGACGTGGGCCAGCTCTGGCGCACGACCGGTGACATCAGCGACAACTGGGGTTCGATGCTGTCGATCCTCAAACAGAATCTGCCTCTCGCCCCGCACGCGGGTCCCGGCCGCTGGAACGACCCCGACATGCTGGAAGTCGGCAACGGCGGCATGACGGACACCGAGTACCGTACGCACTTCTCGATGTGGTCGATCATGGCGGCGCCGCTGCTCATCGGCTCGGATCTGCGCAAGGTGCCCGATTCCACCTTCGACATCCTCGACAACCGTGAGGTCATCGCGGTCGACCAGGACCCGCTCGGCAAGCAGGGAGCAGTGCTCACCTCCGAGGGCGGGCGCTGGGTCGTCGTCAAGGAGATGCAGGACGGCAGCCGTGCGATCGCCCTCTTCAACGAGACCAACACCGCGCAGCGCATCTCCACCACCGCGACCGCCGCGGGCCTCCCGCACGCCTCCGCCTACACGCTGCGGGACCTGTGGAAGCACCGCAGCTACAACACCGCGGGCGCAATCTCCGCGACCGTCCCCGCCCACGGCACCGTGCTGCTGCGGGTGACGGCCGACCGCAAGTGGTCCGCGTATCCGCCCGCCGTCGAACTCCACGCGGACGGCGGCACACTGGTCGAGGCCGGCAAGCAGACAGTGCTCACATCGAAGATCACCGATCTCGGCCGGACGCCCGCACAGCATGTGTCGGTGCGGCTCACCGGTCCGGCCGGCTGGAAGGTCCGGGCCACCTCACCTACCACCGCACCCGGCCTGCCCACGGGCAAGTCCCTCACGACGCGGTGGGCGGTCACGGCACCGGCGGGGACACCCGCCGGGGACTACGAGTTCACCCTCACGGCGACGTACCGCTCGCCGCGAGGGGACCGTGCGGAGAGCACCGTACCGCTGGCGAGCCGGGTCGTGGTACCGCCGCCCGCGGGCACCTCGCAGCTGAGCGACCTGCCGTGGCTCTCGGCGGTCAACGGCTACGGGCCCGTCGAGCGGGACACCAGCAACGGCGAGGACCAGGCGGGCGACGGCAACCCGATCACCATCGGCGGACAGGTCTTCGCCAAGGGGCTCGGCGCGCACGCGGCCGGCGACATCGAGTACTACACAGCCGGGGCGTGCCGCTCCGTCAGCGCACAGGTCGGCGTCGACGACGAGAAGGGGGACAACGGCACGGTCGTCTTCGAGATCTGGGCGGACGGCAGGAAGGTCGCCGCCACCGGGACCCTCACCAACGCGATGCCCGCGCAGCCGATCTCGGCCGATGTGACGGGCGCCCAGGTGGTCCACCTGATCGTCACGGACGCCGGAGACGGCGTCAGCTACGACCACGCGGACTGGGCGGACGCCAAGCTCACCTGCTGACAGGAGCGGGGCGGGAGCAGGGCATGGCGCGGGGACGGATGCCGGTCGGCGTCCACCCCCGCGCCATGCACCGCCGACCACGGGACCGCCGGAGCACCGCTCCCGCTTCAGATCGCGCATCACGCAACACGGCCCACGGCCCACGGACCACGCATCACGGATCACCGATCACCGATCACCGATCACGGACCTGACTCGTGGAGCACCGCTCCGGATTCAGCGCCCTGATCACCGACCAGCGATCACCGACCCCCGACCAGCGATCACCGCTCCGGTCTCACCCTCCGACCCTGGCGGCCGTCGCCCGGCTCGGCCCGCTCAGCGCCGCCGCAGCCGCACCGACCAGCCCGGCGTCCGTGCCCATGGTCGCGGGCGCCACCGTGAGGCGCTGCACGAAGGACAGCGTGGCGTAGTCGCGCAAGGACCGGCGCAGGGGCGCGAACAGGACCTCGCCGGCCTTCGCCACTCCCCCGCCGATCACCGCGATGTCGATCTCGACGAGCGTCGCGGTGGCGGCGATGCCCGCGGCGAGCGCCTGGGCGGCGCGCGCGAAGGACGCGAGCGCCACCGGGTCGCCCGCGCGCGCGGCCTCGGCGACCGCGGCGGCCGAAGTGTCGCCGTCGGGCCCGGGGCGCCAGCCGCCGTCCAGGGCGCGGCGCGCGATGTTCGGCCCGCTCGCGATGCGTTCGACGCAGCCGCGGGCACCGCACGGGCAGGGGTCCCCGTCGAGGTCGACGCTGATGTGCCCGATGTGACCGGCGTTGCCCGTCGGCCCCGGGTGCAGCTTGCCGCCGAGGACGAGTCCGCCGCCGACGCCGGTCGAGACGACCATGCACAGCGCGTTGTCGTGGCCGCGTGCGGCGCCCTGCCAGTGCTCGGCAGCCGTGATCGCGACGCCGTCGCCGATCAGTTCGACGGGCAGCCCGCCGGTCGCGGAGCGCACGCGGTCGACCAGTGGGTAGTCACGCCAGCCGGGTACGTTCACCGGGCTGACGGTTCCCTTCGACGCGTCCACGGGTCCCGCGCTGCCGATCCCGACGGCCCGCGCCGACGCCCACAGGGGGGATGCGGCCAGTTCGCCGAGGACCGCGTCGGCGGCCCGCATCACGGTGTCGCCGTCCTCCCGCGCGGGCGTGGACCGCTGTGCCCGGAGCAGGATCTGTCCCCGGTCGTCCACGAGGGCTCCGGCGATCTTGGTTCCGCCGATGTCGAGCGCGGCGACGAGGTCGGTGTGCATCAGTGTCAGATCTCCTGGTGAAGGGCAGTCCGCAGAATGCGATGGACAGTCTCTCCCGCATCTGACAACGTTGTCCAGGCTCTATGCTCGATGCCACATCTTCCTACCATCCCGGACGACAGGACAGGACAGCGCATCGTGGCCGAGATCGCCCGCCGATCCGAGAACCGTTATGGCAACCGTCCGACCATGAAGGACGTCGCCGCGCGCGCGGGAGTCGGCCTGAAAACGGTCTCGCGCGTGGTCAACGGAGAGCCGGGAGTGACCCCGGACACCGAGCGCCGGGTCCAGGAGGCCATCGACGCGCTGGGCTTCCGGCGCAACGACAGCGCGCGCGTGCTGCGCAAGGGGCGTACGGCGAGTATCGGCCTGGTCCTGGAGGATCTGGCCGACCCGTTCTACGGCCCGCTGAGCCGCGCCGTCGAGGAGGTCGCCCGTGCGCATGGCGCCCTGCTCATCAACGGGTCGAGCGCCGAGGACCCGGACCGGGAGCAGGAGCTGGTGCTCGCCCTGTGCGCGCGCCGGGTCGACGGTCTGGTGGTGATCCCGGCCGGTGACGACCACCGCTATCTGGAGCCGGAGATCAAGGCGGGCATCGCCACGGTGTTCGTGGACCGGCCGCCCGGCCGGATCGACGCGGACATGGTCCTCTCGGACAGCTACGGCGGTGCGCGCGCGGGCGTGGCCCACCTCATCGCCCATGGTCACCGCAGGATCGGTTTCATCGGTGACCAGCCGCGTATCCACACGGCGGCCGAGCGGCTGCGGGGCTATCGCGCGGCCATGGACGACGCGGGCATCGTGGTCGAGGACGCCTGGATGTCCCTGGGGCTCACGGTGCCGGAGCGGGTGCGGGCGGCGACGGACGCGATGCTGTCGGGCCCCGAGCCGGTCACGGCGATCTTCGCGGGCAACAACCGGGTGACGGTGACGGTCGTCCGGGTGCTCGCCGAGCGGGAGCGGCCGGTCGCCCTGGTCGGCTTCGACGACATCGAGCTGGCCGATCTGCTGAAGCCCGGGGTCACGGTGGTCGCGCAGGACGCGGCCCAGCTCGGCCGCACGGCGGCGGAGCGCCTCTTCCGCCAGCTCGACGGCGCGTCCATGGCGCCCGAGCGGATCGAACTCCCGACCCGGCTCATCACCCGGGGCTCGGGCGAGGTCCCGCCCTCGGCCTGAGGCGCCGCGCCACTCCGGCGGCGGCCCGCTTCCGTATGTCGGCCCCGGTTCCCGTCAGAGCGTGAGATCGCCGCGGCGCGGGGAGGCGAAGCCCTCCAGGCCCGCGCGGTCGAGGCCGGTGAGCCGGGTGACCTCGTCGGTGTCGAGGGCGCCGCAGTCGAGGCCGCGCAGCAGATAGCCGCTGAGCGCCTTCGCGGTCGCGGGCTCGTCCATGACGTCGCCGCCGGTCCGGTCGGCGTAGGCGGCGAGGCGGGCGGCGGCCTGTTCGTAGCCCTCGCGGTAGAAGGCGAAGACGGCGGCGTACCGGGTGGGGAGGTGGCCGGGGTGCATGTCCCAGCCCTGGTAGTAGGCGCGGGCCAGGGCGCGGCGGGTGAGGCCGTAGTGCAGCCGCCAGGCGTCGTGGACCTGGGCGGTGGGGCCGACGGGCAGGACGTTGGTGGAGCCGTCGCAGACCCGGACCCCGGTGCCCGCGGCGGCGACCTGCATGATCGCCTTGGCGTGGTCGGCGGCGGGATGGTCGCTCGCCTGGTGGGCGGCGCTGACGCCGAGACAGGCGCTGTAGTCGAAGGTGCCGTAGTGCAGTCCGGTGGCGCGGCCGTCGGCGGCCTGGATCATTCGGGCGACGGTCGCGGTGCCGTCGGTGGCCAGGATGGACTGGCTGGTCTCGATCTGGATCTCGAAGCCGATCCGGCCCGGCTCCAGGCCGCGCGCCTTCTCGAACTCCTCCAGGAGCCGGACCATGGCGGTGACCTGCTCGGCGTACGTGACCTTCGGCAGGGTGAGGACGAGCCCGTCGGGCAGACCGCCGGCCGCCATCAGTCCGGTGAGGAAGATGTCGAGGGTGCGGATGCCCCGGTCGCGTACCGCCGCCTCCATGCACTTCATGCGGATGCCCATGTACGGGGCCGCGGTGCCGTTCTCGTACGCCTCGGCGACGAGCCGGGCCGCGCGGGCCGCTGCCTGGTCCTCCTCGGCGTCGGGGCGCCGGCCGTAGCCGTCCTCGAAGTCGATCCGCAGGTCTTCCACCGGTTCGCGTTCCAGTTTGGCGCGCACGCGCGCGTGGACGGGCTCCGCGAGGTCGTCGCCGATGCCGAGGACGGCGGCGAAGGCGGCGGCGTCCGGGGCGTGTTCGTCGAGCGCGCGCAGCGCCCGGTCGCCCCAGGTGCGGAGGGTGTCCGCGGCGAAGTCGTCGGCGGGGACGTACACGGTGTGGACGGGCTGGCGGGTGCCCGGGTCGCCGGGGTAGCGCCGCTCCAGCTCCGCGTCGACCGGGGCGAGGGAGGCGCTGACGCTCTCGCTGACCGTGCCCGCGATGCTCGTCGCCACCTTCTCCTGCTGACCCATCCCACACCCTCCTGTTTTCCGATGTACGGAATCTTAAATCCGTATGGTGAAGTTATCCAGGGACCTTCGCGCCGGTCAACACCCGCTTGGCGTACGGGACACTTCCGGCACCCGGCGTGTTCACTCCCGTCTCGGTTCCCTCTTCGACACTGCGGTCGCACGCTGCATCGTGCACCCCGTTCGTCCCGACCCGCTTCGTGACCCGCTTCGTGACCCCCGACCGAAGGAGCACGCATGCCGAACACCAGCCGAGTGACGCGCCGTCTGGGGCTCAAGACCGCCGTGGCGGCGGCGGTCGCCGGTCCCCTGTCCAGTACAGCACTGTCCGCCGCTCCCGCCTCGGCGGCGACCGGGCGCACGGACCGCCGCCTGGACGTCATGTCGTTCAACCTGCGCTACGCGAGCGCCACCGAGCCGAACAGTTGGGCGCGGCGCCGGCCCGTGGTGCGGGAGTTGCTGCGCCGCGAGCGGCCTCAGGTGATCGGTACCCAGGAGGGCCTGTACCAGCAGGTGCGGGACATCGAGGCCGATCTGGGGGCGCGCTACGACTGGATCGGCACCGGCCGTGCGGGCGGCAGCCGCGACGAGTTCATGGCGGTCTTCTACGACACGCGCCGCGTCGAGCCCGTCTCCTACGAGCACTACTGGCTCTCCGACACGCCCGACGTGATCGGGTCCAACACCTGGGGCGGCGGCTCCATCCGCATGGTGACCTGGGTGCGGTTCCGCGATCTGCGCGATGCCGGGCGGGAGTTCTACTTCCTGGACACCCATCTCGACAACGCCAGTCAGCACGCACGCGCGCGTGCCGCGTCCCTGATCGCCGAACGGATCGCCGGTCTCGATCGTTCCCTGCCGCTCGTGGTGACGGGCGACTTCAATGTGCCGGCGCACGGGAATCCGGTCTACGACACGATGCTCGGCGCGGGCCTGGCGGACACCTGGGACACGGCGGCCGAGCGCAGCGCGCTGTACGCGACGTTCCACGGGTACCGGCCGCTCGTGCCGGACGGTGAGCGGATCGACTGGATTCTCGCCACGCCCGGGGTGACGGTGCACCGGGCGTCGATCAACGCGTTCTCGTCCGGCGGCCAGTTCCCGAGCGATCACCTTCCGGTGCAGGCGTCGCTGACCCTGTGACGTCCGGCGCTCAGGGGCTCGTACGAGCGCCGGTAGGAGCCCGTAGGCGCCCTGGACGAGCCGAGGCCCCCGCCGACCGGTGCGGTCGTGGGGGCCTCGTGCGCGGTGGGTGCTCAGCCCTTGCGGGCCTTGATCTCCTCGGTGAGCTGCGGGACGACCTCGAAGAGGTCACCGACCACGCCGTAGTCGACGAGGTCGAAGATCGGGGCCTCGGCGTCCTTGTTGACGGCGACGATCGTCTTCGACGTCTGCATACCGGCCCGGTGCTGGATCGCGCCCGAGATGCCGTTGGCGATGTAGAGCTGCGGCGACACGGACTTACCGGTCTGGCCGACCTGGTTCGAGTGCGGGTACCAGCCCGCGTCGACCGCTGCCCGCGAGGCGCCGACGGCCGCGCCCAGCGAGTCGGCCAGCGCCTCGATGATCCCGAAGTTCTCCGCGCCGTTGACGCCCCGGCCACCCGAGACCACGATCGCGGCCTCGGTCAGCTCGGGACGGCCCGTCGACTCCCGGGGCGTGCGCGCGGTGACCTTCGTACCGGTCGCCAGCGCACCGAACGTCACCGACAGGGCCTCCACCGCGCCGGCGGCCGGGGCGGCCTCGACGGGGGCGGAGTTCGGCTTGACGGTGATGACCGGAGTGCCCTTGCTGACCCGGGACTTGGTGGTGAAAGCGGCGGCGAACGCCGACTGCGTGGCGACCGGACCCTCGTCGCCGGCCTCCAGGTCGACGGCGTCGGTGATGATGCCCGAGCCGATGCGCACGGCGAGGCGAGCGGCGATCTCCTTGCCCTCGGCGGAGGACGGGACGAGCACGGCGGCCGGCGACACGGCGTCGTACGCGGCCTGGAGTGCGTCGACCTTCGGTACGACCAGGTAGTCGGCGTACTCGGGGGCGTCGTGCGTGAGGACCTTCACGGCGCCGTGCTCGGCGAGCGCGGAAGCGGTGCTCTCGGCACCGGGGCCGAGGGCGACGGCGACCGGCTCACCGATGCGGCGGGCCAGCGTCAGCAGCTCCAGGGTGGGCTTGCGGACGGCACCGTCCAGGTGATCGACGTAGACGAGAACTTCAGCCATGGGAATGCTCTCCTGCGGATTGCGAAGTCTGAGGGGGCGGCGAAAGGGGGTGGGGCGGGCCTCGGGGTCTGGTGGCCCGTACGTCCTGGGGGGCCTAGATGAACTTCTGGCCCGCGAGGAACTCGGCGAGCTGCTTGCCGCCCTCGCCCTCGTCCTTGACGACCGTGCCCGCGGTCCGCGCCGGGCGCTGCGCCGCCGAGTCGACCTTGGTCCAGGAGCCGCCGAGACCGACCTCGTCGGCGTCGATCTCCAGGTCCTCCAGGTCCAGTGACTGCACCGGCTTCTTCTTCGCCGCCATGATCCCCTTGAACGACGGGTAGCGCGCCTCACCCGACTGGTCCGTCACCGACACGACCGCCGGAAGCTGCGCCTCCAGCTGCTCGGATGCCGTGTCGCCGTCGCGGCGGCCCTTGACGGTGCCGTCCTCGACGGAGACCTCGGAGAGCAGCGTGACCTGGGGGACGCCGAGGCGTTCGGCGAGGATGGCCGGGAGCACGCCCATGGTGCCGTCGGTGGACGCCATGCCGCAGATCACCAGGTCGTAGCCGGTCTTCTCGATCGCCTTCGCCAGCACCAGCGAGGTGCCCAGCGCGTCCGTACCGTGCAGGTCGTCGTCCTCGACGTGGACCGCCTTGTCGGCGCCCATCGACAGCGCCTTGCGCAGCGCGTCCTTCGCGTCCTCGGGGCCGACGGTGAGAACGGTGATCTCGGCATCGTCGGCCTCGTCGGCGATCTGCAGCGCCTGCTCGACCGCGTACTCGTCCAGCTCCGACAGCAGACCGTCCACGTCGTCGCGGTCCAAGGTGAGGTCATCGGCGAAATGCCGGTCACCGGTGGCGTCGGGCACGTACTTCACACAGACAACGATCCTCAAGCTCACGCCGGCTCTCCTACTGCATCGTCATTTCTGAGCTGCCTTCTTCCAGGCAGCATAGGCGCCTGGAGCGGCGGATCCCGGTCGGAGTCGATCCACGCACCCGCCGAAATATTACTCACCAGTACACCCACATCATTCCCCCTGAGCAAGCGCTTTGAACTGTGACGTTCGCAACGCTGCGTAACCAGTGATGTCACAGGCGCGGCATGGCATGGGCGACACGCGAGCAGCGGGGAGCAGCAGCGGTTCCGGTCCGGGAGGGGACTCCTCGGTCCGGCTCGGCCCGGCTCGGCCCGGCTCAGTCCGGGAGCGATGTGTAGCGGCCCTGGTGGTACAGCAGGGGGCGTCCGGGACCCGTCGGGTCGCCGGTGAGGACCTCGGCGATCACGAGGCGGTGGTCGCCGGCGGGCACCCGCGCGCGGACGCGGCAGACGAGCCAGGCGGGTACGCCGTCGAGCAGGGGGACGCCCTCGGGGCCGGTGCGCCAACGGGTGGGCGGGCCGAAGCGGTCGGCGCCGCTGCGGGCGAACGTGGCGGCGAGATCGCGCTGGTGGTCACCGAGCAGATGGACGCCCACATGGGTGGCGTCGGCGACCGCGGGCCAACTGGAGGCGCCCGTACCGATCCCGAAGGACAGCAGCGGGGGTTCGGCCGAGACCGAGGTGAGCGAGGTCGCCGTGAAGCCGGCGGGGCCCGAAGGACCGAGAGCGGTGATCACTGCGACACCGGCGGCGTGCCGGCGGAAGACGGAGCGCAGGAGGTCGGACGATCCCGGCGGGGTCACCTGGGGCGCGAGCCGGGCGGGGCCGGTGTCGGGCGCGGCCGTCATGCGACGGCCAGGAGTTCCGGGGGCACAGAGTCAGGCTGACGATAGGTGTTACGCGCAGTCAAGTGCCGTTCGCCATCTGGGAGATGCGTCACCGCGAGCACCCGGCGTCCGGGGCGGCTCATACGGCCTCGCCGAGAGCGGCGATCACATCGGCCTTGCGGGGCTGGCCGGTGGCGCGCCGGACGATCCGGCCGTCCGCGTCGAGCACCAGGACCGTGGGGGTCTTCAGGATGTCCAGGGCGCGCACGAGGTCGAGTCGGTCCTCGGCGTCGATCTCCACATGCCGCACTCCGGGCACCATCCCGGCGACCTCGCCGAGCACCCGTCGGGTCGCACGGCAGGGCTGGCAGAAGGCGCTGGAGAACTGTACGAGGGTCGCGCGCTCCCCCAGGCTCTCGCCCAGCTCCGCCGTACCGAGTTGCTTCCCGCCGTCGCGTCCGCGCACTCTCACCCTCCCGCTCCGGCGCCGGTGCACGGCTCCGTACGCCGCCGCCAGCGCGAGCACCGCCATGCACACCACGAGTCCAGTCATCCCCGGCATCAGCGTTCACGAGACCGCAAAGATTCCCGGCGCCCCCGGGGACCGGTGATACGGAATGCTTGATTCATGGACATCGACGCGAGAGGACCGCGGTTCGGGGCCGCGGTGACGACGGCCGTACTGGCGGTCGTCCTCATCACCGGCAACGTCTGGCCGCTGGTCTGGCAGACACTCTGCTTCGCACTGGGCGCCGCGGGTGGCGTGGCGCGTTCCCCGTACGGCTGGTTGTTCCGGACGGTCGTACGGCCGCGGATCGGGCCGCCGACGGAGTTCGAGGCGCCCGAACCGCCCCGCTTCGCCCAGGCGGTGGGTCTGGTCTTCGCCGTGCTCGGGCTGATCGGATACGCGGTCGGACCGGAGTGGCTGGGACTCGCGGCTACGGCGTGCGCACTGGCGGCGGCCTTCCTGAACGCGGCGTTCGCCTACTGCCTCGGGTGCGAGGCGTATCTGCTGGTGCGGCGCGGTTCGGCACGGGTGGGGTGAGGGCGTCGGCACGGGTGGGGTGAGAACGGCGGGACCAGCGGGAACGGTATGTGTCGGGAACGTGACGAGAATCTCGCGCTCCGCGGGCACCAGGACTGGCTACCCGTTCGTTCTTGGGGCACGATCTGCGCAGGCCGCAAACCTACGGCTGCGTAACTTCCCGCCGGGAGACCCCTCCCCAGGCAGAGAGAAGGGTCCTCCTCGCCCATGGCAGAGCTCGTCTACCGTCCCGTCATCGGCATGGCCCTCACCATGTTCAAGGCGCTCGACCTGAAGATCGACTGCAAGGGTTCGGAGAACATTCCGCGTTCGGGCGGTGCGGTGCTGGTCAGCAACCACATCAGCTATCTCGACTTCATCTTCAACGGGCTCGCGGCCCTCCCGCAGAAACGTCTCGTCCGGTTCATGGCAAAAGAGTCCGTGTTCCGGAACAAGGTGTCGGGTCCGCTGATGCGCGGAATGAAGCACATTCCCGTCGACCGCAAGCAGGGTGAGGCTGCCTTCGCGCACGCCTTGGAGTCGCTGCGGTCGGGCGAGGTCGTCGGGGTGTTCCCCGAGGCGACGATCTCGCAGTCGTTCACGCTCAAGAGCTTCAAGTCCGGTGCCGCGCGGCTGGCCCAGGAGGCGGGCGTGCCGCTCGTCCCGATGGCGCTGTGGGGCACCCAGCGACTGTGGACGAAGGGGCACCCGCGCAACTTCCGGCGCCATCACATCCCCGTGACGATGCGGATCGGCAAGCCGTTGGAGGCCCCGCGCGACCAGTACGCGGGCGCGATCACCCGCCGGTTGCGCGAGCGGGTGCAGGAGTTGCTCGAAGCGGCCCAGCGCGCCTATCCCGTACGCCCCAAGGGGCCGGACGACACCTGGTGGATGCCGGCGCACCTCGGCGGCACGGCGCCGACGCCCGAGGCGGTGCGGGCGGCCGAGAAGGGCTGACGACGGAGCAGGGCCCGGCCACGGTGTGGCCGGGCCCTCGTCGTACCGTCAGCCTTGGTCGGGCGCGTGCACCGTGATCCGTGCGCCGGGGCTGAACTTCTCGACGAGTTCGGCGAGTTCGGCGCCCGCCGCGGCCAGGTCGGGCACGGGCATCGGAGGCAGGCCCTCCAGGAGGAACAGTGCGGAGACCGACGCCTCGGTGAGTCGGGTGCGCACTCCCTGGCGCCAGTTCCAGCGGCGGCAGGTCACTCCGGCGTCGTCGCGCCAGACGACCTCCCCCGGCTCGGGGTGCTCGACGGCCGGTTCGCCGCCGGCTGCGGTGGCGAACTCCTCGTCCCCGGTGGCGCGCACGAGCCTCATCGCGCCGGCGATGTGGTCCGCGTCCTCGCCGCCGACCGGGACGAGGTGGGCGACGCTGATCGCGTTGTACACGTCGACGAGAGCATTGATCCGGGGCAGTCCGGCGTCGGACAGGGCCCGCTTGGCGAGCGCTTCGGCGGAGTTGCGGGTACGGGATGGCTTGGCGCCGAACGCCGTGTACGCGGCGCGCCACGCGGCCATGTGCGGGTCCTCGTGCGGGGCGCGGCCGTCCAGGCGGGCCGTGAGGCGGCGGGCCGCGTCGTCGAGGAGTGCCGATGTGCCGTCCGTGCTGGGGCCGTTGACCAGCCCGTACGCCTCGACGACGACATGGGTGAAGCCGGGCGTGAGGGCGCGCACCTCGTCGGACACGGTGAGCGTGGGAGTCATGGTCCGCCTTGCCTGCTGGGAGTGCGTGCTGCGTGGAATGCCGAGTCCGGGCGCGGCTCGGTCGGAGCACACGCCCGGATTTGGTGCAGCATACAGGACTGGACAGTCCATCCTGCTGGACTAGGGCTTCTCGCCCTGGCGGGCCATCTCCTCCTTGAGGGCGGCGACGAAGCCGTCGACGTCCTCCGCGCGGGTGTCGAAGGAGCACATCCAGCGGACGTCGCCGGCCGCCTCGTCCCAGAAGTAGAAGCGGTAGCGCTTCTGGAGGCGTTCGCTGACGTCGTGCGGGAGGCGGGCGAAGACCGCGTTGGCCTGGACGGGATGAAGGATCTCGACGCCGTGCACCGCGCGGACGCCCTCGGCGAGCCGCTGGGCCATCTCGTTGGCGTGCCGGGCGTTGCGCAGCCAGAGGTCTTTGGCGAGCAGTGCTTCCAGTTGGACGGAGACGAAACGCATCTTGGAGGCGAGCTGCATGGACAGCTTGCGCAGATGCTTCATATGGCTGACGGCGCCGGGGTCGAGCACGACGACGGCTTCACCGAAGAGTGCGCCGTTCTTGGTGCCGCCGAGGGAGAGGATGTCGACGCCGACCGCGTTGGTGAAGGCCCGCATCGGGACGTCGAGGGACGCGGCGGCGTTGGCTATCCGGGCGCCGTCGAGGTGCACCTTCATGCCGTGCTGGTGGGCGTGGTCGCAGATCGCGCGGATCTCGTCGGGCGTGTAGACGGTGCCGAGTTCGGTGTTCTGGGCGAGCGACACGACCTGCGGCATGGCCCGGTGTTCGTCGTCCCAGCCGAACGCCTGCCGGTCGATCAGCTCCGGCGTCAGCTTGCCGTCCGGTGTGGGCACCGTGAGCAGCTTGAGCCCGCCGACCCGCTCGGGCGCCCCGCACTCGTCCACGTTGATATGGGCGCTCTCGGCACAGATCACTGCTCCCCAGCGGTCGGTGACGGCCTGGAGGGCGACGACATTGGCGCCGGTGCCGTTGAACACCGGGTACGCCTCGGCGCTCGCGCCGAAGTGTCCGCGGACGATCTGCTGGAGGTGGTGGGTGTAGTCGTCCTCGCCGTACGCCACCTGATGCCCGCCGTTGGCCAGGCCCAGGGCGGCGACGACCTCCGGGTGGCCGCCGGCGTAGTTGTCGCTGGCGAAGCCGCGGACCTCCGGGTCGTGATGGCGTCGCGCGTCGGTCTTCGGAGGGTTCACGGCTTCTCGGTCAGCCACAGACGGTTTCCGTTCACTTCCCGGGCGGGCCGCTCCCAGACTCCGGCGATGGCCTCGGCCAGCTCCTTCACGTCGGTGAAGCCCGCGAACTTCGCGTGGGGTCGTTCGGCGCGCATCGCGTCGTGGACCAGCGCCTTCACCACCAGGATGGCAGCCGCCGCGCGGGGGCCCTCGTCGCCCCCCGCCTTGCGGAAGTCGTCCCCGAGGGCGAGCGTCCACGCCTCGGCCGCCGCCTTGGCCGCCGCGTACGCCGCGTTGCCCGCGGTGGGCCTGCTGGCTCCGGCGGCGCTGATCAGGACGTAGCGGCCGATTCCGCTGCGCCGGAGCGGTTCCTGGAAGGCGAGTGAGGTGTGCTGGACGGTCCGGATGAGGAGCTTCTCCAGGAAGTCCCAGTCCGCGAGGTCGGTGTCGGCGAAGGAGGCGCTGCCGCGCCAGCCGCCGACGAGGTGGACGAGTCCGTCGACGCGTCCGAAGTCCTTCTCGATCCGCGCGGCCCAGTCCTTGGTGGCCCGCAGATCGAGGAGGTCGACGGTGTCGCCCGTCACCGTGCAGCCGCCGTGTGCGTACCGCGCGGCGTCCACGGCCTCGGCGAGCCGGGCCGGGTCCGCGTCGGCGCCGACCACGGTGGCCCCGGCCTCGGCGAGGCGCAGGAGAGTGGCCCGGCCCGCCGGGCCCGCCGCTCCGGCCACCGCGACCACGGCGCCGCTGAGCGCGCTGTCGCCGTCCATCGTCTCCACCTCCGGGCTGCCCTGGCTCACGCGGCGATCCCTTCGGGGGTCGACGCGGTGATGCCCTTGGTCGAGGCGATCACGTTCTTCAGCTTCTTGGCGAGCGCCTCATAGAACATGCTCAGGGGAAACTCGTCCGGAAGCACGTCGTCCACGAGCTTGCGGGGCGGCTGCGTCAGGTCGAGGGCGTCGGGGCCCTTGGCCCAGCGGGAGCCGGGGTGGGGCGAGAGATGGCTCGCGACCAGCTCGTAGCCGGCGAACCAGTGGACGATCTTGGGCCGGTCGATGCCGTCGCGGTAGAGCTTCTCGATCTCGGCGCAGAGCTGGTTGGTGACCTGCGGGGCGCGGTCCCAGTCGATGTGCAGCTTGTTGTCGGTCCAGCGCACCACGTCGTGCTGGTGGAGGTAGGCGAAGAGGAGCTGGCCGCCGAGTCCGTCGTAGTTGCGGACGCGGTCGCCGGTGACGGGGAAGCGGAACATGCGGTCGAACAGCACCGCGTACTGCACGTCGCGGCCCTGCGGGAAGCCGTCGTCGGCCAGCTTCACGGCCTCCTTGAAGGCGGTCAGGTCGCAGCGCAGCTCCTCCAGGCCGTACATCCAGAACGGCTGGCGCTGCTTGATCATGAACGGGTCGAAGGGCAGGTCGCCATGGCTGTGGGTGCGGTCGTGGACCATGTCCCACAGGACGAACGCCTCCTGGCAGCGCTCCTGGTCGGCGATCAGCTCGCGGATGTCGTCGGGGAGGTCGAGGCCCAGGATGTCGACGGCGGCGGTGGTGACGCGCCGGAAGCGGGCGGCCTCGCGGTCGCAGAAGATGCCGCCCCAGGAGAACCGCTCGGGCGCCTCGCGCACGGCGATCGTCTCGGGGAAGAGGACGGCCGAGTTGGTGTCGTACCCGGAGGTGAAGTCCTCGAAGGTGATGCCGCAGTAGAGCGGGTTGTCGTAGCGGGTGCGCTCCAGCTCGGCCAGCCAGTCGGGCCACACCATGCGCAGGACGACCGCTTCGAGATTGCGGTCCGGGTTGCCGTTCTGCGTGTACATCGGGAAGACGACCAGGTGCTGGAGGCCGTCCTCGCGGTGTGCGGCGGGCTGGAACGCGAGCAGTGAGTCGAGGAAGTCGGGGACCGCGAAACCGCCGTCGGCCCAGCGGCGCAGATCGGTGACGAGGGCGGTGTGGTAGGCGGCGTCGTGCGGCAGCAGCGGGGACAGCTCGCCGACCGCGGCGCTCACGCGCGCGACGGCCCGCTCGGCGTCGGCGACGGCCGGTGCGCCCTCGGCGGCGAAGTCGATCGATCCGTCCTTGGACTGCCAGGGCCGGATCTGCTCCACGGCATCCTTGAGCAGGGGCCACGCCGGGTGCTCCACGATGCGCTCCGTGCTCTGCTCCGCACGGGATATACGCCCCTCCGGACCCGCCTGCACAAGAATTTCCGTCATCTCTCACCCTCCACCGGAGAAACTTCCGTCAAGACACCGTATGCGTGCAAGCTTCTCCGCAGCAAGTGGGGGCTCGGCAAATTATCCTGCCCCACCCCACTCTTCACCGCTCTTTTTCCTGTCGGATGCCCGGGATGCGGATGCTTCTGCTACGAGCGGCTTGGGGCAGCCCTGGGTCAACGCCCGGAGGACTCGCCCACCGGCGGGTGACACGGCTCGCGGTCCCGGTGCGGCTGCCGGTAGGACGGGGCCCGGTCCCCTGTCCCGCCACCATCGGAGCCGCACCCCGTGAGTACCCGTGCCGTCCTTGTCGCCGCCGTGGTCACCGCTCTCGTCCTCGGGATCGTCAACCAGCGGGCGGATGCCTGCACTCGGCCCTGCCGGAGCGGTTCCCTCGCGGTGGCGGGCCATTAGGCTGCGACCTTGCCGCGTGGCCCCGCCTCCCCACGGCCGCGCGGGAGCAGAGCCGCCGTCGACGGAAGCGAGTCAACCTTGAACTTCCTCACCATCGGTCATCGCGGAGTGATGGGTGTCGAACCCGAGAACACCCTCCGATCGTTCCTCGCAGCGGAGCACGCGGGACTCGACCTCATCGAACTCGATCTGCATCTGAGCAAGGACGGCGCTCTCGTCGTCATGCACGACGCCGACGTGGACCGCACGACGGACGGCAGCGGGCCGATCGCCGAGCAGACCCTCGCCGAGCTGCGGACGCTCGACGCGGGCCGCGGTGAGCGCATCCCGGTCTTCGAGGAGGTCCTCGACGCGGTGAGAGCACCGCTCCAGGCCGAGATCAAGGATGTCGCGGCGGCGCGGGCCCTCGCCGAGGTGATGAACCGGCGCGATCTGGTCTCCCGCGTCGAGGTGCTCTCGTTCCATGACGAGGCCGTCGCCGAGATCGCCCGGCTCGTCCCGGGTGTGCGCACCGCTCTCGTCGCCAGCCGGTACGGCACGGACGTCGTGGAGCGGGCCACCGCCGTCGGCGCCACCACGCTCGTCCTGAACATCCGCAGGCTGACGCTGGAGATCGTCGAGCGGGCCCGGAAGGCGGACCTGCGGATCATCGGGTGGGTCGTCAACACCCAGGAGCATCTGCGGCTGGTCCGCGCCCTGGAGCTGGACGGCGCGACGACCGACTACCCGGAGATCAAGCGCACCGGCCGCTTCACGGCGTGACGTCGAGCGCCTTGACCAGCAGTTCGAACTGAAGGTCGTCGCGCTGGGGTATGCCGAAGCGCTCGTCGCCGTACGGGAACGGCGTCATCCGTCCCGTACGGCGGTAGCCCCGCCGCTCGTACCAGGCGATCAGGTCGTCGCGTACCGAGATGACCGTCATCTGCATCTCCCGCGCGTCCCACGTCCCGCGCGCGATGCGCTCGGCCTCCGCGATGATCACCTTGCCGAGGCCCGCGCCCTGGAGGTCGGGGCGGACGGCGAACATACCGAAGTACGCGGCGTCGCCGCGGTGTTCCAACTGGAAGCAGGCGACGACATCGCCGTCCCGCTCGACGCCGATCAGCAGGCTGTCGGGCGCCTTGATGACGTCGAGCACGCCCTGCGGGTCGGTGCGCTGTCCGCGCAGCAGGTCCGCCTCGGTGGTCCAGCCGCCCTGCTCGTCCCCCCGGTACGCCGCTTCGATCAGGGCGACGAGTGCGTCGACGTCGGACTCGGCGGCCTCCTTGAAGACGAGGTCGCCGGTGGTGGGGCGCGGGGCGGTGTCCATGGGCGTGTGTCTCCGCTCTCGTGTCGGTGGGCGCCCGCCTGTCGGTGGCGCGCCCGCACGTGGTCGTGGACGCGCTCGTGTCGGCGTGCCCGGCCGAGGGTAGCGCGGGCGCGGGCGGGCGCCCGCATGGTGCACGTACTCACGCAACAGGATCCTGATCCGCCCCAGCGACCCACCAGCCCTCCGCCCCGGACCGGGTCCGTCCGCCAAGGCCCCGTCCGGGCATCTGAAGGCGTTCGCTGAACAGGCGCGGCTCCGCATCCGTTGAAGCAACCAGAGGCATGGTGCGAAATCCGCCGACGGACCGCACGAAGGACCGCTCGTCCCGCTCCGCGCCACGCCGCCCGGCCCCGGCGGACGACCACCGGTGATGGCCGCCGGCGGGAGACCGCCGGGCCGGGCAGAAGAACCGCACGACCGAAGGGACACAGCCAAGATGACCGTCTCCCGGCCGCACCGCGACCGCGCGCCCGTCCGCGACACCGCCTTCCTGGATGCCGCGTGCATCGGCGAGGAACCCGAACTCTTCTTCCCTCGCGGGGAGTCGGAGCGGTGGGAACACTCCATCGAGCAGGCCAAACGCATCTGCGGCGGCTGCGACATCCGTATCGACTGCCTGCGGTACGCCGTGGACAACGCGGAGGCGGAGGGCGTGTGGGGTGGCCTCACACCGTCGGAGCGCCGCAGGTTCCGGCGCGCGCTGCGGACCCTGTACGGGGCGCAGGACACCCTCGTACGGCGGCTGTTGTCCGGGGAGCGGCTGCTGGTGCCGCCCGAGCATCTGGGTTCCGTGGTCTGGCAGTTGGCCTGGCACGGCTGGCGGATCGAGCGGATCTGCCTGGCCACGGCGGTACCGCGGCCCCGGGTGCGGCGCTCCCTGGCGGCGGCCCAGTCGGCGGCGGACTTCCTGCGCGCCGCCGGGATCGACCCGCGCCCGCGCGCGACCCGCGTCACGCCGGAGGAGCCGCCGGGCGCCTCGGACAGCCAGGGGCCGCGGGATCCGCACGGAGGCCGTCAGGCGGCGTGAGGCCGCCCGCGGAGACCGCCGGGCGGGAAACCGACGGGCAGGTCACGCGAGGCCCGTACGTGGGCGTCCTCGCGGCGGATCAGGCCCTTGGGCCGCCGAGGCTGCCTTCGAGCTGGGCGAGCAACTGCCCCAGGAGGGCGGCCAGGTCGTCGCGGCCGGGTGTGTCGAGTCCGGCCAGGGCCGCCTTCTCGTACGCGAGCTGTCCGGGCAGGACGGCGTCGACCAGGTCGCGGCCCGCGTCGGTGAGCGCCACATGGGCGACGCGCCGGTCCCGGGTGTCGCCCCGCCGCCCGACGAGCCCGCGCGCGGTGAGCTGCTTGAGCCGCTTGGTCACCGCGGCCCCGGACGAGAAGGTCTCGCGGGCCAGGTCGCCGGGGGTCAGTTCGTGTCCGGTGCGCCGCAGCGCGCCCAGGAGGTCGAACTCGGCGCGGGTCAGCCCCGCGCGCCGCAGCGGGGCGTCCTCGGCCTGCTGGAGAAGCGCCGCACAGCGGTTGATCCGGCCGATGATCTCCATCGGCCCGGTGTCGATCCCGGGGTGGACGTCCTGCCACTGCCGCACCACCTCGGCGACGGTGTCCCCCGCCGCCCGGCCGCTGTCCGTCGTCATGCCTGTGCGCCCTCCGGGACGTGCCGCCCCTGCCCTCGAACCGTCGCGGCGAGCGTACGGTGTCCGACCCGCTCGGTGAGTACGAGGCGCTCCTCGGGCAGCGCTTTCCGCCACCACTCGCCGGACGCGGCATCGGCCGTGGCGCGCAGCTCGACCAGGGCGGTGGCCAGGCTCCGGTGGGCGCGCTCCAGGGTGCCGCGTTCGGGGTCGCGCCGGGCCAGGGCGTGTTCGGCGTGCTCCCGCGCGCGGTCGGCGGTGTCCAGGGCCCGTTCGACATGGCGGGTGGCGCGCCGGTTGGTGACCGCGACGGCCGCGAGGATCCCGACGAGGGCGCCCACGGCGGTGTCGGCGACGCGGTCCGTGATCAGTTCGCCCGGCCCCTGGAACCGTCCGAACTCGGTGACGAGCAGCGCCATGGGGGTCACGCAGACGCTGCCGAGCCAGTAGTTGCGCGCGATCAGCGCCTCCGCGCCGAAGCTCAGCAGCAGACAGCACACCACCAGCGCGACCGGGCCGAGGTGGGCCAGCGGCGCGATCGCCGCGAAGGCGGCGACGCCGACGAGGTTCCCCACGAGGCGCTGGACCCCACGGGTCCAGGTGAGCGTGGTGTTGGCCTGGTAGAGCGAGGCGGCCGTGACCAGCGCCCAGTAGGGCCGCCCCACGCCGAGGGCGAGCGACGCGTACCCGGCGAGCGCACAGCCGACGGCGGTCCGCAGCGCTATGGGCGCCAGGGGCGAGCCCGGCCCGATCCGGTGCCACAGGGACGGCCGGGGCGCGCTGTGGGCGGCCTCGACGCGCAGGAGGCCGCCGTCACCTGCGGCGGCGGCCGTGCTTCCGAGGTCCGGAACAGCTCCTGTGCCGCGCAGGCCGGTCGCCCACGCGCGCAGGGCCGCCGGATCGGTGAGCGCGGGGGCGGCGAGAGCGGCGTCGGCGTGGACCAGAAGCCGTTCGAGGGCGCGGCGGACGGTGTCCCGGCGATCGGCCCGGGTGACGCGGCCACGCGCGCGGGGGTGGTACGCGAGTGCGCGCGGGCCGTCGGTACGCGGACCCGAGCTGATCGCGAGGAGGCACTGCCAGGCGGCGTCGACGGCCACCAAGGCGTGGGCTCGGGCGTCGTCGGCAGCACCGCGCGCGGGGATGTCGGCGGGCCCGTCCGCGCCTCCGCCGTCCGCGTGGTCAACCCCGTACTCGTCCGCGTAGGCGGCTGCCGCGTTCAGGGCGCGGGCGGTGGCGCGCCGTTCCGGGCCGTGCGGGCGTACGAGGGCGGGTGCCATGCCGACCAGCCAGGCGACCGCTCCCGCCCCGGCCGCGAGCGCGAGATGGCCGGGGAGCGCGCCGGGCGTCCCGGGTGTGAAGAGACACGCGGAGCTGACGAAGGTGAAGATCAGATGGCCGGGCGGGCCGATCCGGGTGGCGTCGCAGAGCGCCTTCTGCGCGGCGGCGAGCAGCGCGCCGACGGCCACGAGCACGGCCGCCGAACCGGTCAGGGACGCGGTGAGCAGGGCGACGCAGAGGCTCGTCAGCATGCCGACGACGACCAGGGCGAGCACCCGCGCGCGTGCCGCGTACGGGAGGTGGTGCGCATACAGGGCACAGAACGATCCCGCCATGGTGTACGTGACCAGATCGAGGCGGCCGAGGGCGAGCAGCGTGACGTTGGGGACCGCGGCGGCGACCACCACACTCAGCGCGGGCTTGAACCAGATGTCGGACGGCCGCCCGAGCCGCAGCACCCCGGCCAGAGGGAGCCGGCGGACCTGGGGCGCCCGGGAGGCGACGGCGGCAGAAGCAGCGGGGACGGCGGTGGCACCGGCCGGACGAGGGGTACTCACCCATAGAGATTAACAGGTATTTTACTCGTGAACGACTCCTCCGCGATCCACCCCCACCTGCGCCGCGATCCCGAGCGCTCCCCCTCGTACGCCTGCTCGTACGCCTGTGCGCTCACTTTTGCCCGCTTTCCCGGTCCACCGCTTGGGCATCAATCGCCCGACACCGTCGAGCGGGGGAGGTACGCGGTGCACGCACCGGCGTCGGCCGCCTGGCTCCTTGTCGCGCTGTGCGCGGCGAGCGGGGCCTACTGTCTGCTGCGGATGCGCAGCGCCGTCGAGGAGCAGCGCCGGGCCGCGGGCGCCGAGGCCCTGATGGGGTTCGGGATGGCGGCGATGGCGGTGCCGGCCGCGTTCGTGACGCCCCCGCGCGCGATGTGGCTCGTCTGCGCGGTCGTGTTCGCGGCGGCCGGACTGCGGTCGGTGGCGGGGGTCGGGCCGCGCGGCGCGCGGGGGCCCCGGGGTGACGCCCATCAACTGCACCACCTCGTGGGCGCGGTCGCGATGGTGTACATGTCGGTCGTGATGGCCGCCTCACCCGGCGGGCACGCGGGGCACGGCACGTCGGGAACGCCCTTGCTGACCGGGGCGCTGCTGCTGTACTTCGCGGCCTATGTGCTCAGGTCGGGCACACGACTCATACCCGCGACCGCCACGCGCCTGGGACACGGGCAGGGGCAGGGATACGGGCATGAGTACGGCGGCGGCACGGGCACCGCGGCCCTCGGCTGGGGAGACCGGCCCGAACTCGCGAGGGCCTGCCGACTCTCCATGGGCATCGCCATGTTCGCGATGCTCCTCACCCTCTGATCACCCTGACCACCTTGATCAACCTCTGAGCCCAGCCCTCCGCGACACCCGGGAGCCCCCCTCGCACCGGCGCCCCGAAGATCGAACACCCTCAAAAGGTGCAGAGATCACCGTCAAACCGTGGTCTGCGTCACTTGCCGCGACTGCCCATACCCTGGAGTAGTCGGCCCCTCATAGGCTGGGCGCATGACGGTCCCCGTGGCACTGCTGCTGCTCGGCGCTCTGACCGCCCTCCTCGCGCCGAGGCTCCTCGCGCGGGCCGAGTGGCCGGAGCGCGAACCGGTGGTGGCGCTGTGGGTGTGGCAGTGCGTCGTGGCGGCCGTCCTCCTCTGCTGTGCGCTGGCGATGGCGCTGAGCGCCGCGGCGGCCTGGCACGCGGTACGCGGACAGTTGTTCGCGCCCGCGCCGAGCGGCGTCGTGGAGGCGTACGCACTCGGTACGACGGGCCCCTGGGCGGCGACGACGGCCGTCCTGCTCGCCTGCGGAGGCGCCTGGACGGCGGCGATGCTGACCCGCGAGATCCTGGGCGCGCGGGCCCGGCGCAGGAAGCAGCGCGCCGAACTCCTCGTACGCTCCCCGCTGTTGCCCGGCGAAGAGGCGGGCGGTGACCGGCTCGTCGTGCTTGAGGGCAACCGTCCCGACGCTTGGTGGCTGCCGGGCGCCGCGCCTCAGCTCGTCATCACCACGGGCGCTCTGCGGCGGCTCAAGGGACGGCAACTGGACGCCGTGCTCGCCCATGAGCAGGGGCACGCGCAGGCCCGGCACGACTGGCTGCTGCACTGTTCGGCGGCGCTCGCGTACGGCTTCCCGCAGGTCCCGGTGTTCGCCGCGTTCCGTGACGAGATGCACCGGCTGGTGGAGTTGGCGGCCGACGACGTGGCTTCCCGGCGCTTCGGCCGGCTGACGATTGCGCTGGCGCTCGTCGAACTCAACGAGGACCGGGGCGTGTTCGGTCCCTGCCCCACGCCGCAGGCACATGTGCCGCAGCGTGTGCACCGGTTGCTCGCGCCCCGGACGCGGCTCTCGCCCGCGCGCCGGCTGCGGTTGACGGCGGCGGCGGCCCTGGTGCCCGTGGTGCCGCTGCTGGTGGCGTTCGTACCCGGGCTGCGGGCGCTGGGATAACCTCCGCGGGTGCCCGTCGAAGAGGATCGCCCCATGAGCACGGTGCCGGCCGAATCGCCCGTACCACCGCCTTCGTCACTGCCGTCGCCGCCGCCCCCGCCTCTCCCGGAGCCACCCGTTCCGTCGCCGTCGGACCCGTCGCCGCTGCCGCCCGCCGCGAACGCCACGCGCACCGCCGCCCTGGGCTTCGCCCTGCTCTCCGCCGTGCTGCTGCTTCTCGTGGCGCTGCGCTGGAGCCCGCTGATGGACGCCGACGGCTCCCTCGCGCGCGAGGCGCACCGGTGGGCCGTGGCGGAGCCGGGCGTGACCCATGTGCACCGGGTGCTGACGGACTGGGTGTGGGATCCGTGGACGATGCGGGCGCTGGCCGCGGCGGTCACGCTCTGGCTCCTGTCGCGCAAGGCGTGGTGGCTCGCGCTGTGGATCACCGTGACCTGTGCCCTGGGCACGGCGGTGCAGCAGTCCCTCAAGGCCGCGCTCGACCGTGACCGCCCGGTGTGGCCCGACCCGGTGGACTCGGCCCACTACGCGGCCTTCCCGTCCGGCCACGCGATGACGGCGACCGTCGTCTGCGGACTGCTCCTGTGGGTGCTGCATCTGTACGGCGCGGGCCGCGTCGTCCTGTGGCGTACCGCGGTCGTCGTCGCGGCGGTCTCCGTCGCCGGGGCGGGGCTGACCCGGCTCTGGCTGGGCGTGCACTGGCCGTCGGACGTGCTCGGCGGCTGGTTCCTGGGCACCCTGATGGTGACCCTGGCCATCGCTTCGTACGCCAAAGTGCGGGGACCCGGGCGTACTTGACCTGACGGGCGGCGGCGTCGAAGCATCTCCTTCATGACGATCAAAGGTGTGCTCTTCGACTTCTCGGGGACGCTGTTCCGCGCCGAGTCCACCGATTCCTGGCTGCGCGCCGCCCTCGGCGCGTCCGGAACCGCCGTGGGTGAGGCGGAGTTCACGCGGCTGAGCGCGGAGCTGGAGGCCGTGGGGGCACTGCCCGGCGGAGCCACCCCGGCACGGGTGCCCGAGGAGCTGACGCAGGTGTGGGACGACCGGGACATCGGCTCCGAGCAGCACCGCGCCGCGTACACGGGGATCGCGCGCCAGGTGCGGCTGCCCGGCGCCGGGCTCCACGACGCGCTGTACGAACGCCACATGGCACCGGCCGCGTGGCACCCCTACCCGGACGCGGCCGAGGTCCTGAAGGGGCTGCACGCGCGCGGTGTCGCCGTGGCAGTGGTGAGCAACATCGGCTGGGACCTGCGGCCCGTCTTCCTTGAGCACGGCGTGGACGCGTACGTCGGCGCGTACGCCCTGTCCTTCGAGCACGGCATCCAGAAGCCCGATCCCCGGCTCTTCGGGGCCGCGTGCGACGCGCTGGACGTCGACGCGCGGAACGTGCTCATGGTCGGCGACAACCGTCACGCGGACGGCGGCGCCACCGCGCTCGGCTGCGCGGTGCACTTCGTGGACCATCTCCCGGCGCGGGACCGGCCCGACGGGCTGCGGCCCGTCCTCGACCTTGTCGACAGGGCGAGCTGACGACGTTATCGACAGGGCGAGCTGAGGGTGCTCCGTCGGCAAGCGCGCGTCACGCGCGCGGGGTCACGCCGTCCTCCCCGCGCGCGTGGATCACGTTTCGCGTCCGCACTCCCCTGAGTGGTCGCACAGCGGCAGCCGCGCGCTGTTCCCGCAGCCGCACAGGGTGACCCGGGTCTCGGCCCACGGCGTGCCGTCCGGGGCTGTGATCCGCAGGTCGCCGCGGACCACGATCCGGCCGTCCGGCGCGCGGACGACGGTGGTCGGTGTCTCGGGCGACTCGTCGGGGCCGTCGGGAAGCGTGTACTGGAGTGCGCCGGACGGGCAGCGCCGGATCACGTCGGCGACCTCGGGGGCGGGTGCTCCGTCCGGGTCGATCCAGGGGCGGCGGGCGGTGTCGAAGACCTCGGGAAGCCCACGGACGCACTCCGCCGCGTGCAGACAGCGCCGGGCGTCGAAGGTGACGGTGACGCCCTTGCCCGCGTACGCCTTGCCGCGCCCGCCCGCGCTCATGCCCTGCCGCTTCCGGCGCCCACGGCGAATCTCCCGCTTCCGGCCCTCATGACTGGTAGCCCTCGACCTCCGGGGACGGCCGGACCGTCGCCTCGTCCGGGTTCTCGCCGAACTCCGACTTGGCGCGCCGCTGCCTGAGCAGGTCCCAGCACTGGTCGAGTTCCCGCTCCAGCTCGGCAAGGCGTGCGTGCTCCGTCGAGCTGTCGATCCGCCCGGCGGCGAGCGATGACCGCAGGGCCCGCTCGTCCTCGACCATCGCCGTGATCCGGGCGAGGATCTGCTGCTGATCCATGTCGTCGCCTCCTCGGACCTCACTCTAAGGAGGCCGCCGAAATCGCGCGAGAAGAGCGACCACCGCCCGCCCGCGAAGAACGGCCGCCAGGCGCTCCAGGACAGCGGACACGGCCTGCTCCGAGCAGCGGTCAAGGCAGAGGTCCGGGCCCCTGTCCGTACGGACGATCCCCCGCGTCGCCCGTACGGACAGCGACCCCGTCCGGGGCCCCGAGGGATCGCCGGACGTGCCGCGCTGAGTATATTGGCTGAGAGCCAGTCAACGCAGGAGTACAGGATGTCCCCGCGCAGCCCGTCGGTCAATGAAGAGTTGCGTCGACGTTCCCGCGAACGGTTGCTCCAGGCGGCCGTGGAGCTGGTCGACGAGCGCGGGTACGACGCCACGACGCTGGGCGACATCGCCGATCGGGCGGGCTCCGCGCGTGGTCTGGTCTCGTACTACTTCCCCGGGAAGCGGCAGCTCGTCCAGTCAGCGGTGCACCGGCTGATGCACCGCACGCTCCAGGCGGGTCTGGAGCGGGAGCCGCGCACCGCGGACGGCGCGGAGCTGCTGGCACGGGCGATCGACGCGATCCTGGGCCTGGCGCGGGACCGGCCGGTGCTGATGCGGACGCACATGGCCGGGATCCTCCAGGCCGAGGGGTTCGTGCGGTGCCCTGAGCAGCAGCGGCTCGCGGAGCTGCTGCGCGACACCGTGGAGGCTCATGGCTCGCCGGCCGCGGAGCGGGATTATCCGCTGCTGCGGGCGCAGTTGATGGGCGCGGTGTTCGCGATCCTGTTGCCGGGCGCCCCGATGCCGATGGCGGTCATGCGGGCGGAGCTGTTCCAGCGCTACGGGCTGGCGTGGGAGCGGGGTACCCCGCCGGGCGGCGAGCCGCCCGGCGGGACGCGTGGGCAGCGTCTCCCGGATCTTTCCCGGTACTTCGACACGGATCCGACGTAGGGCCGTCGAACAGGACCCGTCGGACAGTGCCGTCAGTTACGGCCGGTCAGTCGAAGTAGTCCGGCTGCGTCTGGACGTTGAGCTCGTCCAGCCTGACGCGCTTGGCGGGGTCGGTCCGCCGGTCGCTCAGCTTCAGTACGTCGAAGCCCTTCGCGATGTCGTTCGAGTAGATGTAGCCGTTGTAGTAGTACGCCGACCACGAGCCGCCGGTCGTCATGGTGTCCGTGGTGAGCGGGCCGCGCTCGAAGTAGCCGATCTCCTTCGGCTTCGTCGAGTCGGTGAAGTCCCAGACCGAGACACCGCCCTGGTACCACGCCTGGACCATGATGTCCTTGCCCTTGACCGGGATCAGCGAGCCGTTGTGGGCGACGCAGTTCTCGGTGCTGGCCTGGTGGCGCGGGATCTTGTAGTAGCTGCGGAACACCAGCTTGCGGTGGTCACCGCGGCCGACGATGTCGTAGATGCCGTTCGCGCCGCGCTTGGGGCCCACGGCCTCGTTGCAGGTCGCGGCGCCGCCGCCGCCCAGCTCGTCGGTGAAGACGACCTTGTCGGCGTCCTGGTTGAAGGTCGCCGAGTGCCAGAACGCGAAGTTGACGTTGTCCTGGACGACGTCGATGACCTTGGGGCGCTCCGGGTCCTTGATGGACATCAGGATGCCGTCGCCCATGCAGGCACCGGCGGCCAGGTCCTTGGACGGCAGCACGGTGATGTCGTGGCAGCCGGTCGTCTTGGAGACGCCCGGGTTGGTCGGCGCGCCGGGGTTGCCACCGCCGTCCGGGCCCTCGCCCGGGAACAGCACCGGGAAGTTCACGACCGCGGCCTTCTGGGGCGCCTTGCGCGGCACCTTGATGATCGAGATCCCGTCGTGCGGCGGCTGGCAGTCGGGGAACGTCACGCTCGGCGAGTACGACGAGACGTAGATGTAGACGTCCTTGCGCTCGGGTACCAGCGAGTGCGTGTGCGAGCCGCAGGCCGTCTCGACGGCGGCGACGTACTTCGGGTTGCGCTTGTCGCTGATGTCGAAGATCTTCATGCCCTCCCACGACGACTTCTCGGTCGCGGGCTGGCTCGTGCTGGCACACGAGTTGTCGCTGCGCGAGGAGTCCGTGGACAGGAAGAGCAGGTTCCCGGAGACGGAGATGTCGTTCTGGGAGCCGGGGCACAGCACCTGGGACACCGTCCTGGGCGCCTTCGGGTTGCTGATGTCGAAGATACGGAAGCCGTCGTAGTTGCCGGCGAAGGCGTACTTGCCCTGGAAGGCGAGGTCCGAATTGGTGCCGGGCAGGGCGTCCTTGGGGATGTTGACCAGGTGCTCGACGTTGTCGGAGTGGACGATCTCGTCCTGTGCGGGTATGTCCCCGTCGGCTATGGCCGCGCGGGTGTCGGCGGCCACGTCCTTCGACACACGCTGCGCTGACGGAGCGTCACCGGGGTCGGGCGTCGCGACCGCGGGTGCGGCCGTGAGCAGCGCGGCGAGCAGCCCGCTCGCCACGACGGCAACTCCGAGGCGTCTGCGTCGCGTTCGGGGGTTGTTCAACAGGGTCACTGCTTCCTCCCTCTTCACCGTCCGCGTTGGAACGGTTCACGGACACACGAAGTATCGTCTTCCTCATGCACATATCAACAGACGGCAACGAACTCGTCATCAATGTTTTCGATCATTGACGTAAGGAACCGTGCCAGTACGGACAATGAACCGTGCTAGTACGGACATCGAACGTCGTAGGTCCCCAACTCGCCGTACGCCGCAGGAGGATGCAGTGCCCCATCGCCGTACCCCCCGTCGCCGTCCCCTCAGCGGCCCTGCCGCGTCCCCGCGGGTCCGGCGCGCGCCGCTGCTCGTCCTGTCGTGCGCGGCGCTCGTCCTCGCGCTCGGCGCGTGCGACTCCGGGGGCGGGTCCGACGACGACGGCACTTCGGGGAAGGCGGCGCCGGGACCGTCCGTGATCGCCCCGGGCAAGCCCGGTGAGGCGGCCGAGACGCTGTCGGCGGCGGACGCCGCGAAGAGGAAGGGCGACGACAAGCCCAACTCGGCCGATTTCAGCTATGTGCAGATGATGATCGAGCACCACGGGCAGGCCCTGGAGATGACCGGGCTCGTCGCGAAGCGTGCCGAATCGGACAAGGTGAAGCGGCTCGCCGAGCGCATCGCCTCCTCGCAGGGGCCCGAGATCGACGCGATGGACGGCTGGCTCAAGAACAACGGCGGGGCGCGCGAGGAGAAGTCGTCCGGGCACGAGCACCATGCCGCGATGCCGGGGATGGCGTCGGACACCCAGCTCGCCAATCTGCGCACGGCCCGCGGCAAGGCGTTCGACGAGTTGTTCGTCAAGCTGATGATCACCCACCACGAGGGCGCCCTCACGATGGCCACGGATGTGCTGGGGCAGGGCAACAACGTCCTGGTCGAGGAGATGGCCAATGACGTGATCGCGCAGCAGACGAGCGAGATCTCCCGGATGCGCGACATGCCCTGACGTCCGGAGGCGTGGCTCACCCGGCGTCCGGAGGCGGGGTTCGCCCCGGCATCCGGGCGGGCGACATGCCTGACACGGCCGGGCGTCTCCCCTTGCGGCCCTCGGGGTGCCATGCTGAAGGAGAGGGCGGTCACTCTCCGTGGCCGCCTCGCGGAAGGGAGTTCCGCCGTGCTCCAGGTCGCCGTCGTCGGTTCGGGTCCCAGCGGGGTCTACACCGCCCAGACCCTCGTCCAGCAGGACCCGGACGTCCGGGTCGACGTACTGGACCGGCTGCCCTGCCCGTACGGGCTCGTGCGCTACGGCGTCGCACCCGACCACGAGAAGATCAAGTCTCTCCAGAACAATCTGCGGACGGTCCTGGAACACGACCGGGTGCGCTTCGTCGGCGGGGTCGATGTGGGCCCCGGCGGCCTGACCACGGAGCGGCTGCGGGAGCTGTACCACGCGGTCGTGTACTGCGTCGGAGCGGCCACCGACCGCAGGCTCGGCGTCCCCGGAGAGGATCTGCCGGGGAGCTGGTCGGCCACCGAGTTCGTCTCCTGGTACAGCGCGCACCCGGACACCGCTCAGGACGATTTCCTGCGGGGCGCGCGGTCCGCCGTCGTCATCGGCGTGGGCAATGTCGCCGTGGACGTGACCCGCATCCTCGCGCGCGGGGTCACCGAACTGCTGCCCACGGACATGCCGCAGGCGGCGCTCGACGCACTCGGCGCGAGCCAGGTCCGCGAGGTCCAGATGGTGGGCCGGCGCGGCCCCTCGCAGGCCAGGTTCACCACCAAGGAGCTGCGCGAACTCGGCGCCCTGCCGGACACGGACGTCGTGGTCGACCCGGCGGAGCTGGCCCTCGACCCGGCGTACGCCGATCCGTCCGGGCTGCCCGCGGTGCAGCGGCGCAATGTCGAGGTCCTGCGCGGCTGGGCCGAGCGCCCCGCGCGCGGGCACACGCGGCGCATCAGGCTCCGGTTCTTCCTGCGGCCCGTGGCGCTGATCGAGGAGGCGGGGCGCGTCGGCGCGGTCCGCTTCGAACGGACCGCGCCGGACGGGCAGGGCGGGGTGACAGGCACGGAGCGGTACGAGGACATCCCGGCGCAGTTGGTACTGCGCTCGGTCGGCTACCGCGGGGTTCCGCTGGCCGGGCTGCCGTTCGACGCCCGCCTCGGGACGGTGCCGCATCGCGCGGGGCGGGTGGTACGGGGCCCTGAGGGCGTTCCCGTGGCGGAGGCGCCGGTGTCGCCGGGTGAGTACGTCGCCGGATGGATCAAGCGCGGCCCCACGGGTGTCATCGGCACGAACCGGCCGTGCGCCAAGGAGACCGCCCTGTCCCTGCTCGCGGACGCGCCCGCCCTGCTGGCCAGGGGACCGCTGCCCGATCCCCTGGAGGTCCTGCGGGACGCGGGGCTGCGGCCGGTGGAGTGGCCGGGCTGGCAGGCGATCGAGCGCGCCGAGGCCGAGTGGGGCGCGTCGCTGGGGCGCGGCGTGGTGAAGCTGCCGGACTGGGACGCGCTGATGACGGCGGCGGAAGGTGCGGCGGCACGGGGTGGAGCGCCGGCCGTTCAGGGGGCCTGCGAGACCCGCTGAGGGAGACACCTCCCGGCAACAGGGCCGAAATCAACAAACTGTTCAAGCGGTCTACGGTCGCGGGCAGTCCCGGTCCCTGCCCCTGGAGAGCCCATGACGACCCCGGATTCCGCGCGCCCGGCCGACGCCGAACGACCAGCCGTACACCCAACGGTCGAAACACCCCTGCCCCCATCCGCGCACCCACCCGTGCACCCGGTCGACGAGGTCCCGCCCCTCCGCCAACTGACCGCCTTCGGGCTTCAGCACGTCCTCGCGATGTACGCGGGCGCGGTCGCCGTGCCGCTCATCGTCGGCGGTGCGATGAAGCTGCCGCCCGCGGATCTGGCGTATCTGATCACCGCGGATCTGCTGGTGTGCGGGATCGCGACGCTGATCCAGTGCGTGGGCCTCTGGCGGTTCGGCATCCGGCTGCCGATCATGCAGGGCTGCACCTTCGCGGCCGTCTCACCGATGGTGCTGATCGGGACGACCGGCGGCGGACTGCCCGCGATCTACGGCGCCGTGATCGTCACGGGGCTGGCGATGATGCTGCTGGCGCCCGTCTTCGGGAGACTCCTGCGCTTCTTCCCGCCGCTGGTCACCGGCACCGTCATCCTGATAATCGGCGTCTCGCTGCTCCCGGTGGCGGGCAACTGGGCGGCGGGCGGGGCGGGTTCGCCGGACTTCGGGGCGCCGCGGAACATCGGCCTCGCGGCGCTCGTCCTGGTCGTGGTGCTCGCGGTGCAGCGGTTCGCGCCGCCGTTCCTGAGCCGGGTCGCCGTGCTCGTCGGGATCGTCGTGGGTGTGCTGGTCGCGATACCGGCCGGGTTCACGGACTTCGGCGGGGTCGGGGACGCCGACTGGCTGGGCGTCAGCACGCCGTTCCACTTCGGGGCGCCGACCTTCCACGGCGCCGCCATCGTGTCGATGCTGATCGTGGGGCTGGTGGCGATGGTCGAGACCACGGGTGACTTCATCGCGGTGGGCGAGCTGACGGACCGGCCGGTGAAGCCGCGGGCGCTCGCCGACGGACTGCGCGCGGACGGCCTGTCGACGGTGCTCGGCGGGGTCTTCAACACCTTCCCGTACACCGCGTACGCGCAGAACGTGGGTCTGGTCGGCATGACGCGGGTGCGCAGCCGCTGGGTGGTCGCGGCGGCCGGCGGCATGCTGGTGCTGCTCGGTCTGCTCCCGAAGCTGGGCGCGGTGGTCGCGGCGATTCCGGCGCCGGTGCTCGGCGGCGCGGGGCTCGTCATGTTCGGGACGGTCGCGGCGAGCGGGCTGCGGACGCTGGCCCGGGTCGACTTCCGCGACAACCACCATCTGACCGTGGTCGCCGTGTCGGTGGCGGTGGGCGTGCTTCCGGTCGGGGTGCCGGAGATCTACGCGAAGTTCCCCGACGGGTTCCAGACAGTCATGGACAGCGGGATCAGCGCGGGCTGTGTCACCGCGATCGCCCTGAATCTGCTGTTCAACCACCTGCCGGGCACCAAGACGGTACCGGCGGATGCCGGGAAGGGGTCAGTTGTCGCCGATACGGGCGGCCTGCCGGGCGGCGGACGCGAGGACGCTGTCGATCAGGCCGGGGAACAGGGCGTCCAGGTCGGCCCGGCGTAGCCCGTTCATCTTGGCGGTGCCCTGGTAGGTCTGCTGGATGACCCCGGCCTCGCGCAGCACCCGGAAGTGGTGCGTGGTGGTCGACTTGGTGACCGGCAGGTCGAAGTGCGAACAGGAGAGCGCGCCGCCGTCCTCGGCGATCTCCCGTACGACGCGCAGGCGCATGGGGTCGGCCAGGGCGTGGAGCACGCCTTCGAGACGGATGTCCTCGCGGCCGGGGTGCGCGAGTTCGCGGCTGGGGGCTGCGGTCGTCACAGCGGCTCCACTTCGTCGGGAGGGTTTCGCGGGAAGGTCCGGTGCGCCGGGCCGGGACCCGCCGTCCGGTCGTACGAGACCCATCCCCGTAGTACGAGACCCATCGTAGTTTGACATTCACCGTAGTACGAGGTCTATCGTACAACCAGAAGCCCGCGACCGCACCGGGCGGTGCCTGCCCGGGTCGTACTCCCGTGCCCCCATGATGAATTGGAGTCCGCCGTGAGCGTACTGTTCGAGCCCTGCACGCTGCGATCGCTGACCATCCCCAACCGTGTGTGGATGGCGCCGATGTGTCAGTACTCCGCCGAGCTGTCGGGGCCGGACGCGGGCGTGCCGAACGACTGGCACTTCGCCCACTACGCGGCACGGGCCGTGGGCGGTACGGGCCTGATCCTCGTCGAGGCGACGGCCGTCAGCCCCGAGGGCCGGATCTCCCCGGCGGACCTGGGCGTCTGGAACGACACGCAGGTCGAGGCGTTCCGCAGGATCGTCGCCTTCCTCACCTCGCAGGGCACCGTTCCTGGGATCCAGCTCGCTCATGCAGGGCGCAAGGCGTCGACCGGACGGCCCTGGACCGGCGGTGGACCGCTCGGCGCCGATACGGGTGCCTGGCGGACGCTCGCGCCCAGCGCGGTCCCCTTCGACGAGGGTTACCCGGTGCCCGCGGAGCTGTCCGTGGAGGAGCTGCGGGCGATCGTGGGGCAGTTCGCGGACGCGGCGCGCCGGGCGCTCGACGCGGGCTTCCGGGTCGCCGAGGTGCACGGCGCGCACGGCTACCTGATCGGGCAGTTCCTGTCGCCGCACTCCAACCGCCGCACCGACGCGTACGGCGGCTCCTTCGAGAACCGGGTCCGCTTCGCCCTCGAAGTGGTCGACGCGATCCGCGAGGTGTGGCCGGACGACCAGCCGCTGTTCTTCCGGATCTCGGCGACCGACTGGCTGGACCAGAACGGCTGGACCGCCGACGACACCGTCCGCTTCGCCGCCCTCCTCAAGGATCACGGCGTGGACCTGCTCGACGTGTCCACCGGCGGCAACGCGGCCGGGGTCAGCATCCCCGTCGGCCCCGGCTATCAGGTGCCCTTCGCGGCGCGCGTCAGGGCCGAGACGGGTCTGCCGGTCGCCGCCGTCGGTCTGATCACGGACCCGGAGCAGGCCGAGAAGATCGTCGCCAACGGCGAGGCCGACGCGGTGCTCCTCGGCCGTGAACTGCTGCGCAATCCCTCCTGGGCCCGGCACGCCGCCCGCACACTCGGCGGTGATGTGCACGTACCGCCGCAGTACCACCGGTCCGTCTGAGACCCGCCCCGCACAGGACAGGCCCTGGCCGGCGCGGCGGTCGGTTAGCGTCGGACACGTGGACGAGATCCCGGGAGCGGCCGGAGCGGCCGGGGCCGCACTCACCGAAGCCGTCGGCCGCCGCGCCGTGGTGCTCGACGGCGGGCTGTCCAACCAGCTCACGGACGCCGGGCACGACCTGAGCGACGCCCTGTGGTCCGCCGGGCTGCTCGCCGACCGGCCCGACGCGATCGTCGCCGCACACCGCGCGTACTACGAGGCGGGCGCCGAGGTCGCCATCACCGCGAGCTATCAGGCGACCTTCGAGGGCTTCGCCCGGCGTGGCATCGACCGGGCGGGCACCGCCGAGCTGCTGCGGTCGAGCGTCGCCCTCGCGCGCGAGGCGGCGCGCCAGGCGCCCGGCCCCGGCCCCCGGTGGGTGGCCGCGTCGGTCGGCCCGTACGGCGCGTTTCTCGCCGACGGCTCCGAGTACCGGGGGCGGTACGGGCTGACCGTCGGCGAACTGGAGCGCTTCCACCGCCCCCGCATCGAGACGCTCGCCGATGCCGCGCCCGACGCGCTGGCCCTGGAGACCGTCCCGGACACCGACGAGGCCCGCGCCCTGCTGCGTGCGGTACGGGGCATCGGGCTGCCCGTGTGGCTGTCGTACAGCGTCAGCGGCGACCGTACGCGCGCGGGGCAGCCCTTGGCCGACGCCTTCGCGCTCGCGGCGGACGCGGACGAGGTGATCGCTGTCGGCGTGAACTGCTGCGCTCCCGGTGACGCGGACGCGGCGGTGGCCCTGGCCGCCCGGATCACCGGGAAGCCGGTGGTCGTCTATCCGAACAGCGGCGAGTCCTGGGACCCGGTGCGCCGCGCCTGGTACGGACCGTCGCGCTTCACGGCCGCGCGGGTCGCCGGGTGGCGGGCGGCGGGGGCCCGGCTCATCGGCGGCTGCTGCCGGGTGGGGCCGGAGGCCGTCGCGGACGTGGCGGCGGCACTGCGCTGAGACCGGCGGGCACCGGCGCACCGCCGCGGTCACCCCCGGCACCGCGCCGTCACCGCCGCCACCACACTCGCGGCCGGCACCACTCTCACCGCTGTCACCTGCGGAAACGTCGTCGTCGCGCTCACTGTCAGTGGTGCGGTGCAAACTGGCCCTTGTCCAGAGAACGGTGACAACGGCGTCCCGGTGGTGGTCGGCATGACGGAAGTACTGCTCGCGGTGGGTACCCGCAAAGGGCTGTTCATCGGCCGCAGGCGCGGCGGTGCGTGGGAGTTCGACGACGCTCCGTACTTCAACGCGCAGGCGATCTACTCGATCGCCATCGACACCAGAGCCACCGTGCCCCGGCTGCTGGTCGGCGGCGACAGCGCGCACTGGGGACCCTCGGTGTTCCACTCCGACGACCTCGGCCGGACCTGGACCGAACCGGCGCGCCCCGCGGTGAAGTTCCCCCCGGACACCCTCGCCTCGCTGGAGCGGGTGTGGCAGCTCCACCCGGCCGCCGCCGAGCCGGACGTCGTGTACGCGGGCACGGAACCCGCCGCCCTGTACCGCTCGGACGACCGCGGCGAGAGCTTCGAGCTGGTCCGGCCCCTGTGGGAGCACCCGACCCGGTCGCGGTGGGTGCCGGGCGGCGGCGGTGAGGGGCTGCACACCGTCGTCACCGACGCGCGCGACCCGCGCGCCGTGACGGTCGCCGTCTCGACCGCGGGTGTGTTCCGCACCGAGGACGGCGGAGCGAGCTGGTCTCCGTCGAACGCGGGCGTCTCGGCCGTGTTCCTGCCCGATCCGAACCCGGAGTTCGGCCAGTGCGTCCACAAGATCGCACAGGACGCGGGCGACCCGGACCGGCTGTACCTCCAGAACCACTGGGGTGTGTACCGCAGCGACGACAAGGGCGCGCACTGGACGGACATCGGCTCCGGGCTGCCGTCGACGTTCGGCTTCGCGGCGGCCACCCATCCGCACCGCGGCGACACGGCGTACGTCTACCCGATCAACGCGGACGCGGACCGGGTGCCCGCCGATCACCGCTGCCGTGTGTACCGCACGGCGGACGCCGGGAAGAGCTGGGAGCCGCTGTCGGCGGGGCTGCCCGAAGGCGCCCACTACGGGACGGTCCTGCGGGACGCGCTCTGCACGGACGACGCGGATCCGGCGGGAGTGTACTTCGGCAATCGCAACGGCGAAGTGTACGCATCGGCCGACGACGGGGACAGATGGCGGCAGTTGGCCTCGCATCTGCCGGACGTTCTGTGCGTGCGGGCCGCAGTCGCCGCGTAACAGGCAGCGACACAGGACGAGTTCGGCCATCACGTCCGAAAACAGACGTGACGAAAAACATCATCGACTCTTCATTCTCTTTCGAAACCTTCACAGGCCCTGAACCGTATTCCTAAGGGAGGTATCAACAAACGACACCAGGTGTCCTGGGAAGGAGATCACCGTGGTCCCCGTCTGCCCGTACTGCAAACGCGTGGAGTGCATCTGCCGGGCCCTCGGGGGCGTCGCGCCGGGGGCCCGGCGTGACCGTCCCGGGGAAAGGGGCACCGTCACTCGGCGGTACTCTTCGAGCCGCGTGGGTGAACGGCGATCCACGTGGGTGGACTTACCGATCTGAGACTTCTGGGGGGCACGGCCGCGTGGCACCACGACCCTTGCACGACATCGTCGAACCGGGCTGGGCGAAGGCCCTGGAACCGGTGGCCGGACGGATCTCCGAGATGGGGGACTTCCTCCGCGCGGAGATCGCCGCGGGCCGTACGTATCTGCCCGCCGGCGCACATGTGCTGCGGGCGTTCCAGCAGCCGTTCGACGAGGTCCGGGTCCTCATCGTGGGGCAGGACCCGTATCCCACCCCGGGGCATGCCGTGGGGCTCTCCTTCTCCGTGGCGCCCGAAGTGCGCCCGCTGCCCGGCAGCCTGATCAACATCTTCCGTGAGCTGAACACGGACCTGGGCCTTCCGCAGCCGTCCAACGGCGATCTCACCCCGTGGAGCCGCCAGGGCGTGCTCCTGCTGAACAGGGCGCTCACGACGGCGCCCCGGCGGCCCGCCGCCCATCGCGGCAAGGGCTGGGAAGAGGTCACCGAGCAGGCGATCCGGGCGCTCGCCGAGCGCGGCCGGCCCCTGGTGTCGATCCTGTGGGGCCGCGACGCGCGCAACGCCCGCCCGCTGCTCGGGGATTATCCGTCGGTCGAGTCGGCGCACCCCTCGCCGATGTCGGCGGACCGCGGGTTCTTCGGCTCGCGCCCGTTCAGCCGCGCCAACGACCTGCTGACCCGGCAGGGTGCGGAGCCGGTGGACTGGCAGCTGCCGTGACGGAGACCGCGCCCGGCGACGGGCCGGCCGGCCCGTCGGCCGACACACCATTCGAGGCACCGGGCGCCGTGCTCGCCGTCGACTCCGGCGGCTCCGGGCTGCGGGCCGTCGTCGCCGTGGCCGGTGTCGCGCGTACCGCGCCCGTGACCTCGGCCGAGCCCGTCCGCACCGGCCCGAGCGGTATCGACCCCGGGCACCTCCTCGACCAGCTCCTGCCCATGGCGGACGGTCTGCTGCGCGCGGCGGGCGCCACCGGGCTGCGGGCGGTGGCCATCGGCGCCACCGGGATGGCGACCCTCGGCGACGCCCTGCGCGCCGAACTGCCCGCCGCCCTCGCGAAGGAGCTGGGCGTACGGCGCCTCGCCCTGGCCGCCGACGCCGTCACCGCGTACGCGGGCGCGCTCGGGCACCGGCCCGGCGCGGTCGTCGCCGCGGGCACCGGGATGATCGCCGTCGGCACCGATCTCACCGCCTGGCACCGCGCCGACGGCTGGGGTCATCTCCTCGGCGACTGCGGCGGCGGCTCGTGGATCGGGCGGGCCGGACTGGAGGCGGCGATGCGCGCGTTCGACGGACGCCGTGGCGGATCGCCCGCGCTCCTCGCGCGCGCGGAGGAGATGTTCGGCCCGGCCGGAGACCTTCCCGGAAAGCTCTACCCGCGCACCGACCGGCCCGCCGTGCTCGCCTCCTTCGCCCCTCAAGTCGCCGCCTGCGCACCCCTGGACGAGGTCGCGGCCGGCATTCTGCGCGCCGCGGCGACGCACATCGCGGAAGCGGCGGCGGCCGTGTCCCCCGCCTCCGGTCCCTGCGAAGTGGCGCTGACGGGTGGCTTGTTCAAGATGGGCGAACCTCTACTCGCGCCGGTCCGCGCGGAGTTGGCGCGCCTGCTTCCGCACGCGCGGGAAATCCCCGCCGAGGGCGACCCGCTGCACGGTGCGGTGCGGATCGCGTCCGACCTCGCGGCGGGCGGGACCACACTGCCCCATGACGGCAGGATGCTGTACATCCGTACGGAAAAAGACAGTTGATGCTTTCCCTTCCGTAGCGCACTGATCAGACATATACGGACGGATACCGCTCACCTGCACCCTCCCCGAACAGGGGAACCCTTGAAGCCAGTAGCATGCGGCGCCATGAGCACCCCCACTGGGCCCGCCTCCGGCCTGCCAGTACGAATGCCGCGACCCCGACAGTCGGGACGGCACCGCCGCCCCGAACCCGTGGTGGCGCCCGAAGGTGCGCCCGCGCTCGTGCTCGCGGTCCCGGGCACGCCCAGTGGCGCCACCCGGAGCCTCGCCGAGGAGGTCGTGAGCATCGCCCGCTCCGAGCTTCCCGGCCTCGACGCCAGGATCGGATACCTGGACGGGGACGACGGCGAGTTCCTGTCCCTTCAGGCCGTGCTCGCGCACGCCGCCCAGGAGCGCACCGCCCGCTTCGAGCAGGCACGCGCCGACGGCGCGGACGTGACCGAGCCGGACGGCCCCGTCGCGGTCGTGGTGCCGCTGCTCGCGGGCCCGGACGCCGCGCTGCTGCGCCGGGTCCGCCAGGCCGTGATGGACAGCCGCACCGCCGCGGAGCTGACCGATGTCCTCGGTCCGCACCCGCTGCTCGCGGAGGCGCTGCACGTCCGGCTCTCCGAGGCCGGTCTGGCCCGCGCCGACCGCGCCCGGCTGTTCACGGTGGCCACGGCCGCCGACGGCATCATCCTCGCCTCGGTGGGCGGCGAGGAGGCCGTGCAGGCCGCCGGGATCACGGGCATGCTCCTTGCCGCGCGGCTCGCGGTGCCGGTGATGGCAGCGGCCCTCGACGACCAGGGCTCCATCGCGGCGACGGCGGAGCAGCTACGGACGTCGGGCTCGTCGCAGCTCGCGCTCGCGCCGTATCTGATCGGGCCGGAGATCGACGCGACGCTCGTCGAGGAGGCAGCGCGCGAAGCGGGGTGCTCCGCCGCCGAATCCCTCGGCGCCTACCCGGCGATCGGCAAGCTGGCCCTGTCCAAGTACACGACGGCCCTGGGGATCGCCCAGCAGCCGACGGGCGCGCCCGCGCACTGAACACGCACCAACACGCGCAGCATGACGGCCGTAGGGCCCGCTCCTGGCCGGGAACGGGCCCTACGGCCGTCATGCTGCGGGTGGGTGTCAGTCGAAGACCACGCACGAGACGGCGGGCGCGTCCAGGGCCCCGGCCCGGCGCGGAAGCCCCGTCTCCAGGTCGACCTCGAACCAGGTCACGTCGCCGGAGCGCTCGTTGGCCGCGTACAGATGCCGGCCCGTCGACCCCAGCGCCAGATCGCGCGGCCAGTGTCCGCCGCACGGCACCGTCGCCAGGAACCGCAGCCGCTCCCCCGCCTCCTCGACGGCGAGGACCGACACGACGTCCTCGCCCCGCGTCGCGGTCCACACGAAACGGCCGTCGGGCGCCACGACGATCGCGGACGGATAGGCGTCGCCGTCCGGCGCGCCCGGCAGTACGGATGTCTCACCGAGCGGCTTCAGCGCGCCGTCGTCCGCGTCCCAGCGGCAGACGGTGACGGTGGGCGTCAGCTCGTTCAGGACGTAGGCGATGCCGCCGCGCGGGTGGAACGCCAGATGGCGGGGACCCGATCCGGGGCGCAGCGCCACCTCCCGGTGCAGGGTCAGGTCGCCGCCCGCGTCCAGCGCGCACACCCTCAGGGAATCGGTCCCGAGGTCCACACCGACGGCCCACCGGCCACTCGGGTCGGGCACCACCTGATGGGCGTGCGGGGCCTGTTGGCGCTGCGGATGCGGGCCCGATCCCTTGTGCGTGAGCACGGCGGACGGGGCGTCGCCGAGGGTCCCGTCGGGGCGCAGCGGCACGGCGGTGACGCTGCCGGAGCCGTAGTTGGCGGTCAGCACATGGCCCGCGTGCACCGCGAGATGGGTGGGGCCCGCGCCCCGCACCGGGACGGGCGGCGCGGTGAGTTCGGGTGTCGCGCCGGTCACCCGGTACGCGGCGACGGCCCCTTCGTCCGTCTCGCTGACGGCGTAGAGCAGGTCACCGGCGGGGGCGAGCGCGAGATACGAGGGGTCCGCGACCGCGTCGCTGACGCCGAGGACCGTGAGCGCGCCCGTCGCGTGGTCGACGGCGGCGGTGACGACGCCCCAGCCGCCGGCCGCCGTGAAGGATCCGATGTACGCCCGCCCGGCGTCCCTGCCGCCCACTGCCACTGAACTGTCCCCTCTCGGCTGCCTGCGTTGGTGCGGCCGACGGTAGCAGCCAACGGCGAGCGGTCTAGACCAGATCCCCGGCGACGTCGCGGTGTCGGCCCGTGAAGGTGCCGTCCGGTGCCGTCCGGTGCCGCCGGGTGGTCGAGCGCGCGGGCGGGCCGGCCCTTGGTGCGGTGCCCGTTCGGGTGGTGCGGGGTCAGACGCGGACCAGGGGTGCGCGGGGAGAGCTGCGTACCGGCGCGGAGAGCGCCGCGAGCGCCCCCTCCAGGCGGTGCAGATGGGCGAGCGCGGGCACGGTGGGCAGCGCGTGCTCCGGGACCGGACGCTCCGGTGCGCGGCCCGGATCGGCCGCCTCCGAACCCCCGTACGCCGGTTCCGTCAGGGCTTCCACGGCGGCCTCGACACGCCGGCACGCGGCGGCGAGCCGGTCGTCGTGGGACGCCTCCGGGTCGGCGGCGACGGAGGCGAGTCCCCGTACCTCGTCCGCGCAGGTGTCGAGCAGGGCGAGGACCTGCCGGGCGCGGGCCTTGCGGGCGCGCAGCGGGCTGAGCGGATGCACGAGCGGTGCGAGGGAGAGCCGTACGCGGCCGAGCAGGGCCTCCAGTTCGGCGACGTGTCCGGTGGGGTCGGCGGTCGCGGATCCCGCGAGGCGGGCCGCGGCCTCGGCCGTGCAGGCGTGCACGCGGCGCAGGGCCTGGGCGATCCACGCGTGCGTGGTGGTGTGGGTGGTGACCGGCAGCACGAGCAGCACCGCCAGCATCCCGCCGAGCGCCCCGACACCGGTCTCCAGGAGTCGCAGCGCGAGCAGGGCGGGGTCCAGGACGCCGAGCAGCCCGTACAGCGAACCGGCGAGGACGGTCACCGCGAGCATCATCCATGTGTAGGACACGGCGGCGGTGTAGAAGATCCCGAAGACGCTCACCACGACGAGGACGGCGGTGGGCACGGGGGCGCCCTGGAGGGGGACGACGGCCACGACTCCGACGGCCAGGCCGATCAGCGTGCCGAGGACCCGGCGGAAGCCGCGGACGAGGGTTTCGCCTCGCGACGCGGTGTTGACGAACATCCACCAGGTGGCGCCGACGGCCCAGTACCAGCGCTGTTCGGAGAGCAGTTGGCCCACCATGAGCGCGACGGCGGCGCCCGCGGTCGCCTGGACCGCCTGGCGCGTGGTCGTACGGGCCAGGCCACGCCCGGTCGGCGGCGCCGGTACGACGGGTGCGGGCAGCCGCCGCTCGTAGCACCACAGGCCGAACCGGACGGCCGACGACATCAGCAGGGAGAGCGCCACGGCGGCGTACAGCTCGGGCAGTTGGCCGGGCACGGTGTGCAGGAACTGGGTGCTGAAGAAGGCCATGAACGCGAAGACGCCCAGCGCATGGCCCCGGGGTCCCCAGCGGCGCGCGTACACCCCCAGGCCGACGACGGCGAGCAGCGCCGTGTCCCTGGCCACCGGGTGGTCGTGGAGTCCGGCGGCGAGAGCGAGGACGGGGAAGCCGACCGCCGGCAGCAGCAGGGTGGTGAGCGCCTGGCCGCGCACGGTCGCGTCGGTGACCGTGAACAGCGCGAGGAGCGCCGCCAGGCCCCCGGTGACGGCGGCGACGAGCGAGTGCCCGGTGAGGCCGCAGAGGGCCACCGCCGCGCCGATGCCGAGCACCGCCCGGGTCGCGGCGCGCAGCCGCTGCCGCCCTGGGTCCGGCGCCACGAACATCCCCTTCAGCACGGCTTCCCCGCCCCTTCCGCCCGCCCGCGCGACCTGCCTCGCGCGGCGCATGAAAAAGGCGCCGCGGAGTTCCGCAGCGCCATCGACGGCACCATCAGAGCATCCCGGAGCCCCTTGGCTCAACCGAGGCCGGACGGGCTGGGCCAATGGCACAGGCGAGTCGCCGGATACGGGGCCGGAGGCGAACCAACGGCCGACACCGCCGATCAACGGCGACGGCGACGGCGCACACTCGACACGGCCCCCACGCGACCCCAGAGCCATCGCGGACCCCGAGAAGCCCTCCGTACGGACGACGGCCCAGCCGACACCCCCCGCACCGGGCCATTGGTACCGTGGAAGTGATCCTTCCGCCAGGTTCGATCATGCCGAGTGGGCGGGAGAGCGACACACCGTGGCCGTGGACGAGCTGGACACCCGGATCCTGCGGCTGCTCCTGGAGCAACCGCGCACCAGCGTGCGGGAGTACGCCCGCGTCCTCGGTGTCGCGCGGGGCACGCTCCAGGCGCGGCTCGACCGGCTGGAGCGGGACGGTGTGATCACCGGCACGGCCCCCTCGCTGTCCCCCGCCGCACTGGGCCACCCAGTCCTCGCGTTCGTCCACGTCGAGGTCACTCAGGGGCACCTGGACGACGTCGGCGAGGCGCTGGCCGCCGTGCCGGAGATCATCGAGGCGTACTCCATCACCGGCGGCGGCGATCTGCTGACCCGGGTGGCCGCGCGGGACAACGGTCATCTGGAGGATGTGATCCAGCGGTTGATCCAGCTCCCTGGCGTCGTCCGCACCCGTACCGAGGTCGCCCTGCGCGAGCGGGTGCCGCACCGGCTGCTGCCTCTGGTGGAGTCGGTCGGACGGTCGGCCGCCGCACCGAGGTGATCACCGGCTTGGCATGCTGGGGCGCATGAGCACTCCCGTACCGCGCCCCCGCCTCTCGGTGGTCTTCGACCTCGACGGCACCCTCGTGGACAGCGAGCCGAACTACTTCGAGGCGGGCCTCCGCCTCCTCGCCGCGCACGGCGTCACCGGCTTCACCTGGCAGGACCACGAGAGCTACGTCGGCATCAGCACCCGCGAGACCCTGGCCCTGCTGCGGGAGCGGTACGGGATCGGGGCGCCGGTCGACGCGCTGCTCGCGGACCTCGACCGCCACTATCTGGAGCTGGCCCGCGCGTCGACGCGGGTGTACCCGGAGATGCGGAGGTTCGTGGAGCGGCTGCACGGGGCCGGGGTGCCGATGGCGGTGGCGTCCGGGTCGTCGCGCGCCGCGATCGACGCGATCCTGACCGGCACCGGCCTCGGCGAGCTGGTTCCGGTCCGGGTCTCGGCGGACGAGGTGGCGCACGGCAAGCCGGCCCCCGACGTCTTCCTGGCGGCGGCCCGGCTGCTCGGCGCGGACCCCGCGGACTGCGTGGTCCTGGAGGACGCGGCGCCGGGCGCGCTGGCGGCACACGCGGCGGGCATGCGCTGCGTCGCCGTCCCGTATGTCGCGGCACAGGCGGACGATCCGGCCTTCGGTACGGCGGATCTGCTGTTCCGGGGCGGGCAGGCGGAGTTCACGGCACGGGCGGCGTACGACTGGCTCGCCGATCTGGTCCAGACCTCTTGACGAATGGTCTGTACCAACTTACGGTCTGGCACATCACCGCCCGTGCGCCGTCCCCACCCGCACACACCGGACGCACCGGACGCACCGGACGCACCACCGACACACCACCGACGCACCACCCCACGTACGTCTCCAGGCTCCCCACGCTCCAGGAGGTAAACGTGTCACCCCGAACCGCTGCCCGAACCGCTGCCCGAACCCCCGCCCCGCGCCGGGCATCCCGTCTGCTGCTCGGACTCGGTCTCGCCCTCGCCGGCGTCGCGCAGTTGATGGTCGCGGCGGCCCCGAGCAGCCAGGCCAGTTCCCCCGCCGCCGCACCTCCCACCACCCAGGCGACCACCTGCGCGGTCAAGTCGAAACCCGCGGGCAAGGTGCTCCAGGGGTACTGGGAGAACTGGGACGGCTCCTCCAACGGCGTGCATCCGCCGCTGGGTTGGATCCCGATCACCGACAGCCGTATCCGCGCCCACGGCTACAACGTGCTCAACGCCGCCTTCCCGGTCATCCGTTCGGACGGCACCGTCCTCTGGGAGGACGGCATGGACTCGACCGTGAAGGTCGCGACGCCGGCCGAGATGTGCCAGGCCAAGGCGGACGGCCAGACGATCCTGATGTCGATCGGCGGTGCCACGGCCGGGATCGACCTCAGCTCGTCGGCGGTCGCCGACCGGTTCGTGCAGACGATCGTGCCGATCCTGAAGACGTACAACTTCGACGGCATCGACATCGACATCGAGACCGGCCTCGTCGGCAGCGGCAACATCAACACGCTGTCCCCGTCGCAGGCCAACCTCATCCGCATCATCGACGGCGTCCTCGCCCAGATGCCGTCCAACTTCGGCCTGACGATGGCCCCCGAGACGGCGTACGTCACCGGCGGCAGTGTGGTCTACGGCTCGATCTGGGGCGCGTATCTGCCGATCGTGAAGAAGTACGCGGACAACGGCCGCCTCTGGTGGCTGAACATGCAGTACTACAACGGCAGCATGTACGGCTGCTCCGGCGACTCCTACTCGGCCGGTACGGTCGCCGGGTTCACGGCGCAGACCAACTGCCTCAACAAGGGTCTGGTGATCCAGGGCACCACGATCAAGGTCCCGTACGACAAGCAGGTCCCGGGGCTTCCGGCCCAGGCGGGCGCGGGCGGCGGGTACATGGCGCCGGGTCTCGTGTCGCAGGCGTGGAACACGTACGGCGGCGGCCTCAAGGGGCTGATGACCTGGTCGCTGAACTGGGACGGTTCGAAGGGCTGGACCTTCGGTGACAACGTGAAGGCGCTCCAGGGACGCTGACGGCGGGCGTACACGGACGAGAGGCGCCCCTCCCGCGCGGGGAGGGGCGCCTCTCGTGTGTTCCTGCGGGCCGGCGTCCGTCAGCCGGCGCGGCGCACGCGTGCGGCCTGACGGGCCTCGGCGGTCTGCTTGGCCTCGCCGGTCCGGCGTGACTCGCCGCCGCCACGGCCGGGGCGGCCCCGGCGGGTACCGCGGCCCCGGAAGGGGGCGCTGCCGGTGCGCTTGGGGCGCTCGGCGACGGGCGCGGTCACGGTGACGGGCACGCCGGAGGGCGCCTGCGCGCCGGTGATACGGCTCAGCTCGGCCTCACCGGAGCGGACCTGCGCGATCTGCGGGGTGATCCCGGCGTCCGCCATCAGACGGGCCATGTCGCGGCGCTGGTTGGGCAGTACGAGCGTCACGACGCTGCCGGACTCCCCGGCGCGGGCGGTACGGCCGCCGCGGTGCAGGTAGTCCTTGTGGTCGCTCGGCGGGTCGACATTGACGACGAGGTCGAGGTCGTCGACGTGGATGCCGCGGGCCGCGACATTGGTGGCGACCAGCGCCGTGACGTGCCCGGTCTTGAACTGGGCGAGGGTGCGGGTGCGCTGGGGCTGCGACTTGCCGCCGTGCAGCGCGGCGGCCCGTACACCGCTGCTCAGCAGGTGCTTGGTCAGCTTGTCGACGGCGTGCTTGGTGTCCAGGAACATGATCACGCGGCCTTCGCGGGCGGCGATCTCGGTGGTCGTGGCGTACTTGTCGGCGACCTGGACGTGCAGGACGTGGTGCTCCATCGTCACGACCGCGCCCGCCGACGGGTCGACGGAGTGGACGACCGGGTCGTGCAGGTAGCGGCGGACCAGGAGGTCGATGTTCCGGTCCAGCGTCGCCGAGAACAGCATGCGCTGGCCGTCGGGGAGCACCTGGTCGAGCAGCGCGGTGACCTGCGGCATGAAGCCCATGTCGGCCATCTGGTCGGCCTCGTCGAGAACGGTGATCTTCACCCGGTCCAGACGGCAGTCCTTGCGCTCGATGAGGTCCTTGAGGCGGCCGGGCGTCGCGACGACGACCTCGGCGCCGGAGCGCAGCGCACCGGCCTGCCGGCCGATCGACATCCCGCCGACGACCGTGGCCATCCGCACCTTCAGGGCGCGGGCGTAGGGGGTGAGCGCGTCGGTGACCTGCTGGGCGAGTTCCCGGGTGGGGACGAGGACCAGGGCGAGGGGCTGCCGGGGCTCGGCGACCTGTCCCGCGGTGCGGACCAGGAGGGCCAGGCCGAAGGCGAGGGTCTTGCCGGATCCGGTGCGTCCGCGGCCGAGGACGTCGCGGCCCGCGAGGCTGTTGGGGAGCGTCGCGGCCTGGATCGGGAACGGCTCGTTCACACCGAGGCTGGTGAGCATCTTCAACAGCTCGACCGGCATGCCCAGTTCGGCGAAGGTCGCGGCCGGGGGCAGCGGCGGGGTGATGGTGTCCGGCAGCGCGAACTCGCCCTGCGGGGCCGAGGAGCTCCGGCCGCCACCGGAGCGGTTGCCGGGACGGCCGCCGCCCTGGCCCTTGGGCCGGAATCGGGCGCCTCGGCCGGAGTTGGCCGACGCGCTCTTACGAGAGTTGGAATAGCGGTCGTTCGTGCGAGCTGAGCGGTTCAAGGAGAACCTTTCCTCGATAAGGCACGTATCGAGGAATTCCCGGCGAAAATACGCCGTGGGAATTGCAAGAACGAGCCGATGAACTGATTGACCGAAGCCGGTCCCCCGCCCCGGCAGCAAGGTGCCGGGCGCCGGAGTACCGGAATTCGCCGTAAAGAAGGCGACGGGGCCGAATCTTGGGCTCCGGACGGGTCTGGGGGCCCTGTGGATCCTGGAAGTACTCCGGATCCTGTGGGCCCTGCGGGTCCGTCCCGAGCGGCGGGCGTTGTGCCTGCCGGGTCGTCCGCCGAGGGGCGGAACGGTACGTCGCCTGGTGCTGTGCCACGTGGTCGTTCACGCGTCGTCGCGTGAGCGGTGGGCCGCCGTCGTGCGGGGGAAGTGCCGCAAACGGCAACGAGCTGGGGCCGCACCCCTCGGTGCGGGCCCCAGCTGCGTCGTACGCTTCAGGGTCAGGCGGGAACGATGTTCTCGGCCTGCGGGCCCTTCTGGCCCTGCGTGACGTCGAAGTTCACCTTCTGGCCTTCCTGAAGCTCACGGAAGCCCTGGGTGGCGATGTTCGAGTAGTGGGCGAAGACGTCGGGGCCGCCACCCTCCTGCTCGATGAAGCCGAAGCCCTTTTCCGCGTTGAACCACTTCACGGTGCCAGTAGCCATGTCAATTCTCCTTCTGGGGCAGTACCCGGTGCCCACACTGTGTGAACTCCGGCGTCGCCGCGATGATTACCCCGTCGGAAAACTGCACCGAAAACAAAAAAATGCCCGACGACACGAAGTCGTCCAAGGCACTTGAAGTCTATGGGAACCACAACTGCAACTGGGATCAACAGTAGCACGGCACGGGGTTCGATCCACGGCGACCTCGGAGTTTTCGCTCCGGGACACCGTGAATCCGTCTGGGGTAGGGCGCGAATTTGTGAAGGGGGAACTGCGAACCGGGCGTGTCGGGCCCGACGCGCGTACACCCGTTCAGCGGGACCGTGCGGGTAGGGCCGTGAAGGTGATGCCGGCCGCGAGAGCGGTGATCTCGACGTCGCTGCCGAGGGCCCATTCGGCGACGCGGGAGACCGTCGCCGCCGGAATCTCGTCGCTGATTCCCGGGGCGGCCGGAATGTTCTGGGTCGCGTGGGCGTCGTGCGGCAGGACGACCCGGTAGCCCAACGCCAGGGCCGTACGGGAGGTCGCCTGGACGCACATCTCGGACATCATGCCGCACACCGCGAGCGCCTGGACGCCCGCATCGGTCAGGACGCGCCCCAGCGAGGTCTTCGCGAAGCCGTCGTCCTCGGGTTTGCGGATCACCACCTCCGTGGGGCCGGTCAGGACGGGGTGGTGGAGTTCCCATCCGGGTGTGTGCGGCTCGTCGCCCGTGCCGGGCGCGCCGTCGTTCTGGAGGTGGACGACGAGCGCCCCGCTCTGCCGTGCCCGTGCGATCAGATCCGCCGTCCGGTCCACGAGACGCGCCGCGTCGGGCACGGCGCGGTCACCGGTCACTCCTGCCGCCTGGACATCCACCACGATCAGAGCCTCCACGGGAGGCACATGCTGGTTCATGGCGTCATCATGACGAGGGGCGCCGGGCTCCTCCACCGGATTTTCCACGGCGTGCGACGGCCGGCGGCGGGCAAGTCGCCCCCTTCGTCGAGGAGTTACGCGCCCACTGCGGCTTCCGGGGTCGGCCGCTGCCCCAGGACATGTTCCCTGCCCCATTCACCGAGGGGTTCGAGCGCGGTGCTCAGGGCCCGGCCGCGGGCGGTCAGGGCGTAGTCGACGCGGGGCGGGATCTCGTCGTACGCCGTGCGGTCGACGATGCCGTGGGTCTCCAGTTCGCGGAGGTGCGCGGTGAGGACCTTCTCCGTGATGCCGGGGAGCATTCTGCGCAGCTCGCCGAAGCGGCGCGGGCTCTCGTCCAGGGCCCAGAGGATCAGGACCTTCCATTTGCCGCCGATCACATCCATCGCCGCGTCGATCCCGCAGTGATATCCGTCCCGCGCACCCGGCCTGCCCACGGTCGCCATCGCCCCGCCACCTTTCTCCGACCCGCTCCGAGCTGGTCACCTACCTCGGGGAAAGTACCCACTTCCAAGTACGTACTTGTCGGCCCCGACCCTTCCGACCAGCCTAATCGTCATGACCGACACACAGTCCGACCCCACTTCCCCCACCCGTTCCGTCTCCCTTCTCGGCCTCGGCGACATGGGTGCCGCCTTCGCCCGCGCCTGGCTCGCCGCCGGATACTCCGTGACCGTCTGGAACCGCACCGCGAGCCGCGCCGACGCCCTGGTGGCCGAGGGCGCCACGCGGGCCGAGAGCGCCGCTCACGCGGTCGCCGCGAACACGCTCGTCGTGACCTGTCTGCTGGACGACGCCTCCGTCGGCGAGGCCCTGGAGAGCGCTGATCTCACCGGTAAGGACCTGGTGGACGTCACCACCGGCTCCCCGGCCGAGGCCAGGGCGCGTGCCGCGTGGGCGCAGGCGCGCGGGGCCCGTTTCCTGAGCGGCGGGATCATGGCCGTACCGCCGATGGTGGGGCAGCCGGAGGCGGGCGGTTATGTCTTCTACAGCGGGTCCCGTGAGCTGTTCGAGGCGCGGCGCGAGGCGCTGGCGGTCCCGGTCGGGACGCGGTACGTCGGCGCCGACGCCGGACACGCCGCGCTTCAGGACGTGGCGCTGCTGAGTGCGATGTACGGCGCGTTCGCGGGCATCACGCACGCGTTCGCGCTGGTGCGCGGCGAGGACGAGATCGCGCTCAAGGAGTTCGCGCCGCTGCTCACGGAGTGGGTGGTGTCGATGTCGGGGGCCGTCGGACAGATGGCCGAGCAGTTGGAGAGCGGTGATCACACATCGGGCGTCGTCTCGAATCTGGCGATGCAGGTCGCGGGGATCAAGACGTTCGTGGGGACGGCGCACGAGCAGGGTGTCAGCCCCGAGCTACTGACGCCGTACTTCGACCTGATGCGGCGCCGGGTCGAGAGCGGGCACGGCACGGAGGGCGGGACGGGCCTCGTGGATCTGCTGCGGTCCGGGGGCGGGTCCGCCGATCGGTGAGCGGGCCGGGACGGGTGTTGTCCGGGGTGCCGTTCCGTGAAGCCACCACCGGTGGTTACTATCTGCCGCGATGAGCAACCGGGCCAGCGGATTCCGGAGCGCGACGGGACACGTCGCCTCGGTCTTCGTGCTGCGGTGCACCGCTCTGCTCGCCGTCGTGCTGTGGCTGTTCCCGGTGTGTACGCACCCGGGCGACGACGCCTTCACGGCGGACCGGCCGACGTCGGCATCGGCATCCGTGTCGGCTTCGACCGTGGACGCCGCCCGTCTCGCCCCCGGCCTCGGTGACCTGTGCCCGGACCTGGGCCACGGTGACGTGCGGTGCCACGCCGCGACCGGTGTGGCGGGCGGCACCGTCTCCCCCGCCCAGGCACCGTCGACCAAGCCGCTGGAGTCCGGTTCGGGCGCCGCGACCCAGGGCGCGACGGCCGCTCCGGACGCGCCACAGGTACGACAACCCGCACCGGACTTGCATGAGTTGAGTGTTCAGCGGATCTAGACCGGACCCTCGCGCACGCGACGTCCCGCACCCACCCAGGGCGCGGGCCGGCGTACGCGCGCATGCCGGCCATCGACCGCTCGACTCGCACCGCCGCACGCCGGGTAAGGCACGGCGGGGACAAGGACATGCCATGGGTTCCTCCGGAGCCAAAGCCCAACGAGCCGCCCGTCGCGCCAAGATCGAGGAGCAGCGCCGCGCGGAAGCCGCCCGGGAGCGCCGCAACCGCATCATCACCGTCACGCTCAGCGGTGTCATCGTCGCCGGACTCGTCGGCGGCCTCTGGTACTTCGTCCAGGACAACCAGAAGAAGGAGGACGCCAAGGCGGAGGCCGCCGCCAAGCCGATCAGCGGCGAGAAGTCGTGGAAGGACCTGGGCCGTGACCACGTCACCACACCCGTCGAGTACAAGATGGCGCCCGCGACCGGCGGCAACCACGACCAGGTCTGGATGAACTGCGACGGCGACGTGTACGCCGAGGAGATAGCCGAGACCAACGCCGTCCACTCGCTGGAGCACGGCGCGGTCTGGGTCACGTACAACGACAAGGCTCCGGAGAAGGACGTCAGCGCGCTGAAGGAGCGGGTGGAGAAGACGCCGTACACGCTGATGAGCCCCTACGCGGCGCAGTCCTCGCCCATCACGCTGTCGGCCTGGGGCAAGCAGCTCGGTGTCAAGACGGCCGACGATCCCCGGGTGTCGCAGTTCCTGGAGAAGTATGTGCAGGGCTCCCAGACGCCGGAGCCGGGCGCGGCCTGCACGGGGGGCAAGCCGGCCTGAGCCCTGGCTGTCCGGGACGCTCCGCCGCGATCCGCACGTGCCTCAGTGCGCGTGCGGTTCGTTGCGGTGGACGGGGCCGTGCGGCTCCTCGCAGTGCGTGTGCGCACCGTCCGCTCCGGCGCCGGAGTGGCCGTTCTCCGGGACCGCATGGTCCGGGCCCGCATGGGTGTCCGCCGTGTCGCGGTCGGCGACCTGGAGCAGGGCTGTGGCCGTGTGGTCGACCTGGAGTGTGGTGTGCGTGATGCCGTAGTCGTGGCGCATGATCCGCTCCAGGCCGCGCCGGACGGCGTGGCAGTCGCCGCCGGGCTCCACCAGGACGTGGGCGGACAGGGCGGCCTGGCCCGAGGTGATCTCCCAGACGTGCAGATCGTGGACCTCGTCCACGGCGGGCTGGGCGACGAGCCGGTCGCCGAGTTCGTCGGGGTCGACGTGGGCGGGCGCGGCCTCCAGGAAGATCCGCCCGGACTCGCGCAGCAGCCCGTACCCGGCCTTGACCATCAGGGCGACGACGACCAGCGTGGCGATGGCGTCGGCGCGGGAGAAGCCGGTGAGGACGACGACCAGGGCCGCGATGGCGGTGCCGATGAAGGCGAACAGGTCGTTGAGGATGTGCTGATACGCGCCCTCCACGTTCAGCGACGAGCGGTTGGCCTTCGAGATGCACCAGGTCGCCACCAGGTTGACCGCGATCCCGACGAGCGCGGTGACCAGCATCAGACCGCCCTCGACCGTCTCCGGGGTGATCAGCCGGCGTACCGCCTCGTACGCCAGCCAGGCGCCCAGCAGGAGCAGGGTGAGGCCGTTGGCTTGGGCGGAGAGGATCTCGGCGCGCTTGAGTCCGTAGGTGAAGCCGCCGCGTGCCGGGCGGGCGGCCAGCCGCATGGCGATCAGCGCGAGGACGATGGACACGGCGTCCGTGAGCATGTGGGCCGCGTCCGAGATCAGCGCCAGCGAACGGGCCATGACACCGACGACGACCTCGGCGGCCATGAACGTCGTGATCAGCGCGAGGGCGATCCCGAGCCAGCGCCGGTCGGCGTCGACCGACACCCCGTGCGTGTGCCCGCCGTGCCCGCCGTGTCCCTCGGTGCCGTGTTCGTTTTCGCTCATGGTCTACGCCTTCCCCCCGGTACAACGAAATCCCCGCTCGCGGTGATGTCCCGCTCGCAGTGAAACGCATGCCGGAGAGATCGGCAAAGCCTGCACCGGTGACCGTTGTCATGACCGTTAAGACCGCGTTGACCTGCGGAAACATCGCGGGGGTCCGCACGCCCTCCGGCACTCGGGGTCATCCAAGGAGCAGGGACCTGGGCTGTGCGGAGAGCGCCCGGTCGAGGACCAGGGACGCCGCTCCCACCGCGGCCACCTTCTCGCCGAGGGTGGTGGAGACGACCGTGGTCGGATGCGTCGGCCTGACGAACGGGGACCGGGCGACCATCGGCTCGATGGTGGTGAGCAGCCGGTCGTCGAGCACATGCCAGGTGGGGCCGCCGAAGACGACAGTGTCGACGTCGAGAAGGGTCGCCGCCGCGCAGACGCCCCGGCCGATGCGGACGCCGAGGCGTTCGATGATGCCGTCGGCCTCCGTGTGACCCTCGGCGGCGAGCGCCGCGAGCCGCTCCAGACCGTGCTGGGCGTCGGCCGGGTCGAGGACCGTGTACTCACCGCCGAGCACGCCGAGCGCGATGGCCTCGTCCACAAGGGTGCGTGTCGAGCACGCCGAGCCGAGGCCGCCGACCTCGCCCGCGTTGCCCGAGACGCCGCGCAGGACCATGTCCTCCACGACCAGGCCCATGCCGGATCCGGTGCCGAGGTAGAAGAAGAGCAGGTTGCGGCTGTCGGCGCCCGCTCCGGCCCAGCGTTCCGCGACGACGGCGGCTGTGACGTCCTTGTCGAGGAGTGCCGGGAGTCCGGTCGCCTCGCTGAGCCGGTCGCGCAGCGGGTAGCGGCCCCAGCCGGGCAGCTCCGGCGGATCGACGACCCAGCCGGCGGTGGCGTCGATGGGGCCCGGCGCGGCGATGCCCAGGCCGAGCACGCGCGCCTCGTCCACGCCCGGCTCCGCCATGAGCGCGCACGCCGACGCGGCCATGTCGGCGACGATCCCCTCGGTGTCGCTGCCGCTCGGCGTGCGCTGACTGCGCTGGGCGACGACCGTGCCGAGGAGGTCCACCAGGACGCAGGTGATCACGGCGGGGTCGAGGTGGACGCCCACGGCGTAGCGGGACGTGGGCACGATTTCGAGGAGGGTACGGGGTTTTCCGCTGCCGGTGTTCTGCTTGCCCGACTCCCTGGCCACGCCCTGGTCGAGGAGGCGGCGGGTGATGTTGGAGACGGTCTGCGCGGACAGTCCGGTGGCCTGCGCGAGTTCCACCCGGCTCAGCCCCGCCGGGTGCCGGCGGATGGCGTCCAGGATCACGGACTCGTTGAAGTCCCCCATGCGTGGCAGGTTGGTGCCGCGCCGTATCGAGCGCTTCCCGGTTGTCGCTCTCTTGGTCGTCACCGTGTCTCTCCTCGCCTCCGGCGGGCGGCGGCGCTGTGGGTGGTGGTGCGCCGCCGCGCGATCCGTCGGCACTGAATCGTTCGAATCATAGGCCGCGGGAGGCGCACCCCGTACGAGGTGCGCCCGTCCTCCTCACCCGTCCACGGAATCGGGCGACTTGGCGCCCGCCACGGCGGGCCGCAGACGGAGCGTGCGGATCTGGAAGGGCCGGAACCTGAGGGCGACGGTTCCGTCGTCGGAGGCGAGTGCGGACTCCTGGATCGGCTGCTCAAGAAGGTCGCATTCGTGTGCGGCGGCGAGCGGGAATCCCGCGGACAGCCGCGCCGGTACCGCTCCGCCGCACGCTTCGTACAGCCGGATCACGACATCACCGCTGCGGTCGTCCGCGAGCTTCACCGACTCCACCACCACGTCGGTGGTGTCGAGGGCGACCAGGGGCCGTGCCTCGGCCGGGGCGGGCCGCAGGGGCAGATTCAGCGCGTAGCCCCCGGCGATGGCGTCCTCGATGCCGGCGCCCGCGAGAAGGGCGTAGCTGAAGCGGTGCCGTCCCCGGTCGGCCTGGGGGTCGGGGCTGTGCGGGGCGCGGAGCAGCGAGAGCCTCAGGGTCGTGGTGGTTCCGCCGTCGTCGCGGGTGTCGCGGCGTACGTCGTGTCCGTAGGTGGAGTCGTTGAGCACGGCGGCGCCCCAGTGCCGCTCGCCGACGTGGACCCAGCGGTGTGCCCACAGTTCGAAGCGGGCCGCGTCCCAACTGGTGTTCTCGTGGGTGGGCCGCTGCACATGGCCGAACTGGATCTCGGCGCTCTCCCGTTCCGCGTGCACGTCGAGCGGCCACGCGGCCTTCAGTACGGTGTCGCGCTCCTGCCAGTCGATGTCGCTGCGGACGGTCACCTGCTTGCTCTCCGCGGCGACCTCGATGTACTGGGTGAACCGGGATGATCCGTGGGCGCGCTCGACCCGGACCGACGCCAGCAGCGGCCCCGCGTCGACCAGGGTCACCGACTCGGCCTCGTCCAGGTCGCGGACCGTGTCGCGGTAGTACGGGTCGATGTTCCACGCCGACCACAGATTCGGGTCGTCGGGGTGGAGCTGGAGGAGGTTGCCCGCCGCGCCGGGCGCGATGGCCTCGCGCTGCGCGGTGTGGTCGTACACCGAGGTGAGCAGGCCGCGCCGGTCCACGACGACGGTCACCTCTCCGTTGCCGAGGACGAAACCGCCGTCCTGGGCGCGGGCGGTGACGGCGCCCCGGGGGGCCGCCGTGGCGCCTGAGGCGAGCGGGGCGACCTCGGCGAGGACGGCCGCGCGCCCGTCGGACAGGCGCTGCGCACCGGGGAACCCCTGGTCGGGGACGACGGCGACCTCGCGGCGCGCGTACGGCCCGGCGTTGAGGAGCGCGGGGGGCGCGGGGGGCGCGGGCAGGTGGGCGACCGCGTCGGCGATCAGTGTCTCCAGCTCGGTGTGGATCTCGGCGTACTCGCGCTCGGCCTGCTGGTGCACCCAGGCAATGGACGAGCCGGGCAGGATGTCGTGGAACTGGTTGAGCAGGACCCGCTGCCAGAGGGATTCCAGCCGCTCGTACGGGTACGGCGCGCCGGTCCGGACGGCGGCGGTGGCGGCCCAGAGTTCGGCTTCGCGGAGCAATGCCTCGCTGCGCCGGTTGCCGCGCTTGGTGCGGGCCTGGCTGGTGTAGGTGCCGCGATGGTTCTCCAGGTACAACTCACCTCGCCATACGGGGAGTTGATCCACCCGGCCGTGGGTCTGACCCTGGCCGTCGCCCTCGCCCTCGCGCTCGGCGCGCGCCGCCGCGAAGAAGGCGTCGGGCGCCTCGATGACGACCTTCGGCGAGCCTTCGAGGTCGCGCAGGCGGCGGGCCTTCTCCAGCATGGAGCGGCTGGGGCCGCCACCGCCGTCGCCGTAGCCGAACGGGACGAGTGAGCGGGTCGCCACGCCCTTCTCGGCGAAGTTGCTTTCGGCGTGGGCGAGTTCGGCGGCCGTGAGGGACGCGTTGTAGCTGTCGACGGGCGGGAAGTGGGTGAAGATACGGGTGCCGTCGATGCCTTCCCAGGCGAAGGTGTGGTGCGGCAGCCTGTTCGTCTCGTTCCACGAGAGCTTCTGCGTGAGGAACCACTTCGCGCCGGCCAACTTGGCGAGCTGGGGGTAGGCAGCGGTGTAGCCGAACGAGTCGGGCAGCCACACCCCGTGCTGCTCGATCCCGAACTCCTCGGCGAAGAAGCGGCGCCCGTACACGAGTTGGCGGGCCAGCGCCTCACCGCCGGGGAGATTCCCGTCGGCCTCGACCCACATCCCGCCGACGGGCACCCAACTGCCCTCCGCCGCGGCCTTCTTCATCCGGGCGAAGATCTCCGGGCGCTGCTCCTTCATCCACGCGTACTGCTGCGCCGAGGAGCAGGCGAAGACCAGCTCCGGGTACTCCTCCGCCAGCGTGGTCATGTTGGTGAAGGTGCGGGCGCACTTGCGTACCGTCTCGCGGACCGGCCACAGCCAGGCCGAGTCGATGTGGGCGTGCCCGACGGCGGCGACGGTGTGCGCGGAGGCGTGCGCGGGACGGGACAGCACGTCGGCGAGGCGGTCGCGGGCCACTCCCGCCGTGCCCGCCACGTCGGTCGGGTCGACGGCGTCGGCGGCGCGGCGCAGGGCGTGCAGGATCTCGTGGCGCCGCGACGAGCCGACGGGCAGTTCGTGCATCAGCTCGTCCAGCACCTCGATGTCGTGGACGAGGTGCCATACGTCGTGCTCGCGCACCGCGATCTCGGCCTGCTGAAGCCGGTACAGGGGCGCGGTGCCTGCGGTCTCCCGCGAACCGTGGTGGAGGTGCAGTCCCGCGCTGCCGACGATGGGCGGGTTGGCGGCGAGTTCGATGAGCAGGTCGACGCGGTCGGCGCCGGTCGCGGAGTCCGTGAGCAGCACAGTGCGGTTGTACGGATGCAGGCCCTGGAGCGGGGTGCCCTGTGCGTCGTGGACCAGGCCCTCCGCCTGGCCGCCCGGTCCCTTGGTCAGGTCGAAGTCGAGGTCGAAGACGGCCTCGACACGGCGTCCCGACCACTCGTCGGGGATTTCGGCGCTTGCCCGCATCCAGGTTGTCGCCCAGGGGCCGCCCCAGGTCGCGCCGAGGGTGAAGGGGTCGTAGGCGGCGGCCAGGGCGTCCGCCACCGGGACCGGTTCGCCGTCGACTTGCCAGGTGCTCAGGGTGAGGGGGCGGGTGGCGCTGTAGAGGGCTGGGCGGACGACCCGGTCGAGGAGTTTGCGGATGCGGGCTTCGGTGATCTGGCGGTCGTCATGCACGGGGTGGGTCCTTCCGGGGGTTGCCGGGGGGCTGTGGCGGGTTGCGCAGTTCCCCGCGCCCCTTGTGAGGTGCGTCTGTGCGGACGGTTGTTTCGCGGGTGCCCGTCGACTCCGGAGCCTTGCGCAGTTCCCCGCGCCCCCTATCAGGTGCGTCCCCGCCCAGGGTTGATTCGCGGGCACCCCTCGACCCCGGACCCTTGCGCAGTTCCCCGCGCCCCCTAACAGGTGCGTCCCCGCCCAGGGTTGATTCGCGGGCACCCCTCGACCCCGGACCCTTGCGCAGTTCCCCGCGCCCCCTATGAGGTGCGTCCGCGGCCAGGGGGGTTTCGGGGGCGGGGAGTTGGATGGTGTCCTGGGTGCCGTCTGACCAGGTCACGTCTGCCAGCAAGGTGGTGCCTTCGGTGCGGGTGGTGACTTGGGGTAGGGCGGTGGGGTCGGTGGCGGCGAGGTGGATGAGGGCTATGTGGAGGGTGCCGTGGGTGGCGGGGCCCGCCGTCTCCACGATCGGGGTGGCGGAGGCGGAGCCCAGGGCGTTGCTGTTCCGGCCGGGGACCACGGACGCCCTCGGGAGCCCCTGCGCGCCGACGACGACGGAGATCAATCCGTCGGCGCCCGCGACCCGGGCGGTGTCCCCGGCCTGCGGGTCCGTTGGTGCGACGGCCAGAGCGAAGCCTCCGATGCGCAGGACGTGCCCGGGGCCCGCTGCTTCGGTTTCGGTCGCGGGGTCCACGCGTACGGCCCTGACCTCGATCGATCCCCGCAGTGCGGAGCCAACGGTGATCCAGGGGCCGAGGGTGTACGGGGTGTCGGGGCCGCCGAACACGTCCCAGGTGGCGTTGGCCGGCCAGTGCGCGCGGCTGCGGGAGACTGCGGTGGTGGCGCCGAGCGAGATCCTGGTCGTCGGGCGCCGGTGGGACGCGCGGCCTGCCGCGTCGAGCAGCACCACCGCGTTGTCGAGCGGGTCGGCGTCCGCGCTGCCGTCGGGGAGTGTCGGGTCCCCGGGGGTCTCGGGTGCGGTGTGGGTGGAGTAGGCGAACCGCGCGTAGCAGGGGTCGTCCGCGTGCGGGCGGTTCGGGTCGGCGTGGTCGCCGCCGTGCTGGACGACGCGGACGACTCCGTCGGCTGCGGTGCCGGAGACGAGCCAGCCGGGCGCGGCGAGGGAGCGCGCGAAGTCGCCCTGTTCGACGGCGAGTGGGGACTCCTCGTCGGTCCACACCGGGTGGTCCGGCGGCAGGGCGAGCCCGATGAAGCCCTTGCTCGCCCAGTACGGCGAAGCGGGACCCGAGTACCCCTGGAGGATGCCGCGGAACGGCCGGTGCCAGCCGAGGGTGAGCAGGTCGTCCGCGTCCGTGGCGCCGTGCTGGGTGAAGTGGTCGAGCATGCGGTTCGCGAGCGCCCGGGTCTCCCCCGGCGCCAGGGGTGTGGCGTCGAAGAGGGCGCCGGTCCACAGGGGGGCGAGCGCGGCGTGGCGGTAGGTGAGTGACCGGCCCTGGACGAGCGGTGAGCCGTTCGCGCCGATCAGCAGCCGCTGGTCCTCCAGGAAGCGGTGCAGCCGGGCGCGGTAGCGGTCGAGGAGCCCGCTGGGCGCCGCGTCACCGAGGATGCGGCAGAACCACAGCGGGTACAGGTGCATGGCCCAGCCGTTGTAGTGGTCGAAGTTGCGGTGCTCGCCGCCGGTGAGCCCGTCGGAGTACCAGCCGTCGCCCGCGTACCAGCCGTCGGTCAGCGCGATGACACGGTCCAGGTCCTGCTGGCGCCACCGGCCGCCGGCCGTGCGGGCGAACGCCTCGGTGACGCCCTGGAACCAGATCCAGTTGTTGCCGGGCATCGGGTCGCCGACCATGGGGGCGAGCCAGTCGAGGACGTGCTGTCTGATCCGGTCGTCGAGTCGGTCCCAGATCCAGGGCCGCGTCTCGTGCAGCGCGAGCGCGATCGACGCGGCCTCGACCTTGGCCTGGTTGCACTCGGCGAACGTGGGCCAGCGGTCCGGGTTCCTCGGGTCGGTGCCCGCGGCCAGCCCGGTGGCGTACCACCCGGCGAGGTCGTGCGGGTCGGCGCCGCGCGCCCCCGCCAGCCGGAAACCGGCCAGCAGGAACGTGCGGGCGAAGCCTTCGAGACCGTCACTGCGCCCGCCGTTGTGGCTCGGCACACCGGGCAGCCGGATCAGGGCGAGGTCGTCGGTCGCGTACGGCCGGACGGCGAGCAGCAGTCGGTCCGCGGTCCGCTCCCAGTGGGCGCGGTCCTCGGCGGGGGTGCGGGTCATGAGTGGCGGGTCTCCCATGCCTGTTCGTACTCGGCGCGGATCTTGTCGCCGGCCTCCTTGCGCCAGTTCTTCATGGCACCGTCCCACTCGCTGAGGGGGATACGGCCCTGCATGATGCCCTTGCGGGTGTCGTCGAGGGACGTCTGGAGGAGTTTGGACATCTTGGAGTCGGTCGCCGAGTACAGCGGTTCGGCGGGGTTGGGGATCAGGCGCCGGATGGCTTCCTTCTGGAACTCGTACTGGTCCGGCACGATCTCCGGCTTGGCCGGGTAGTAGAGCGACATCGGTGCGTCGGTGGCGAAGATGGTGGGCAGGGTGACCTCGCCCTGGCCCTGCGGGGTGAGCACCGGATCGCTCCCCCTGAGGGTGTGGTCGGGCCCCTGGACGCCGTACTTGCGCAGCAGATAGCCGTCGGTGCCGAAGGGCGATGCAAGGGCGTTCATGGCGCGCAGGATCTGCTGGATGCGTGCCTTGGGGGCCTTCTTGATGATGAGCGTGGCGTAGTTCGCCGAGCCCTGCCACTGGCCGCCCGTGCCGCCGTCCCAGCCGGGCGCCATCATGTAGCCGATGTCCAGGCCCTTCGCGGTCGCCGCGTACGTGGTGTAGTAGTCGTTCCACGCGACCGGCGCGTCCGGGTTCAGGACGGTGCGTCCGGTGCCGAACCACTCCTTGGCCTTGCCGAGGACGCTGTAGGTGTCGGGGTGCATGGTGCCGGCCTTGGTGAGCTGGCGGACCGCGTCGAGGGCCTGTTTGGCCTCCTCCGACTCGAAGTACCAGGTGAACCTGCCACCCTCCTCGCGCCAGTTGTTGGGGCCCTTCAGCATCATCATCATGAAGTTCCACGCGGTGACGCTGTCGCCCATGGCGTACTGGTTGGCCTTCGGGTCCGTGACGTCCTTGCAGAGCTGGAAGAACTCGCTCCAGGACTTCGGGTTCGGATCGAGGCCCCGCTTCTTGATCAGGTCCAGGCGGGTGTAGGTGGGGCCGCCGGAGAGCGGGCGGGGCATCGGGAGGGCGTAGATCCCGCCGTTGCGCACACAGGGGGCCCATGAGGCGCTGGGGATGTTGGCGAGGTACGGGTAGTCGCGGATGTTGTCACCGGACAGATGCTCGGTGAGGTCCTCGAAGAGGGCGTCGAGCATGTCCGGCGTGGCGGCGGAGTTCTGGTCCGGGCGCAGCATCAGCATCGCGTCCGGCAGATCGCCGCCCGCGATCGTCACGGCGAACTTGTTCGGATAGTCGCCGACCGGTGTGATCTGGAAGTTGAGGTCGCAGCCGACGCTCTTGTTGAGCGCCTGCCACATGACGTTGCGGTCCACCGGCGGCGGCACCGGGTTGAAGATCAGCGTCATGATGTCGATGGCGGGACCCTTGGCGGGCGGTCCGCCCGGCAGCGCCTTGACGGGCTCGGCCGGGTAGTGCAGATATCCCGGCGAGACGCCGTCCGCCGTTGCGGGCATCGACGTCGGGACGCCCTGGTACGGGATGTACGTGGGCAGTTGAGCCCTGGCGTTGGCGTCGCGCACGGTGGCGGGGCGGTGGTCCCCACAGGCGGCCAGGGTCAGCCCGGCCGTGACGCCCGCGGCCGAGGCGAGGAAGCCGCGGCGGCTGAGTGGTGCCTTCATGACAGTCTTCGTCCCTTCACCCTTCGTGCCCTCACCCTTCGCACTCTCACCCTTCGCGCCTTCACCCTTAGTCGCTTCACGGTTCATCCCTTCACCGCTCCGACCATCACGCCCTTGTTCATGTGCCGCTGGAGGAAGGGGTAGACGATCACGATGGGCACGATCGACAGGACCAGGATCGCCGCCTGGAGCGACTGGGTCGGGGGCAGCGGAGCGCCGGCCGCGACATCGACCTGACCGCCGCTGAGCTGCGCGTTGTTGACGACGTAGGTCCGCAGCACGAGTTGCATGGGCCACTTCGACGCGTCGTTGATGTACAGCAGGGCGTTGAAGAAGGCGTTCCAGTACGTCACCGCGTAGAACAGGCCGATCACGGCGACCGACGCCTTGGACAGCGGGAGCACGATCCTGGTGAGGATCGACAGTTCGGACGCGCCGTCGATGCGTGCCGAGTCGATGAGTTCCTTGGGGATGCTCATGAAGAAGGAGCGCAGCACGATCACATTGAACGCATTGATCATGGTGGGCAGAATCAATGACCAGTAACTGTTGATCAACCCGAGTTGCTTGACCATCAAGTAGCTGGGGATGACGCCGGGTACGAACAGCATGGACATCAACAGCAGCAGGAGGACGGGCTTGTGCCCGTAGGAGCCCGGCCGGCTGAGCCCGTAGGCCAGGGAGATGGAGCTGACGAGGCTGAGGGCCGTGCCGACGACGGTGACGCCGACGCTGACCAGCATCGCCTTGGACACCAGGCCGCCCGACAGGAGCGCCGAGTAGGCGGAGAAGCTGGGGTGGTCGGGCCAGAGGACATAGCCGCCGGCCTTGGTGACCTGGTCGGCGTCGGCGAGCGACGTCGAGATGATCGCGACGAAGGGCAGCACGACCAGAACCACACAGGCCAGCAGGATCAGTGACTTGAGGCTGCGCCACGGCAGCGATCCGGGGGTCTCGCCGGGGATCGCGCTGTAGGCCCTGCGGGGCTTGCGGCGCACGGAGTGTGCGGGAGACAGAGTGGTCATGACCGGTAGACACCTTCTTCGCCGAAGAGATGGGCGATCTTGTTGGCGCCCAGCACGAGTGCGACTCCGACGACTCCCTTGACGAGTCCGACGGCGGCGCTGACGCCCCAGTCCCCGCCCACGAGTCCGTGGTTGAAGACGTACGTGTCCATCACTTCACTGTTGTCCAGGCCGACGCCCTGCTGCTGGAGGAGGATCTGCTCGAAGCCGACGGACAGGGCGTCGCCGAGGCGGAGGATGAGCAGCAGGACCACCAGGCCGCGCAGCGCGGGCAGGGTGACGTGCCAGGTCTGGCGCCAGCGGCTGGCGCCGTCCATGGCGGCTGCCTCGTAGAGGTCGTTGTCGACGCGGGACAGGGCGGCCAGGAACAGGATCGTGCCCCAGCCGGTGTCCTTCCAGATGACCTGGGAGGTGAGCAGCGCCTTGAAGGTGTCGGGGTCGCCGATGATGTTCCAGCTGCCCATGTCGTGGGCCTGGAGGAACAGGTTGAGCATGCCGTCGTTGCCCAGCATCTGCTGGAAGAGGGAGACGACGACCACCCACGACAGGAAGTGCGGCAGATACAGGACGTTCTGCACCCACTTCTTGATCCGCTCGCTGACCAGGCTGTTCAGCGCGAGGGCGAGCAGGATGGGCGCGGGGAACACGAACACGACCTGGATCAGGGTCAGTTGGAGCGTGTTGACGAGAGCCCGTACGAACTGCTGGTCGCCGTTGAAGATGACGTCGAAGTTGCTGAACCCGCTCCAGGGGCTGTGCAGGATGCCGATGTAGGGCTGGTAGTCCTGGAAGGCGATGACGTTGCCGAGGAGCGGGATGTAGTGGAACAGCAGCAGGACGACGATGCCCGGTATCAGGAACCAGAACAGTGCGGCGTCGCGGCGGCGCCGTGGGCGCAGGCGCCCCAGTCGGCCTCTGTCCGCCCGCCCGGCGTCCTCGGCCGGGTCTGCGGCGGGTTGTTGAAGCGTTGTCATGATGTGCGGCCCTTTCACCGGAGACGGTCTTCGTCGGCCGCCCCGGGTTGACAAGGTGTCGGGTGAGTCAGAGCGACGAGCTGCCCTCCTTGGGTGATCAGGTGTCCGTGTCCGTGCGGGTCTCCGCGCGCGCGGCCGTCAGGCCAGGCGCGGGAGTGCTTCGGGGGTGACTTCGCCGAGCAGCGGCTCGCCCGCCACCCACCGTCTGACCTCGGCGACGGCGTACTGCCCGAGGCGTCGTACCTCACTGCCCTGTGCGCCGGCCATGTGCGGGGTGACCAGCACGTTGGGCAGCGCGAGCAGGGGGTGGCCGGGTGGCAGGGGTTCGGGGTCCGTCACATCGAGGTACGCCTCAAGGCGGCCGGAGGAGCACGCGCGGATCAGCGCGTCGGTGTCGACGATCGCGCCCCGGGCGGTGTTGATCACCGCGCCGCCGTCGGGGATGAGGTCGAGCATCCCGGCGTCGAGCAGCCCGGTCGTCTCCGGCAGGAGCGGTGCGTGGACACTCACCACACGCGACTCGCGGCACAGCTCGGCGAGCGGGACCCGCCGTGCGCCGAGCCGCCGCGCCTCCTCGTCGGTCACATGGGGGTCGCTGAGGAGCACCCGGTACCCCGCGTCGGAGCGGGCCAGTTCGGCGATGACGCGCCGCCCGATGCGTGAGGCGCCGACGATGCCGACCGTGACGCCGTCGGCGCCGGCCCGGCTCTCGAAGGCCGGCCATCCCTCCGCGTAGCCCGCCGCATAACCCGCCGCCAGGGTCAGCGTGCGCCGTGCGGCGAGCGTGACGAGGGCGACGGTGTGCGAGACGACCGGGCCCGCGTTGGCGTCGGCCGCCGACGACACGACGATGCCGCGCTCCCACACCGCCTCGCTGACCAGCGACTTGACCGATCCGGCGGCGTGCACGACAGCACGCAGACGGGGGGCTCGGGCCAGGACGTCGGCCGTGAGGCGGGGGCAGCCCCAGCCGCTGACCAGGATCTCCGCGTCGGCGAGCGCGGCCGGGAACGCGTCCCCGTCGGAACCTTCCGCGCCGGGACCTTCCGCCTCGGGAGCGAGTACCGGGTCGGGGGCGAGCGTGACGAGCGCGGAGAGCCGTTCACGCAGCTCCTCGGGGAGTACGAGGTCGGCGACAACGGGGTTCATGACACAGACCGCCCTCGGTGGTGCGGGTCGTACGGTTCGGGCTGTCATGCCATGAGTCCTCTTTCGGTACGTGCTGATCGGTCGGCGCACCGGGACGGCGGTACGGGGAGGCGGTGCCCGGAGGCGGTGCGGGAGTGCCGCCGTCCCGGTGCGGCGCCGTCGTCAGGCGCGGGGCAGGCGCAGGGTCACGAGCTGGAACGGCCGCAGGGTGAGTACGACACCGCCGTCGGCCCGCGCCGGCGGCTCGGTGTCCGGGAGCGGGCGCTCCAGGAGATCGGTCAGGACGGCACGGTCGGCGGCGAAGCCGTCGACACGGACCGTGGCGCGGGCCCGGCCGCCGTGCGCCTCGTAGAGCCGGACGACCAGGTCGCCGCTGCGGTCGTCTGCGGCCTTCACCGCGCTCACCACCACGGCGTCGTCGTCCACGGTGACCAGCGGCGGGACCTCGGTGGCGGTCCCGGTGACCCGGCGCTCGGAGAGGTTGGCCCGGTAGCCCTCGCGGACCGCGTCGCCGATCGTCGCGCCCGGCACCAGCGCGTGATGGAACCGGTGCACACCCTGGTCGGTCTCCGGGTCCGGGTAGCGGGGCGCGCGCAGCAGTGACGCCCGTACCGTGGTCGTCACTCCCGCGTCGGCGCCGGTGCGTACCGAGCGGGTCACGTCGTGGCCGTAGGTCGCGTCATTGACGACGGCGACGCCCCAGCCGGGCTCGTCCACGTGCACGAAGCGGTGGTTGCACGCCTCGAACTTGGCCCACTCCCAGCTGGTGTTCTGATGGGTGGGACGGTGGACATGGCCGAACTGGGTCTCGGACGCGTACCGGTCGGCCTTCACATCCAGCGGGAACGCCAGTTTCAGGAAGCGTTCCGTCTCGTGCCAGTCCACCTCGGTGTCGATGTCGAGCCGCTTGGCGTCGAGCGGAACCGACAGGAGCTGCACGACCCGGGAGTCCCCAAAAACCCGCTCGACGCGTACCGAGGTGCCGTCGATCTCCAGCGCGGCGACCTCGGTGACATCGTTGCCGGTGTTGCGGTAGAAGGCGTCGACGTCCCACGCGTCCCACTGGTTGGGGAAGTCGGGGTGGAGCTGGAGGAGGTTGGCCGCCCGGCCCGGCGCGATCGCCTCCCGGTGCGCGAGGTGGTCGTAGGCGGAGACCACCAGACCGCGAGCGTCGATCTCGATCCGGAGCAGGCCGTTGTCCAGGACGTAGCCACCGTCGTCGCGCGGCACGGGAAGCACCGTCTCGCCCTGTGCGGAGCGGAGCGCGGCGCCTCCGGCCGGGACGCCGCCCCGGGTGTGCGGGGCCGAGTTGAACACCAGCTCGCTGCCGCCCGACGCGTCACCGGCCAGCGCACGCTGCGCGCCCGCGATGATGCCCTCCAGCTCCTCGGCGACGCGCGCATACGTCTCGCGCGCCTCCCGGTGCACCCAGGCGATGGACGAGCCGGGCAGGATGTCGTGGAACTGGTGCAGCAGCACCGTCTTCCAGATCCGGTCCAACTCCTCGTACGGATAAGGGAATGCCGTCCTCGCGGCAGCGGTCGCCGCCCACAGCTCGGCCTCCGTCAGCAGGGACTCGCCGCGCCGGTTGCCGCGTTTGGTCTGCGCCTGGCTGGTGAGGGTCGCACGGTGCAGTTCGAGGTACAGCTCGCCCACCCAGACGGGCGGGTCGGGGTATTCGGCCTCGGCCTTGGCGAAGAAGTCCGCGGGAGCCTCCCACGCGACGGTCGCGGCGCCCTCCAGGCTCCGCATCCGGGCCGCCTTGGCGACCATCTCGCGGGTGGTGCCGCCTCCGCCGTCGCCGTAGCCGGTCGGTGCGAGGGAGCGCGTCGCGGCGCCCTTCTCCTTGAAGTTGCGTGCCGCGTGCGCGATCTGACGTCCTGTCATCTCGCAGTTGTACGAGTCGACGGGCGGGAAGTGCGTGAAGATGCGGGTGCCGTCGATGCCCTCCCACTGGAAGGTGTGGTGCGGGAACTTGTTGGTGCGGCTCCACGAGATCTTCTGGGTCAGCAGCCGGGTCGACCCGGCCGCCCTGATGATCTGGGGCAGGCCCGCCGCGAAGCCGAAGGTGTCGGGCAGCCATGCCTCGTCGTTCTCGATGCCGAACTCTTCGAGGAAGAACCGCTTGCCGTGGACGAACTGGCGGGCCATCGCCTCGGACCCGGGCATGTTGGTGTCGGACTCGACCCACATCCCGCCGGTGGGGACGAACCTGCCGTCGGCGACGGCCTTCTTGACCCGCGCGTACACCTCGGGCCGGTGCTCCTTGATCCAGGCGAACTGCTGGGCCTGCGACATGGCGAAGACGAAGTCGGGTTCGTCTTCGAGGAGGGCCGTCATGTTGGACGCGGTACGGGCGACCTTGCGGACGGTCTCGCGCAGCGGCCACAGCCACGCGGAGTCGATGTGGGCGTGCCCGACGGCGCTGATGCGGTGGGCCGACGGCGAGGCGGGTGCGGCGAGCACACCGGCGAGCGCGTCCCGCGCTGCCTGCGCCGTGCCGTTCACGTCCTGGAGGTCCACGGCGTCCAGGGCTCGGCTCACCGCCCGCAGGATCTCCCAGCGGCGCGCCCCTTCCAGCGGCAGCTCCGCCATGAGTTCGCCGAGCACTTCCAGGTCCATGACCAGGTTCCACACGGTCTCGTCGAAGACGGCGAGCCGCATCTCGCCGAGGACGTACTGGGGTGCGTCGCCCGCGGTGTCCTTGTCGCCCATCTGTGTGGGCCGGAACGGCACACCGCTCGCGTCGAGGTCGGGGTTGGACGCGGCCTCGATGCGCCAGTGGACCTGTTCGCCGCCGGCCACCGGCGAGCCGACGCGGACGTACGAGTTGCGTGGGTGGATGCCCTTGACCGGGGTGCCGTCGGGCAGGTGGACAAGGCCTTCGCACTGGAAGCCCGGGGTGCGCGGGGTGAAACCGAGGTCGAGGACGGCCTCGACGGTACGGCCCGCCCAGTCGGCGGGGACGGTGCCGGTGACCTTGAACCAGCTGGTGCCCCACGGGGTGCCCCAGGGGGTGCCCGGGGCGATGGGGCGGACCGGCGCCGCCAGCCCTTCGGCGACGGGGACGGGTTCGTCCGGGGTGGACCAGATCTCCACGGTCAGCGGAGTGGTGACGGGGTGGACAGCCGGCCGGACGCGTTCCCTGAGAACGCGTTCCAGGCGGGCCTCGACCAGGTTCCGGTCGTCGTGCATGAAAGGGGTCTCCTGTTGGTACGAGCGTGCGGCTGGTACGAGGGGGCGGCGGGGGCGGATCGGGCCTGCCGGTCCGTCAGTGGGGCGAGTCCGTCACCGGGGCGGATCGGTGACCGGGGCGGGGCGCTCGCAGGTGCCGGCCACCGGGAGCGTGCGGCCCTGGTCCGCCGCGTCCATGAGCGTGAACATGGTGTCCAGGACATGGGCGGCGAGTTCGGCCGACGCACGGTGCGGGCGTCCGGTGTGCAGGGCGTCGGCCAGGTCGGCGAGGCCGATGCCGCGTCCGGCGGCGCGGTAGCCGGCGGACACGGGCAGGGTCTCCCAGCCGTCGCCGCGCTGGATCTCGACCGCGCCGTCGAAGCCGTTCGGGTCGGGCACGGACAGGGACGCTTCGGTGCCGTGCACCTCGATGCGGGGCAGCCGGGCGGCCCGTACGTCGAAGCTCATGATCAGCGTGGACAGGGCGCCGCCCGCGTGTTCCAGGACGCCGGTGATGTGGGTGTCGATCTCGACCGGGAAGGTGTGTCCGGCGCGGGGGCCGCTGCCGATCGTCCGCTCGGTGCGCGGCCGGGACGAGGCGCCGGTGACCTTGGTGACCGGGCCGAGGAGGTGGACCAGGGCCGAGAGGTAGTAGGGGCCCATGTCGAGCAGGGGGCCGCCGCCGGGCCGGTAGTAGAACTCCGGGTCCGGGTGCCATTTCTCGTGGCCCGCGCTGGTCATGAAGGCGGTGGCCGCGACGGGCCGGCCGATCAGGCCGTCGTCGACCGCCTTGCGGGCGGTCTGGGTGCCGGTGCCGAGGACGGTGTCGGGGGCGCAGCCGACCCGCAGTCCCGCCGCGCGGGCCGCCGCGAGGACGGCGTCCGCCTCCTTGCGGTCGGCCGCGAGGGGCTTCTCGCCGTACACGTGCTTGCCCGCGGCGAGCGCGGTCAGGGCGACGTCCGCGTGTGCGGCCGGGATGGTGAGGTTGAGGACGGCGTCCACGTCGTCCCTGGCGACCAGTGCGGCCACGGACGGCGCCACGGCGACCTCTCCCCCGTCGTGCGCCCGCACCCGGTCCGCGACGGCCCTCGCGCGGCCGGCGTCGAGGTCGGTGACGGCGGTCAGGCGGACGGACGTCAGATGCTCCAGCGTGTCGAGGTAGGCGCCGCTGATCTTTCCCGCGCCCACGATGCCGATGTTCAAGGGCTTCAGCGGCTCGCCCACAGCAGTCCCCTTTCGGTCAGTGTGCGGACCTCGGGCACGTCGAAGTCGTCGGGCTTGTGCCCGAGGGTCGAGACGAAGACCCGGCCCGCGCCCCACGTCCTGGTCCACACGGCGGGCATCACGGCGGGCCGGTCGCGCAGGTCGTCGGGCGGGAAGGTGGTGGTGGCCAGTACGTCGCTGTGCGGGTCGGTGAGGACCCAGTACTGCTCGGTGTGCACGGCGAAGTCGCCGAGGCCCGCGATCACGGGGTGGTCGGCGTGCTCGGGCAGCGGGTGCACGGTGTGGTCGTGGAAGCCCGGCGGGTGCATCACGAACTTTCCGCCGGTCAGCAGGTGGTAGCCGTGGTCGTGGAACGAGTCGACGATGCCGCCGTGCCAGCCGGCCAGGCCGGTGCCCGCGCGGACGGCTGCGGCGAGGTTGTCGCTCTGCTGCCGGGTGATCGTCCCCATCGTCCAGCACTGCACGATCAGGTCGGTGGCGGCCAGACGCTCCGCGTCCTCGTACACCGCGAGGTCGCCGGAGGTCTCGACGGCGAATCCCCGCTCCTTGAGGAACGGCACGAATCCGTCGCTGATGGTCACGGGCTGGTGCCCGTCCCAACCGCCGCGGACGACGAGGGCCCGCCGGATGTCGGTGGTCAAGGGAATTGCACGCTCCCATCGGCGCCGCACGGCTGGGTGCGGCGTTCGGGGTCGGTTGAAGTCGCCCAGCAGGCCGGGTCGGAGCGGTAGTTACCGCTGTTCGGGGCGGTGCGGGGGCGTGGTGCGTTGCGAACTTACGAACGGCCCCCCTAGTTTGTCAATACGTTTGATGAAGTCTGGAAAGGGCTTTCCCGTCACCCCGCCGACGCGGGGGCCGGGCGCCTGTGCGGGGGCTGTGAGCCGTCTGTCCGGCGGCTCCGCGCGGACAGCCGCGGTCGAGCCCGCGCCCCTTCGATCGGGAGCGCGGGCTCAACCTTGTGAGGGGGCCGGGATGGACCCGGCGCCAGGATGTGCGAGGTCAGCCGGTGATCGGGAAGGTGCCCGGTGAGTCGTTGCGGGTGGCGACCTGGCCCGGGAACAGGTTCTTCACCACATTGCCCGTGAAGGTTCCCTGCCCTGTGACCCCTGACGCGACCCAGATTCCTTGCTGGGCGGGGCCGTCGATCGTGTTGTTCCGCAGCGTCACGTTCACGCGGGTGCGGTCGATGTAGAGGCCCGCGCGGAGCGCTCCGCGCATGACGTTGTCGGTCAGGGTGACGTTCGTGTACGCGTCCGGGAACAGCGAGGCACTGTTCGGGGAGCTGATCCGCACCCCGTGCCGGACGCTGTTCCAGCCGCCACCGCCGATCAGGACGTTTCCGCTGATCGTGGCGGATTCCAGGGGGTGTCCGGTGTCACCGAACACACCGATGTCCAGCGCGCTGTTCGACGACACGCTGTTCACCAGGTTGTTCCTGACCTCGACACCCTGCCCGCCGGCGACCCGCAGGCCGTTGGCCCACCAGGGTGCGATGGCGGTGTTGTTCAGGATCTTCGCGCCGGTCACCTGTCCGTTGGTGCCGGCGGCACCGGCGTCGGAGTACGTCGCGTAGGAGTCGTCACCCGTGCCCCGGGCGAAGTTGTTCTGCACCGTGATGTTGTTGCCCAGCTTGTCCGGATTCTTCACGTTGCTGTTGTTGATGTTGAATCCGTCGCCGTAGCCGTCCGCCGTGCGGCTGTCCCGGATGACGCCATTGCTGCCCGACAGCCAGTTGGCGTCGGTGTGCCGTGTCCAGATCCGCTCCACGAGCCACCCGCCGGCGCCGCTGGCGTTGATGCCGTAGTCCGCGCCGCCGGGGCCGCCCACGTCGCGCCAGACGGCGTTGGAGTCGATCTGCAGATCCCGCAGCGTGGTGCCCGATCCCACCAGGGTCTGCGAGCGCCACGAGGTGGCCGGGAGCGGGACCTTGCGGTAGAGCGTCGTACGCCACATGCCCGCGCCCTCCACCGTCACACCGGTGAAGTCCAGCGGCTTCGACACGAGGCTGTTCGTCAGATACTTGCCCGGCGGGATCCACACCGACTTGCCCTGCTGCCTGGCGGCGTTCACGGCGTTCTGGATGGGGACCGTCGAGTCCTGCCCGAAGGCCGGATCCGCGCCGTAGTCGATGACGGAGAGTGAGCCCGCCGGCTGGGTCCGGGCGGCGCCGACGTTCTCCAGGTCGACGGAGTCGATGTCGTAGACGGCGGCTGTGTTGGCGGCGTCCTTGCGGAGCGTGATGGTGCTGCCCGCGGGGATGGGAGCGCCGGTGACCCAGATGGGGAACTCGTTGTAGAAGCGGTAGGCGGCCCCGCCGGCATGGGGGTCGTCCGGATTCGTCGTCGCGCCACGGTAGTTCCACGCCTGCTGCGAACTGAGCGTGATCGCCTGGCGGTAGGTGCCGTTCACGTACAGGTTCAGTGACGCCGTGATGCCGCCGCCGTTCGGTGCGTCGGGGATCGAGGCGCGCACGACCAGGGTGTTGGCGCTCCTTCCCGAACTGTTCGGCAGCGTCACCGAGTCTCCGGTGCTCTTCAGCTCGACCAGCGAGTAGCCCGATGCCTCGGTCTCCAGGGTGGCCACGGTCGGTGGCGGATCTCCCGCCTTGATCGAGCGGACGCGGGCACCGCCGCCGAGCGTCCCGGATTCGGCTTCGACCGTCGTGAAAGGCGTCATGGCACCGGCGGCGGCCACCACCTCGGCCTCGGTACGGACGCCGGTCTGCGCATGACCTTCGGCGGCCAGGAGAACCGTGAGCGAGCCGACGGCGACCGACGTGACGCCCCAGCGCCAGATCAAGGCGCGCCGGAGTCTGCTTCGGTGCATTCTTCACCTCATGTCGGGATGAGTGACAGGGGGAGCCGAACCGACATGAGCGCGCCGAGACGCACAGGGGTCTGTCGATTCGACGGAGCAATGTCCGGGCCTTCGGGGGTCGCTCCGGTCCTGCTCGCCGCCCGTGGCGGCAGGGGAAGGCCCAAGACAGCAGGCACCAGCCGGAGTTGGGACCCGGCGAGTAGTACTGCCTGACTGGACGCCCTGCGAACGTAGGAACCGTCACCCTGGTTTGTCAATACGTTGTACTTAATGGGCCGTTGGCATTCGGCAGTCGGTATTCCGCATTTCCCGGGACCGGTGGCGGGTGCCGGAGGATGATGAGCGATCACGCCCGGCGGTCGGGTGGCGGCGTGGGCGGGCGCGGGGTTCGGTGTCCGGTGCCCGGGGTCCGTGGTGCGTGGTCCGGGAGGGGACGGTGAGTCGCGTGGGCAGGTGGGTGCGGACGGGCGCGTTCGCCGTCGCCGGCAGCGTGCTCGCGGCCTTCGGGCATCACACGGTCGCCGAGGGCCCGGTGCCGTGGGCGCTCGTACTGGCCCTCGCCGTGGCCCAGTTCGCGGTGTTCTGGCCGGTGGCCCGGCGTCCGCGTCCGCTGCCGGTCGTCGTCCTGTGCACGCTCGCCGCCCAGGCCGCGGTGCACGGCGTACTGACGGTCGCGGGCGGGTCGCATCCACGCGCGGCGGCCTCACCGTACGTCGGCATGGGCGAGCACTCCGGCACCGCGCACTCCCACGGCGGTCACTCCGGCCTGGTCCCCGGCGACGGCCATCCATGGCATCACGCCGGATTCGCCATGACGGCGGCGCATCTGCTCGCCGCCGCCGCGGTGGCCTGGCTGCTGCACCGCGCGGACACCGCGCTGGCGTCGGCGCTGGACACGGCGCGGACGGCGAGGCGGGCGGCGGGGCGGGCGGCCGGTGCCGTACTGGCCAGAGTGCTGCCCCGCCTCGCCTTCCGGACCTCCCGCACGGGGACGCGAAGTCCGGTGCGCGGACCGCTCTTCGGGTACGCGGCTCTCCCCGCCCCGGCCGGGAGGGAGACCTTGGCCCACGCGGTGGTGCGCAGGGGCCCACCGCACGGTACGGGTGTCCGTCGCGCGGTCACGTCCCGCGTCTGAGGCACCCCCTCGGCCCTCCATCTCCCCTACCCGGGCGGCGACTTCGACGCGCCCGGTTCCTCCCCCACCAGCTAGGAGTACCCCTGTGCCCAGACACCACCTGACCCGCGCGACACGGCGTACCGGACTCGCGGGCGCCGTCGCGCTCGTGGCGACCCTCGCGCTGGCCGGTACGGCGTACGCGCATGTGGAAGTCACCGCCGACACCCCGCAGGCCCTGGCGGAGAACGTCACCCTCAGCTTCACCTCCGAGGCCGAGTCGGGCTCCGCGGGCTTCACCGAGGTACGGGTCGTCCTGCCGGAGGGCATCGCACCGGGCGACGTGTCACTCGACTCCGCCCCCAAGGGCTGGACGTTCAAGGCCACGGCCGACGGGTACGCGGTCGCGGGCCCGAAGCTCGCCGTCGGCACGGACGCCGTGCACAAGGTCACCGTGCGGCAGCTCCCGGACGCCGAGGAGCTGGCGTTCAAGGCCGTGGAGACCTACAGCGACGGCGAGGTGTCCCGCTGGATCGAGCTGCCCAGCGGCGGCAAGGAGCCGGAGCAGCCCGCCCCGCTCCTGAAGCTCAAGGCGGCGGCCCCCGGCGCCACTCCACTCGGCCCGAGCCCCACCGCGAGCGCGACGGCTCCCTCCACCCCGCCGCCGTCGTCCACTCCGTCACCGGAGGGCACGGCGTCACCGTCCGATGCGAAGAACACCGCCGACGACTCCGGTGACGGTTCGTCGTCGGGCCTGCTGATCGCGGGCGGGGTGGTCGCGGCGCTCGTCGTGGCCGGGGGCGGCTGGTGGTTCGCGCGGCGCCGGAGGACGCCGGGCGGGAACGGCTGAGCAGGGCTCTGCTCAGCGGCACACCCAGGGCACTCGGTACCCCCGCCCCCGGAACTCGGTTCCGGGGACGGGGCCTGGCCGGAGGCCGACACCAGGGAAGAGGCGCGGCCCTACGTCTCGCCGAGCGCCGCCTCCACGCCCTGGACGAGCCGCCACATCGGCACCCCGCGCCTGGCGAACACCACGACGACGTCGTCCGCCGGATCGCCGTCCGCGCCACCGCCCGCGCCGGGCGCCGCGCACAGGTCGCACCAGGCCTGGTGCACGTACTCCAACGCCTGGTCCACGTCCACGAGTACGTCCCCGCTCCCTCCGGAGCGCAGCCACGCGCGCAGGGCGTGGTTGTGGGCGGCCACGACCGACGCGGCGACGACGTCGGCGCGCAGGGTGCGGTCCGGCCTGACGGCGAAGCGGGCCCGCAGGAAGTCGGCGAGGACCCTCTCGTACCGCCGGACGACCGAGAGTTCGTGGGTGCGCAGCCCGGGGACCTGGCGGGTCAGCCCGTAACGCCGTACGGAGAACGCCGGGTTGTCGGCGTACATGCGTGCGACGAGGCGGGCCGCGTCGCACACCCGGTGCACGGGGTCGTCGTCGGGTGCGCCCGCGGCGAGGAAGGTGCTCATGTCGGCGAGGCAGCGTTCGTGGTCGGGGAAGACCACGGCCTCCTTCGAGGGGAAGTAGCGGAAGAAGGACCGGCGGCCCACCCCGGCGAGGGCCACGATGTCGTCGATCGTCGTCTGCTCGAAGCCGCGCTCCACGAACAGCTCCAGCGCCGCCGCGACGAGCGCGTCCCGCATCGCCGGCTTCGTCCGGCCGCCGTTCGGGGGCCGTTGCCGTGTCTCACCGCTCATGCGTCGGATCACCGCTCATGCGTCGGAACCTCACACTGGTCTGGGCCACTCCCTGATGAAACCTTATGGGGGCACTCAGTACCCTACTCTTCCGACACTAAGTGTCATACGATCGTCGTGTCACCCTCTCGACAAAGGCTGCCCCATGTCTCATGACTTCGATCTGTACCGCCCGGCGGAGGAGCACGACATGCTCCGGGACTCGGTGCGTGCGCTGGCCGAGGCGAAGATCGCGCCGTTCGCCGCCGCCGTGGACGAGGAGGCGCGGTTCCCGCAGGAGGCACTGGACGCGCTGGTCGCGGCCGATCTGCACGCGGTCCATGTGCCGGAGGAGTTCGGCGGCGCCGGGGCCGACGCGCTGGCCACGGTGATCGTGATCGAGGAGGTCGCGCGGGTGTGCGCGTCGTCGTCGCTGATCCCGGCGGTCAACAAGCTCGGCTCGCTGCCGGTGATCCTGTCGGGTTCGCCGGAGCTGAAGAAGAAGTTCCTCACTCCGCTGGCCAAGGGCGAGGCGATGTTCTCGTACTGCCTCTCCGAGCCGGACGCCGGGTCGGACGCGGCGGGCATGAAGACGAAGGCGGTCCGCGACGGCGACCACTACGTCCTCGACGGCGTCAAGCGGTGGATCACCAACGCCGGGGTGTCGCAGTACTACACGGTGATGGCCGTCACCGACCCGGAGAAGCGGTCGAAGGGGATCTCCGCGTTCGTCGTGGACAAGGACGATGCGGGGGTGTCGTTCGGGGCGCCGGAGAAGAAACTCGGCATCAAGGGCTCACCGACCCGCGAGGTCTATCTCGACCAGGTCCGGATCCCCGCCGACCGCATGATCGGCGCCGAGGGCACCGGCTTCGCCACCGCGATGAAGACCCTCGACCACACCCGTATCACCATCGCCGCCCAGGCCCTCGGTATCGCCCAGGGCGCCCTGGACTACGCCCGCGGCTATGTCCAGGAGCGCAAGCAGTTCGGCCGCCCGATCGCCGACTTCCAGGGCGTCCAGTTCATGCTCGCCGACATGGCCATGAAGCTGGAGGCCGCCCGCCAGCTCACCTACGCGGCTGCCGCCAAGTCCCAGCGCCTCGACTCCGACCTCACCTTCTTCGGCGCCGCCGCCAAGTGCTACGCGTCCGACGCCGCGATGGACATCACCACCGACGCCGTCCAACTCCTCGGCGGCTACGGCTACACCCGCGACTATCCCGTCGAACGCATGATGCGCGACGCCAAGATCACCCAGATCTACGAAGGCACCAACCAGGTCCAGCGCATCGTCATGGCCCGCAACCTGCCATAACGCGCCTGCCGCCCACCCACCTGTCGCCACCCGACCGACCCCGACGCGACCTCCCGCAGCACCGCGCCGGAGGCGGGCAGCTCTCCCCGAGCCCGCCCCCGGCGCCACATCCTCCGTACTCTCCCGTACTCTGAACCCGTCCCATTACTAGGACGTCCTACTAAATCTTGGAGGGCACCGTGCCCGTCGGGACCGCCGCCTCGCAGCTCCACCGGCCGGACCACCCCGTCCGATTCGTCACCGCGTCCAGCCTCTTCGACGGTCACGACGCCTCGATCAACATCATGCGGCGCATCCTCCAGTCCCAGGGCGCGGAGGTGATCCACCTCGGGCACAACCGGTCCGTGAGCGAGGTGGTCGACGCCGCGCTGGAGGAGGACGTCCAGGGCGTGGCGGTCAGCTCGTACCAGGGCGGGCACGTCGAGTACTTCGAGTATCTGGTCGAGCTGCTGCGGGAGCGGGGCGCCGGGCACGTCAAGGTGTTCGGCGGGGGCGGCGGGGTCATCGTGCCGGAGGAGATAGCACGGCTGTCCCGGGCCGGCGTCCACATCTTCTCGCCCGAGGACGGGCAGCACCTCGGTCTGGCCGGCATGATCAACACGCTGATCAAGGACTGTGACATCAGCCTGTGGGAGTCCGGTCCCGCCGATGTCACCCAGGTACTGGCCGGGGAGCGCGCGGGTCTGGCGCGGCTGGTGACCGGCCTGGAGCAGGGCAGCGTTCCGGACGCCGAGCTGCGGGTCCTGAGGGATGCGGCGGCGCAGCGCCGGGTGCCGGTACTCGGGATCACCGGGACGGGCGGTTCGGGCAAGTCCTCGCTCACCGACGAGCTGGTCCGCCGGCTGCGCACCGACCAGGGCGACAAGCTGCGCGTCGCGGTCCTCGCGGTGGACCCGACGCGGCGGCGCGGCGGTGGCGCGCTGCTCGGCGACCGGATCCGGATGAACTCCCTGGACGGGGACCGGGTGTTCTTCCGGTCGCTGGCCACGCGCGGCAGCAGCGAACTCCCGGACGGACTGGCGGACGCGATCACGGCGTGCAAGGCCGCGGGGTACGACCTGGTGGTCATCGAGACGCCCGGGATCGGCCAGGGCGACGCGGCGATCGTGCCGTTCGCGGATGTGTCGCTGTATGTGATGACGCCGGAGTTCGGCGCGGCCACCCAGCTGGAGAAGATCGACATGCTCGACTTCGCCGATGTCGTCGCCATCAACAAGTTCGAGCGGCGCGGCGCCCAGGACGCGTTGCGCGACGTGGGGCGCCAACTCGTCCGCAACCGGGAGGCGTTCGGGTCGTCGCCGCAGGACATGCCGGTCTTCGGGACGAGCGCCGCCACGTTCAACGACGACGGGGTGACCGCGCTCTACCAGCATCTGCGCGGTCTGCTCACCGAGCGCGGAATGCCCGTGCAGCCGGGGGCACTGGTACCCGTCACGACGCGGCACTCCAGTGGCGCCGCGCAGATCGTTCCGCCGCAGCGGGGCCGCTATCTCGCCGAGATCGCGGAGACGGTCCGCGGCTATCACGCCGACACGGCGGTGCAGAGCGAGCAGGCGCGACGGGCGCAGCGGCTGGCCGCGGTCCACGAGGAGGTGACGGCGGCCGGAGCCACCACGACCGTGCTCGACGGGTTGCTCGCGGGCGCGCGCGACGACCTCCCACCGCAGGCGCGGCGCCTTCTCGACGAGTGGCCGGAGACCGTACGGGCTTACTCCGGCGACGAGTTGGTGGTCACCGTACGGGAGCGGGAGCTGCGGACGGCGCTGCGCCGCGAGTCGCTGTCCGGCACCCGGATCCCCCGCGTGGCGCTGCCCCGGTTCACCGATCACGGGGAGCTGCTGCGGTTCCTGCGCGCCGAGAACCTGCCGGGCCGTTTCCCGTTCACGGCGGGTGTCTTCCCGTTCAAGCGCGAGGGCGAGGACCCGGCCCGGATGTTCGCGGGCGAGGGCGATCCCCGGCGCACCAATCAGCGGTTCCACTATCTGTCCAGGGACGGTGAGGCGACGCGCCTGTCCACCGCGTTCGACTCGGTCACGCTGTACGGCCGCGACCCCGATCCGCGACCCGACATCTACGGCAAGGTCGGCACCAGCGGGGTGTCCGTCGCGACGCTTGAGGACATGAAGGACCTCTACGCGGGCTTCGACCTGGTGGCCCCCACCACCTCCGTGTCGATGACGATCAACGGTCCGGCGCCGACGATCCTCGCGTTCTTCCTCAACACCGCCATCGACCAGAGGCTCGACGCGTTCACCGCCGAGCACGGCCGGGCGCCCGAACCCGAAGAGGCGGCAGGGGTACGGGAGTTGGTGCTGCGGACGGTTCGGGGAACGGTGCAGGCGGACATCCTCAAGGAGGACCAGGGCCAGAACACCTGCCTGTTCTCGACCGAGTTCAGCCTGCGGATGATGGCGGACATCCAGGAGTGGTTCATCGCCCAGGGCGTCCGTAACTTCTACTCCGTGTCCATATCGGGCTACCACATCGCCGAGGCCGGGGCGAACCCCATCAGCCAGCTCGCGTTCACCCTCTCCAACGGCTTCACCTACGTCGAGACCTATCTCGCGCGCGGTATGACGGTGGACGCCTTCGCTCCGAACCTGTCGTTCTTCTTCTCCAACGGCATGGACCCCGAGTACTCGGTCCTGGGGCGGGTCGCGCGGCGGATCTGGGCGGTCGCCATGCGGGACCGGTACGGCGCGGACGAGCGCAGCCAGAAGCTCAAGTACCACGTGCAGACCTCGGGCCGTTCCCTGCACGCGCAGGAGATGGACTTCAACGACATCCGCACCACGCTCCAGGCCCTCATCGCCCTCTACGACAACTGCAACAGCCTCCACACGAACGCGTACGACGAGGCCGTGACCACGCCTTCCGAGGACTCGGTGCGCAGGGCGCTGGCCATCCAGCTGATCATCAACCGGGAGTGGGGCCTCGCGATGAACGAGAACCCGCTCCAGGGCGCGTTCGTCATCGACGAACTCACGGATCTGGTCGAGGAGGCCGTCCTCAAGGAGTTCGACCGGATCAGCGAACGCGGCGGTGTGCTCGGCGCGATGGAGACCGGCTATCAGCGCGGGCGCATCCAGGACGAGTCGATGCTGTACGAGCAGCGCAAGCACGACGGGACGCTGCCGATCATCGGCGTCAACACCTTCCGTAACCCGCACGCCGACACCGCCGCTCCGGCGACCGTCGAACTCGCCCGCGCCACCGAGGACGAGAAGCGCTCGCAGCTCACCCGGGTGCACGACTTCCAGCAGCGGCACCGGGAGGCGGCCGAGTCGGCGCTCGTGGCGCTGAAGGAGGCGGCGGTGCGCGGCGAGAACGTCTTCGCCGTACTGATGGACGCGGCCCGGGTGTGCTCGTTGCAGCAGATCACCGAGGCGTTCTTCGAGGTCGGGGGAGAGTACCGGCGCAACGTCTGAGCGTGCTCCGGACGGCCGGGGAACCAAGTATTGGGCCGGGCTTCACAAAGGTGACGCCCGGCCCCTCTTGGCGTGCGCATGGAAAACCGGGATGCTGAACTCCGCTTCTTGGGCTCCGCATTGCCGGGCTCCGCACTCCTGAACTCCGTATACCCCCCACCGCTGTTCGGGCCCGCGCGCCGGGCCGTCGAGGAGGACACCGTGCACGGAAAGCCGTCATCGAGGTTCCTGAGGTCACGGCGGTTGCGGAAGGTGTCGCTGACCGGCGCGGTCACCGCCGCCCTGGTTCTCGCCTTCCCGTCGACCGCCTTCGCCGCCCCGCCCCAGGCGCTGCCCGGCAACGCCAACGGACTGGAGCAGACCTTCCAGCCCGCGTACGACTACGACAAGGACGGCTGCTATTCGAGCCCGGCCATCGGCCCCGACGGGACCATCGCGCCGGGCCTGGGCATGGGCGGTGACGTCAACGGCCAGTGCCGCGACCTGTCCGACCTGAACAACACCAACGGCTACTCGCGCGAGAAGTGCAACAACGGCTGGTGCGCGATCATGTACGCCCTCTACTTCGAGAAGGACCAGGTCTCCCTCGGTCCGGGCAGCGCGGGGCACCGGCACGACTGGGAGCACGTCGTGGTCTGGGTGCAGAACAACCAGGTCGAGTACGTCTCCACGTCCAACCACGGCAGCTTCACGGTCCACAACAAGTCGCAGATCCGGTTCGACGGGACCCACCCGAAGATCGTGTACCACAAGGACGGGATCAGCACCCACTGCTTCCGGGCCGCGAACTCCAACGACGACCCGCCGGAGAACCACAAGGGGACGTGGCAGTTCCCCACGCTCGTCGGCTGGGAGGGGTATCCCCCGGGTCTGCGGGACAAGTTGAGCCAGGCGAACTTCGGCAGCGCTCTCCTCGGCATCAAGGACGGCCAGTTCAACGGCCATCTCGCCAAGGCCAAGCCGTCCGGCATCCCGTTCGACCCGAACGCCTAGAGCCCTTCGGAAGTTCCGGTTCGGGCCCGCCCGGCGCGCGACGCGACCGCACCCCGCAGTCGCACCGCCGCCGCGGCGGCCTCGGCGGCCGAGGGTGCGAGAACCCCGTTCTCGGCCATCAGCGCGTGGAACTGCTGCTGTTCGTAGGGGACTCCGGGCGGCAGCGCGGCGATGTGCCAGTGCAGATGGGAGTTTCCCCGCTTGCTGCCGAGGGAGTACAGATACGTCCGCTCGGTCGGGTACGCGTCCTCGACCGCGAGGGCGACCTCGCGGACGACCCTCATCCGGCTCAGCGGGTCCGGATGCCGGAGATCTCGTGCGGTCGGTACGGCTCCTCCAGGCGGGCGACCTCGTCCTCGTCGAGGGTGAGGTCGAGCGAGGCGACGGCGTCCGCGAGGTGTTCGGGGCGGGTCGCGCCGACGATCGGCGAGTCCACGGCCGGCCGACCCGACAGCCAGGCGAGGGCGACCTGCGCCGCCGACACACCGCGCTCGGCGGCCACGTCGGCGACCCGCTCCACGATGAGCCGGTCCTCGGGGTGGTACAGGGTCTTGCCGTACTCGTCCGTCCCGGAGCGCTCCGTACGGGCGTCCCACGGACGGGTCAGCCGCCCGCGCGCGAGCGGGCTCCACGGGATGACCCCGACCCCCTGGTCCGCGCAGAACGGCAGCATCTCGCGCTCCTCCTCGCGGTACAGGAGGTTGTAGTGGTTCTGCATCGACACGAACCGTGTCCAGCCGTGCAGATCCGCCGTGTACTGCGCCTTCGCGAACTGCCAGGCGGCCATGGACGAGGCGCCGATGTAGCGGGACTTGCCCGCCTTCACCACGTCGTGCAGCGCCTCAAGGGTCTCCTCGATGGGGGTGTCGTGGTCCCAGCGGTGGATCTGGTAGAGGTCCACGTAGTCCGTGCCCAGCCGGGTCAGGCTGTGGTCGATCTCGCTCAGGATCGCCTTGCGCGACAGCCCGGCGCCATTCGGACCCGGACGCATCCGGTTGTTGACCTTGGTGGCGATGACGACCTCGTCGCGCGACGCGAAGTCCTTCAGCGCCCGCCCGACGATCTCCTCGCTCGACCCGTCCGAGTACACATTGGCCGTGTCGAAGGTGGTGATGCCGGCCTCCAGGGCCTGCTTGACGATCGCCCGGCTCGCCTCCTCGCCCAGGGTCCACGTATGGGCGCCCCGGTCCGGATCGCCGAAGCTCATACAGCCCACGGTCAGCGCGGAGATCTCCAGACCGGTGCCGCCGAGCCTCACGTATTTCATGCGTGTCTCCCCTGGATCCCGCGGACGGACTTTCCCGATCTTCCCCCGGACCCTCTCTTCCGTCCAGAACATCCGAATCATCCGACGACAGGGCCGTGCCGCGTTCGGGTCACCCGGCGTCCGGGGAGGCCACGGCCGCCGTCAGGGCGGCGAACTCCTCGTCGGACAGCGTGACGAGCGCGGCTGCGGTGTTCTCCTCGACGTGGGCGACGCTGGACGTGCCGGGGATCGGCAGCATCACCGGGGAGCGGTGCAGCAGCCAGGCGAGAGCGAGTTGGGACGGGGTCACGCCGTGGTCCGCCGCCGCCTTGTCCAACGGCCCTCCGGGACGAGCCAGTTCACCGGTCGCCACCGGGAACCAGGGGATGAAGCCGATCGCGTGCGACTCCGCGTACTCCAGCACGTCCTCGGCGCTGCGGTCGGCGAGGTTGTACAGGTTCTGGACGGAGACGATCTCCGCGAGGTCCCGCGCCCGCCCCAGGTCGGCGACGCTCACCTCGGAGAGTCCGATATGGCGGATCTTGCCCTCCTGCCGGAGGCTGACCAACTCGCCGAGCTGGTCGGCGAGGGGCACCGCGGGGTCGATGCGGTGCAGCTGGAAGAGGTCGATGCGGTCGACGCCGAGGTGACGGAGGCTCAGTTCGGCCTGCTGGCGGAGGTATTCGGGGCGGCCGATGGGGTGCCACTCCCCCGGGCCCGTACGGGCCAGCCCGGCCTTGGTCGCGATGGTCAGATCGGACGGGTACGGATGCAGCGCCTCCTTGATCAGCAGTTCGGCGGTGAACGGGCCGTAGGAGTCGGCGGTGTCGATGAGGTTGACCCCGAGGTCCACGGCCCGGCGCAGTACACGCACGGCCTCGGCGGGGTCCTTCGGGCTGCCCCAGACGCCGGGGCCGGTGAGCTGCATGCTGCCGTAACCGAGCCGGTTGACGACGAGGTCACCGCCGATGGCGAAGGTGCCGGAAGCGTCGGCGGGGCGGGGTGTGGTCGGAGCGCTCATGATCGTCCTCCGTGGCGAAGAAACACCGGGTGTACGGGTCCTCCTACCAGTCTCACCCTCACCCCGGGCGTCAGCGAGAGGTGGCCGGACGTCGCTGATTTCCGTCCGCATGTCAGAGTCGGCCGGGCTGTCTCGTCTCAGGTGGTGACGACGGGTTCCGAGGGGAACCCACCTCACGGCAAGGAGCCGCTAATGAGCGAGCAGACCGCACGGCGGAAGGTCGCGCTGGTCACCGGGGCGAACAAGGGCATCGGCAGGGGGATCGCCGAACAGCTCGCCGCGCTGGGCATGACGGTCGTGATCGGCGCGAGGGACCCTCGGCGGGGCGAGGAGGCCGCCGCGGCGGTGCGCGCGGCCGGCGGCGACGCACACGCGGTCACCCTGGACGTCACTGACCGGGCCACGGTCCGCGAGACCGCGCGGCAGATCGAGGACCGCTTCGGCCGTCTCGACGTACTGGTCAACAACGCCGGCATCACCGGCTCCGGGCAGGTCTCGCCCGAGGACGCCCACGACCAGGTCCCCAGCACCGTCGACCTGGACATGGTCCGGGCGGTGTTCGAGACCAACGTCTTCGGGGTGATCGCGGTGACCAACGCGATGCTGCCGCTGCTGCGGCGGTCACCGGCGCCCCGCGTCGTGAACGTCAGCAGCCACGCCGCGTCGCTGACGCTCACCAGCGATCCGGACGGCCCCTTCACGGCGCTGCTGCCGTCGGCCGCGTACACGCCGTCCAAGACCGCGCTGTCCGCGCTGACCGTGCAGTACGCCAACGAGCTGCGGAAGGACGGCATCCTCGTCAACGCGGTCGCCCCCGGCTTCGTGGACACGGACAGCAACAATCACACGGGGTTCCTCACGGTCGCGCAGGGCGCCGCCATCGCGGTGCGCCTGGCCACACTGGGCGGGGACGGGCAGACGGCCGGATTCTTCAGTGCGGAGGGACCGGTGCCTTGGTGACGGGGTGCCTCGGTGACGAGGTGCTGATGACGTTTCACTGACAGTGATCTACGGCGGGGACCCACGAGGAGCGGGCGTGACGAAGACCGAAGAGTTCGAGGAGCTGCGACCACTGCTGTTCTCGATCGCGTACCGGATCCTCGGCAGTGTGAGCGAGGCCGAGGACGCGGTCCAGGAGACCTGGCTGCGCTACCGGACCACGTCCGCCCGGCCCGGGTCGGCCAAGGCGTTCCTGTCGACCGTGGTCACCCGGATCGCGATCGACGTACTGCGGTCGGCCCGCGTCCGGCGGGAGGAGTACGCCGGGCCGTGGCTCCCCGAACCGCTGCTGACCGATCCGTACGAGGACCCGGCGCGGTCGGCCGAGCTGGTGGACTCGCTGTCGACGGCGGCCCTGCTCCTGCTGGAACGGCTCACGCCGCTGGAGCGCGCGGTCTTCGTGCTGCGGGACGTGTTCGCCTTCGGCTTCCCGGAGATCGCGTCGGCCGTGGGGCGGTCGGAGGCGGCGTGCCACCAGCTCGCGGTGCGGGCGCGCCGGCACATGGACGCGGGGCGGCCCCGGTTCGAGGCGGGCCGGAAGGAGCGCGACAGGCTCGCCGAGCGGTTCTTCGACGCCTTCCGGGAAGGGAACGTCGACGGGCTCGCCGAGCTGCTGGCCGCCGACATCCACATGGTCGGCGACAGCGGCGGCAAGGCGCCGAACGTCCAGCCCGTCGTCCTCGGTGCCGAGAACGTGGCCCGGGTGCTCGCGGTGTTCGCGCCGCTGGTCGCCAGGGGTGGCGGTGTGATGGAGCCCGTGCAGGTGAACGGCCGGCCGGGCGCGGTCTTCCGCGACCGGGACGGCCGGGTCCTCAGCACCTGGGCGCTCGACGTGGCCGACGGGCGGGTCCGGACGATCCACACGGTGAACAACCCCGACAAGCTCGGGCACCTGGGCCCGGTGGCGGACGCCTGGACGGTCCTCCGCGAGGCCCAGCGGGCACCCCGGGACTGACCTCGCCCTGGTCTTCCGCACCAGGGTCAAGGTTCCTCAAGGCAGGATCGAGTCGACGTAGCCGCCGTCGACGCGTACGGCGCCTCCCGTCGTCGCGGACGCCTGGTCCGAGCTGAGGTAGACGACGAGATTCGCGATCTCGTCGGGTTCGATCAGCCGCTGCAACAGCGACTGCGGCCGGTACTCCCGCATGAACGCGCGCTGCGCCTCGTCCCACGGCATCGCGTCGCCCACCAGTTGGTGGACGAAGTCCTCGACACCGGCCGTGTGCGTGGGGCCGGCGATCACCGAGTTCACGGTGACACCCGTACCGGCGGCCTCCTTCGCGAAGCCCCGGCCGACCGCGAGGAGCGCCGTCTTGGACATGCCGTAGTGGATCATCTCGACGGGAGTCACGAGGGCGGAGTCGCTGGCGATGTACTGGACGCGGCCCCAGCCGCGCTCCATCATCCCGGGCAGATAGGCGCGGGTGAGGCGGACCGCCGCCAGGACGTTGATCTCGAAGTAGCGCCGCCATTCGTCGTCGCTGATCTCCAGTGGCGGCCGGGCGCCGAAGATGCCGAGGTTGTTGATCAGGATCTCGACGCCGGGCAGCAGCTCCACCGCACGGGCCGCGCCCTCCTCCGTACCGAGGTCCGCCGCGACGGGGACCCACTCCGCGCCCGGCGCCTCCACCTCCAGCCGCGCCACCGCCTCCTCGACGCGGGAGGCGTCCCGCCCGTTGACGCCGACCCGGGCGCCCGCCCGTGCGAGCCCGGTGGCGATGGCGGCGCCGATGCCCTGGGTGGATCCGGAGACGAGGGCGGTGCGTCCTTCAAGGTTCAGTTGCATCGGCGGGCTCCGCATCTGTGCCGGTTCGCCGGGGCTTCCGGCGCTCAGGTCGGCAGGGACTGCTCTGTCCAGACGATCTTCCCGGATGAGGTGTAGCGCGTGCCCTGGTGCTGGGTCAGCCGGGTGACGATCGACAGACCTCGGCCCCCTTCGTCCGTCGCCTGCGGCCTGCGCCGGTGCGGGCCCGAACCGCTGCTGTCCGAAACCTCGCAGATCAGCGTCCGGGCGTCCCGTACGAGACGGAGTCCGATGGGTCCTGTGGAGTAGCGCAGCGCGTTCGTGACGAGTTCGCTCACCACCAGGGTGGTGCTGTCCACGAGATCGTCGAGTGCCCAGGCCGCCAGTCGCCCGGCGGCCCAGGCTCGGGCGTCGGAGACGGCTGCGGGGTCGGGCGGCAGGGTCAGGGTGGCCACGTCGTCGGCGGGCAGGGCGCGGGTGCGGGCCAGGAGGAGGGTCCTCCGGTCACCGCAGCGCAGGATCAGGAGGCTTCCGGCGGGTGCGGAGAACTCGGTGTTCTCGTACGGCTCGCCCATTTCTCCCGGCTCGCCCAGTTCACCCAGTTCACCCGTTCCGCTCGGATCGCCGGGCTCCATGGGCTCGGGTTCGCTCGGCTCGGCGCCCAAGGGGGGATGCGCGGCGAGGCCGGGGACGCTGACGCCGCCGTCGGGGTGGGCGACCAGCAGGGTCGGACCGCCTGCCCGCGCGGAGACGCAGCGCTGGGTGGCGGGGTCGTAGATCACGTAGAGGCAGCTCGCGCCCGACCGCGGCCCGGAGAGGCGGGTCACCACGTCGTCCAGGTGTGCGAGGAGTTCGTCTGGCGGCAGGTCGAGCGCAGCGAGGGTGGTGACCGCGGCTCTCAGCCGGTTCATGGCGACGGCGGCGTGCGCCCCGTCGCCGTCGGCCGTGCCCACCACCAGGGCGACCCGTGCGCCGGCCAGCGGCAGGACGTCGTACCACTGCCCGTCGGCGGCGCCGGCCGGAAGGCGCCCGTGGGCGGCTTCGAGCGCGCTGACCGCCGGGAACTCGTCGGGCATGGAGCGGCGCAGGTGCCGTACGAGAGCGTCCTCCTCGATACGGCGGACCCCGCCGACTCCACGGACCCGGCGGACCCGGCAGATTCGGCGGCGCACGGTCTCCAGGCAGCGCGCCGCGTCGTCCGCGAGACGGGCGGCTTCCTGGAGGTCGGTCTCGTCGAAGGGGCTCGATCCGGACCGCCGGTACAGGACGAACAGCCCGAGCACCACGCCCCCGGCCATCAGCGGGAGGACGAGAACGGAGTGCGCGCCCACCGCGCGCATGCGCCGCGCCCGCCGGGGATCGCGGGCGAGCCATCCGGCGTCGTGGTTCAGGTCGCGGATCAGGCGGGGGCGCAGATCGGACAGGGCGTGGTGGTACGGGGTCGCGGGCGGGGCCGGGCTGACCTCGCCGACGGCGTAGGCGCCCCGTACGTCCGGCCCCCGTCGGCTCAGGAAGGCGGCGCGCCGGAGCGCGGTGGTCGCGTCGACCGGCCCGGGTGGCGGCGCGCCGCCCTGGAGCAGGAGGTCGACCACGTCTACGGAGGTGGCGTCGGCCAGCCGTGGCACGGCCGCGTCGGCGAGCTTCCGGGCAGCGCGGAACAGGGTCCGCGAGGAGGCGTCCGTCGCGGGTGCGAGGGTGGTGGAGGTCATGGGCTGTGTCCTGGGTGAGGGGCGAGGAACTGCACCCCTTCGAGGCTCCCGCGCGGGGCGCGGCGGGGCATCGGCACTGATCCGCAACCGGTCCCGCGCCCTACCCCGCACGGGATACGGACCACCCGCACGGCCACATGCGGTTTCCCCGCACCCTCACCCGCAGGTGGCCCGCACCCCCGGCCACCCACCTCTCACGCCCGGGATCCGGGACTTACGGTGGATCCATGAATGCCGACCGCGGGCTCGGTGGGGGACACACCGGGGCAGCCGCCGGGGCGCCTGCCCAGAGGTTCACGGGGGTGTCCTCCACCGGCACACCCCCGCCCCGCCCCACCGTCGTCCTCGCGGACGATCACCTCGTCGTCCGTGCCGGGATGCGGCTGCTGCTCTCCGCCGATCCGGTGTTCGACATCGTGGCGGAGAGTGCGACGCTCGGTGAGACGTTGCTGGCGGTGGGGCGGTGCCGGCCGAGTGTGCTCGTACTGGATCTGATGCTGTCGGGGCAGTCCAGCCTCCGTGCCATTCCGGAGCTTCTGGCCGCATCGCCCCGCACCCGGATTCTGGTACTCACCATGCAGGAGGACCCGGCGTTCGCCCGTGAGGCGCTGCGCAACGGCGCCTCCGGCTATCTGCTGAAGGAGGCGGCGGCCGAGGAGCTGCTCGGTGCCGTGCGCCAGGTCGCCGCCGGGGGCACGTATGTGCAGCCCTCGCTCGGTGCCCGCCTGGCCGTCGCCGACCTCGGCCCGCCCGGCGGGGCGCCGGACGACCGGCTGACGGCGCGCGAGGTGGAGGTGCTGTCCCTGCTCGCCCGGGGCCACACCAATCAGGAGATCGCGGAGCAGGTGCACGTCTCCGTCCGTACGGTCGAGACGCACCGCGCGAGAATCCGGGCCAAGCTCGGGGCCGAGACCAAGGCGGACCTGGTGACCGCCGCACGCGAACGCGGACTCCTGGCATGACCACCGCATCGCGCCTCCGCGTCCACACCCTCACCCGCGCGCGGGCGGGCGGCATCGCGGAGGCGGCCGGTTCGGTCCTGCTGCTCACCGCCCTCGTCTTCGAGGTCGCCGTGCAGTCCCTGCACGCCGAGTTGGCGCTGTGTCTCGCCGCGGGCGCCCTGTTCCTGGTCGCCGCCGTCCTGACCCCCGAAGCCGCCGACGCACGGCGGCCGTGGCTGACGACCGTCGGCGCCCTGTCCCTCGTGATCGCCGTGGCCCTGCTCGTCCGTATCACGGAGGCGCCACTCCTCAACGGCCTGCACCTCGTGCCCGTCACCCTGATCGCGTGCGCCGCCGCGCTCGGACACCGTGCGGCGCTGCGCCACCGGGGGCTCGACCGGGAGTGGAGCCGGGCCCGCCGTGACGGCGAGGAGCGCGAGCGCCGGCGGTGGGCGCGCGAGTTGCACGACGACACCCTCCAGGAGCTGGGCGCGGTGCAGATCGTCCTCGCGGGTGCCGCTTCCAGCAGCCGCCTCGACACCATGAAGGAGGCCATCAACCAGGCCCGGCGCCTGATCGGCAACCAGATCACCTCGCTCCGGCATCTGATCGCGGAGCTGCGCCCGGCCGCCCTCGACCAACTCGGCCTGCGCCCCGCCATCGAAGCCCTGTGCCGGAGCACGTCGGAGAACTTCGGTATCGACGCCGAAGTACGTGTCGGGGAGCACTGGGACGACCACGGCGCCGACCTGCCGCCCGATGCGGAGGCCCACGTCTACCGCATCGTGCAGGAAGCGGTGACCAACGCGGTGAAGCACGCCCGTCCCACCCGGATCGTCGTCGCACTCGACGCCGACGACCACACCGTGTCGGCGACGGTCACCGACAACGGCGACGGCATGTCCCCCGCGACCGCCACGGCACCCGTCCGCACCCCGCCCCGGGCGACCGCTTCCGGCGGCGTGGGCATCGCGGCCATGCGGGAACGGGCACATCTCCTCGACGCCGACCTCACGCTGGAGTCGGCCCCGCGGCGGGGCACGACCGTCACTCTGCGGGTCCCCCGGCACGGCGGGGACCAGGAACCCGACCGCAACGGCGGGTGGGGCGGGCGGCGAGGCACGTAGACCGAGAACGAGGACGAGGGCCAGGGAACAAGCGCCGGAAACCCGAATGCGCCCCCTCGCCCGCCTCTGGGAACATGCCGAAATGGCAGAAAGTCTCGCATCGCTGGTCGTCCGGCACACCCACCGCATCCCCATGCCCGGGGCTCCCGTAGCGCTTGAGGCTTCCGGTGAGGGCGACGTCGTGGCGCGGCAGTTCGACGCCGCGCTGCTGTCCGTGGGCTTCAAGCTCTCCGCGGACCTGCTGAAGCACCTGTCACGCCTGCCCGAGGGCGAGGTGGTCGACACCGCCGTCCGCACGCTGGGCACCGTACGCGAGATGGTCGGCGACCATGTGCGGCACAACGTGTACTTCATCGACTTCCCGGCGCATGTGCCCGACACGTTCGACTTCTGGATGCGGTGTGTCACCGACGGGCTCAGCGACAGCAAGTCCCGTGACGGCATCCTCGCCCAGCTCCGGAGCGGGGTCCTGGATCTGCTCACGCTGCCTTCCTACGGCAACTACCGCCACACGTATGCCGAAATGCTCGCCTCGCACGACGAGCTGATCGCGGCGGCGGGCGACCGGCTGACCGTCCTGCACCTGGGCGGCGAGCCGGCCGACGAGGTCACCGCCCTCTACCTCGCCCTGGCCAACAGCACCACACCCCTGGGCGACGACGGCCTGCACGACCTGCGGATCCTCGCCGAGCACGGCGTCCACGGCCCGCAGCCCGACGCGATCCCGGTCCGGGAGAGCCGCGCCGTCATCAACAAGGCCCGTCTGCACGCGGGCGCGGATCTCCTCCTCGACACGGTCACCGATGTGCTCCGCCTGGCCTGCGCGCTGTCGGACGGTGATGTGACGCTCCAGGAGCCGACCCGTTTCCGCGCGCCGTCCCGCCGGGTGCGCCGCGCCCTGCTCGCGGGGCTCGACGGCGTGGTCGCGGCGGCTCCGGCCAAGCTCGCCGATGTCGCCGCGCACCGCGAGATGTGGAAGCGGCTCGGTGAGCGCCTGCATCCGCACGAGTACCCCCGGTGGCCGCATGCCGCCGACGTGTTCGCCGTCGCCCGGGGCGAGAAGGAGGCGCGGTCCTTCGACAGCAGGGCCGAGGAACTGCTCGGCCTCGGCGATGTCACGGGAGCGACGGAGCTGCTGAAGTCCGCGCCGGGCAAGCTGTTCCGGACCCTGGACCGGCTGCTCCGCACGGCCGGAACGCGAGCCGAGTACGAGGCCGTCGTGGCCGCCGCCCAGCAGATCGCGCCGGACGTCTCGGGCCGGGTCGTGCTGTCGGTCCGCGACCATTTCCACAACCGTGCCGGGGAGAGCGGCGAGCGACGCGTCTTCGTCAACCGCCTCGGCCGGGCCTGGGTCATGGACGACACCCGTGCGCCCGTCCCGCCGGGGGCCCGCGACCGGCTGATCGCCGTGCTCGACGACGAGATACGCCGCCGGCTGCCGGCCCCGGGCCATCTGCTGATCGACCCGGGCGTCCTCGACGTCGCGCTTCCGCTCAGCGGCCGGGCGACCGCGTCCGGACTCGGCGTACTGCCCCGCGGCTCCGTCTCGCCGGTCGACGGCGAGTTGCTGCGCTTCTTCGTGTACTGGAAGCAGACGGGCCGTGACACCGACTTCGACCTGTCGGCGCTGATGCTGGACGCCGACTACCGGACCGTCAACTGGCTGTCGTACACATCCCTCAGCGACGTCGAGGGCGAGCACTCCGGCGACATCACCGAAGCACCCGACGGCGCTTCGGAGTTCATCAACCTGCGTCTCGGCGCCGTGCGCGGCACCTTCATCGTGCCGCAGGTCAACATCTTCGCGGGGGAAGGCTTCGAGGAGGTCGAGGAGTCGTTCTTCGGGTTCATGCTGCGCGAGGGCGAGCAGAAGGGGCGACCGTTCGAGGCGCGTACCGTGCGGATGAAGTCGGAGCTGCGCGGCCCCGGCCGGGTGGCTCTGCCGCTGGCGTTCCAGCGCGGGAGCGACGGCCGCTGGATCGCCAGGTGGTTGCATCTGTACCTCAAGGGCACCCCGTCGGCCAACCGGGTCGAGGGCAACCGGGTGTCGGTCGCGACGCTGCTGCGCCCCCTCGTCGAGCGCGACGCCCTCACGGTCCGGTACCTCACCGACCTGATGGCCGACGGCGCGACGGCCACGAGCCTGTGGGACGGCGCGACGGTACCGGACGGGCCGGTCACCTATGTGGGCATGGAACGGCCCGAGGGCCTGCACCCCGACTCCCGTGTCGTCACGCTCGAAAATCTGCGCGACCTGATCCCCGCCTGACTGCTACCTTTGGCCACGGCGAGGCCATGAAGGGACTTCCTTCTCATTCCTCTCTTGAATCCAGTCCTTTCGCTTTCCTCGCCCTCGACTTCGCGCCCCGGGGCCCGGTCCGCCCGGCCCCGGGCCACGTCGTTCGCGCTCCGTGCACTCGCTCCTACCGGTATTCGACGGTCAGGGTCGCCGGAGTGTCCTTGTTCACGAACAGATACGCCGCCGAGGTCTGATCCGCCCCGAAGCGCAACCGGAGTTGCGTGGTGCCGGTCCGGTCGATCGCGGCGAGCCCGGCCGAGGACAGATCGCCGGAGTTCCTGCTCCCCGAGGTGAACGAGGGGATGTCGGCGGCGCCCGGCACGGTGGCGGGGGCGGCCCAGTCCAAGGGTTCGACGGAGCAGCCGCCGAAGCAGCCCGTCCGTACGTCGACCAGCAGCCGATTGCCCGCCGGGCTCGCCCAGGGGTCGCCCGCCCCACTGGTCCGGTTCAGGGTCACGTAGGCACGGGTGATCGTCTTGTCGGCGGGGATGCGTGAGGTGTCGAAGGACAGGACGCTCCGGTTGAACTTCCCGTCGGTGCCCCGGCCGAGCGCGAGACCGTAGACGCTCTTCAGCGCACCGACGACCGGCCCGGAACCGTCGGCGGCGGCCTTCACATAGCCGTCCTGTGCGTCCGTGCTCGGGATGACGACCTGGTTCCGCGGGGGTGTCGGCGCGTCGCCGCCGAGCGCCCGGACCATCGCCATGATCGTCTCGATCTGCTTGCCGCCGTGCCGGGCGTGGTCGGCGTCACCGAGGTAACCCCACCAGTTCCAGCAGCCGTTGGGGTTGTCGAGCGTGGCGGTGGCGACGGCCTGCGGGTACAGCACGATCAGGTTGTTGGTGTCGGCGTACTCGTTGAGATGGGCCTTGTCGACGAACTGCGTGCCGAACCCCTGATAGGAGTAGCCCTGCTTGCAGCCGTGCAGCGCGACGACCAGCTCGCAGGCGGCGCCGTTCGCGCAGTTCGGCGGCGTGTAGACGAAGCCCTTGTCGTCCATGGAGATCGCCTTGGCGCTGCCGCCGGGGGTGTACGGGTTCTGGTCGAACTGGATCAGGGAGCCGCCGGGTGTCACGCTCGGCGCGGTGACGGAGCCGAGCAGATGCCCGAGCAGGTCGCCCGGCGCGTCCACACCGCAGTTGTTGAGCCACGGACTCTGCGTGAGGGTGCAGGAGTTCGGCCCCAGCGGGCTGACCCAGGCGTGCCCGGCCGCGCTGGTCCTGTCGTAGCGGACCGCGGACCCGAAGCGGCCGAAGTAGGTGGAGAGCGCGTCGGCCACGGGCCGCTTGACCGTCGTGTCGTTGGCGCCGCTGAACGCGTAGACCCGGTCGCCGGAGAGCTGTGCCACGGGGTCGATGAGCCCCTGGGCCGACCAGTCCCGGGTGGTCTGCTCCAGCCTGTCGAGCTGGAGATCCTGGAAGGTCTCCATACAGGCGTTGAGCGCCTTGCCGAGGTCCCGCTGCGCACAGTTGTAGGGACCGGAGGCGAAGACTCCGGAGCCGCTGAACGTCCCCGAGTACGCCACGTGGAGCTGGGTGGCCATGTAGCCGCCGGAGGAGATGCCGGCGGTGTACGCGGCGGTGATGTGGTGGGGGGCGAGGGTTCCTGGTACGGGGGCCAGGGGGGCGGATTCCTTCGTGCTGGTGGCGGTGGGTGCGGGTGCCGGGGTGGGGGCTGCCTCGGTCGCGGAGGCCGGGAGCGTCGTCGCCCCGCCCCACAGCGCCGGCACCAGCACGGCCACCGCGACCAGTCCGCGTAACCGCAGGGCGAAGGACGATCTCATGGCGCCTCCTCGAATGAGCCGGTGACCCGGGTGATGTCCCGCTGTCACGGTCTCCCGGAAGGTAGAGGCGTACGGCAGGTGCCCCTATGGGGTCGGCCCCCACAATTCCCGGTGCGGCTGAGGTGTGCGCTCCTGCTGACAGGATCTCGGTGAGCCGTGGACTGCGCTCACCGGCCCGGCGTCTCGGACGGACGCCCGGCGGGTGTCACTCGGACCCGGAGACCTTGATGATGTCGCCGTTCTTGTCGATGGTGTGGGTCTGCCAGTACTTGTCCCACTTGTCGCCGACGTGCTTCGGCTCCTTGCCCTCGGGGTAGCGGACGTAACCCTTCGACGGCTCCTCACCGTTGGACACACAGGCGCTGCCGGTGCTTCCGATGGTCATGACCGGATACTCGCCACCGCCGCACGTCGCGTCTTCGAGTGAGCAGCCGGTGGTCAGCATCGCGACGGTCGCGGAGGCCACGGCCAGACCCGCCATGGGCCGGCGCACCCGGTGGGCGCTGCTGCCGGACGAACGGAGGCGGAGGCGGGGGGTGATGTTCATGATGCGGTTCTCCCTGATCGGCTGATGGCTCAAGCCTGCCGGGGCGCCGACTGCCGATCATGAGTACGGCTACTCAGATGTCGTGGCGCAGGTACCCAATCGGTAGGTGTTCTTGACACACCTCTCTCCTAGAGTTATAACTTCTAACGAACGATAAATACCGTAACCGAATGGGTAGCACAGTGGAGGTCGCCATGAACGGTCACGCCGAGGAACTGATCGAGGTCGTCCTGCCGGGCAAGGTGGAGCCGGAAGGGCTGGAGATCCGGCACGGTGCCGTCCCCGCCGCGGGGCCCGGACAGGTCGTGATCCGGATGGAGGCGACAGGGGTCTCGTTCGCCGAGCAGCAGATGCGGCGTGGGCGGTACTACGACCAGCCGGCGTTCCCGTTCGTGCCCGGCTACGACCTGGTCGGCACGGTGATCGCCACCGGCGAGGGTGTCGAGCCGGGACTCTCGGGCACCCGGGTGGCCGCGCTGGTCAAGGTCGGCGGCTGGGCCAGCCATGTACGGGTCGACGCGGCGGACGTGGTGCCGGTGCCGGACGGGGTCGGCGCGGCGGAGGCGGAGACCCTGGTGGTCAACGGCGTCACCGCCTGGCAGATGCTGCACCGCAAGGCACGGGTCCGCGCGGGGCAGACGATTCTGGTGCACGGCGCCAACGGGGGCGTCGGCTCGGTCCTGGTCCAACTCGCCCACGCGGCGGGTGTGAAGGTGATCGGTACGGCGTCCGCGCGCCACCACGACGCCCTGCGGGAACGGGGCGTCACCCCCGTCGACTACCGCACCGAGGACGTTCCCGTACGGGTCCGCGAGCTGGCCCCCGGTGGGGTGGACGCCGTGTTCGACCATGTCGGCGGCCGAAGCGCGGTCGACTCCTGGCACCTCCTCGCACCCGGCGGCACGCTCGTCTCCTACGGCAGCGCCTCCACCCGGGACGACGAAGGGTCCAAGCAGGTGCCGGTGTTCAAGCTGCTCGGCCGGGTATGGCTGTGGAACGCGCTGCCCAATGGCCGCCACGCCTACTTCTTCAACGTCTGGGCGGGCCGCGCCCTGTCCAAGGACCGGTTCCGGGCCCGGCTGCGCGGTGACCTCGCTCAGGTCTTCGGGGCGCTCCAGCGCGGGGATGTCACCGCGCAGATCGCCGCGCGGCTCCCCCTCACCAGCGCCGCCGACGCCCTGCGCCTGGCCGAATCGGGCACAGTCTCCGGAAAGGTGGTCCTCACGCCGTAGTTCGGGTCCGGCCGGGCTTCAACAGGATGTCCGAGAGCCATACTTGACCCTGCGGGGGATCACCCCGTGGTGGCGTGGTTCGGGGAAGGCAGTACATCCGGTGAGCGGTGCGAGCAGAGTTCAGGGCAACATCGAGGTGAGGCTGCGCTGGGACCCGAGTCCCTGGAACCAGCCACCCCACCATCTCGACATCATCGCCACGACGTACTCGGCGGACGCCCCGTACGGACCACCGGTGTACGTCGTGCACTCCGACAGCCGCTCCCCCGACGGCACCATCAACATGCCCCGGCACAGCCGGACGGGCCAGGGCTTCGGCTACGTCGAGGTGATGGTCCTCGAACTCGACCGCCTGGCGTCCTCCTTCGCGCGGGTGGTCGTAGGGGTGGCGATCCACCAGAACAGCGGCCACAAGACCTTCGGCGACCTGTCGAACGCGGGGGTGCTGGTCGTGGAGGGCTACAAGGAACTCCTGGCGGACGACTTCCCCGAGGTCGCCGAAGCGACCGCCACCAAGGTGGCGACCTTCACGAAAGACCCGTCGGGATCCTGGCAGTTCCACCCGACGATCCAGGGCTTCGACAGCGACCCGGAGACGTTCACAGCGGAAATGGGCGGCGAGCCACCGGTCCTGGAGCAGTGACCACGGCGAAGCATTGGCTCGATCTGTCATGGACGCGATAGACGCCACGCGCGCGTACACCCTCGACACCCACGACGGGCAGTTGGGTGACGGCCTCAGCCCCAATGTCGTCTGCGGCTCAAGCGCCAAGTTCTCCATGGACGTGCCGGCGGACGTTCCCGGCGGAGCCGCGGTCGTGCGGATCTGCCTCACCGACGGTTCCCACACACCGTTGCGCTGCGAGCGCTACGGGCACTGATCCGCCGGCCGGTCGTCCCCCGTCACGTGGTGCCGATGGATACCACTGTCACCGTCGACTGGCCGTCGGGGGCGTCGTAGTGGGCCGTGTCGCCCGGGTGGTGGCCCAGGAGGGCGTGGCCGAGGGGGCTGTCGGCTGTGACCAGGGTGTGGTTCGACTCCTCGGCGGCGTCGCCGATCTGGACCGTGTGTTCGGAGCCGTCCGCGAACCGTAGGGTCACCGTGGATCCGACGCCGACCGTGTCGGTGCGGGGCGGTCCTGCGAGGGCGGACTCTTCGAGCCGCACCTTGATCTCGGCGATACGGGAGTCGATGCGGTCCACCTGGGTCGCGCGCTGCAATTCGTCGGCCTGGTCGGCGGTGTCGCCCGGCGAGTCCGTGCCGCCCAGGGTGGCCGCGACCGCTTCGCGTTCGACGTGCAGATCCGCAAGCTCCCGTTCGAGTGCCCTACGGCCTTCCGCGCTGATGGGGCCGGATTCGCTGGTCATTCCTGCTCCCGTTGATCATCCATTTCGCCGTTTGTGAGCTTAGTGGGCCGCTCGCATCGGCGCGCGGCGCCATATACCCGTAACCTCGCCAGGCAGCCACGAACCACTACCGTTGTCGCTTGTGAACCTGCGTCCCCGGTTGTCGATGTCCGCGGTGCCACGGCTTGCCTTCGCGGTGGTCGGTGGGGCCGTGGTCGGTGCGGCCGTGGGATTCCTGGTCGACGCGCCGCTGGGAATTCTCGGCGGTATCGCCGCGACCGAGACATTCTTCGTCGTGGCCGGCTGGAGCGTGCTGTGGCCGATGGACGCCGACGCCACCCGCCACAACGCCCGGCGTGAGGATCTGCGGCCCGTCGCCGAAGAGATCTCCGTCGTCGCGGCTGCCCTGTGCGGCCTGATCGGCATCGTGGTGTTTCTGCTCGGCAATTCCGACACCGCCCATGCCGGGGCGGCCCTGATCGGCGTATTCATGGCCTGGGCCGCGCTGCACCTGATGTACGCCACTCGATACGCGTACCTCTATTACGAGGAATCCGGGGACGGTGGGGATGCCGGGGACGGCAATGTCGGCGGCGGTATCGATTTCAACTCCGACCGGCCGCCCGCGTACCGCGATTTCTTCTATTTCAGCTACAACCTCGGCATGACTTATCAGGTCTCCGACACCGATGTGTCGAGTTCGACCATCCGCGCGATGGCGCTGCGCCACACCCTGCTGTCGTATGTGTTCGGCACCGGCATCCTGGCGACCGCCATCAGTCTCGTCGCGGGAGTCTTCACCCACTGACCGGCCGCCGGGATCCGTTTGAGCGAGCCACCGGATGGTTGTAGCGTTCCTCCATATCGCGTGCACCTTTTGTCCCCATACGGCCCCGTCGAAGGGTTGACCAGCATGGCTACCTCGGATGACGACAAGACCGGCACGCCCGCCGGTGGCGAAGGTCCCCGCACCGGGAAACGGCCGTCCCAGCACGCGTACCACCACCCGGCGGCAGGCTGGGGTGCCGCCAAAAGTGTCACGCGGGTCCTCCTGCGGGAGCGCGCGCTGATCGACGGGCCGCGCGCCATCTTCAAGATGAACCACGAGAACGGCGGCTTCGACTGCCCCGGCTGTGCCTGGCCCGACGACACCAAGGGCCTCAAGCTCGACATCTGCGAGAACGGCATCAAGCACGTCACGTGGGAGATGACACCCAAGCGCGCGCGACGTGAGCTGTTCGCCGCAAACACCGTGTCGGAGCTGGCGACGTGGACCGACTTCGCCCTGGAGGACACGGGCAGGCTGACCGAGCCCATGGTCTACAACGCGGAGACCGACCACTACGAGCCCATCACCTGGCAGGCCGCGTTCGATCTGATCGGGAGCGAGCTGCGCGCCCTCGACTCCCCCGACGAAGCCGCCTTCTACACGTCGGGACGGCTCGGCAACGAGGCGACGTTCCTGTACCAGCTGATGGCCCGCGAGTTCGGCACCAACAATCTCCCCGACTGTTCCAACATGTGCCACGAGGCGTCCGGACGCGCCCTGCGGGCCTCGCTCGGTACCGGGAAGGGCACGGCCGACCTCGCGGACTGGGAGAGCGCCGACGCCCTGTTCGTCATGGGCGTCAACGCCGCGTCGAACGCCCCGCGCATGCTCACCGCACTCGCCGACGCCTACCGTCGCGGCGCGCAGATCGTGCATGTGAACCCGCTGATCGAGGCAGCCGCGACCCGGACCATCGTCCCGCACGAGTTCGTCGACATGGCCCTGTTCAAGTCGGTGCGCACCAGCACACTCAACCTCCAGGTCCGCTCGGGCGGCGACCTCGCGCTGATGCGCGGGATCGCCAAGGCGGTGATCGAGGAGTCGGCGACGGACCCGAAGGCGCTCGACCGCGAGTTCATCGACCGGCACACGCAGGGGTTCGAGGAGTACGAGGCGCTGTGTGCGGCGACGCCGTGGGAGGAGCTGGAGCGTCAGTCCGGTCTGTCACGTGCGGACATCCTCAAGGCCGCCGAGGTGTACTCGCGGTCCGACCGGACCCTGATCAGTTGGTGCCTGGGCGTGTCGCAGCACGAGCACGGCGTGGACACCGTGCGGGAGATCGTCAACGTCCTGCTGCTGCGCGGGAACCTGGGGCGCGAGGGCGCCGGCCCTTCTCCGGTGCGCGGGCACAGCAACGTCCAGGGGAACCGCACCTGCGGCGTCGACCACCGGCCCACGCCCGAGTTCCTCGACCGGCTCGCCGCCGTGTGCGGCATCGACCCTCCCCGTGAGCACGGTCTGGACACGGTCGGGACGGTCGAGGGGATGCACCGGGGCACGGTGAAGGTGTTCGTCGGCATGGGCGGCAACTTCGCGATGGCCGCGCCCGACACCCCGTACACCGCCGAAGGGCTGCGGCGGTGCCGGCTCACCGTCCATGTCAGTACGAAGCTCAACCGCAGCCATGTCGTGCACGGGCGGAAGGCGCTCATCCTGCCGTGTCTCGGCCGGACCGAGCGGGACCAGCAGCGCGGCGGACTCCAGTCCACGTCGGTCGAGGACTCCATGAGCATGGTGCATCTGTCGCTCGGCATGAAGCGCCCGGCCTCGCCGCATCTGCTGTCCGAGCCCGCGATCATCGCCGGTATCGCGCGGGCGACGCTGCCCGACAGCGCCGTGCCGTGGGAGCACTACATCGAGGACTACGACCGGATCCGGGACACCATGGCCCAGGCCCTGGACGGGTTCGAGGACTTCAACCGCCGTGTCCGTCTGCCGCTGGGGTTCCGTCTCAAGCAGCCGGCCCGCGAACTCGTCTTCCTCACCCCCTCGGGCCGCGCCGAGTTCTCCACCGCTCCGCTGCCGGACTCCGTGCCCGAGGGCGACTTCCTGATCCTCCAGACGATGCGCTCCCACGACCAGTGGAACACCACCATCTACTCCGACGACGACCGCTACCGGGGTGTCAAGAACCTGCGCACCCTCGTCCTCATGAACGCCGCCGACATGCGCGCCCGGGGGATCACTCCCGGCAGCACGGTCGACATCACGGCCACCTCCAGGGACGGCAGCGAGCGCCGTCTCACCGGATACCGTGCGCTGCGGTACGACATGCCCCGTGGCTGCGCGGCGGGGTACATGCCCGAGATGAACTTCCTCGTCGGCGCGGCCGACTTCAGCAGGCAGAGCGATCAGCCGCTGATGAAGAACATCAAGGTCCGCATCGCTCCGAGCGCCACGGGCACCGGTTACGGCGCGGGCGCCGGCGACGCCGCTCAGGCGCTGACGGAGACCCGGTCCCACAGCCAGTAGAGGCTCACGGCGACGATCGGCACCGTCAGCGCGGGCAGCACCCAGCGGTGGACCGGCGACCTGCGCAGCAGGAGCAGCAGCGGGAACACCACGGCGATGATGCCCAACTGCACCGCCTCGATACCGACGTTGAAGCTGAGCAGCGACACCAGCAGCTCCCAGGACCAGCTTTCGTCGATGCCGAGTGATCCGGCGAAGCCCAGACCGTGGACGAGGCCGAACACGAAGACGGTCGGCAGCCGCCAGCGCGCGTTGTCCTCACGGTCGCGCAGCAGGAAGCCCGCGACGGCGACGACGGCGATGGACGCGGCGATCACCGGTTCCACCACGGCTGCCGGTACGTCCACGACGCCGCACGCGGCCAGCAGGAAGGTGATGCTGTGCGCGACGGTGAACGTCGTCGCGGTGAGCACGATGTCGCGCAGGCCGCGGGCGCCGATGAGCAGCGACAGCAGGAAGAGGATGTGGTCCAGTCCGAACAGCAGGTGTTCGGTGCCCAGCAGGAAGAACTCCCAGACCTGGTGCGACTCCTGGCCGTCCGCCGCGGCTGCGGTCACGGAAGGGTCGGTGACGGTGAGTACCTGCGAGCCGCGCTGCCCGTCGATGTCGTAGTGGACGATCGTTTTCGTGCTGTGCACGAAGCTCTCGGCGTCGGGGAACAGCGCACTGGAGACCGTGACGGGTCCGGTGGCGCCCGCGGGGCAGGTGAAGGCGAGGGTGAGCACGGCGTACGCGCGCTTGCCCCGCGTGGTGATGTCCGCGTCGCCCTCGGTGCGGGCCGTGCAGCGCTTGTCGTCGCGGACGACCGTGAAGCGTCCGGTGACGTACGAGGACACCGCGTCCGCGTTGAGCCTGAGCTGGCGCAACTGCTCGGTACGGTCCTTCGCGTCGTACGCCTCGGCGTACAGCCAGGCCGACTTCATCAGCAGGTCGTACTCAAGGTCGAGGGTGGCCTCGGGGCGGGCCGCGCTGCCGGTGATCTCGGCGTAGGCGTTCGTGGTGGCGTCGTGCGCGGCGGCCGGGGCCGCCTGGATCAGACCGGCGCCGAGCACCGTGGCCAGGGCGGCGAGGACGGTGAGCAGGGCGCCGCGCGCCCTTCGGGACCGGAAGCCGTGGGCGGGCACCGGGGCCTGCGTGGGGTCGGGGGGACACATGGGTGGCTCGGTTCTCCTGTCCGGGGATACGGACGGCGGGGCCCGCCGCCCCGGACCGGTCGGGTCCGGGGCGGCGGGCTCAGGTGGCCTTCCGGCGGGTCAGCGCCGGCCCGTGGACGGGCCGAACCACTCGTAGAAGGGCGTGTCCGGACCCCATGTGCCCGGTCGTCCGTGCGCGTCCTTCGTCACGAAGACGCTCGGTTCGGAAGCGGTCACACCGCCGCCGCCGGAACGCGCCGTGACGAACCACGCATGGGTCGAACCGGGCTTGAGGTTCTTCCACGGCACCGAGGCGACCGCCCCGGACTTGACCTTCGTACGGCCGATGACGTCGACCGGGTTGTACAGCGCGACCGAGTCCGTACGGAACATCGTCTTGCGTGTCTTGAGGTCGACCGGCAGCACCATGTTGTCCTCGGTGCCGTCGTACCGGTGGTCGGTGTCGTACTCGGTGGCACCGAACTCGTCGAGCAGCGGCGAGTAGGTGTCGACCGTCAACTCCGACCGCTGCACATTGAACTGGAGCATCCGGAAGAAGCTCGCGCCGAACTGGAGTCGGTCGTCGGGCTGGTAGCCGCCGATCTCGGTGAGCCCGAGCCGGTCCGCGGACACCGTGTAGAACTGGTAGTCCGCGAGGAGTTCGACCACGCCGTGGCTGACCTCGCCGACCTTCGGCTTCACGTTGGTGCCCACGCCGTGCTCGTGTCCGGCGAGGATCAGGAACACGTTCGGATTGTCCTGGACCACCGTCTTGTACAGCATCGAGCCGTCGGGCGCGGAGAACGGGGCGCCGCGGCCGTCGGGGCTGGTGCTCGGCGCGAGGTAGTCGTGCGAGAGCAGGATGCCGTTGCGGTCGGGGAAGCGCTTGAAGATCGAGTCGGCCCATTCGGCCTCCTCACGCGTCACGCCGTACGACAGACCGACGACGACGAAGTCCTGGCCGCCGGCCGAGAACAGGTCGTAGTGGTTCTGGTTGTCGCCCGCGCGCCAGGGGCCGCCGTAACTCGCGTGCTCCCAGCCCTGTGACACCGCTTCGTAGCGGTGCGGACCGTAGTACTGGTTGTAGAGGGCGTCCGGTCCGTTCTCGGTGCCGGACTGGTTGTCGTGGTTGCCCGCGATCACCCCGTTCGGGATGCCCGCGTCGTCGAGGATCTTCTGCTGCTTGGAGGACATCTCCATCTCGCCGACGACCTGCTTGCGTGTGGCTTCGTCGGCGGGCTTGCGGATGTTGTTCTCGATGATGTCGCCGGTGTGGGCGACATAGGCGATCTTCCGCTTGTCCTTGTTGGCGGCGACCCAGCGGGAGACATCCCCGTACGCCTTCTCCCAGACCGCGCGCTCCTCGGCCGTCTCCTGCTCGACCGCGCCCTCGGAGAGGTACTGCGTGTCGGTGTAGTGGACGATCGAGAAGTCGTACGAGGAGGGGTCGGCGAACGCGTTCGGGTCGCCCGCGTCGATGTCGTCGGCGAAGGGGTCCTCGCCCGTCACCATGACATGGACCTGCTGGCGGTCGACGTAGCCCCGGTCCAGGACCACGGTGAGCACCGTGTTGCCTTCGGCGGCGCCCCGCGCGCTGCTGACGACGTCCCACTGTGCGGTGCGGCTGTTCCAGACCCGCAGTGAGGCGAGCCGTTCGGGGTCGATGACGCCTTCCCAGCGCAGCACCGGCTGGTCGACGTGGCCCTTCACCTGGATGTCGAACCGCTGGAAGGTGACGTCGGACGAGGACGGTGCGGCGAGCATCTTGCCGTCGGCGGGTGCGAGCCCCGCGGCCTTGATCTTCTTCTCGCCCTTGACCTTGAGGGTGGTCGGGACGCCGGTGGACGTGCCCTGGTACACCTGGCCCGGCGTGAGGATCTCGGCCTCGGAGAACGTGGCGGTCACGTCACCGCCGTCGGGCTCGGCCACCTTGGCGGACAGGGTGACGTTCCGGCCGGCGTCGGTGGTGCCGGACGCGGGCGTCAGCCGGGCGGGGGTGTCCGGGATGCCGGCGGAGGTGAACTTCACCTCGCGGGTCCCGGTGTTGCCCAGGCCGTCCGTCGCGGTCACCGAGAGCGTGTGCTGTCCGGCGGACAGGCCGGGGCCGATCGCGGCGCCCGCCTTGACGGCCTTGCCGTCGAGCTTGATGTCCGGGCCGCTCACCACACCGGACGCGTCCTTCATCTGGACGCCGAGGACGACCGACGCGGTGATCTTCTGCCCGGCCTTCGGGGTGCTGCTCGCGATCTCGGGCGCCGAGTTGTCGGTGACCAGGGCGCGGGTGGCGGTCTTGCCGGTCTTCGAGGTGGCGGCCAGCTTGTGCTGCCCGTCCTTGATCTTCGCGGTGTCGAGGTCGGCGCGGACGCCCTTGGCCGGGCCGTCCACGAAGAACTCCAGGTCGACCTCGGTCAGCGGGTTGACGTTGTCACCGCAGTTGCCGTCGCCGAAGCTGTAGGAGCCCTTGACCATCCGGCCTTCGGCGGTGGCACCGGCCGGTGTCAGGGTGATCCCGGAGAGCGCGAAGTCGTCCCGGTTGGCGCCGCACGAGGTGGGATAGGTGCCGGTGACGACGTCGATGGTGTTCCAGCCGGGCACCAGCCACTCGTTGGGGAACGTCACATCGACGTGTTGGCTGACGTAGTCGGCGTCCAGGACGAGCTTCTGGCCGTTGACCAGGAGGTGGTTCTGGTAGCGGGCCTCGATGGAGTTGCTGCCGACGGTGAAGCCGAAGGTGGCGTTGCCGGAGCCGAGCGTGTCGGTGACGGCGACGGCCGGGGCGTCGATCGTGTAGTGCAGCTCGGCCTCCGGCAGCCGGTCGGTGCCGGTGCCGCAGGTGCCGTCGCCCATCGGGTAGGACGCGGCGATGTCCTTGCCGGTGACGGTGGCGCCGTCCAGGGCGAGTTGGAGGCGGGAGATGTCGAAGTCGTCGCGGTTGTTGCCGCAGCTCTCCTTGTACGCGCCGGTGACGACCTTGACGGTGTTGTCGCCGGGCACGAGCCACCGCGCGGGTATCGCGATGTCGACCCGCTGGCTGACCCAGGTGCCGCCCAGGTCGATCCGCTTGCCGTTGACCAGCAGGTAGTTGTCGTACTTGTCGTCGAGCGAGTTGGCGCCGACGTCGAAGGAGAACGTGGCCGCGCCGTTGCCCAGCTGGGGTGCGGTGACCGGCTTGGCGCCGTCGACGGTCAGCGAGGACACCGCGCCGTCGGCGCCGGCCGGGAAGTTCGCGAACACGGACTGTCCGCCCTTGACGAGCGTGCCGTCCTTGGGGAGCAGCCGAGGGGCGCCCGCCGGGGCGTTGTTGACGGTCACCTCGTTGGTGACCGTCTTGCGCGAGGCGGTGGTCGCCGTGATCGCGTGCTCGCCGTTGGGCAGCTTCGTGGTGTCCAGGTCCGTCCGCAGGCCGGTGGTGCCCTTCGGGTCGCCGAGGGCGAAGAAGCTGAGCGACGCCTCTTTGAGCAGTGAGGTGTTGGTGCCGCAGGAGCCGTCGCCGAAGGAGTAGGTGTACGCGTTCTCCTCGCCGTCCGCGACCTCGCCGAGGAGGGTGAGCTGGATGTCGGACAGCACGAAGTCGTCGTAGTTCGTGCCGCAGGAGGACTCGACGCTGCCGGCGAAGATCTGGATCTTGTTCTCGCCCTTGACGAGGTGTTCGTTGGGGATGTCGATGGTGCCGCGCTCGTTGACGAGGTCGCCGATGTCCACGCGGTACTCGCCGTTGACCAGCACGTAGTTGTGGTAGCGGGCCTCCGTCGAGTTCGAGCCGACGTCGAAGCTCAGCCGGGACACCCCGACCGTCTTCTCGGCGTCGACCGCCTTCCCGTCGACCGCGAGCTGCGTCACCGAGTCGCCCGCCAGGGCCGGCACGGCCGCGACCTTCTGGACGCCCTCCAGGTACGACCCCTCGCCGGGGGTGAGCGTGGGCAGGGTCGTCGCACTCTCGCTCGCCGCGCTCTTCTTGTCCGTGGCGCGCTGGTCCGTGCCGGTGTCGCCGTGCGCCACCGTCACGTTCGCGCCGACCAGGACGAGCGCGGTCAGGGCGGCGCCCGCGAGCCGTTGCCCGCCGGATCCACCACCCTGCCCTCTTCGCCGCTGTGTTGACCGCATCAGCAGCCGTCCTTCCTCAGGTTCGACATGAAGGGCGCGCGCCGTCCGGCCAGGACCTGGCAAATCGGGCATGCCCATGACGAACCTTCGGCAAGGAAGGTGAACGCCGGTGATGAACGGATGAACAATCAGCCGAAGGAACTTCGGACACATCGCGGTCGGAACCACCGTCGAGTCGCTCTGTGTTCAGCACCACCGTCGAGTCACACCGCGTTCAGCGCCACCGTCGAATCACGTCCCGTTCAGCGCCACCGTCGGATGGAGGCGGGCGGCGCGGATCGCCGGGTAGAGGCCCGCGACCACACCGAGCAGGAGGGTCGCGGCCAGGCCGCCCGCAAGGGACCAGGGCGGAACCACCGCCGTCCACCCCTGGACCTGCGCGAAACCATAGGTCGCCGCCGCGCCGAGCAGCGCGCCCGTCACTCCACCGAGCGCCGACAGCAGCAGCGACTCGGTGAGGAACTGGAGCCGGATCGCCTGCCGGGTCGCACCGAGTGAGCGGCGCAGCCCGATCTCCTGACGGCGCTCCAGGACGGAGATGACCATGGTGTTGGCGACCCCCACACCGCCGACCAGGAGGGCCACCGCGCCCAGGCCGAGCATCAGGTTCGTCAGGCCCTCGTCGGTGGCGGCCTTGGCGGCCAGCGCGTCCGACGGGCGGGAGACCTTGACGACCGCCTCGTTGCCGGGGCTGATGGTGCGGGCCAGGACCGCCCGCACGTCCTCCACCGAGGCGTCCGTGGACCGTTCGAAGACGGTGGTGGGGTGACCGTCGAAGCCGAAGTAGCGCTCGGCCGCCGGGAATCCGACCAGGGCCACCCGGTCCAGGGTGGGGACCAGTTCGAGCGGTGCGAGGATGCCGACGACGACCACGCGCGTGTCGTTCATCATGATCGTCTGGCCGGCACGGGTGACGCCGAGCCGGTCCGCCGCCCGCGCGCCGAGGACCGTCGTGGGAAGGCGCTCGCCGGCCGGGGTGAGCCATGTGCCCTTCTCGACCTCGCCACCGAGCGTGGACAGCAGGTCGATACGGGCCGCCTGCGCGATGACTCCGGCGCTGCGCTCCTCGGGGACGACGTCGCTGCGGCGGATCCTGGCGTCGACATCGGCGGTGGCCGTGACCTGCCGCACCGGGCCGATCCGCTCGACCATGGCGACCGCGTTCTTGGGGAGTTCGACCTCCCCGCCCATGGGGTCCTCGGCGGCTTCGGCGGTGAGAAGGTTCGTGCCGAGCCGGTCGAGCCGGTCCATCAGGTCCGCGCGGCTCGACTCGGAGAGGCCGACGACCGCGACCATCGTCGCGATACCGATGGCGATACCGAGCGCCGAGAGCACCACCCGTGCCCGCCGCGCCCGCAGACCGACCGCCCCCACGCGGAGGATGTCGCGGGGCGCGAGGCGGGCGGGTTTGAGGTCGTTCTTCATGAACCGGCTTCTTCCGTACGGGAATCGGAGCGCGGGCCGGAACCCGTGGCGGAGTGCGTACCGGAGTACGTACCGAAGTGCGTGCCGGAGCGTGTGTCCGAGACGATCTCGCCGTCCTTGAAGCGGACCCGGCGTGGCAGCGATTCCGCGATCCCGGTGTCGTGGGTGATCACACAGATGGTGGTGCCGGACGCGTTCAGCTCGTGCAGCAGCTCCATGACGATCTCGCCGGACGCGGTGTCCAGCGCTCCGGTGGGTTCGTCGGCGAGCAGCAGCGTGGGGTCCCCCACCAGGGCGCGGGCGATGGCCACGCGCTGTTTCTCGCCGCCGGACAGCTCGTTCGGCGTGTGCGCGTGGCGGTGGTCCAGGCGCACCTGGGCGAGCGCGTCCCGCGCCCGTGCGCGTCGTTCCCTCAGCGGTACGCCCGCGTACAGCAGTCCGTCGGCGACGTTGTCCACGGCGTCGCGGCCCGCCGCCAGATGGAAGTGCTGGAAGACGAAGCCGATGTGGCGGGCGCGCAGGGCGGACAGCCGGGAGTCGGAGAGCCGGGACACGTCGTACCCGGCGACCCGGACGGTGCCCGATGTGGGGGTGTCGAGGGTGCCCATGACGTGGAGCATCGTGGACTTGCCCGAGCCGGACGGGCCGACGACGGCGACCAGTTCGCCCGTGTCGACGGTGAGGTTCACTCCGCGCAGGGCGTGGACGCCACCGGGGTACGACTTGGTGGCGTCGCGCAGTTCCAGGACCGGGACCGGCGTCATGACGTCGCCGCCACGCCGACCTTCAGGCCCTCACGGAGGTCCGGGCCGCTGACCTCGATCCGCCCGTCGGCGGTCATGCCCGTCTCGACCCGCACCATCGTGGAGGTACCGCCCCGCACGACCTGGAGTCCGTAGCCGCCGTTCTCGCCGCGCAGCGCGACGACCGCCTCGACGGGGACCGCGAGGACTCCCTCACGTGCCTCGCTGACGAACGTCACACTCGCCGGCACCTTGGCGTCCTCACGGGACGCCGCGCGCACCCCGCCGTCCAGGACGACCTCGACGGTGATGCCGTCCTGGGCACCGGTACCGCCCTCGGCATTGGACTCGTCCTCCGGGCGCACCGTCCCGGCGACCCGCCCCGCCACGGTCTTCCCGCTGGGCAGGGTGACCTCGACCTTGGTGCCCTTCGCGGTGAGCGCACCGTCGGTCTGCTCCAATTGCGCCCGCACGACCGGTTTGGTGGAGGCGATCGTCAGGACCGCGTTGCCCGGGGCGACCTGTTCGGCGAGCGCCGCGTCGGCGGAGACCACCTTGACCTGGCCGGGCTGGAACACGACATCGCCTCTGCCGACCCTGCCGGTGGTCTCCCGGTTCAGGGACTTCTGCCACAGTTTGACGGCGGCCTCGGTGCCCTTGTCGTACCGCGTGTCGACGTACAGCGTCGCCCCGTACCCCAAGTCCCGCAGATTGCGCTCCAGTTGGAGCACGTCGCTGCCCCGGTCGCCCACCTTCATCTCGCGGAACATCGGGACCGGCCCGTAGAGCAGCGTGACGGGTTTGTCGTTCAGCTCGTACAGCGCCTGCCCCATGGTCAGCGTCGTCCCCTCGGACGCGGCCACCGTGACGGTGCCCTCGACGGCCGATGGGACGGCGCGGCGCTGCGCGAAGTCGAGCTTGCCGTCGACGGTCTTGGACTGCACGAGGTCGGTGCGGACGATCTTCGCGGTGGCGGGCGGCAGATCGCCGCCCTTCCCGGAGGCGCCCGCGTCGCCGCCGTTCCCGAGGAGGACGAATCCCCCGGTGACGGCGGCGCCGGCGGTCACGACGGCGAGGCCGAGAAAGGTGGTGCGGCGGCTCACTGCATGCCGTCCAGACCGTCGAGCAGCTTCGACTCGCACGCCTTGCGGGCCTGCTTGTACTTCGGGGACTCCTCGTCGTAGGCCCGGGACAGCGGGTCCGGCTGCCCGCCGGGCTGGGCGTTGCCCGCGCTCATGGTCGGATTGGTGAAGCGGGAGATGCCGTTGTCCCGCATGCACTGGGCGTGCGCGAGCATCGACTCGTACGCCTTCTGCTGGTCCACCTTGGGCTCGGCAGCGCCTACGGCCCGCAACTCCTTGACGCAGGCGCCGTTCCTGCCGCCCTTGATGCCTTCGTTGCGGCCCGGCTGGGAGCCGATCTCGTTGATCTTCGTCCAGTCGAGATGGCCGCTGAGCTTCGGGTCGGGGAAGTCCTTGAAGCCGCCCTTGGCGCGCATGCACGCGACGTAGGTCATCTGGGCGTCGTAGAACTCGCTCTTGGCCTCGGCGGGGGCGCTCGGTTTGCCGCTGTCCTTCGCACCGCCCGTGTCCGGCGCGTCCGACGCGTCCGGCGCTTCGGGTACGTCGGCGACCGTGTCGTTCTTCTGCCCACCGCCGGCGGTGTCGTCAACGCCGCCGCAGGCCGCCGCGAGGGCGAGGACGGGGGCCACGGCGAGCGCGGTCAGAAGCAGTCGGGAGGTGGAGCGGGAGGTGGAGCGGGAGATGGTCTTCGGGATCATGACCGCAACCCTCACCGCGCCACGTGATGGCCTGTGCATGGCCACATGATGGGAACGTAACAATGCCCCCGACCTGTGCTTCCGCCCCCTCCCGGGGCACCGGGCGGCGATCGTGGTGCCCATAATCGACGGCATGCCGCATGTACTTCTGATCGAGGACGACGCGTCCGTACGGGACGGGATGGAGCTGGTGCTGCGCCGGCACGGGTACGGCGTCGCCACCGCGGCCACCGGCGAGGAAGCGCTCGCCGTGCTGGCCGGTCCGGGCGGCGGGAGGATCGAACTGGCCGTCCTGGACCTGATGCTGCCCGGCATGGACGGCTTCGAGGTGTGCCGCCGCATCCGCGCCAGGACCACCGTCCTGCCGGTCATCATGCTGACCGCGCGCGGCGACGACGAGGACATCGTGAAGGGGCTGGAGGCGGGCGCCGACGACTATGTGGTGAAACCGGTCACCGCGCCCGTCCTGGAGGCCCGCATCCGAGCCGCGCTGCGCCGCGCGGAACCCGCGGCGCGCCGGGGCCCGGACGCCGACTTCGCCGGGCTGGTGATCGACCGCGCCGGGCTGACCGTCACCAAGCACGGCGTCCCGATCGCGCTGCCGCCCACCGAGCTGCGGCTGCTCCTTGAGCTGTCGGCGTCGCCCGGCCGCGTCTTCAGCCGCGAACAGCTCCTGGAATCCGTCTGGGACCACACGTTCCTCAGCGACTCCCGGCTGGTGGACGCGGCCGTGGGACGACTGCGGGCCAAGCTGGAGGACATACCGGCGAAGCCCCGGTATGTCCAGACGGTGCGCGGCTTCGGCTACCGCTTCGGACCGCTGTGAACCGCTCCCGGTGGCTCGTCGGCGGGCTGCGCACCCGGCTCGTCACCACCTTCGTCCTCGTCGCCCTCGTCAGCGCGGTGACCGCGACCGCCCTCGCCTACCGCGATGCCCGTACCGCCGTCCTCCAGCGCGCCCAGAACGCCGCCGTGGACGACCTCCGTGAACGGGTCACCTCGGTCGCCGGAGACGTCGACCTGCCGCCCGACCAGCGATCGCTGACCCGGTTCGCCGTGAAGGTCTCGGACGGTATCGGTGCCCGTATCGTCGTCGCCCGCCACCACGATCTCGTCGGGGTCTCCGACTCGCTCGCCGACACGGGGAGCCGGATCACCCCCGAGCTGCGGGCCGCCGTGCGCGGCGGGGGCGGGGCCCGGTTCCAAAGGGTGATGTGGCGGGGCGAGCCCTATCTCACGGTCGGCATGCCCGTGACGTACGCCGACGGGGACCGCGGCCTCTCCGGCCTTGAGGTCTTCGCGATCACCGATCTGCGGGCCGAACGCGACGACACCGCCGCCCTCCTGGACTCCGTACGCGCGGGCATCCTGCCGGTGGTGCTGCTGGCCGCCGTCCTGGCGCTGCTGGCCGCGGGCACGGTCCTGCGGCCGGTACGGAAGCTGGGCCGGGCGACCCGGGAGCTGGCGGCGGGCGACCTCGGCAGCCGGGTCGCCGTCACCGGTCACGACGAACTCGCCCGGCTGGCAAGGACGTTCAACGAGACCGCCGACGCGCTCCAGGCCTCGGACGCGGAGCTGCGCGAGCAGGAGGCGAAGGCGCGCCGCTTCGTCGCGGACGTGTCGCACGAACTGCGGACGCCGCTCACGGCGATGACGATGGTGGCGACCGTCCTGGAGGAGGACGCCGATCAGCTGCCGCCGGACGCGGCGCGGGCCGCCCGTACCGTCGGCGCGGAGACGGCGCGGCTGTCGCGGCTGGTCGAGGATCTGATGGAGATCTCCCGCTTCGACGCGGGTGCGGTACGGCTGAACGCGGCCGGGACCGACCTCGCCGACACGGTACGGGCATCCCTCGCGCTGCGCGGCTGGACGGACCGGGTGGAGGCGCACCTTCCCGAGGGCGTACGGGCGGTGGTGGACCGGCGGCGCGTCGATGTGATCGTGGCGAATCTGGTGGGCAACGCGCTGCGGCACGGCGCCCCGCCGGTGACCGTGACCCTCGGGACGGTCCTCGCGGTGGACGGGGAGTGGGTGACGCTGGAGATCGCGGATCACGGTCCGGGGCTGCCGCCGGGGGCCCGGGAGCGGGTCTTCGACCGGTTCTACAAGGCGGACGCGGCCCGCACGCGGGGCACGGCCGACGACAGTGGTCAGGGCAGCGGCCTGGGCACGGCGATCGCGCTGGAGAACGCGCGGCTGCACGGCGGCACGATCGAGGTGGCGGACGGACAGGAAGGGCGCGGCGCGGTGTTCACGCTGCGGCTGCCCCTGCGGCACGACGGGGAGGACGCGGAGTGAGGGTACGGGTCGGGCTCGGGCAGGGGGTGGTGGTCGCCGCGCTGGGGCTCGGTCTGGTGGGCTGCGGTGTCCAGCCGACCGGGGTGGTGGGAGCGGGCGAGCCCGCGTCGGGCGTGACGCGCGGGATGCGGCTGTACTACGCCTCGGACAGCGGGCTGCGCGGGGTACCCCTCCTCGACGAGGACATCAGGGACCTCAACGAGGTGGTGAAGCTGCTCGCCCAGGAGCCGCCGCCCGCCGAGCAGCGCGACGGCCTCACCTCGCTCGTGTCTCTCGGCGGCTACTCGGTGACGGGAACCGGGACGCGCGTCACGGTGCGCTTCGAGGGCCCGGACCCGATGCCGGGCCGCGGCCAGGCCACGGGCCAACTGGTGTGCAGTCTGGCCCGCGCCCAGTCCGTACTCGACCCGACGGCCAGGGCGGACGACGTCGAGGTCACCATCCGCCCGACCGAGGGCGCCGCGCAGGGCCCGTACCGGTGCGCGGAGTTCCTCAACGGCTGAGTTCCCCAGTGGCTGGGCCCCGTACGGCAACCGCCTTCTGTTCCAGGTGAGTTGACGGCGTGCGTCAGACCGCCGACCAGCCGTTGTCCACCGGCAGGATCGCGCCGTTGATGTTGCTCGCCGCCGCCGACGCCAGGAAGACGATGACGGCCGCCTGTTCCTCGGCCTCCGCGACACGGCCGACGTTCGCCATGTAGGCGGCGAGTACGCCCGGACCCGTGGCCCCGGGGACGGGGTCGACCTGGATGCCGGTGGCGGTGCCGCCCGGGGCTATCGCGTTGGCGCGCAGCCCCTTGTCCCGGTACATCACGGCGAGCGACTTGGTCAGCCCGGCCACCCCGTGCTTGGAGGCGGTGTAGGCGGCACCGGCCGCGCCGCCGCGCAGCGAGGCGGCGGACGCGGTGTTCACGATCACGCCGTTCCCCCGGGCCAGGAGATGCGGGAGGGCGGCGCGGGTGAGGAGGAAGGGCGCCGTCAGATTGATCCGGACGACCCGCTCCCACTCCGTGTCGTCGGTCTCCCCCAGCGCCGACATCCGGTCCATGACCGCCGCGTTGTTGACCAGGACGTCGATCCCGCCGAAGGCGTCCACCGCGGAGGCGACCAACCGGTCCACCACCGACTGGTCGCTGAGGTCGCCGGCCACGGCCAGGGCGGTGCCGCCGGCCGCCTCGATCTCGGCGACCGTCCTGTCCGCGCCCGCCTCGTCGATGTCCGCCACCACCACCCGGTCGCCCTGCGCGGCGAAGAGCAGGGCCGCCGCCCGCCCGATGCCCGCGCCGGAACCGGCCCCGGTGACCAGGACGCTGCGGCCGTGGGCACGGTCGGACGTGGTGGTGGTTGCCGCTGATGTGTCGTCACTCATGGTGTCGCGCTCCTTGTCTCGACTTCCTGTCACTCCGTGACCATAAGTCGCACCGTGCCGAAAATGCTAGAGTCGCCCTTGCGGAACGGACCCGGAAGGGGCCCCGCGTGGGAGAAGAGAAAGGGGACGCCCGTGCCGGCCAGTGAGTCGACGGCCGCCCGGACAGGGCGTCCACCGCTGAGCGAGCGGCGCCGGCAGCAGACCCGCCTTGAGGTGGCGAACGAGGCGGTACGGCTGTTCGGCACCCAGGGCGTCGCCGCCACGTCGGCGGAGGAGATCGCACAGGCGGTCGGCATGTCGGTACGCACCCTGTGGCGGTACTTCGCCAGCAAGGAGGAGTGCGTACGGCCGCTGCTGACCGTCGGCATGGAGGCGATGGCGGCCCGGCTGCGCGCCTGGCAGCCGGGTGCGCCGCTGATCCCGGCCGAGCCCTCGGACGACTGGTTCGACACCGACGCCGGGAAGCTGGCCGGGATGCGGGAGATCGTCCGTCTCACCCGCGACGAGCCGGCCCTGCGCGCGGTCTGGCTCCAGGCGCACCACGACGCCGAGGCGCTCTTCACCCGGGCGCTCGCCGAGCGCGGCGGGCACGACCCCGCCGCCATGGAACCGCGCGTCCAGGCCGCGGTGATCAATGCGGCGCTGCGGGTCGCCGTGGAGGACTGGGCCTGGCAGGCCCCGCGGGCGGAGGAGTCGACGGAAAGGGTCGTGGCCGGCATGCAGCAGGTCATGCGGCGCGCCCTGCGGATCGCGGCGGCGGGCCTGCCGGACAGCTGAGCCCCGCGCGCCCGCCCCGGTCCCGGGTGTTCCAGCTCACCATCCGGATGATGGACCTGTCCCTGTGCTGCCGTGTGGGACGCCGTAGGCTGGTCGGTGCAGTTGGTTCGCCCCGTCCGCCAGGCGGGAGGCGTCGCAAGAGGGAACCCGGTGGGAATCCGGGACTGCCCCGCAGCGGTGAGTGGGAACGACCGCCGTCATACGCACTGGGCCCGGTGAACAGGGTCTGGGAAGCGACGGCCAGTAGGTGTCCCGTACGGAGTCCGTACGGCTGGACGCGCCCGCGAGTCCGAAGACCTGCCAGCCGCCCGCGTACGACCCGATCGTGCGCGGACATCCCGGTGACCTCGTGGGCGGGTCGGCGTACATATCGGACGGACGACCGCGCTGTGCCGCGTGAGGTCGTTTCTCCGTCCGGTCCGTCACCCCTTCGCGCTCGCGTCCCGTCGCCGGGATCTCAGGGATTCATCTCGCGAAGGAGATCTCCGTGACCAGCAGGACCGCAGCCGCGGCAGCACGGGCCACCGTGTACGGCTACCCCCGCCAAGGCCAGGGCCGGGAGTTGAAGAAGGCGATCGAGGGCTACTGGAAGGGCCGGGTCACCGCCGACGCCCTGCGCGCCACGGTCGCCGGACTGCGCCGCGCCAATTGGCAGGAGCTGGCCGGGACCGGCGTCCACGAGGTGCCGACCGGTGACTTCTCGTACTACGACCATGTGCTCGACACCACCGTCATGGTCGGTGCGATCCCCGCCCGGCACCGTGCCGCCGTCGACGCGGACGCCCTGGACGGCTACTTCGCCATGGCGCGGGGCACCCAGGACGTGGCGCCGCTGGAGATGACGAAGTGGTTCGACACGAACTACCACTATCTGGTGCCCGAGTTGGGCCCCGGCACGGTGTTCACCGCCGACTCGACCAAGCAGGTCGCGGAGCTGAAGGAAGCCCTCGCGCTCGGGCTCGACCCCCGCCCGGTGCTCGTCGGCCCCGTCACCTACCTCCTGCTCGCGAAGCCCGCCCCGGGTGTGGCGGCGGACTTCGACCCGCTGACCCTCCTCGACCGGCTGCTTCCCGTGTACGCGGAGGTCGTCGCCGACCTGCGCGCCGCCGGCGCCGCCTGGGTCCAGTTCGACGAGCCCGCCCTCGTCCAGGACCGCACCCCGGCCGAACTGAACGCCGCCGCCCGCGCCTACCGCGACCTCGGCGCCCTCACCGACCGCCCGAAGCTCCTTGTCGCCTCCTACTTCGACCGGCTCGGCGACGCGCTCCCGGTCCTCGCCAAGGCTCCGGTGGACGGTCTCGCCCTGGACTTCACCGGGTCCGCCGCCGCCAATCTGGACGCCCTGGCCGCCGTGGGCGGGCTGCCCGGCAAGCGGCTGGTGGCGGGGGTGGTCGACGGCCGCAACATCTGGGTGAACGACCTGGAGAAGTCCCTGGCCACGCTCGGCACCCTCCTCGGCCTCGCCGACCGGGTCGATGTGTCGGCCTCCTGCTCCCTGCTGCACGTGCCGCTCGACTCCGCGCCGGAGCGGGACATCGAGCCGCAGATCCTGCGCTGGCTCGCCTTCGCCCGCCAGAAGTCGGCCGAGGTCGTCTCCCTCGCCAAGGGCCTGGCCCAGGGCACCGACACGATCGCCGCCGAACTCGCCGCGAACCGCGCCGACCTGGCGTCCCGCGCGGGCTCGCCGATCACGCACGACCCGGCCGTACGGGCCCGCGCAGCCGCCGTCACGCAGGCCGACGCCCGCCGGTCCGAGCCGTACGGGGAGCGGGCCGCGGCGCAACGGGCCCACCTGGGGCTGCCGCTGCTGCCGACCACCAGCATCGGTTCCTTCCCACAGACCGCCGACCTGCGCGCCGCGCGCGCCGATCTGCGGGCCGGGCGCATCGGCGCCGCGGGCTACGAGGAGCGCATCAGGGCGGAGATCCAGGAGGTGATCTCCTTCCAGGAGAAGACCGGTCTGGACGTCCTAGTGCACGGCGAGGCCGAACGCAACGACATGGTGCAGTACTTCGCCGAGCAGTTGACGGGGTACCTGGCCACGCAGCACGGCTGGGTGCAGTCCTACGGCACCCGCTATGTCCGCCCGCCGATCCTCGCGGGCGACATCTCGCGGCCCGAGCCGATGACGGTGCGCTGGACGACGTATGCCCAGTCCCTGACCGACCGCCCGGTCAAGGGCATGCTCACCGGCCCGGTCACGATGCTCGCCTGGTCCTTCGTCCGCGACGACCAGCCGCTCGGCGACACCGCACGGCAGGTCGCCCTCGCGCTGCGCGACGAGGTGAACGACTTGGAGGCGGCGGGGAGTTCGGTGATCCAGGTCGACGAACCCGCGCTGCGCGAGACGCTTCCCCTGCGCACCGCCGACCGCCCGGCCTATCTGGCGTGGGCCACCGAGGCGTTCCGGCTCAGCACGAGCGGGGTGCGTCCGGCCACGCAGATCCATACGCACATGTGCTACGCCGAGTTCGGGGACATCGTCCAGGCCATCGACGACCTCGACGCCGACGTCATCAGCCTGGAGGCCGCCCGCTCTCACATGCAGGTCGCGCGCGAACTCGCCGCCCACGGCTATCCGCGGGAGGCGGGCCCCGGCGTGTACGACATCCACTCCCCGCGGGTGCCGAGCGCGCAGGAGGCCGCCGAACTGCTCCGTATCGGGCTGAAGGCCATTCCCGCCGAACGGCTGTGGGTCAACCCCGACTGCGGCCTGAAGACCCGCGGCTGGCCCGAGACCCGCGCCTCCCTGGAGAACCTGGTCACCGCCGCCCGCACGGTCCGCGGGGAACTCCCCGCGAACTGATCCCGGCCCCGGCCGACCGGGGAGGGGGCTTCGGGCTCCCTCCCCGGGTTCCCCTGCCCGGCTTCCCCTGCCGGGTATCGGGAGAGGTCAGTTGTCAGTTGGGTGCGGTGGCCGGCTCGCCCGGGGTGACCCTCGCAGGCCTCGGGTGGAGCAGCCGCTCGGCCAACTCTCCGAAGACCAGGCCGAATCCGCCCCACAGGGTGATCTGCATGGCCAGCGCGGACACCCGGAACCGCCACAGCACGGTGGCCGGGAAGTCCGCGGGCACCTCGTTGACGACGGGCAGGAACGCGTACGCGAGTCCGATCGCGACCGCGAAGGCGGCCAGGGCGGCGACCGTGGCGTACCAGGTGCCCAGCCTCGGTGCGAGGCGTTTGCCCAGGAGGGTCGCGGCGACCGCGAGGAGGATGCCGAGGAGCATCATCAGGAGGTACAGGGTGGTGCGTTTGCCGATGGTGTCGCCGTTGCCGACGGCGGGCGGGTTGGCCGGATACTTCAGGAACGGCACGACGTACACGGCAAGGAGCGCGCACCCGGACAGGAGCAGGGCGGTGGCGCGGGCGCCGAAGCGGCCGACGCGGCCGAGCGCGAAGCAGTAGGCGAGGGCGGCGATACCGCCGAAGGCGATCCCGTAGATCAGGACGCCGGTGGCCAGACCGGCGGTGGACTGGAGGGAGCGCGAGACGAGTTCGACCTCGTGCTCGTGCCCGGAGGCGTGGGCCTCCTCGAAGCCGATCGCCCTGTCGACCATCGGTTCCCCGAGGAAGTAGGCGACGACCAGGGCGAGCACACCGGCGGCGAGACCGGCGAGCATGCCGCGTACGAGGAGATTTCTTACCGTTGCGGAGTTCATGTGGGTCCCGGTGTCCCTTGCGTCAGTGGCAGGGGAAGCCGAGGAGGTGGCGGGCGTCGTGCACCCACTCGTGGACGTCCTCACCGGAGACCACGGCGGTGGCACCCTGCTCGGCGCCGACGAAGTACAGCAGGACCAGCATCAGGATCCCGAAGAACACCGCCCACGGGACGATCGCGCCGATCGGCAGCTTGGCGGGCAGAGCGGGGGTGGTGACGGCCGGCGGGGCGACATGCTGCGCCATGGCGGGGCCTCCTCTGGGAGTTCGCGTCCCATCTCGGTGGTGCACTGGACGACGGCTACGGGTCTGACTCGCCCTCCCTCGTACGACGCGTCCAACTCATACAGCGCGTACGACTCGCACAAGGGGTGGCACACAGTGGCGCGACCGTTCCGGATTCTCACCGGCTTCCGTCCTGCCGTCGTCGATATCGCGTCGACGGTACCGCCTGGCGCGTACATGGCCAAGACCGGGCGTGACCGGGCACCACCCGCGGAAAGGGCCGTTCGGTGGGCGCGGCCGTTCGGCGGAATGCCGGGCCACACGTCTCGGCGGAATCCCGTACCGCACCCGCGCCCCCACCGCCGTAAGGGGAGAGATACGCGCATGACTGTTACCGTGACGATCGATCCCAGCCGCCCGGTGGCCACGCTCATCAACGTGTTCACCGTCTCCCCCGACCGTCAGGGCGAACTGATCGCCCTGCTCGCTCGCGCCACCGAAGAGACGATGAAGCATCAGCCGGGCTTCGTCCGTGCCAGCTTCCATGCCTCCCTGGACGGCGAGCGAGTCGTCAACTACGCCCAGTGGGAGTCCGTGGAGCACTTTCGCGCGATGCTCGCCGACCCCGAGGCCCGTGTACACATGGACGAGGCTTCCGCCCTCGCGACCGACGTCCAACCACGGCTGTTCCGGGTCGAGTCGACCCACTCGCCGTGAGGCCCTTCAGCCGGGCCACTCGGCCGGACCATTGACGCCCCCGCATTTACTTAGAGTAGCCTACCCTAAGTTGACCGGCTTCCGGAGGGTGGCGGGGTGGGACCAGGGGAATGGTCGAGGCGGGCTGTCCTGACCCGTTCGATCAGGGGACAGGCACGGCACCTCGGACTCGGTGCGGCGCTCGGGTGCGGGCACCAACTGGGGGAAGCCCTGGTGCCGGTGCTGATCGGTGTCGTCATCGACCAGGCCGTGGCCGGGCAGGACACCGGGCGTCTCGTGCTCTGGCTGGCCGTCCTGGCCGTGCTGTACGTGGGTCTGTCGTGGAGCTTCCGGCTGGGTGCGCGGGCCGGTGAGCGCGGCGCCGAGGAAGCGGCGCACACCCTCCGCCTGGCCCTGGTGCACCGGGTGCTCGACGCGCGCGGCGGCGCCGAGGAGGGACGGCTGCCGGGCGAGCTGGCGAACGTGGCCACCGAGGACGCCAAACGGGTCGGCGCGGTCAACATGGCGCTGCTGAACGGTGTCTGGGCCGTCGCCGGTGTCACCGCGAGCGCCGTGGCGCTGCTGCTGATCTCCGTACCGCTCGGCCTGATCGTGCTGCTCGGCACCCCGCTGCTGCTCTGGCTCGGGCATCTGCTGAGCAAGCCGCTGGAGCAGCGCAGCGAGGCCGAGCAGGACCGGGCCGCCCACGCGTCCGGGGTCGCCGCCGACCTGGTGGCGGGGTTGCGGGTGCTGAAGGGTCTGGGTGCCCGGCAGGCCGCCGTCGAGCGGTACCGGCGTACCAGCCGTGTCTCGCTCGCGGCCACCTTGCGCGCGGCGCGCGCGGAGTCGTGGCAGACGGGTCTGGTGCTGGCCCTGACCGGCGGGTTCATCGCACTGGTCGCCCTGGTGGGTGGCCGTCTGGCCCTCGACGGCTCGCTCACGCTGGGCCAGTTGGTGTCCGCGGTGGGGCTCGCGCTGTTCCTGCTCGGGCCGTTGGAGATGTTCGCCTGGGTGAACGCCGAGCTGGCCCAGGGCCGCGCGTCTGCCGCCCGGGTCGCGGAGGTGCTCGCCGCCGCGCCCGCCGTCGTGGGCGGGTCCGAGCCGGTGCCGGAACCGGTGCGCGGCGGGCTGCGGCTGCGCGGGGTGCGGCTCGGCGGACTGGACGGCGTCGACCTGGACGTACCGGCCGGGCTGCTCACCGGGGTCGCCGTGACCGATCCGGCCTGCGCCGACGCGCTGCTGCGCTGTCTGGGCCGTGAGGCGGACCCGGAGGCGGGCTCGGTCGAACTGGACGGGGTGCCGCTGACCCGGCTCGATCCGGCGGAGCTGCGGGCGGCGGTGCTGGTCGCCGCCCACGACGCGGCGCTGTTCGAGGGCTCCCTGGCCGCGAACGTCGACCCGGAGCACGGAACGGAGCGGGGCGGCCCGGATCCACGGACCGCGCGGGCCATGGCCGCCGCACGCGCCGACGAGGTCGCACGCTCCCTGCCCGACGGCACCGCCACCGAGGTCGGCGAGGGCGGCCGGTCCCTGTCCGGCGGGCAGCGTCAACGGGCCCTGCTGGCAAGGGCGTTGCGCGCCGATCCGGCCGTCCTGGTCGTGCACGACCCGACGACGGCAGTGGACGCGGTGACCGAGGCCCGTATCGCGGAAGGGCTCCGCGAGGTCCGGCGGGGGCGCACCACGGTCGTGGTGACCAACAGCCCGGCACTGCTCGCCGTGGTCGACCGGGTGGTGCTCCTCGACGCGGGCCGGGTCGGGGCCGAGGGCACGCACGCGGAGCTGGTGCGGGCCGACGCGGCCTACCGGACGGCGGTGCTCGCATGACGACACAGACCGGACCAGCGGCTCCCGACCGCACCCTGCTGCCCACGGCCACGCCCGCCCGCACCCGGGCCGCCGTCCGCGAACTGCTGCGTCCGCACCGGGGGTTGGCCGTCGCCGGGTTCGGCATGGTGGCGCTGGCCACCGCCGTCGGGCTGTGCACCCAACCCCTGCTCGGCCACATCGTCGACGTGGTCACCGAGAAGCGCCCGGCCGGGGCGCTCACGCTGCCCGTGGTCGCGCTGGCCGGGGTCGCGGTGGTGCAGGGCGCCACGACCGCGCTGGGCATGTTCCTGGTGTCCCGGCTCGGCGAGACCGCGCTCGCCCGGCTGCGGGAACTCTTCGTGGAGCGCGCCCTGTCGCTGCCGCTTGAGCGGCTGGAGAGCGCGGGCTCCGGCGATCTCAACGCCCGGGTCACCCGGGACGTGTCGCGGGTCGCCGAAGCAGTGCGCGGCGCCCTGCCCGAGCTGGCCCGCTCCGGGCTGTCGATCGTGCTCACCCTGGGCGCCCTCGCCCTCCTCGACTGGCGGTTCCTGCTGGCCGCGCTGGTCGCCGTGCCCGTACAGGCGCACACCGCCCGCTGGTACGTGCGCCACGCCGTCCCGCTGTACGCGAAGGAGCGGATCGCGACCGGGGCCCAGCAGCAGCAGTTGCTGGACAGCATCGGCGGGGCGCGGACCGTACGCGCGTACCGGCTCCAGGACGGCCACACCCGGCGGGTCACCGAGCGGTCGCGGGCGGCGGTGGAGCTGACGATGAGCGGGGTGCGGCTGGTGCTGCGCTTCTACAGCCGGCTGCACATCGCCGAGTTCGCGGGGCTGACCGCCGTCCTGGTCACCGGTTTCCTGCTGGTGCGGTCCGGCTCCGCCTCGGTCGGTACGGCGACGGCCGCCGCCCTCTACTTCCACAGCCTCTTCGGACCGGTCAACACCGCGCTGGTGCTGCTGGACGACGCCCAGTCGGCGACGGCCGCACTGGCGCGCCTCGTCGGGGTGGTGGACGAGCCGGCGCCCGCGGCCTCCGGGCGCGAGGACGACCGTACGGCCCCTGGGGGCGCCGCCCTGTCCGTGACGCTGACCGGGGTCTCGCACGCGTATGTGCCGGGCCGTCCGGTCCTGCACGACATCGACCTGGAGGTGCGGCCCAAGGAGCGGGTCGCGCTGGTCGGTACGAGCGGTGCGGGCAAGACGACCCTGGCCAAGCTGGTCGCCGGGCTGCACCACCCGGTGACGGGCACCGTCGACATCGGCGGCACCGCGCCGGACGAGTCGGGCCGGCTGGTGGGGCTCGTCACCCAGGAGGTGCACGTCTTCGCCGGACCGCTCGCCGAAGACCTGCGGCTCGCCCGCCCGGACGCGAGCGTCGAGGAGCTGCGCGAGGCGCTGGACACCGTGGGCGCTCTCGGCTGGGCCGATGCCCTGCCGGAGGGCCTGGACACGGTCGTCGGCGACGGCGGACACCGGCTCACCGCGGACCGCGCCCAGCAAGTCGCCCTCGCCCGGCTCCTGTTGGCCGACCCGCCGGTCGCCGTGCTGGACGAGGCCACCGCAGAGGCGGGCAGTTCGGGCGCACGCCTCCTGGACGAGGCCGCCGAGCGCGCGCTGCGGGGCCGTACGGCGCTGGTCGTGGCGCACCGGCTCAGCCAGGCCGCCGCGGCCGACCGGGTGGTCGTACTGAGCGACGGCCGGATCGTGGAGACCGGCACGCACGCCGAACTCCTCGCCGCCGACGGCGCGTACGCGTCCCTGTGGCACACCTGGTCCGGCAGCCGCTCCCCCGACGAACCCCACTGATCCCCTCTCTCCCCCGGGCCCTTGCCGGACACCCACCCCCCTGAAACACCCTCTCGACCCACCCTCCGCCCGACGCCACGAACAGAAGGATCACCCGATGCCCCGCGCCACCCGAGCCTCCCGGCTGACCGGCCTGCTCGCCTCCGTATCGCTGCTCTCCGCGGCGGCGGTCGGCTGCGGCTCCTCCGACCCCGATTCCGACTCCGGAGCTTCCTCGTCCGGTGGCTCCGGCTCGTCCGCCGCCGAGGGCGCCTTTCCCGTGACGCTCGACCACAAGTACGGCTCCACGACGGTGAAGTCCGAGCCCAAGCGGATCGTCACCGTCGGCCTCACCGACCAGGACGCGGTCCTCGCCCTGGGCAAGGTGCCCGTGGGGACGACGGAGTGGCTGGGCGGCTACAAGGGCGCGATCGGCCCGTGGGCCGAGGACAAGGCGGGCGGCGCGGACACGCCGACCGTGCTCAAGGACACCGGTACCGGGCCGCAGGTCGAGAAGATCGCCTCGCTCAAGCCCGATCTGATCCTCGCCGTCTACTCGGGGCTGACCAAGTCCCAGTACGACAACCTGTCGAAGTTCGCGCCGGTCGTGGCGCAGCCGAAGGAGTTCAACGACTACGGCGTGCCGTGGCAGCAGCAGACGGAGGAGATCGGCAAGGCGCTCGGCAAGGAGACCGACGCGAAGAAGCTGGTGTCGGACGTCGAGGAGAAGTTCACCGAGGCCAAGGAGGCCAACCCGGCCTTCGCAGGCGCCTCGGGTCTGATCGCGACCCCGTACGACGGCACGTTCGTCTTCGGCAGCCAGGACCCGCGCTCCCGGCTGCTGTCCAATCTCGGGTTCGCCCTGCCGAAGGACCTCGACAAGGTGATCGGGGACAAGTTCGGCGCCAACATCAGCAAGGAACGCTTCGACCTGCTCGACCAGGACGTCGACGTGTGGATAGTGCCCGACACCACGAAGGCGGTCACCAAGCTGCACAGCGACAAGGTCTACGCCGATCTGAACGTGGTGAAGCAGGGGCGCGAGGTCTTCGTCAAGGAGTCCAGCGACTACGGCAACGCGGTGTCGCTGTCGACCGTGCTGAGCATCCCGTACGTCCTCGACCGTCTGGTACCGCAGCTCGCGGCGGCGGTGGACGGCAAGCCCGGCACGAAGGTGGAGCAGCCGGCGTCCTGAACCGGAGGTGAGGGAGGAGGGGGACGGCCCGGTGTCGGGTCGGCCTCCTCCTCCTTCTTGTCCGCCTTCTTGTCCCCTGCGTCTCAGGAGCCGTTGACGAGGCTTTTCGGGCGCATGTCCGTCCAGTGGGTCTCGATGTGGTCCAGGCACTCCTGGCGGGCGGCCGGGCCGTGGGTGGCCGTCCAGCCGGGCGGGACGTCCACGAACTCGGGCCAGAGGCTGTGCTGGCCCTCGTCGTTGACGAGGACGTAGTAGGTGCCGTCGGGGTTCTCGAACGGGTTGGTCATGGCGGGGTCCTTTCGGTCGGTCAGGGACGGTCGCTGTCGGGACGCTTGCTGTCGGGTCGGTTCAGGGTGGCGGCCCGTCGGACCACCGCTTCCAGCGCCCGGAACCAGGTCCGCGCGAGGTCCCGTACCGCGTCCTCGGTGAGGAGTTCGGCGGCGTAGGCCCAGTGGGCGCTGAGTTCCGGGCCCCCGGGGCGGTCCTCGGTGAGGGCGTTGAGGGTCAGGGCGTGGGACATCGGCATGCCGGGGTCGGCGTCGAGGTCGGCGGCGTCCTCCTCGGCGGCGTAGGACCAGTCGGCGGCCTCGGGGCGGTCGAAGCGGCCCATGTAGTTGAACTCGATCTGCGGCTCGGTGAGCCCGGCGAGGCGCGGGCCTGTGCCGGGGTTGAGGTGGCGCAGCAGGCCGTGGCCGATGCCCGCCGTGGGCAGCGCGGTGAGGTGGTCGCGGATCCGGGCCAGGGCGGTGTCCAGCGCGGGGCCGCCCGCGAGGGCGTCCGCCGGGTCGGTGGCGCCCGGGTCGAGCCGGACGGGGACGACGCTCGTGAACCAGCCGACGGTACGCGACAGGTCCGCTCCGCCCGCGCACTCCTCCTCGCGGCCGTGCCCCTCCAGGTCGACCAGGACCGGCCCACCGCCGGGGCCTTCCGCGCCGAACGTCCGTGTCCTCCAGTCGCCGACGGCGAGGGCGAACGCGGTGAGCAGGACGTCGTTGACGGTGGCGCCGAAGGCGGCCGGGGCGCGGCCGAGCAGCGGTGCGGTGAGGTCGGCGGGCAGGGTCAGGGAGAGGTACCGGGTGGTGGCGACCGTGTCCCGGGCCGGGTCGAGGGGCCGAGGCAGGGGCAGGTCCGCGCCCTCGGCGAGCGATGAGGTCCACCACGGCAGCTCGTCCTCGGCCGCGGGATCAGTGGCGCGGGTGGCGAGAAGACGTGACCAGCGGGCGAACGACAGCTCCGCGGGCGGGAGTTCGGGCGTACGGCCGTCCCGCACATCCGCCCAGGCGGCGGCCAGGTCGGGCAGCAGGACGCGCCAGGACACGCCGTCGATCACGAGATGGTGGACGAGGATCAGCAGCCGCCCGGGGTGTCCCGGCCCGGCGTCGAACCAGACCGCCCGGACCATCGCCCCGGCGTCGGGGTCGAGCTTCGCCCGGGTCGCCTCGGCGTGCCGGGAGACGGCAGCCCGCAGCGCGTCCTCGTCCGCGCCCCGCACATCGGCACGGGTGAGCCAGGCGCTGACGTCGGAGTCCCGCGCCGGTGGCACCCGTAGAGCCGGCTCCGGTACGCGGACGAGGCGGGCGCGGAGCATGTCGTGCCGTGCGGCGAGCGCCTTGAGTACGGCGAGCAGGCCGGGCTCGGTCAGGTCGGCCGGGGTGCGGATGAGGGCCGCCTGGTGGTAGGCGGCGATGGGGCCGCCGCGTGCGAGCAGGGCGCGCATGATCGGGGTGAGCGGGACGGTTCCGGTGCCGTCGTCGTGGACGGCGTGCCGTTCGCCGGAGCCGAGCGGGACGGCGACGGCGGCCAGGGCGGCGGCGGTGCGGTGCTGGAACACCTGGCGTGGCGTGACCCGGAGGCCGCCGGAGCGGGCGCGGGCGACGAGTTGCATGGCGATGATGCTGTCGCCGCCGAAGGAGAAGAAGTCGTCGTCCGTACCGACCGCGTCGGCGGGCAGTCCCAGGGCGTCGGCGAACAGGTCGCGCAGGGTGCGCTCGGTGTCGTTGCGTGGCGCCCGGCCGCCACCCGCCGCGGCGAAGTCCGGGGCGGGCAGGGCGGTCCGGTCGAGCTTGCCGTTGGACATCAGCGGCAGCCGGTCCAGGACGACCACGGCGGCCGGGACCATGTAGTCGGGCAGCGCGGCGGCTGCGTGGGCGCGCAGGGCGGCGCCGTCCGTACCCTGACCTTGCGTGACCGCGTACGCGATCAGTTGCCGTACGCCCGGCCGGGGTTCGCGGGCCACGACGACGGTGCGGGCGACGGCCGGGTGGGTGGTCAACGCGGCCTCGATCTCGGCGAGTTCGACCCGGTAGCCGCGGATCTTGACCTGGTCGTCGGAGCGCCCGGCGAACTCCAGGAGGCCGTCCTCGGTCCAGCGGGCCAGGTCGCCGGTGCGGTACATGCGCGCGCCCGGCGCCCCGAACGGATCGGCGGAGAAGCGTTCGGCGGTGAGTGCGGGGCGGCCGAGGTAGCCACGGGCAAGGCCGGGACCCGAGAGGTACAGCTCGCCGGTGACACCGGGCGGGACCGGGCGCAGGGCGCTGTCCAGGACGTAGGCGCGGGAACCGTGGACCGGACGTCCGACGACGGGGCGCGCGCTGTCGCGTACCCGGCCGACCAGCGCGTCCACGGTGGCCTCGGTGGGGCCGTACAGATTGAACGCCTCGGTGTGCGGCAGCGCGGCCAGGCGGGTCCACAGCGGCTCGGGGACGGCCTCGCCGCCGAATCCGACCACCGCCAGCGGGCAGTCGCCCTCGGGTGTGATCAGGCCGCTGTCCGCGAGCTGCGTGAGGAGGGACGGGGTGACCTCCACGAAGTCGATGCGCTCCTCGCGCAGGAAGGCGGCCAGGAGTTCGGGGTCGCGGCGCGTCTCCTCGTCGGCGATGTGCAGGGCGTGCCCGTCCAGGAGCCACAACTGCGGCTGCCAGGAGGCGTCGAACGAGAACGACCACGCGTGCCCGACGCGCAGATGCCGCCGCCCGGTGCGGCGCCGCGCGGGTTCGTGCAGGTCGTGGCGGTGGCTGTGGAAGAGGTGGGCGAGACCGCGCTGGCTGACGACGACGCCCTTGGGGCGGCCGGTGGAGCCTGAGGTGTAGATGACGTAGGCGGGGTGGTCGGGGGCGGGGGGTGTGGGGTCGGATTCCGGGAGCCCTTGGGTCGACGGTGCGTCGGTCAAGGTGTCCAGGCGCAGGACGGGGACGTCCGTGGCGGGCAGCGCGTGCGCGGTGTCGGCCGTGGCCAGGATCAGGGCGGGGCGTGCGTCGTCCAGCATGTCGGCGAGGCGGGCCGGGGGCAGGTCGGTGTCGAGGGGCAGATAGGCGGCGCCCGCCTTCATCACGGCGAGGATCGCGGCGATGTGGTCGGCGCAGCGGGGCAGGGCGAGGGCCACGATCCGCTCGGGCCGGGCGCCGTGCCCGGCGAGGATCCGGGCCAACCGGTCAGTACGGGCATGGAGTTCGGCGAACGTCCAGGTGGTACGGCCGTCGGTGACGGCGACCGCGTGGGGTGCGGCGGCGGCCTGGGCGGCGAAGAGGGCGGGGACGGTGCCGGGGCGCCGGGTCTCGCCGGGCGCGAGGTCCGTGAGCGGGGTCTCCGCTGCCGTTGCCTCCCTGAGCCCGGTGTCGTTCCAGTCCTCCAGGACCCTGTGCCGGTCGGCGGGGCCGAGCAGGTCGAGGCGCCCGACCGGGCGGTGGGGGTCGGCCGCCATGCCGGTGAGGACGGTGGTCAGGGCGTCCGTGATGCGGCGGACGGTGGCCGCGTCGAACAGGTCGGGGCGGAACTCGGCGGTCAGCCGCAGCCGTTCGGCGGGCTCGACCGCCCAGGCGAGCGGGTAGTGGGTGGAGTCCTCGTGGTCGAGCACGGTCGTGCGGGGCGCGGCGCCGATCTCAGAGTTGCTGTCCTCGGTGATGTCGTCAGGCACCGGATACGACTCGAAGACGACGAGGGTGTCGAAGAGTTCGCCGAGTCCGGCGGCGCGCTGGATGTCGGCGAGGCCGAGGTGCTGGTGGGCGATGAGCGCGGACTGCTCGTCCTGGAGCCGGTCGAGGAGGGTTGCCGTGGTCTCCCTCGGATCGATCCGCACCCGTACCGGCACGGTGTTGATGAACAGGCCGATCATCGCGTCGGAACCGGGCAGATCCGGTGAGCGTCCGGCGACGGTGGCGCCGAACACGACGTCGTCGCGGCCCGTGAGCCGGCCGAGCAGCACGCCCCAGGCGGCCTGGACGAGGGTGTTGAGGGTGACGCCCCGGCGCCGGGCGAACGCCTCAAGAGCGGCGGTGCGTCCGGTGTCGAGGTCCACGGTGTGGGTGTGCGGGACGGCGGCGGCCCGGTCGGGGTCGGCGGGTGCGAGCCGGGTGGGCTCGGCGAGCCCGGCCAGGGCCCGGGTCCACGCGGTGACGGAGGTGCCGGGGTCCTGGGCGGCGAGGAGCCGCAGGTGCTCACGGTAGGGGGCGGGCGCGGCCGGGGCCCGGCCTTCGTAGCGCGCCCACAGTTCGGCGGTGAGCAGCGGGAGCGACCAGCCGTCGAGCAGGAGGTGCTGGTGGGACAGTACGAGGCGGTGCCGGTCGGGGCCGAGCCGGGCCAGCAACAGGCGTAGCAAGGGCGGGCGTTCGAGGTCGAAGCGGCGCCGCTCCTGTCCGAGCAGCCGGGGCCACGCACCGGGGTCGCCGTCCCGGCCGGTGAGGTCGAGGTGCCGCCACGGCAGGGCGGCCGTACGCGGTACGACGGCGACGGGACGCCCTGACGTCAGATGCCGGAAGCCGCTGCGCAGGTTCTCGTGAGCGTCGAGCACGGCCTGTCCGGCGGCGCGCAGCCGGTCGGCGTCCACGGGCCCTTCGAGGTCGTAGGTGACCTGGACGGTGTAGACGTCCGGGCCTTCGTCGCCGGAGTCGAGTGCGGCGTGGAAGAGCAGTCCGGCCTGGAGCGGTGAGACGGGCAGGACGTCCGTACCGGCGGGCAGACCGGCTAGTTCGGCGCGCTCGTCGTCGGTGAGGTCGGGCAGCAGGGTGCCGCCGCCCGGCCGCCCGCCGCTGCCGGTGGTCGTGGTCACGGTGGCGAGCCCGGCGGGCGACTTGTGCCGGAACACGTCACGCGGGCTGAACACGAGCCCGGCCGCACGCGCCCGGGCGACCAGCCGCATGGCGACGATGCTGTCCCCGCCGAGCGAGAAGAAGTCGTCCTCGACACCGACCCGTTCGAGCCCGAGTACGTCCGCGACAAACCCGCACAGGGTCTCCTCCAGCGGGGTGCGCGGCCGGGTGCCGGACACCTCGGCGGCGAAGTCCGGCGCGGGCAGCGCCCGGCGGTCGAGTTTGCCGTGGTCGGTGAGTGGGAGCGCGTCGAGGGTGACCACGGCGGCGGGGACCATGTGGTCGGGGAGCGAGCGCGCGGAATGGGACCGCAGTGCGGCGGAGTCCGCGGCCGGGCCGTCGCCGGGCACGACATAGGCGACCAGCCGCTCGTCCCGTATGAGGACGGTGGCATGCGCGACGCTGCCGTGGGCGGCGAGTACCGTCTCGATCTCGCCGAGTTCGATCCGGAAGCCGCGCAGCTTGACCTGGTCGTCGGTGCGCCCGAGGTACTCCAGAGCGCCGTCCCGGTTCCAGCGGGCGAGGTCTCCGGTGCGGTACATGCGGGTGCCCGGCGCCCCGTACGGGTCGGCGACGAACCGTTCGGCGGTCAGCCCCGGGCGGTCCAGGTAGCCGCGCGCCAACTGGACGCCCGACAGATACAGTTCGCCGGCCACGCCCGGCGGCACCGGACACAGCGAGGCGTCGAGGACGAGGGTGCGGGTGTTCCACACCGGGCGGCCGATGGGGACGCCCGCCGGGTCGGCGGGGACCTCGTGGGTGGTGACGTCGACGGACGCCTCGGTGGGTCCGTACAGGTTGTGCAGGCGGCGGCCCGGGAGTACCCGGTGGAAGCGGGCGGCCAGCGGCGCGGACAGTGCCTCGCCGCTGCACATCACCTGACGCAGGCCGGTGAGCCGGGCGGCGGCGGGTTCGTCGAGGAAGGCGCTCAGCATGGACGGCACGAAGTGGGCGGTGGTGACCCGCCGGTCCTCGATTAGCGCGGCCAGGCGGGCGGGGTCCTTGTGCGCGTCGGGCGGCGCGACGACGAGGGTGGCGCCGGTGATCAGCGGCCAGAAGAACTCCCACACCGATACGTCGAACCCGGCCGGAGTCTTCTGCAACACCCGGTCGGAAGCGTCGAGTTGATAGGTGTCCTGCATCCACAACAACCGGTTGGCGATGCCCTCGTGCGGCACCACCACACCCTTCGGGCGGCCGGTGGAGCCCGAGGTGTAGATGACGTACGCGGGGTGGAGGGGTTCGTACGACGTCGGCAAGGGGACCCACTGGTCACCGCCAGGAGTGCTGTCGGGTGCGCCTTCGGGGTCGACGGTGATGCGGGGCACGTCGGTGGCCGGGAGGTCGACGCCGTCGGCGGTGACCACGCAGACCGGGTGGGCGTCGGTGAGCGTGTGGGCGAGCCGGTCGGCCGGGTAACCGGTGTCGAGCGGCAGATAGGCGGCGCCCGCGCGGTGGACGGCGAGCAGGGTGACCACGAGGGCGGTGGAGCGGGGCAGGGCGACGGCGACCGTGGTCTCGGCCCGTGCGCCGTGCGCGGCGAGGGTGTGGGCGAGCCGCTCCACCCGCAGGTCGAGTGCGGCGTAGGTGAGCGTGTTGTCACCGAAGACGACCGCCGTGGCCTCCGGGGTGCGGGCGGCCTGGGCGCGGAACAGTTCGGGCACGGTGGTGCCGGGGACGGTCCGTGCGGTGTCGTTCCAGTCGGTGAGGACGAGGGCGCGTTCGTCGTCGCTCAGGACGTCGAGCCCGGCGACGCGTCGGTGGGGGTCGGCGACGACCTGTTCGAGGAGCGCGTCCAGGCGCCGGGCGAGGCGTTCGGCGGTCGTCTCGTCGAAGAGGTCGGCGCTGTACTCGATCCAGCAGCGCATGCCGTCCGCGCCCTGCTCCACGAAGTCGAAGCCGAGGTCGAACTTGGCGTCCCGCTGCCCGAGCGGTTCGCGGCGGGCGGTCAGCCCTGGCAGCGCGGGCGTGGCGCCGGCGGAGTCGAGGTGCACGACCATCACCTGGAACAGCGGGTGCCGGGCCAGCGAGCGGACCGGGTTGAGGGCTTCCACCAGGCTTTCGAAGGGCAGGTCCTGGTGCTCGTAGGCGGCGAGGTCGGTCGCGCGGACGCGGGCGAGCAGATCGGCGAACGTGGGGTCGCCGGACAGGTCGGTGCGCAGGACGAGGGTGTTGACGAAGAAGCCGACCAGGTCCTCAAGGTGTTCGTCGGCCCGCCCGGAGACGGGTGCGCCGAGCGGGATGTCGTCCCCTGCGCCGAGCCGGTGCAGCAGCGCGGCGACGGCGGCCTGGGCGACCATGAACATACTGACGCCGTGGCGGCGGGCCAGTGCGCGCAGGGCGCGGGTCCGTCCGGCGTCGAGCGTCAGCCCGACGGCGCCGCCACGGTGGCTGCCCTCCAGCGGCCGGGGCCGGTCGACGGGGAGCGCCAGTTCGTCCGGCAGTCCAGCCAACACGCCCTTCCAGTACGCGAGTTGGTGTGCCTGGCGGCTGTCCGGCGCGTTGGCGTCGCCCAGCGCCTCACGGTGCCAGAGGGCGTAGTCGGCGTACTGCACGGGCAGCGGTGTCCACGCGGGCGGGTGTCCCGCGCGGCGGGCCTCGTAGGCGGTGGCGAGGTCCCGCCACAGGGGGCCGTCGGACCACTCGTCCGTGGCGATGTGGTGCAGGACGAGCAGCAGGACGGACTCACCCTCGCGGACCGACTCCTCCTCGCCGACGGAGTCCTCCGCGCCGACCTCGAACACATGGGCGCGCAGCGGGAGTTCGCGGTCGATGGCGAACCCTTGACCGGCGGCCTCCGCGAGCCGGGCGGGCAGTTCGGTCTCGGTGGTCCGGGTGTGGTGGAGGGGCACCGAAGCAGGGTCCAGCACGACCTGGCGGGGGCGGCCGTCCCGCTCGGGGAAGACCGTCCGCAGGCTTTCGTGCCGTACGACCACGTCGTGCAGCGCGGCGGCCAGCGCGTCCCGGCCGAGCGCGCCGGTCAGCCGCCAGGCGGCCGGGACGGTGTACGTGGCGCGCGGCCCCTCGATGCGGTGGAGCAGCCACAGGCGCCGCTGGGCGGAGGACAGGGGGAGTTCGTCGGGCCGCTCGCCGGGGACGAGGGCGGGCAGCCCGCCGGCCCGGTCGTCGAGCCGGGCCGCGAGGAGCGCGGGTGTGGGTGCGTCGAAGACGCTGCGGACGGTCAGGTCGGCGCCGAGCGCGGTACGAACGCGGCTGACCAGGCGCATGGCGAGCAGGGAGTGGCCGCCGAGGGTGAAGAAGTCGTCGTCGGCGCCGACCTGTTCGAGGCCGAGGACGTCTCCGAAGAGCCCGGCGACGATCTCCGCACGCGGACCACGCGGACCACGCGGACGGTGGGGACCGTGAGCTGAGGTGCCGTCCGCCAGGGCGGCCGTGAAGTCGGGGGCCGGCAGGGCCGCCCGGTCGAGCTTGCCGTTCGGGGTGAGCGGCAGGGCGCCGAGCGGGACAAAGGCCCCGGGGACCATGTGCGCGGGGAGCGTGGCGGCGGCGTGGGCGCGCAGCGCCGCCACGTCCACCGGTCCGGCGTCCGCGACGGGGCCCGCGACCGGGACCGGGACCACGTACGCCACCAACCGCTGGTCCCGGGCGACGACGACAGCGTGCGCGACGGCCGGATGCCGGGTGAGGGCGGCCTCGATCTCGCCGGGTTCGACGCGGAAGCCGCGCACCTTCACCTGGTCGTCGGTGCGGCCCAGGTACTCGATCGCGCCGTCGGCCGTCCACCGTGCCAGGTCGCCCGTGCGGTACATGCGGGTGCCCGGCTCCCCGAACGGGTCCGCTACGAACCGCTCGGCTGTCAGCCCCGGGCGGTCCAGGTAGCCGCGCGCCAACTGCACGCCCGACAGATACAGCTCGCCGGGGACGCCGGGCGGTACGGGGCGCAGTGCGGCGTCGAGTACATGGGTGCGGGTGTTCCACACCGGTCGGCCGATCGGGATGCTCGTCGCGTCGGGTCCGATCTCGGCGGCGGTCACGTCGACCGACGCCTCGGTCGGCCCGTAGAGGTTGTGCAGTGCGCAGGCCAGCAGGTCGTGGAACCGGTGGGTGAGGGCGACGGGCAGCGCCTCGCCGCTGCACATCACCCGGCGCAGACCGGTGCAGTCCGCCGCCGAGGGTTCCTCCAGGAAGAGTTGCAGCATGGAGGGCACGAAGTGGACGGTGGTGACGCCCTGTTCGCGGATCAGGCGGGCCAGATAGGCGGGGTCGCGGTGGCCGTCGGGCCGGGCGACGACCAGTGCGGCGCCGGTGATCAGCGGCCAGAAGAACTCCCACACCGACACGTCGAACCCGGCCGGAGTCTTCTGCACCACCCGGTCCGAGGCATCGAGCCGATACATGTCCTGCATCCACAGCAACCGGTTGACGATGCCCTCGTGCGGCACCACCACACCCTTGGGCCGACCGGTGGAGCCGGACGTGTAGATGACGTACGCGGGATGCGCCGGGTCGTAGGAGAGGGGCAGGTCGCCCTCAGGGCCGGTCGGCAGTGTGTCGCGGACGACGTACACCGGGTCGGCGTCCTCGACCATGAGCGCGAGGCGTTCCTCGGGGTGGTCGGGGTCGAGCGGCAGGTAGGCGGCTCCGGCGCGGTGGACGGCGAGCAGGGCGACGACGAGGTCGGGCGAGCGCGGGAGTGCGACCGCCACGGTCCGCTCAGGGCCCGCGCCGAGCCCGGCCAGCACCCGCGCGGTCCGCTCCACGCGGGCGTCCAGCTCCGCGTACGTGAGGCGGCGGCCCTCGAAGACGAGTGCCGTGGCGTCGGGGGTGCGGGCCGCCTGGGCGCGGAAGAGTTCCGGCAGGGTGGTGCGCGGGACGGGGTGTCCGGTGGCGTTCCACTCCCCCAGCAGCCTGGCGCGTTCGGCGTCCGCCAGGAGGTCGATGTCCCGTACGGGGCGGTCCGGTGCGGCGGCGGCGCGTTCCAGCAGCCGCACCATGCGGCCGGCGAGCCGTGCGGCCGTTCCGTGGTCGAAGAGGTCGGTGGCGTACTCCAGGAGCAGGACGACTCGGTCGCGGCCGGTCTCGTCGACGAAGGTGAAGTGGAGGTCGAACTTGGCCATGCCGGTGTCCATGTCGCGCCACTCGGTGGGCAGACCGAACATGTCCGGGTCGCCGTCGGGGCGGTGGTGGTAGCCGATCATGACCTGGAAAAGCGGGTTGCGGCCGGCGACCCGGGGCGGGTTCAGGGCCTCCACGACCCGGTCGAAGGGCAGATCCTGGTACGCGAAGGCCGCAAGTGACGACTCCCGGACTCGGCCGAGCAGTTGACGGAACGTCAGCTCGTCATCTCCGGACAGGTCGGTGCGCAGCACCAGGGTGTTCACGAAGAAGCCCACCAGATCGGTGAGCGCGTCGTCGGTGCGTCCTGCGACGGGCGCGCCGAGCGGGATGTCGTCGCCCGCGCCGAGCCGGTGCAGCAGCGCGGCGGTGGCCGCCTGGAACAGCATGAACATGCTGGTCCCGGTGGCGCCCGTGAGGTCGCGCAGGGTGTGGCCGGTGGCGGCGGGCAGCTCCAGGCGGACCTTGCCGCCGCGCCCGGTGGGCTCGGCCGGGCGCGGGCGGTCGGCGGGCAGGGCCAGCTCGTCGGGCAGACCGTGCAGGGCGTCCGCCCAGTGGGCGAGCTGCGTCTCGCCGGTCCTGGCCAGCAAGTCGTTCTGCCAGAGGGTGTAGTCGGCGTACGCCACCGCCGGCGGTGTCCACGCGGGCGCCCGCCCCTCGCTGCGGGCCGCGTAGGCGGTGGTGAGGTCGGCGAGGAAGGGCCGGTCGGACCATTCGTCGGTGGTGATGTGGTGCAGGACGAGCGCCACCACATGGTCGTCGGGGCCGAGCCGGAACACCTCGCAGCGCAGCGGGAGTTCGGCGGTGAGGTCGAAGGGGCGGCGCTGGGCCGCCGTGATCAGCGCGGGCAGCGCGTCCTCCGCGCAGTCGGCCACCGTCAGGGCGGGGACCGCTTCGGCGGCCGGGACGATCCGCTGGTACGGCTCGCCGTCGTGCGCCGGGAACACCGTGCGCAGCGCCTCGTGCCGCCCGGCGACGTCCCGCAGGGCGGCGCGCAGCGCCTCGGTGTCGAGGCTCCCGCGCAGCCGGAAGACGAGCGGGAAGTGGTACGCGATGCCGCTCCCGGTGATCTGCTCGACCAGCAGAAGCCGTCGCTGGGCCGCCGACAGCGGGATGCGGGCGGGCCGGTCGGCGACGGCGGTGACCGGCGGGCGGGCCGGGTCGGCCGTGTCGGCGCGTCCGGCGAGCAGTGCGGGGCTGGGCGCCTCGAACAGGTCGCGGATGGCGAGTTCGGCGCCCAGTTCGGTGCGGGCCCGGCTGACCAGGCGGGTGGCGAGCAGCGAGTGCCCGCCGAGGTCGAAGAAGTGGTCGTCGGCGCCGACCTCGGGCAGCCCCAGCACCTCCGCGAACAGCCGGCACAGCACCTCCTCGCGGGCGGTGCGGGGGCCGCGTCCGCCGCCGAGGGCGACGGCGGGTTCGGCGTCGGGCAGCGCGCGCACGTCGAGCTTGCCGTTGGCGTTCATCGGCAGGCCGTCGACGGTGACGAAGGCGGCGGGAACCATGTACGCGGGCAGTTCGCGGCCCAGGTCCTCGCGCAGCCGCCGCACCAGGGCACTCGCCTCACGCGCCGCCGTGGGGTCGCCCGCGTAGGGCGGGGTACCGCCGCCGGGACGGAACAGGCCGCCGGTGAGGCGCGGTTCGCCCCCGGAGTCGGTGTTGAGGAACACCGCGTCGTACGTCCCGGCCTCCTCCGCCCAGGTGGTCAGCGTCCGGTATCCGGCCGCCGCGCCCAGGTCGTGCAGGTCCTCCGGGTCGACGCCCGTCTCGGCTGTCCGGCCGTCGGGTACGCGGGTGACGCGCAGGGTCGCGGGTCGGTCGCCGCGCAGGAGTGCGGTGAGGGCGTCGGCGGAGGTCCAGTCGACGGCGGGCGCGTCGTCCAGCCGGATGTCCGGCTCGTCGGCGTAGAGGACGACGTCGTAGCGGTGCCGGGTCAGCTCGTTGTGGTGCCGGCCGCGCTTGGTGCGCAGGTCGACTCCGTGACCGAGGGTGGTGAAGTAGTCCGGGTCGACCAGGAGTTCCTTCTCCAGGCGCAGACCGCGCTCGACCGCCCGGTCCAGGTCGGCGCCGGTCGTGCCCCGGGCGCGCTGGATCTCGGTGTGGAAGGTGCGGGCGAGCCGCAGATTGCGTACGTCGCCGACGAACAGGGCGCCGCCCGGTGCAAGCAGGTCCAGGGCGCCGCGCAGGACGGCGGTGAGGTGGTCGACGCTCGGGAAGTACTGGATGACGGAGTTGATGACGATCGTGTCGAAGTAGCCGGTGGGCAGGCCGCTCAGATCCTCGGCGGGGCGGCAGCGCAGCTCGACCTTCGCGGCCAGCGCGGGGTCCCGGTCCCGCAACTCCTCGCCGATCTTCCGGATGACGGGCGCGGCGAAGTCGGTCGCCCAGTACGCGTCGGCGTCCGGGGCGAGCCGGGACAGCAACAGCCCGGAGCCGACGCCGATTTCGAGGATGCGGCGGGGGCGGAGCGCGGCGATGCGGGCGAGGGTGGCCTCGCGCCACTCGTGCATCTCCTCGAACGGGATGGGCCGGCCGTCGTAGGAGCTGTCCCAGCCGTCGTAGCGCTCGGTGAAGACGGCGGTGCCGATCTCCTCGTACTCGTCGGAGTAGATCTCCTGCCATTCGCCGACCTGGGCGGCTTCGGCGGCGGACCGCTCCGCCGGGTCGGCGCCGGACGGCACGACGTAGCCGACGAGGCGTTCGTCGCGGACGACCACGGCCGCCTGGGAGACCAGCGGGTGGCGGCTGAGGGCGGTCTCGATCTCGCCGGGTTCGACGCGGTAGCCGCGGATCTTGACCTGGTCGTCGGTGCGGCCGAGGAAGTCGAGCAGGCCGCCGGGGCCCCGGCGCACCAGGTCGCCCGTGCGGTACATGCGCTCGCCGGGCGCGCCGAACGGGTCGGCGACGAAGCGTTCGGCGGTCAGCGACCGCCGGTCGAGGTAGCCGCGGGCCAGGCCGATGCCGGCGATGTACAGCTCGCCGGGCACGCCGTCGGGCACGGGGCGCAGCCAGGTGTCGAGGAGGTGGGCGCGGGTGCCCCGGATCGGCCGGCCGACGGTCGGTGTGTCGCTGTCGTGGGTGCCGCCGCCGAGGGTGTTGATGGTGTACTCGGTCGGCCCGTACAGGTTGTACCCGTACGTCCCCTCGGTGTCGCGCAGCGCCGCCCACACAGTCTCCGGGACCGCCTCGCCGCCCAGCAGCACCAACGGCGGTACGTGGCCCTCCAGCAGGCCCTGTTCGATGAGCAGCCGGGCGTAGGTGGGGGTGACGTTGACGACGTCGACGCGGTGGCGTTCGCAGTACGCGACCAGGGCATCGGCGTCACGCCGCAACTCCTCGTCGCACACGTGCACTTCGTGCCCCTCGACCAGCCACAGCAGCTCCTCCCACGACATGTCGAAGGCGAAGGACACGGTGTGCGCGATGCGCAGCCGCCGCCCGCCGGCGGCGGCGATCGCCGGGGCGAAGATCTCCTTCTGGTGGTTGAGCTGCATGTTCGTCAGACCCCGGTACGGCGTGACGACACCCTTGGGGCGGCCGGTGGAGCCGGAGGTGTAGATGACGTACGCGGGGTGTTCGAGGCTGAAGCGGCGGTGCACCGGGCCGTCCGGCCGCTCGGCCAGCTCCCGCCGGGTGCCGGGGTCGTCGAGGAGGACGCGCCGCATGTCGCCGTCCGGGGTGGTGTCCAGGGTGGCCGATACGGCGGTGGTGGTGAGCAGCAGCAGCGGCCGGGCGTCGGCCAGCATCAGCGACAGACGGTCGGCCGGGTGGTCCAGCTCCAGCGGCAGGTACGCGGCGCCCGTACGCAGCACCGCGAAGAGGGCGACGACCATGTCCGGGGTGCGCGGCAGCCCGAGGGCGACGACCCGCTCGGGTCCCGCGCCCCGGTCGATCAGGAGCCGGGCCATGCGGTTGACGGCCGCGTCGAGTTCGGCGTACGTCAGGGAACGGTCGCCGTAGACCAGGGCGCGCGCGTCCGGGGTGCGTCCTGCCTGGGCGGCGAGCAGGTCGGCGATGGTGTCCTCGGGGTCGGGGACGCGGCTCGCCTCCCACTCCCGGCGCAGCGCCGCGTGTTCGGCGGGCAGCAGCGGGTCCAGGCAGCCGACCGGTGCGCCCAGGTCGGCGGTGAGACGGTCGAGCAGCAGCGTGAACCGGTCGAGGAGGGTGCGGGCGCGGTCCGCCGGGACGAGGTCGGGGCGGTGGGTGAGGGTGACGGTGATGCGGTGGCCGGGGGTGATGACGAGGTTGGCCGGGTAGTGGGTGGCGTCGACGTTCGCGACGGCCGTCGCGCCGTGCCGGGTGCGCAGGTCGTCCAGCCGCTGTTCGGTGTCGCTGTCGCGCAGCACGAACAGCGTGTCGAACAGCTTGCGGTGTCCGGTCTCGGCCTGGAGCACCCCCAGGCTCAGATGCTCGTACGGCATGAGGTCGAGCCGTTCGCCCTGGAGGCGGCGGAGCAGGCCGATGACCGGTTCGGCGGGGTCGAGGGTGATACGGGCGGGGACGGTGTTGAGGAACAGGCCGATGATGTTCCCGACGTCCGGGACCTCGCTGGGCCGGCCGGCGACGGTGGTGCCGAAGACGACGTCGGCGCGGCCGGTGGCGGAGGCGAGGGTCAGTCCCCAGGCCGCGGTGAGGAAGGTGTTCAGGGTCAGGCCGTGCGCGCGGCCCGATTCCCGTAGCCGGTCGCCGAGTTCGGCCGTCAGGCGTACGTCGAGCTGGTCGGGGATGACCGGTTCGAGGCTGTCGGTGGCGGCCGGGGCGAGCAGCGTGGGCTCTTCGAGGCCGGCCAGGGCGGTGCGCCAGGCGGCGGTGGCGGCCTGGTCGTCCTGCTGCTCCAGCCAGGTCAGATAGGCGCGGTAGCTGCCGGGGGCGGGCAGCGAGGTCGCGTCGCCGCCGGTCTCGTAGAGCGCGAACAGCTCGTCCAGGAACAGCCACGCCGACCAGCCGTCCCAGAGGATCAGATGGCGGCCGATGACGAGCCGGTCGCCGCGCTCCGCGCCGAGGCGCAGCAGGAGCAGCCGGAACAGCGGGGGCGCCGAGAGGTCGAAGCGGCGGTCGCGCTCGGCGTCCGTCAACTCCCCTACTCGTACGTCCTGTTCGGCGGCGGGAAGGCCGGAGAGGTCGACCTCCTCCAGCGGGATGTCCGGGTCCGCGGCGATGAACTGAACGGGCTGGTCGAGGCCGTCGCTGGTGAAGCCCGCGCGCAGACCGGGGTTACGGGCCAGGAGGGTGCGGACGGCGGCCCGTAGCCGGGGGGTGTCGATGCGGGTGGCGAAGTCGAAGGTCTCGTGGACGGTGTAGACGTCGAGGACGCCCTCGTCGTACGCCGAGTGGAAGAACAGGCCCTCCTGGAGGGGGGCCATCGGCCATACGTCGGCGACCGTCGCCGGGGCGGCCACGGCACGGACGCGGGCGTGTTCGGCGGCGGTGAGCGCGAAGGCCGGGTCCGGAGCCGCGGCCGGGGTGACCGCCGCCGTGCCTGCCGCCGCTGCCAGGGCGGCGGGCGTCCGGTGGGTGAACACATCGCGCGGGCTCAGGTCCAGGCCCGCCGCCCGCGCCCGGCCCGCGACACCGATGGAGCTGATGCTGTCGCCGCCGAGCCGGAAGAAGTCGTCGTCGGGGCCCGCGTCCTCGATCCGCAGGACGGCCGCGAAGATCTCGGTGAGCCGCCGCTCCAGCGGCCCCGAGGGCTCCCGGCGGGCCGTGCGCTCGGCCTCCGGGGCGGGCAGCGCGGACTGGTCGAGCTTGCCGCTGGGGGTGAGCGGGAGGTCTTCGAGGACGACGTACGCCTCCGGGACCAGGGGCGCGGGCAGCGCTGCGGCGAGGGCGGCACGCAGCGCCGCCGGGTCGGCGAGGGCACCGGCCACCGGCACCGCGTAGGCGACGAGACGCTGGTCCCGGATGGTGACGGCGCCCCGCGCCACGGCCGGATGGCGGGTCAACTCGGCCTCGATCTCGCCGAGTTCGATCCGGTTGCCGCGTAGCTTGACCTGCCGGTCGGTGCGGCCGATGTAGTCGAGGGTGCCGTCGGGGCGGCGGCGCACCAGGTCGCCGGTGCGGTACATGCGGGCGCCGGGCCCGGTGGCGTACGGGTCGGCGACGAAGCGTTCGGCGGTGAGCGCGGGACGCACGTGGTAGCCGCGGGCCAGTTGGACGCCGGTCAGATACAGCTCGCCGGGCACCCCGTCGGGGACCGGGCGCAGACAGGAGTCGAGCACGCGCAGACCGGTGTTCCACACGGGCCGCCCGATGGGCACGGTGACGTCGTCGGCCGCGCCGTCGAAGGCGTGGTACGTGACGTCGACGGCGGCCTCGGTGGGCCCGTACAGATTGTGCAGCGGGACACCCGTCAGCTCGTGCCAGCGGCGGGCGGCCGACCCGGGCAGCGCCTCGCCGCTGCTGAACACGCGGCGCAGTCCGCCCGCCCACGCGGGGTCGGCGGTGACCTCGTCGGACGCGAGGAACGCCGCCAGCATCGACGGCACGAAATGCATCGTCGTCACGTGCTCGGCGCGGACGAGGCGGGCCAGGTAGGCGGGGTCGCGGTGACCGTCCGGCGCGGCGAGCACGACGGCGGCGCCCTCGCACAGCGCCCAGTAGAACTCCCACACGCTCACGTCGAAACTCGACGGCGTCTTCTGGAGGACGCGGTCGTCGGCCGTGAGCCCGTAGGCGCCCTGCATCCAGGCCAGCCGGTTGACGACGGCCTGGTGGGTGACGACGACGCCCTTGGGGCGGCCGGTCGAGCCGGAGGTGTAGATGAGGTAGGCGGGGTCGTCGGGGCGGGCGGCCTCCGAGCGGCGGCCGGGGGCGACCTCACCCGACTTCGCGTACGCCCCCTCCGCGTACCCGTCGTCGGCGTCCAAGGCGTCCAAGGCGTCCACGGCGAGCACGTCGAGGCCCGCGACCCCCGGCAGCCGTCCCGCGTCCGTGGCCGTCGTGACGACCGTGGTCGCCCCCGAGTCGGACAGCATGTACGTGAGCCGTTCGGCCGGATAGTCCAGGTCGAGCGGCAGATAGGCGGCGCCCGACTTCAGGACGGCCAGGAGCGCGACCATCAGTTCGGCCGAGCGCGGTACGGCGACGGCGACGAACCGTTCCCGGCCAGCGCCGCGCGCCCGTAGCTGTACCGCCAACTCTTCGGCGCGCGCGTCGAGTTCGGCGTACGTGAGCGTCGTACGCGTCGTACGTGTCGTGCCGTCGAAGACGACGGCGGTGGCGCCGGGGGTGCGTGCGGTCTGGGCGGCGAACGCGGCGGCGAGTGTGGTGGCCGGGACCGGCCGGGACTCCCCCGCCGGGTGGGCGGCGGCGCGTTCGTCCGGGGTGAGCAGGTCGAGGTCGGCGACCCGGGCGGCGGGGTCGTCGGCCAGGGCATGCAGGGCGAGGGTGAGCCGGTCGGCGAGGGAGCGTACGGCGTCGGCGTCGAGGCGCCGGGCGTGGTGCTTCAGCCGCAGGTCGAGCCGGCGGCCGGGCTTGACGACGAGGGCCAGGGGGTAGTGGACGGCGTCGTGGAAGGCGTGTCCGGTGACGGCGACCGTGCCCGTGGGGTCGGTGATGCCGGGGGCGCCCTCGCCGCCGGGGTAGTTCTCGAACACCACCAGGGTGTCGAAGAGTTCGCCGCCGTGGGGGTGCCCGGCGGCGCGCTGGATCTCCGCGAGGCCGAGGTGCTGGTGGTCGAGGAGGGCGCTCTGCTCCTCCTGGAGCCGGTCGACGAGCGCGCCGAGGGTGTCGCCGGGCGCCCAGCGCAGCCGGGTCGGCAGGGTGTTGATGAAGAGGCCGATCATCGACTCGATGCCGTCGACGGCGGCGTCCCGGCCGGAGACGGTGGTGCCGAACACGATGTCCTGACGGCCCGTCATCCGGCTGAGTACGAGGCCCCAGGCGCCCTGGACGAGGGTGCCGAGGGTCACCCCGCGCTCCCGGGCGCGCCCGGCGAGGCGGGCGGTGACGCGCTCGGTCAGCTCGACCCGGATCTGTGCGGGCGCCACGGGTCCGGCGGATGCGGGCACCTCCACCAGACGGGTGGGCTCGTCCACCCCGGCGAGTGCGGTGCGCCAGGCGGTGCGGGCGGCCTCGCGGTCGGACCGTGCGATCCGGCGCAGATAGAAGCGGTAGGGGGCGACTTCGGGCAGGGGCGGCGGGTTCTCGCCGTAGAGGGCGAGCAGTTCGCGGTGCAGGACCGGCAGGGACCAGCCGTCGGCGACGATATGATGGAACGTCAGCACCAGTCGGCTCACGTCGTCGCCGAACCGGATCAGCGCGCAGCGCACGAGCGGCGGCCGGGCGAGGTCGAAGCGGTGCGCGCGTTCGTCGGCGGCGACGGACGCGGCGAGGGCGTGCCGGGCCGCGCGGTCGCCCCGCGCGGTGAGGTCGACCTCGCGCCAGGGCAGCCGCAGCCCGGACGCGATGAGCTGGACGGGCCGGCCGTCGGGCCCCTGCCGGAAGCAGGCGCGCAGGGGGGCGTGCCGGTCGAGGAGCCGCTGCGCGGCACCGTGCAGCAGCTCACCGTCGACCGGTCCGGTCAGCTCGATCACCTGCTGGACGACGTACGCGTCGTGCTCGGCGCCGTCCACCAGCGCGTGGAAGAAGAACCCTTCCTGGAGCGGGCCGAGCGGCAGCGCCTCCTCGACGGTGACGGGGTACTCCCCTTGCAGGGCGGCGAGTTCGTCCTGGCCCAAGGTCCGCCACGGGAGGCCGTCGGTGGAATCCGCGTCGGCTCCCCCAGCGCGGGCGACGGCGGCCAGTTCGGCGACCGTACGGTGCCGGAAGACCTGGCGAGGCGTCAGCTCCAGGCCCGCCCGCCGGGCGAGGACGAGGAGCTGGACGGCGACGATGCTGTCACCGCCGAGCGCGAAGAAGTCGTCGTCCACGCCCACCGACGGCAGGTCGAGCGCGCGTGCGTACAGCCCGCACAGCAGCCGCTCGCGGGCCGTGCCGGGGGCGCGTCCGGCGCCGCGTGGGGCCCGGTCGGGTACGGGCAGCGCCGCGTCGTCCAGTTTGCCGCTCGGCGTCACCGGCAGCCGGTCCAGCGGGACGAACGCGGACGGGACCATGTGGTCGGGAAGGTACGCGGCGGTGTGCGCCCGTACGGCCGTCATCAGCGCGGCGACGTTGCGGAAGGGCGCGGGACGGTTGGTGAGCGGCCGGTTGGCGTCGGGCCGGTAGGGGGCGGCGAGGCCGTCCCGGACAGGGGCGGCACCGGGCGCGAACACGGCGTCCAGGCTGCCGTCGTCGGCGCTCCCGTCCCAGGTGACCGCCGCCTCGTAGCCGTGCCGCGCCGCGGTCTCGTACAGCGACTCGGGGTCCACGCCGTACGGTCCGCCGGCCGGCCTGCTGCTGTCGTCCAGGGCGCCGAGCGCGGCCAGGTCGTCGGCGAGACGGGCGTTGGGAATGCCGGTGACGCGCAGCGGGCCGGGGCGGGCGGTGAGCAGGGCGTCCAGCGCCCGCACCGATCCGAGCGCGGGCCAGGGATGTTCGGGCACCTGGTCCTTTACGCGGGGCCTGCCCACGGTCGGCCGCAGGACCACGTCGTACCGGTAGCGGGTGAGTTCGTTGTGGTGCGTGCCGCGCTTGATACGGAGGTCTGCGGTGAAGCCGTCGAGTCCGGCGAAGTAGTCCGGGTCGACGAGGAGTTCGCCCTCCCAGGCGACGGCCCGGTCCACGGCTGCCCGCAGCGCCTCCTTCTCACCGTCGTCCGCGCCGTCGCGCACCCGCCGCCCGGTCTCCACCGCCGCGCTCAGGGTCCGCAGCAGCCGCAGGTTGCGTACGTCGCCGACGAAGACGGCACCGCCGGGGGCGAGCAGCGCGGCGGCCCCGCGCAGCACGTCGGTGAGGTAGTCGCCGCCCGGGAAGTACTGGACGACCGAGTTGACGACGACCGTGTCGAAGAAGCCGTCGGGCAGTCCGGCGAGGTCGTGGGCCGGCCTGGCCAGGAGCGTGACGCGGTCGGCGAGTCCGGGGACGGCGGCCACCTGGGCGGACAGGGACCGTACGGCTTCTTCGGACAGGTCGGTGCCCCAGTACGCCTCGCAGTCGGAGGCGAGCCGGGACAGGAGCAGTCCGCTGCCTACGCCGATCTCCAGGACGCGGCGGGGCCGCAGTCCCCGGATGCGGTCGAGGGTCGCCTCGCGCCACTCGCGCAGATCGGCGAGGGGAAGCGGCAGCCCGTCGTACATGCTGTTCCAGCCGGCGAAGTTCTCCTCGAAACCTTCGGCGCCGGCGGCGGAGTAGAGGAGTTCGTGCAGGTCCTTCCACTCGGCGACACCGGCTTCGACGCTCGCCCGCCCGTCCTCGTCGGTGTCGAGCGAGGGCACGACGTAGGCGGCGAGGCGGCGTTCTCCGGGGCGGTCCTCGCGGACGACGACCGCGGCCTGGTCGACGGCCGGGTGGGAGCGCAGCACGGACTCGATCTCGCCGGGTTCGATACGGAAGCCGCGGATCTTGACCTGGTTGTCGGCGCGGCCGTGGAATTCGAGCCGCCCGTCGGCCTTCCAGCGGACGAGGTCGCCGGTACGGTACAGCCGTTCGCCGGGTGCGGTGGCGAGGTCGGCGGGGGCGGCGACAAAGCGTTCGGCGGTCAGGGCGGGGCGGCCGAGGTAGCCGCGGGCGAGTCCGGCGCCGCCGAGGTACAGCTCGCCGGTGACCCCGGCGGGGACGGGCCGCAGCCGGTCGTCCAGGACGTAGGCGCGGGTGCCGGGGTCGGGTACGCCGATGGGCACGAGGGTGCCGGGCGGCGTGTCCGGATCGCAGCGGCCGAGTGTGGAGTTGGTCGTGGCCTCGGTCGGGCCGTACGCGTTGAACATCATCCGGCCGCGCGCGTACCGCCCGACCAGTTCCGGCGAGACGCGTTCGGTGCCCGCGAGGAGCGTCGCCTCCGGCGGCAGCCGCACATCGTCGGGCAGCGCGGCGAGCAGGGCGGGCGGCAGGATCATGAAGGTGATGCCGTGCTCGTGGGCGTAGTCGGCGAGCGGCGGGCCCGGCACCCGGCGGTCGGCGGGTACGACGACGAGACGTCCGCCGGAGAGCAGGCCGAGGCACAGGTCCCAGAACGCCACGTCGAAGCTGGGCGAGGCGAATTGCAGGACCCGGCTGTGCGGGCCGATCCCGAAGCGCTCGCGCTGCGTGGCGACCAGCTTGGCGACGCCCGCGTGCGAGAGGACCACGCCTTTGGGGCGGCCGGTGGAGCCGGAGGTGTAGATCACGTAGGCGGCGTGGGCGACCGTGAGGCCCGCCGCCGCCGAGGGGTCGTGGGCGGGGTGCGCGGCGAGTTCGGCGACGGTGTCCGGGGCGTCGAGTACGAGCACATCGGTGCCCGGCGGCAGATCGGGGGCGAACTCCGCGGTGGTGACGAGGCAGACCGGTCGGGCGTCGGCGAGCATGTACGCGATGCGGTCGGCCGGGTAGTCGGTGTCGACGGGCAGATAGGCCGCGCCCGCCTTCAGGACGGCGACCTCGGCGACGATCATGTCGGCCGAGCGCGGCACGGCGAGCGCGACGACCTTCTCGGGTCCCGCGCCCCGGGCGACCAGGGCGTGCGCCAACCGGTTCGCGCGGGCGTCGAGTTCGGCGTAGGTGAGGCGGACGTCCTCGTGGACGAGGGCGACCTCGTGCGGTCGTGCGGCGACCTGGTCGGCGAACATGCGCGGCCAGGTGCGGGCGGGCACGTCGTGCGCGGTGTCGTTCCAGTCGGCCAGGATGCGGTGCCGCTCGGCGTCCGCGAGGAGTGGGAGGTCGGCGACCGGTGTGTCCGGGTGGGCGAGGGCATCGGTGAGGAGGGTGCGGTAGTGGCCGATGATCCGGTCGACGGTGGCGGGGGTGAAGAGGTCGGTCCGGTGGTCCGCCCTGATCTCGCCGTCGGCCAGGGACAGGGCCAGGGCCAGGGGGCCGCCCTCGTCCCAGGGCGCGTCGCCGAATCCGGTGGCGCACAGCAGCCCCCCGCCCCGGGACGGTTCGAGCGCGAGCAGTCCCAGCAGTTCGGCGACGGGCAGGCGGTGGGGTTCGGCCTGCGCCCGCGCCGCCGCGACCTGATCGCGCAGGTCGGCGAACGGGGTGTCGCCGTGGACGGACACGCGCAGCGGAAGCCCCGCGTGGGCCACCGTGACCTCGGTCGCCGCCGCTCCGCCGTAGCGGTGCAGCAGGGCGACGAAGGCGGCGAGTGCGGTGGCCTCGTCGGCCATCACGCCGGCCGCTTCCGCGCGCCGCGCACGGGACACCGGCCCTGCGGGGCGGGGTTGTGGGTACGGGAAGTCCAGGGGCAGGGATGTCTCGGGGGCGGGTGCGGCGAACCGGTCCCGCCAGTAGTCCGCCGCCGGTGCCGTCGCCCTTGCCCCTGCTGAAGAACGCGTGTTGTCCGACACAGCTTCCCGTGCCTCCCCAATCGGCGCGCGGAACGGCTCAGCGGAGCCGCGACCGCTCGCATAGTAAGGTAAGGATTGCCTAACCCAACAGACCGCTTTCGGATCCGGCCACCCCTGACCGAAGCGACTGAGGTTATGCTCACCTAACCCGTTCCGACCCGCTCACGGGACTGCCCGGCGGCCCCTCAACAGGGCACTTCGGAACGGCAGATGACACGGCAGATGACGTGGCAGATGACACGGAAGACGACATGGAGACCGGCACGTGGCTTCAGGCAGAAGGCTTCGCACCACGGTGCTCGTGGCGCTGATCGTCGCCCTCCTCGCCGTGCTGTCCCTGCTGTCCGTGGCACTGGGCGCGCTCAGCGTCCCGCCCGACCAGGTCGTCCGCGCGGTCCTCGGCCATCCGCCCAGCCGCCTCGTCGACAACGTCATCTGGTCGGTGCGCGTCCCCCGCACCCTGCTCGGCCTGACGACGGGCGCCGCGCTCGGCATGGCCGGTGCGCTGATGCAGGCACTGACCCGCAACCCGCTCGCCGACCCGGGCATCCTCGGGGTGAGCGCCGGGGCGTCCTTCGCGATCGTCCTGGCGGTCGGGGTGCTCGGCTTCGGATCCCTGTACGGATATGTCTGGTTCGCGTTCGCCGGAGCGCTCGCCGCGAGCGTCCTGGTCTTCTTCCTGGGACGGCTCGGCCGATCCGGGGCCACGCCCGTCAAACTGGCGATCTCCGGAGTGGCCGTCACGGCCATGCTGTCGTCGCTCACGAGCGCCGTGGTGCTGACCGACCAGGACGCGCTGGACCGCTTCCGGTTCTGGTCCGCCGGCACGCTGGCCGACCGGGACTCCGGCGACCTGATGCGCATCCTGCCCTTCCTCGCCGTCGGCGCCGTCCTGGCCCTGTCCTGCGCGCCCGCGCTCAACAGCCTCGCCCTCGGTGACGACGTGGCCGCTTCGCTGGGCCGGCGGCTCGGACTGGTCCGCCTCCAGGGGGTCGCCGCGGTCGTGCTGCTGACCGGCGCGTCGGTCGCCGTCATCGGACCCGTGGTCTTCCTCGGTCTGGTCGTCCCGCACATCGCCCGGGTCCTCGCCCAGTACGCGGGGATCGGCCCCGACCATCGCTGGCTGCTGCCGATGTCCGCCGCGCTGGCACCCGTTCTGCTGCTGTCCGCCGACATCCTGGGCCGGATGGTGGTGCGCCCCTCCGAGATCCAGGCCGGCGTCCTGGTCGCCTTCCTCGGCGGCCCGTTCTTCATCGCCCTGGTCCGCCGCCGCAAGCTCGCGGAGGTGTGAGCGTGTCCGTGAAATCGTCACCGGTCGCCGCCGACCCGTCCACCGATTCGCCCCCCGCCGGGTCCGTGCGCTCCGCGCGTTTCCCCGTACGCGACCGCCCCTTCCGGCTCACCGTTCCCCCGGTCTCCGGCATGCTGCGTCCCCGACTCGTCCTGACCGGAACCCTCCTCGCGGTCGGCGCCTTCCTGCTGTTCTGCTGGGGCCTGACCATCGGCGACTATCCGGTGCCCTTCGCCGACGTCGTCAGGGCGCTCGGCGGCGCGGGCGATCCCGGCACGGTCACCGTCGTCCAGGATCTGCGGCTGCCGCGCGCCCTGACCGGGCTGCTGGTCGGCATCGCGTTCGGCGTCTCAGGGGCCGTGTTCCAGACGATGACCCGCAACCCGCTCGCCAGCCCCGACATGATCGGGCTGACCCAGGGCGCGGGAACGGCCGTGGTGGCCGCCGTGGTCCTCGGCTGGGGCAGCGGCCTCGGACTGCCGACGATGGGCCTGCTCGGCGCCCTGGCCACGGCCCTGCTCGTGTACGCGCTGTCGTGGAAGGGCGGGGCCACCGGGTACCGCATCATCCTCGTCGGCATCGGCGTGTCGTGGATCTGCACCAGCGCCACCGACTTCCTCGTGGCGCGGGGCAACAGGTTCGAGGCCGAGGCGGCCCTCGGCTGGCTGGTCGGCAACCTCAACGGCCGGACCTGGGACCAGGTGAACTCCCTCGCCCTCGCCCTGCTCGTCCTGCTCCCGGTCACCCTGGGCATGGGCCGCTGGATGCGCACGCTCCACCTCGGCGACGACGTGGCGGCCGGGCTCGGCACACCCGTCCAGCGGGTCCGGCTGGCGCTGCTGCTGACCGGGGTCGGACTCGTCGCCTTCGGTACGGCGGCGGCGGGCCCGGTGGCCTTCGTGGCCCTGGCCTGCCCGCAGATCGCGCTGCGGCTGGCCGGCACGGCGTCACCGCCCCCGCTCGTCTCCGGTCTCACCGGCGCGTTCGTCGTCCTCGGCTCCGACCTCCTCGCCCGTGAGGGGGTCCCCGGGACGGAACTGCCGGTCGGGATCGTCACCGGCGCCCTCGGCGCGCCGGTCCTGCTGTGGCTGCTCATCCGCGCCAACCGCGCGGGCTCTGGAGGCTGATCGCATGTCGACCACCGACCCGCGCGCGCCGCGCGCCCCGCGGCCGTCCAAGTCCGGAGGCGGCAGCACCTTGCCCGGACCGAAAGGCAGCCTGCCCGTACCGGGCCCCGAGTTGCGGGCCCGTGGCCTCCAACTCGCCTACGACGGGCGCCCGGTGGTGGAGGATCTGGACCTCACCGTGCCGACCGGCCGGATCACGGCCATCGTCGGGGCGAACGCCTGTGGGAAGTCGACCCTGCTGCGCGCCCTGGCCCGGCTGCTGACCCCGCGTCAGGGCACCGTCGAACTCGACGGCACCACCCTGCGGTCCGTGCCCACCCGCGAACTCGCGCGCAAGCTGGGCATCCTGCCCCAGACGCCGACCGCGCCGGAGGGGCTGACCGTGGTCGACCTGGTGGGCCGGGGCCGTTCACCGCACCAGACCTGGTGGCGGCAGTGGTCGGCGGACGACGAGGAGGCCGTGCACGCGGCGCTGGCGGCAACCGGTCTGACCGGGCTCGCCGACCGGCCGGTGGACGAACTGTCCGGCGGCCAGCGGCAGCGCGCGTGGATCGCGATGGCCGTCGCCCAGGGCACCCCCGTCCTGCTCCTCGACGAGCCGACGACCTATCTCGACCTCGCCCACCAGATCGACGTACTGGACCTGATCACGGACCTCAACCGGCGCGAGGGGCGCACGGTGGTGATGGTGCTGCACGATCTCAACCAGGCCTGCCGGTACGCCGATCACGTCATCGCGATGAAGGCCGGCCGGATCGTCGCCGAGGGCCCGCCCGCCGACGTCGTCACCGAGGCGACCGTCGAGGACGTCTTCGACCTGCGCTGCCGGATCACGCCCGACCCGGTCAGCGGCACCCCGATGGTGATCCCGCTGGGCCGCCACCACCATACGGACGCCGCACACCGCGAGGACGCCGTGCCCGCGGCGGCCATCGAGTGACCCCACGGGCCCCGGCACGTACGGGGCCCAACTCGTCGGCAGGCAGGCCCCGTACACCGCGCCCCTCAGGGACGGGACGTCAGATACCCGCCCATGGTGCGGAAGTAGTCGTCGGCCGCGTGCTCGGTTCCGTCCTCCGTGCGCACCCGGCGTATCAGGAGTCCGTGGCAGCGTCCGGTGTGGGCGTCGGCCCCGGCCACGACCACGACACCGTCGTCCTCGCGGATGAAGATCCGCCCCGGGGTGCCGCCGTACCGCCCCTCCGAAACGGCGGCGGAGACGATCCTCAGCCGCCGGCCGCGGTGGAAGGCGTACGCGTTCGGATACGGGTCCGACTGGGCCCGTACGAGGCGTTCGAGGCGCTCCGCCGGCCAGGTCCAGTCGATCCGGCTGTCCTCAAGGGACCGCTTGTGGAAGAAGCTCGCCCGGCTCCGGTCCTGCGGCACCCATTGTCCGGCGTCCCGTCCCGAGGCGATCAGGTCCAGCGACTCACGCACGAGGGGAGCGATCAGGTCGACGGTCCGGTGGAACAGGTCGGTCGCCGTGTCGGCGGGCCCCACCGGCACCGAGCGCTGCACCAGTACGTCCCCGGCGTCGAGTTCGGCGTTCATCCGGTGCGCGGTCACGCCGACGCGGGTCTCGCCGTTGAGGAGCGCCCAGATGATCGGTGAGAAACCGGCGTACGACGGCAGCAGCGAGTCGTGGATGTTGAGGGTGCCGTACGGCGGGAGGTCGAACAGCTCCGGGGGCAGCCAGGTCCGCCAGTTGTTGGCCACGATGATGTCCGGGCGCGCGTCACGCACCTCCGCGAGGAGTTCGTCGTCGTCGGGGCGGTTGCGCAACAGGACCGGCACACCGTGCTTCTCGGCGAGTTCGGCGACGTTGTCACTCCAGATCTTCTCGTAGGCGTGTTCGCTCTTCGGGTGGGTGACGACGAGGACCACCTCGTGGTCGGAGTCCAGCAGCGCCTGAAGCGTGCGGTGACCCCAGGTCTGGTAGCCGAGCATGACGACCCGCATGACGGTCCTTCCCTCAAGGTTCCATTGCTAGGTAAGCCTTACCTTATCTAGCATGGGCCTGCCTGAGGGAGGCGATGCCACGGTGAAGTCACCGCTCACGGGTTCCGACGCCGTCCACGACGTCATCGGAATCGGATTCGGTCCGTCAAATCTCGCTCTGTCCATAGCGGTTGAGGAGCACAACGCGCGTCTCGGGGCCGGCCCCGGTCTGCGCGCCCTGTTCCTGGAGCGCCAGCCGCGGTTCGGCTGGCACCGGGGCATGCTGATCGACGACGCGACCATGCAGGTGTCCTTCCTCAAGGACCTCGTCACCCTGCGCAACCCGACCAGCGACTACAGCTTCCTGTGTTTCCTGCGCGAGCGGGGCAGGCTGATCGACTTCCTGAACCAGAAGACGCTCTTCCCGCTGCGGATGGAGTTCCACGAGTACTTCGCGTGGGCGGCCGAGCGCGTCGCCCATCTGGTCGCGTACGACAGCGAGGTGGTCTCCGTCGACCCGGTGCGCGACGACGACGGTACGGTGAGCCGCTTCGACGTGACCTCGCGGGACACCGCGCGCCCCGGTGCGACCGTGACCCGCCGGGCCCGCAACATCAGCGTGGCGATGGGGCTGGAACCGCATGTGCCGCCCGGCCTGGAGCTGACCGAACACGTCTGGCACAACAGCGAGTTGATCCCCCGCGCCACCGGGCTCGCGGACTCCGGCGTCCCCGTACGCCGGGCGGTCGTGCTCGGCGCCGGGCAGAGCGCGGCGGAGGCGGTGGACTATCTGCACCGCACCTTCCCGGAGGCCGAGGTGGTGTCGGTCTTCGCCAAGTACGGCTACACGCCCGCCGACGACAGCCCGTTCGCCAACCGCATCTTCGATCCCGAGGCGGTCGACGTCTACTTCTCGGCGCCCGCCGAGGTCAAGCAGTCCCTGCTCGACTACCACCGGTCCACGAACTACTCCGTGGTCGACATGGAGTTGATCGAGTCGCTGTACGCCACCGCGTACCAGGAGAAGGTGGCCGGGCGGGAGCGGCTGCGGTTCCTCAATGTGTCACGCGTCCGCGCCGTCGACCCCCGCGCCGGAGGCGGTGTCGATGTCGCCGTCGAGTTCCTGCCCACGGCGGAGCGGCAGATCCTCTCCGCCGACATGCTCGTACTCGCCACCGGCTACCGTCCCCGCGACGTCACCTCGCTGCTCGGCGCGGCGGGCAAGCTCTGCCTCAGGGACGACGGGGACGCCATCCGCGTCGGCCGGGACCACCGGGTCGAGACGGTGCCGGAGGTGACCGCCGGTATCTATCTCCAGGGCGGGACCGAGCACACCCACGGTCTGACCAGCACGCTGCTGTCGACGGTCGCGGTTCGGGCGGAGGAGATCCACCACTCGGTGCTGGCGGGTCTGGCGGGGTTGGCGACGGCCTGAGCGGCCGGAGCCGTGCGGGGCCCGGACGGCACGGTGGTGGTTGTCCGGGCCCTCCGGATCAGGCCGGCCCGGACACCGGCCCGCCGAACACGGCCGCCACACTCCGCACCGTCCTGACGGCCCCGCAGGTCGCGGCGATCCAGTCCACGGCCATCCTGTGGTCCTCAGTCGCCCGGCCGGCCACGGCGTCCGCGACGACGAAGGGTTCCAGGTCCTGCGTCCGGGCGTCGGCCGCCGTCAGCAGGGCCTGCGTCCGCGCGAACACCCCCACGATCACCGGCTGGTCGCGCCGCAGCTCCGCGAGGCGGGGGCGCAGCCGGGTTCCGGCGAAGGCGCTGAACTTCTTGGCCGTCAGCACACTGTCGCCGACCCGTGGCCGGATCCGGTCCGCGATCTCGCGGGACTCGTCGTCCCCGGGAAGACCGGGGAGACCGGGAAGGTCCGGGAATTCGGGGAAACCGGGGTGCCCGAAACCGCTCCCGTGCCCGGCCGGCTCCCGCGCATGACCTAGGGAACCCCACCGGGGGACGACATGTGCATCGGCCTTTCACCGGTGCTCGGGCGTCATCGGGAACGCCGTCCGGGGCCGGGCTCAGTACGGCCCATGGGTCCACCGGCCGTTCATCATCGTGGCGTGCACGGGCATGGCGCGCAGGGTGCCCGGGTCGGCGGTCAGCGGGTCCGCGTCCACGACCACCAGGTCGGCGGCGTCCCCGACCCTGATGAGCCGCCGCCCACGGGCCGCCGCCACGAGCGCGTCCGGTACGGACAGGCGCTGTTCGGGGTGCCAGGCGGGGCGGTCGTCGTCGGTACGGGTGACGGCCGCCGCGATGGCGAGCCAGGGGTCGAGCGGCGAGACCGGGGCGTCCGAGCCGAACTCCAGGCGGGCGCCGGCGGCGAGCAGAGCGGCGTAGGCGAAGGCCCTGTCGGTGCGCCCGGCCCAGTGCCGGTCCGCCACATCGCGGTCGTCGGTGGCGTGCCGGGGCTGCACCCCCGCCGTGACGCCCAACTCCGCGAAGCGCGGGAGGTCTTCGGGGCTCAGCAACTGCGCGTGCTCGATCCGTCCCCGGCAGCGCACCGCCGCGAAGGCGTCCAGTGCGACGGTGTTGGCGCGGTCGCCGATGGCGTGCACGGCGGGTTCGATGCCGTGCGCGGCGGCCCGTCGCATGAGCCGCACCAGGTCGCGGGGTGAGGTCTGCTCGATGCCGTGGGAGCCGTCCGTTCCGTCCAGGCCCGGATAGGGGGCGCGGCACAGGGCGGTACGGGTGTTGAGCGAGCCGTCGGTGAAGAGCTTCAGCGGACCGACGCGTACCAGCCCCCCGGACGCGCCGGTCTCGTCCCCGGTGCGCAGTCCGCGTTTCACCGCCATGTCCAGGTGGCTCGGGTAGACGGCCGCCGACACCCTTACGGCGGGCGCGGATGCGGCCGAGCGGCGCTCCCAGTCGCCGACCGTGTCGCCGTACTGGAAGTCGATGATGCCGGTGACTCCGCGCGCGGCGGCGGCCTCGCAGGCGTCCGCGACCCGGCCGTCGACCACGTCGGCCGGTGTCTCGGGGAGGGCGGACAGGACCTCGTGGGCCTCGTGCTCCCTGATCAGACCGGTGGGATGCTCGCTCCGGCCGACCAGGGCGAGGCAGGCGGAGTTCAGCCATACGGCGTGCAGGTCGGCGCTGACCAGGGCGGTCGGCCGGTCGGGCAGCGCCGAGTCGAGCAGCCGCTTGTGCGGGGCGTCGGGCCAGAGCCCGTCCCGGAATCCGTACCCGTAGAGCACCGCGCCGCCGGGCACCCGACCGCCGTGGTCCCGTACGCGGTCGGCCACCGCCCGCGCGGACGCCGTACCGGACAGGTCGAGGCGGTGCCGGGCGCTCGCCCACTCCGCCATGTGCACATGTGCGTCCCACAGACCGGGAAGGAGGGTGCGGCCGTCCAGATCGACGACACGTTCCTCGCCGTCGGACGCCCCGTGCCCCTCGGCCTCCGCCACGACCTGGGTGACCCTGCCGCCCTCGACGCGCACACGGGCGAGCGGCCCGCCCGCGCCCAGCCGCACCCGGTCAAGGGTCAGGGCGGACACCGGGGTCGGATCCCCGGCCGGGGTCCTGACCGGGCCACGTTTCCGGGCACCTTCCAAAGCACCTCCCGAAACACGTCCCGAGACACCTCCCGAGACGCTTTCCGAGACACCTTCCGGGGCGCTTGCGAAGTCCGTCATGAAGCCTCCATCTGCGACACCAGGCGGTCTCGACGGGACCGCGACGGATGGGACGAGGTCGCGGGCCTGCCGGCGCCGCGCACCGACCGGCCCACCCTGTCAGGAGCGGACAGTTCAGGGGCAGGCCAAGGCCACACCTCACAACCGAACACTCATCCAACTAAGCTTAGCCTTACCTTATCTCGCCATTCAGGCCCCGCCCGCGGGCCGACCAACGCCGCCGCCACACAAGGCCGTTGGTCATCCTGCCCCGCCCGCCACGGGTGCCACCGCCGGGGGGCAGGATCGCGTTTGCCTGGGGCGAGATCGGGTTGCCCACGGCGAGTGGGCCGCGCCGTCGACCGCATAAAGGCCGACACCGCCCACCGTCTCGCCTGCGAAGGCACCGCCCTGCTGTGGCGGGGCGACTTCCCCCAGGCACGCCAACTGCTGAAGGCGATGAGCCGCCGCATCGACCGCAAGGCTCCGCCGCACAGTGGCAACCCGGCGGAGTCCTTCCGCCTGCACCGCCGAGCACGCGGCCACCGCGCCCGCGTACTGGGCAGACTCCTCGTACTCCTGGAGGACGGCTACACCCGGAACCTGCGCGGAGCCCCCGACGTGCGCCGAGCCTGCGCCGAGGCGTACGGTCCGCCGTCCGGACCGGTGGCGGTCGCGCTCACCGAGCTGCTGGGGGTGCTCGGAGCGCATCAGTGGCGTACGAAGGGCGTGGAGGTACGCGCCATCGGCACTCGGATTCACCCGCACTACGGTGTGTTCTCGCCGGTCAGGGCGAATACGTCGACCTGGTCGCGCATGCGCCGCTCCCCTGGGCGCACGGCGGTCCCCGTACCGCGTTCGATCTCGGCACGGGGACTGGGGTGCTCGCGGCGGTGCCGGCCCGCCGGGGCATCGAGCGCGTCGCGGCCACCGACATCAGCCCGCGCACCCTGGACTGCGGGCCACGGCATCCACGGGCGAGGGACACCGCCGACCCGCTCCACGCGGCGCGCGCCGCCGAAGTCACGTCGCTGTGGCGTCTCACCGGCCGTTGATGTTCAGGGTGGATGGGTTGATGTTCAGGTCACCGGGTGGCCGGAGATCTCCTCCCCCGTGCGCTCGGCGTCAGGCAGTTGCGGCGTGGTCGCCGGTGGCACGGGGTGCGGCTCGCGTGCTGCCAGGCGCTTGAGGAGCGCCGGGGTGACGTTCTTGTAGGCGGCCGGGTCGATGGGGTTCAGCCAGTGCGAGGCGCGGACGCGGGCACTGATGTTGAGGCCGAGGTCGCCCAGCACCTCGTCGACGTTGTGCATCGAGAAAGGGATGATCTTCGTGCCGCGGCAGTGGTGCGTGTCGGTCGCATCGTCCATGAAGGCCAGCTGGTCGCGTACGGCCCGAAGCCGGGTGCCGGGGTCGGGCAGCCGCAGTTCGCCCGCGAGGTCGGCGGCGATCCAGACGGCCGCCATCTCGGCGTTGAGGGGGCTGAAGAAGGACGAGTTGTAGCCGTTGAAGTACAGGCCGGGGGTGCCGAAGGGCAGGATCTGGCGGTAGAGCTGGAAGTTCCCGCGCTCGTCGAACAGCCTGTCCCGCACCTCCTTGTCCAGGAAGGGCACCGCTTGGACGAAGCCGGTGGCGCAGACGACCAGGTCGGCCGGCAGCACCGTACCGTCGTTCAGCTCCGCGCCCGGTCTCCCGCCGTCGGCGAGGAGCCGCCTGATGGTCCGGTCCCGGTGGACGGTGATACCACCGTCGGCGACAGCCTCGAAGAACCCTTCGGTGGACAGCCCGATCGCCCCCCGGACGATGTCCTCCATCCGTCCGGCCGGCACCAGGCCGAGCTCGGCGAGGCCGAACTGCCGTACCGAGATCTTCCCGACGGAGTCCAGCATCCTGCGGCGCAGTCCGTTGCCGGGTCCGTGCAGGAACTTCTCGAATCCGCTCAGCCTGATGTACCGGAAGAGCGCCTCCCCGAGCCGGGTCAGCAGCAGCATCTTGAAGTTGACCCGGCCCGCGATCCTACGGGGGACCTTCCACAGGAGCTGACGGGCGATCACATCGGTCTGTTCCGCGACCTCACCGATCGCCATGGCGACGTCGCACGCCGACTTCCCGTACCCGACGACCAGGACGTGCCTGCCGCGCGCCTCCTCCACGTCGTGGAACGCGGTGGCGGGGCACAACCGGCCGCCCGCCCCGGTGAATTCGGACCGCCCGGGATAGTCGGGCATGTGCGGTTCGCAGAACACCCCGTTGGCCACGACGAGACGGTCGAAGACCTCCGTGACCCCGGCGGACCCGCCGTCCCCGCTTGCCTTGACGTCCCGGGTGTCGAGGGTCCACCGGTCGTCACCCGTCGGACGCGCCCCCGTCACCTCGGTGCCCAGCCGCAGGCACGGCTCGATCCCGAAGTGCCGTGCGTACGCGGCCAGATAGGACTGCACCTGCGCGCCGGTCGGCCACTCCGGATAGTCGCGCGGCATGGGGAAGTCCGAGAACGAGTACTGCGCGGCGGGGCTCTGGGTGGTGACGCCCGGGTAGCGGCGGCTGCGGCTCCACACCCCTCCGACGTCCGGCGTACGGTCGAGGACCACGACGTCGTGGCCCGCCTGGGTCAGGGTCTTCGCGGTGGTGAGGCCGGCGATGCCCGCGCCGATGATCGCGACGCGCATGACTACCGCACCTCTGGCGGCAGTTGGAGTTCGATACCGAACTCGGCCATGATCTTTTTCATCAGCGAGATGTCCTTGGGGCCGGGCGGCATGTCGGCGAGGGCCTGGTAGTAGGCCTCCAGACCGGCCGGTGACACCACGGAGACGACCCGCGACTCCTCCCCGTACGGATTGCGGAACGCGTGCACCACGTCGCGCGGCAGATAGAGGTAGTCGCCGTGTTCCAGGACGAAGTCCTCGCCGCCGAGGTGCACGTCCAGCCGTCCGGCGAGACAGATGAAGGACTCGTCCTCGCGCCGGTGGATGTGCGGGGGCGGCCCGTCGGTCCTCGGCGGGATCGCGTACTCGAACAGCGAGTACGCGTCACGGGTCGCATCGCCGTCCGCCTTCACGGTGATGCCGAGCCCGATCGCTCCGATCGCCCGCCCCTGGCGTGAGGGCAGCATGTAGCCACCGCCTAGAGTCACCGTCGTCTCCTCTCGGATGGCACACCACCACGTCCTTGGTGTGTCGGGGCTCACAGCGTGGGGCGGGCCGGTGATGAGCGCAAACAACCGTCCCGCTCACTGGGACATCAGACGGTGAGCGGTGCCGGTACGGGAACCAGTCATGGTGTCCGTACGGGCGTCAGTGCCGGTACGTGTACGCCCGGGAGGCAGCCGCCGCGGCCAGCCGGACCGCGGGACCGATCCGGTCCGCCCGTACGGCGGCGCTCGGCCCGGTCACCGACAGGGCCGCCGCGACCGCGCCGAGCGGTCCGAAGACGGGCGCGGCCACGCAGCTCACGCCGATGTTCCCCTCCTCGCGGTCGACCGCCCATCCCCGGGACGGAATCGCGGTCAGCTCCCGCATGACGGCGGCCTTGCTGGTCAGCGTGCGCGGTGTACGCGGCTCCATGCCGGCGTCCAGGACGGCGTCGATCGTCACGGGGTCGGAGTAGGTGAGGATCGCGCGGCCGAGCGCCGAGCAGTGCGCGGGGATGAGTCCGCCGACCTGGGAGAGCACCGGGATGGGGCGGTGGCCGGTGATCTTCTCGACGATGAGGACCTCGGCGCCCTTGAGGACGCCGAGCTGCACGGTGATACGGGTCGCGGTGTGCAGGTCCTGGAGGAACGGCAGTACGGTTTCGCGCAGTTCGAGCCTGAGCGGGGCGAGGCTCGCGATCTCGAAGAGCCGGTCGCCGATCCGGTAGCGCCCGTCGGGTTTGTCCATCCAGCCGAGCCGGATCATCCGCTCGGCGGTCCGGTGCGTGGTCGACCGCGGCAGGCCGCAGCGCGCCACCAGTGCGGCCAGTGTCAGTTCGCGGTGGGTGGCGTCGAAGGCGCCCAGAATCGCGGCGGCCCGGTCGAGGCCGCCCATCGCCCCGCCCGGGTCGTCCCGCTCAGCGGGACTCATGGTTGGTTCCCGAGTTCATACGGGACAGGCTAGGCCCGTCGCCGCTCGACGCAACCCCCGAAGCACGCGAAACCCATCCCCTCGTACCCGCTCACGCAACCCACCACCTCGCATCCGGAGGCAGCCATCACAGCCATCCCCACGAGAACCGCCCTGGTCGGTGGCGGTGGCGCCGGAATCGGCAACGCCACCGCCGCACACCTCCTGCGGACCGGCCACCGGGTCGTCATCACCGGCCGCGATGCCACCACCCTCGACACCGCCGCACACGGACTCCGCCGCCGCACCGGCGGTGAGGTGCACGCGCTGGTCAACGACGTGGCGGACGCGTCCGCGGCCGAGAAGGCCGTCGCGGAGGTCGAAGCCCGGTACGGCGCCCTCGACATCCTCGTACTCAACGCCGGCGGCCCCCCGCCTGGCCGCATCCTCGACGTCGGCGACGAGCAGTGGCGGACTGCGTACGAACTGCTGCTGCTCGGCCCGCTGCGGCTCGCCCGGCTGGCGCTGCCGAGGATGGCGGAGCGGGGCTTCGGCCGCGCCGTGCTCATCACCTCGGGCGCGGTCCGGCAGCCGCAGCCCGACCTGGCGGCCTCCGTCGTCCTGCGCTCCGCCGTCACGGCCGCCGCCAAGCTGCTGTCACGGGAGTTCGCGGACCGGGGCGTCACAGTCAACTGCGTGGCGCCCGGCGCGACCGCGACCGAACGGCGCACGGAGATCCTGCGGGCACGGGCGGAGCGCGCTGCGCGAACCTTCGAGGCGCTCGACGCCGAGGACACCGCGAGCATTCCGGCCGGTCGCGCCGCGCGGCCGGAGGAGATCGCGGCGACCGTGGCCTTCCTGGCATCGGACGGCGCGGCGTACATCAACGGGACCGTACTCACGGTCGACGGCGGAAGGACGGAAACGATCTGATGGGCGAGTCCGGAGAACACTTCGCGCTGGCCGACTTCCTCGGCGCGCTGTCGGACACCGTACGGCCGAGTGCGGCCCGTCCGGTCGTCGTGCGCGCCGCCGAACTCGAACCGCTCCCCGCCGACCAGGTGCACAACCCGACGAAGCTGTCGATCGCCGGCCGGCTGCCCACCACCACCTTCGAGATCTTCCGGCAGACCATCCCCGCCGGGCTCAGCTCGGACATGCAGCGCCACCACCACGAGACCGTGCACTACGTGATCTCCGGGGACGGGCACAGCGAGATCGAGGACGAGACCGCCGGCTGGTCGGCCGGTGACTTCGTCTACACCCCGCCGTGGACCTGGCACCGCCACTACAACGACTCCGCCGAGCACCCGGTCGAATTCCTGACCATCGAGAACTCCCGGCTGCTCGGACTGCTGGGCGTCGGCCGGCGGCAGAGCGCGGGACTGGCCACCGTCGCCGAGGCCCGCGAACGGTTCAAGGAGGACACCGCATGAACGGCACCGACGGGCGCGCCCTGCCCGAGCACATCAGCATCTGGGCCGAACTGGCCACCACCGACCACGAGGTGCGTCATGTGGACGTCGACGGTGTGCGGACGCGCGTACTGCGGGCCGGTTCCGGACCCGACCTCGTCCTGCTGCACGGTACGGGCGGCCATCTGGAGGCGTACGCGCGGGACATCAGGGGACTGGCCGCGCACTTCCGGGTCACCGCGTACGACATGGTGGGGCACGGCTGGTCGGACCTGCCGGACCGGCCCTACACCACCGATGTGCTGTCGGACCATCTCGTCGCCCTGATGGACGCCCTCGGAATCGGCTCGGCGCATCTGTCCGGTGAGTCGCTCGGCGGCTGGGTGGCGGCCTGGACGGCGGCGCACCACCCCGGCCGGGTCGACCGGCTGGTGCTCAACACGCCGGGCAACATCGCCGACAAGCCGGAGGTGATGGCCCGGCTGCGCGCGAGCACACTGGCCGCCGTCCAGGACCCGAGCGACGAGACGGTACGTCGCCGGGTCGCCTTCCTCTTCCACCACACGGAGATGGTCACCGACGAACTGGTGAACCTGCGGCGCGCCGTCTACGGCCGCCCCGGCTTCCTCCAGGCGATCACCAACACCCTCGTCCTCCAGGACCCCGAGATCCGCAAGGACTTCGCCTGGCGGCCGGAGTGGGTCGGCAGGATCACCGCGCCGACGCTGCTGCTGTGGACCGACCACGACCCCACGGGCGGGCTCGACGAGGCGGCCATGCTCCAGAAGTGGCTGCCCGATTCGCGGCTGCACGTCATCGAGGACGCGGGCCACTGGCCGCAGTGGGAGAAACCCGCGGAGTACCTCCGTGCCCACCACGACTTCCTCGTCCTCGGCAAGGACCCCGGCAAGGACCCCGGCAGGGACCCCGGCAGGGACCCCGGCAGGGACCCCTCATGAGCGAGATCATCGGGCTGGCCGCGCTGTCGCACTCACCCTTCGCCACCCTGCTGCCGCCCAGGGACAGTTCACAGCCGGGCGGTCGCTTCCTGGCCGACGCCGCCAGGGTGGCCGGGGCCGTGGAGCGGCTGGCGCCCGACGCCCTCGTCGTCATCGGCCCCGACCACTTCCACGCCCACTTCTACGACGTCATGCCGCCGTTCGTCCTCGGCGTCGAGGAGATCACCGGCTTCGGCGACTTCGGCAGCAGGTCGGGCCCGCTGCTCTCCGCCGACGCGCTGGCCTGGTCGATCCACGACGGCCTGGCGCGCGAAGGCTTCGACCCGGCCCTGTCGTACGCCCTCACCCTCGACCACGGCGTGGTGCAGAGTTACGAGATGGTCTGCGGCGACCGTGAGATCCCGATGGTGCCGCTGGTGGTCAACACGGCCGCGCCACCGCTGCCGGGCCTGGCCCGCTGCGTCGGCCTCGGCCAAGCGCTCGGGGCGGCGATCCGTGCGGCGCGCTCGCCCGCCCGGGTCCTCGTCGTCGCCAGCGGCGGGTTGTCCCATTGGCTGCCGTCCAACGATCCGCGCGATCCGGCGGTGGCCGGGGAGCGCCGGGCGGCCCTGATCCACGGCCGCAAGAACGTCGACGCCTTCGCCGCGGCCCGCGAGCCACGCGTCCGGGCCATGGGCGGCGATCCCGGCGCCCGGGTCAACTCCGACTGGGACGAATGGTTCCTGCGGCGGATCGCGGACGGCGACCTCGCCTCCGTCGTCGCGCTGGGCGACGAGGGGTTGGAGGAGAGCGCGGGCCGGGGCGCCCACGAGGTCCGCACCTGGCTGATCGGCGCCGCCGCGACCGGCGGGCCGCTGGTGTGGAGCAGCTATGAACCCGTGCCCGAGTGGATCACCGGCATGGGTATCGCGACGACGTTCGAGGTGAACTGACATGTATATCGAGGTGAGTTGACATGCGTGCCGACATACCTACGGACACCGGCAGCGCCTCGTCGGCGACCGCACTGGCGGTGGCCGTTCTCGCCGCCGCACGCAAGGCCGGCAGACCCTGCCCTCCGGTACGCGGACTGCTGCCCGATGGCGACCTCGACGCCGCCTACGCCGTCCAGTCCTCCTGGGTGGCGGACCAGGTAGCGGGCGGCGCACGCGTGGTGGGCCGCAAGGTGGGCCTCACCAACCCTGCCGTACAGGAGCAACTCGGCGTCGAGCAGCCGGACTTCGGTGTCCTGCTCGACAGCATGGAGTGCCCGCCGGGCATCCCGGTCGACATCGGCCGCACGCTCCAGCCGAAGATCGAGGCCGAGATCGCCTTCGTGCTGGGTTCCGACCTGACCGACACGGTGATCGGTCCGGCGGAGGTCGCCGCGGCCACCGCGTACGTCGTCGCCGGGCTGGAGATCGTGGACAGCCGGATCGCCGGCTGGGACATCACCATCGTGGACACCGTCGCCGACAACGCCTCATCGGGCCTGTTCGCGCTCGGCGCCGACCGGCAAAGCCTCGACGGGCTCGACCTGCCGGGCTGCGTCATGACGATGCGTCGCGGCGGCGAGGTGGTATCGCGGGGTACGGGCGCCGCGTGTCTGGGCGATCCGCTGGCCGCGGTCGCCTGGCTCGCGACGACCGCCCGCGACCGCGGCAGCCCCCTGCGGGCCGGTGACATCGTGCTGTCCGGCGCGCTCGGCCCCATGGTGCCGGTCGCCCCCGGCGACAGCTTCCGGGCCGAGATCACCGGCGTCGGCGAGGTCGCCGCCGCCTTCACAGGGGTACCGGGTGGACCGGGGGGACCGTCATGAGCGGGCGGGTGAAGGCGGCCGTGATCGGCTCCGGCAACATCGGCACCGACCTGATGATCAAGATGCTGCGCGTCGTTGAGCACCTGGAGATCGCCGCCATGGTCGGCATCGACCCCGCGTCCGACGGCCTGGCACGCGCCGCGCGGCTCGGGGTGCCGACCACATCGGACGGCGTACGGGGTCTCGTCGCGCTGCCCGGCTTCGCTGAGATCGATATCGTCTTCGACGCCACGTCGGCCGCCGCGCACCGGCACAACGCCGGCGTCCTGGCGCCGTACGGGAAGCGGCTCGTGGACCTGACCCCTGCGGCCATCGGCCCGTACGTCGTCCCGGCCGTCAACCTCGGCCGGCATCTGGACGCGCCCGACATCAACATGGTCACTTGCGGCGGCCAAGCCACGATCCCCGTCGTGGCGGCGGTGGCCGGGGTGGTGCCCGTGCCGTACGCGGAGATCGTCGCGTCCATCGCGTCGAAGTCGGCGGGGCCCGGGACCCGGGCCAACATCGACGAGTTCACCGTGACCACGGCGCGTGCGATCGAGTCCGTGGGCGGCGCGGCCCGTGGCAAGGCGGTGATCGTCCTCAACCCGGCCGAGCCCCCGCTCACCATGCGGGACACGGTGTTCTGCCTGGTCGACGCCCCGGAGGCGGCCACGCGTGAGCGGATCGCCGCCGCCGTGGAGCGGATGGTCGCGGACGTCGCCGCTTACGTAGCCGGCTACCGCCTCCACCGGCCCGCACAGTTCACCCCGGTCACCGACCGGGTCCGTACTCTCACGGACGGGCGCACCGTCACCCACCAGGTGTCCGTCCTGCTCGAAGTCGAGGGCGCGGGGCACTACTTGCCCGCCTACGCCGGCAATCTCGACATCATGACCTCGGCCGCCCTGCGGGTGGGCGAGCGGATCGCCGCACGCACACGGGAGGTGGCACGGTGAACAGCACCGGGACCGGCAGGGGGGCTGGAGATGCTGACGGCGGTGGGCGCCGCCTCTACCTCCAGGACGTCACCTTGCGCGACGGCATGCACGCCACGCGCCATCAGCTCCGGCCGGAACAGGCGGCCCGGATCGCCTCCGCGCTGGACGCGGCGGGCGTCGACGCCATCGAAGTCGCCCACGGCGACGGCCTGGCCGGCAGCAGCCTCACGTACGGGCCGGGCAGCAACACCGACCAGGAGTGGATCGAAGCCGTCGCCGCGAGCGTGACCCGGGCCCGGCTCACGACGCTGCTGCTGCCGGGCATCGGCACGGTCGAGGACCTGCGGCACGCCCACGGCCTGGGCGTACGGTCGGTGCGCGTCGCCACGCACTGCACCGAGGCGGACGTCGCCGCACAGCACATCGCCACCGCGCGCGAACTGGGCATGGATGTGTCCGGCTTTCTGATGATGAGTCATATGGCGCCGCCCGCCGAACTGGCCCGGCAGGCCGCCCTCATGGAGTCCTACGGCGCGCACTGCGTCTATGTGACGGACTCCGCCGGGCACTTGACGATGAACGGGGTGCGCGAGCGGGTCCGCGCCTACCGTGAGGTGCTCGCGCCGGACACCGAGATCGGCATTCACGCGCACGAGAACCTTTCCCTGTCGGTGGCCAATTCGCTGACCGCCGCCGAGGAGGGCGCCACCCGCGTGGACGCCTCGCTCGCGGGCCATGGCGCGGGCGCCGGGAACTGCCCGATCGAGGCGTTCGCCGCCGTCGCCACCATCGAGGGCTGGGCCCACGGCTGCGACCTGCTCGCACTCCAGGACGCCGCCGACGACCTGGTCCGCCCGCTCCAGAGTCGACCGGTCCGGGTCGACCGGGAAACCCTGACTCTCGGCTTCGCGGGCGTCTACTCCAGCTTCCTGCGCCACGCGGAGACGGCCGCCGAGACATACGGCGTCGACGCACGCGCGCTGCTGCTGCGAGCGGGTGAACGGGGGCTCGTGGGCGGCCAGGAGGACATGCTCCTGGACACCGCCCTGGCCATGCGAGCCGCCGAGGACAGAAGCACCACACCAGGACAATAGGTACACGGTCAGTTACGCTCCGTTCCGGGCGGGAATCGCAGGCACACCCCTCGAACGGATTGGTGCGGGAACATGGCGGACAAGCCCACGGTCGTCCTGGTGCATGGTTTCTGGGGCGGCGCCGCCCACTGGTCGAAGGTCATCACCGATCTCCACGGCCGAGGCTACGGCTCGCTGCACGCGGTGGAGATGCCGCTCACCTCGTTGGCCGACGACGCCGAGCGGACCCGCAAGATGGTCCGCCAGATCGACGGCCCGGTGCTGCTGGTCGGGCACTCGTACGGCGGTGCGGTCATCACCGAGATGGGCGACCTGCCCAACGTGCAGGGTCTGGTGTACATCGCCGCGTTCGCCCCCGACGCCGGCGAGAGCCCCGGTGGGATCAGCGAGGAGCCCGCCCCGGCCGCGTTCAAGAACATCGCCCCGGACTCCGACGGCTACCTGTGGATCAAGCAGGACGAGTACCAGTGGAGCTTCTGCCAGGACCTCGCCGACGACGAGGCCTTCGTCCTGGCCGTCACCCAGAAGGCTCCGCTCGCGTCCACCTTCGGCGACACGGTCACCGCGCCCGCCTGGCGCAGCAAGCCCGTCTGGTACCAGGTCTCGGCCGACGACCGCATGATCCACCCCGACACCGAGCGGAGGATGGCCCAGCGGATGAACCCCCGCAAGACCATCGAACTCCCCGCAGGCCACGCCTCCCTGGCGTCCCACCCCGGCCCGGTCACGGACCTCATCGACGAGGCGGCCCGCACCCTGAGCAGCTAGAGGGCCCCAGGGAATTCACGTAAGACGCCTACGGGTGCCGGGCCGACGTCGGCCCGGCGCCCATGGGCGTCAGGTGTTCAGCGGATACCGAGTGCGACGATCTGGGTGACCTCGTCCTCGGCGAAGTTGTCGTCGCTGACCAGAAGCAGGGTTCGTTCGCCGTTCCGCAGGGTCGGACCCCAGGTCATGCCCTCGGTGTTGTCGACCGTGGACAGACCCAGGTCGGCGAAGTCCGCGACCAGTTTCTTGTGCATCGGTACGACCCTCTGCCCGGCCAGCGAGTCCATGCGCCGTACGTCTGTCGCACCCCGCGTGGTGGCGTCGTAGATGCGGATCTTGAATCCCGCGCCCGCCACCCAGGTACGTTCGAGTACGAGATAGCGGCTGGGGTCGCCGGGGAAGGCGAGGATCGACGCCACTCCGGTGTCCGGGGGCCACGGGCTGGACGGGTCGGACTCGGCGAAGATCTTCTCCAGGGGGTAGGCGAACTGCCCGAGCACGGCGCCGTTGCGGCTCTGCTGGGTGACGCGGATCAGGGCGCCGTGTTCCACGGTGGGCTCCGGGCCGTCCTGGATCAGCGGACCCTCGACGGCGCTGGTGAGCACGCGGCTCCCGGCTCCGAAGGTGATCGCTTCCACGGCCTTGTTCCGCCGGATGCCCCGATCGGCCATGGTGATCTCGTACTGGGGCGGCAGGCGCAGTTGGCCGCGGTAGGCACCGGAGCGGTCGGCGAACTGGATCGACGGCTGGATCACCGGCTCGCTCGCCGACTTCGGCCGGTCGCCCTCCTGCGCCCACCAGTACCGGCAGGTCCGCGGGTCCACCCGCAGCTCCTCCGGGTCCACCGCCTTGCCGTCGCCGGCGCTCGCCGGTGGGTAGACCGAGCCGTCCGGCTGAAGGAAGGGGTGGGTGCCGGTGAAGTCGACGGAGTGCACCCCTCCGGCGTCCACCTTGATCCTGGCGGTGTAGAAGCGGGCGGGCTGGAGGTACGAGCGGTCGTCGCTGATCATGACGTACTCGCCGCTGCACGGGTCCCGGTCGACGCCGGACAGCCCGCCAACTGTCGTGTTCTGAAAGGAGAGTTTGTGCGGAACGATCTTCTCGCCGAGCAACCGGGCGTGCACCCCGATCGTGGACCGTGCGGCGGGATCGTCCGGCTGAGCCGCCACCGCGGGAGCCATCGCCGCCGTCAGCACCAGGGCCGCGGCGGATGCGCGGAGGGTCAAGGAGGAGTTCATGGAGTCGATCTTGGCCCGGCATACGCGTCCAGCGCAGTCACCCATCCGGCTGACAGGGCCGGGCACCGGGGTGAGAGGTGACGCCCCGTCACCAGCCGCCGCGCCTTACCCCCGGGGTAATCGACGGCTCTCGCCTCCCCCGGCAGGATCGACCCGTCGACGGGAAACCCCGCCGGAATCCGGCCCCAATCCGGCCGCGGCCTTGAGGAGAGCGCCATGTCAGTGAAGTCGGCGGACACCACAACGAGTTCGGACGCCACCCGGGCCGTCGTACGGGAGTTCCTTGCCGCCCGGATGGCCGGGGACACCGAGCGTCTTGTCGCCCTTTTCGCCGACGAGGTGGACTGGCTGCTCGCCGAGAACCCGGCCGCACCCTGGATCCGCCCGCGGTCCACCGCCGCCGAATGCGCAGCCCAGTTCACGGATCTGGCGGAGCACACCGTGCCCGAGGACGCGCGCGCGTCCGTGGACACCTTCCTGGTCGACGGCACCGACGCCGTCCTGATGGGCCGTCTGTCAGGAACCGTACGCGCGACGGGAAAGACCTTCGAGGGCCCGTTCGCGCTTCGCCTCACCGTCGAGGACGGCCGGATCACGCGCCACCATCTCTACGAGAACAGTCTGTCGATCGCCGAGGCGTGCGGTGCGTGAAGTCGTGGCGCCGTCCGGCGCGGTCGAGTGCGGCTTCGGCCTGCGTGGCCAGGGTGGTGACGAGGTCGGCAGCGGAGGGCAGGTCCGTGATCAGGTCGGTGGCTTCGCCGGCCCACAGCGGCTGCGACGGGATGACTCCGCGCGCCACGTCGTCCCGGTAGCCCTGCCGGGCCTCCGGGTCCGCCGCGAGTTCGGCTTCCCTGCCCCGCCACCGGTCCAGGTAGGGGTGGCCGAGGGTGCGTGCGGTGTACTTCGACGGCCACCGGGAGCCTCGGGCGATGTCGAGCACCCTGCTGCGCTCGGTGTCCTCGCTGCTACCCTCCACGATCGCCTTGGCAGTCGAAGGATGCACCAGGGCCTCGGTCGTGGCCTGGAAACGGGTCCCGATGAGCGCACCCGCCGCGCCCAGCGCCAGTGCCGCCGCGACACCGCGGCCGTCCGCGATCCCGCCGGCCGCCAGGACCGGCACCGGCGCCGCCAGATCCACCACTACAGGTACGAACGGCAAGGTGGAGCGCCCGTGCCGGGCCCCGTGCCCACCGCTTTCGGTGCCCTGCGCCACGATGACATCGGCGCCCAGGTCGACGGCCCGCCTGGCCTCCTCCAGATCGGTCACCTGAAGGATCAGCAAGGTGCCGGCCGCGCGGACGCGTTCGGTGAACGGCCTCGGGTCACCGAAGGACAGCATCACGGCCCTGGGCCCGTACTCCAACGCCCGCTCGACCGCGCCGACATCGAGCTGCCAGGTCAGGAACCCGATGCCCCAGGGTTTCCCGGCGGCCTCCGCGACAAAAGGCACCTCGCGGCCCAGCCACTCCGGGTCCCCGTTCGCGGAACCCAGCAGCCCGAGCCCGCCGCCGCGAGAGACGGCCGCCGCCAGCGCACCACCGGCCGATCCACCCATGGGCGCCAGCGCGATCGGATGCCGCACACCGAACAACTCCGTGAACTGCGTCGAAAGCACCATGGCGGCCATCATCCCTCTCGTGGAGCCGACCGTCGGCGTCGCAGTAGCGCGGCACCGCGTTGACGTGGGTGTATCCGGGCTTGGGCGGGAGACGGGGTTCCTCGCGGCAGGGAAGCCCACCCTCTAACCTGGATGGAGACGGTAAGGACCACGGCCATGAGGATTACGGTGCTCGCGATTCCGGGTTGCCCGAACGTGCCCGTGACGCTGGAGCGGCTGGATGCCGCCCTGGCCGGGCGCAAGGCCGAGGTGGTGTCGGTCGAGGTGCGTGACGAGGCGGAGGCGGCCCGGCGCGGCATGGCCGGCTCACCCACGGTCCTGCTCGACGGACAGGACCCGTTCGCACGGACCGACTCGGTGCCGGGCGTCGCATGCCGGATCTACCGCCACCTGGACGGCACCACGGACGGGGCACCCAGCACGGACGAACTCCGCGAGGCGCTGACCGCCGCCGGAATGGCCTCCGGTCACAGCTGAGCGGAGAAGGAAATCACACAGCCGCGAGGCCCTGCCCCCGGTCTTGATGAGCGGTGCGTCTCGCGTGAACAAGCGGCGACCGACGCTGTAGTACAGGCCGCGTGCCTTCGGGTGTCCCGGGGCGCCCAGGCAGGCGACCGTCGTGTGACGTGGAGATCGCCACGGTACGGCGGTGTCCGCCGGACGCCCTCGTAGGCCGTGGCTGTGTACGCGGTCGGAGCCCACGCGTCCACGTGGGCTTGAACCGCGGTCTGCGGACCGGCCTCATCGGCGGTGCGGAAGCGGAATCCGTCCGGCAGCACCGGCTGTTCCAGATCGTTCAGGTCCCGTTCGTTGAGCTGGGTCCAGGAGCCGGTGTCGCCGAACGAGGCCGGATCGGTCTCGTAGCCGTGCGCCGCCCATCACCGTGGCTCGCGTGCCCCTTTCCTCAGTTCCAGGCCAGCTCTCCGAACGAAGCGTCGCTGTTCACCAGGTCGGGACGGACGGCCGTGATCCGCTGGGCCAAGTCCTGCATGAGCTGCACGTCCGCGGCGGACAGCAGATCCCGGCGGCACCCGTCTACCTCGCCGTCGCCGTGCGGATCCCCAGGGTCACCAGCACCGCCCCCGCCACCCGCGCCGTCGCACGCCGGAACCGTGGCGTGTCGATCGCCGTGCGCGCTGCGGCGACGACGGTCGTCCAGAACAGCAACCACACCAGGACGACGCCCACATGTGCGACCGCGAGCTGCGCGATCTGCGGTGCGATGGGCCGGCTGGAGGTCAGGAACTGCGGAACGAGCGTGAGATAGACCGACGCCGCCTTCGGGTTGAGGACGTTGGACCACAACCCCTGCCCGAAGCCCCCGAGCCGAGCCCACGGCAGCCGCCAACGCGCCCGCGCCCTCACCTCGCCGCCCCGACGCGCCGAGCGCCACGTCGTCACGCCCAGCCAGATCAGATAGACGCCGCCCACGACCTTCACCACCGTCAACGCCTGGGCGGACGACATGACCAGCGCCGACAGACCCACCGCGGCGAACGTCGCGTGCACCAGGAGCCCGCACGCCGTGCCGAAGGTGGCGAGCACACCGTCGGACCGCGAACCCGCGATCACCCGCTGTGTGACAAGTGTGAAACTGGCGCCGGGGATCAAGGTGAGAGGAGTGACCGCAGCCACGAAGCCGAGTACCTGATGCCACTGCACACCCGCCAGCCTATTCGGCTTTCCGCGCCCCCTGTTGTGCCCCCTGCGGAACGGACGGCGAGATGGCCGACGCGTTGGTCTATACCAGCCACCCATGTCCCCGTATCCTCATCCGTAGCCAGTAGCACACCATCCCCCACCCAGGTTGCGTGCTGGCGCGGGCGACACCCCAACTCGCAACTGCCCCAGCAGCCGGGTGACTTCCCCCCGTTCGCCGCCTCCAGGAGGATCACGGTGAAAGTTCGTACCAGAAGCTCGGCGATCGTCGGCACGCTCTGCCTCGTCGCCTCCCTCGCCCTGACCACGGCGTCCGCCAACGGGGCCGCCGCTCCGCACCATGTGGCCGGGGTCGCGCTCACGGAAGTGGCCACGGCCCAGAATCCGTCCGCCGGAACAGCCGGTCCCGGTGGCACCGTCTGGCTGGCCGAACGCGCCGGAACCGTAAGGGTGTTGAGCGGCAAGGGGCTCAGCGAGCCCGTCCTGGACATCACCGCCGAGACCACTCTCGACGGCGAACGCGGCCTGCTGGGCATCGCGTTCGACAAGGAGTTCGCGCACTTCTACATCTCGTTCACGGACCTCGAAGGCACCAGCACCATCGACGAGTTCGCCGTGCGGAAGGGCAAGATCCAGCCGAACACCCGGCGCACCGTCCTCACCCAGACACAGCCCTACTCGAACCACAACGGCGGCGACATCCACTTCGGCCCCGACGGCTACCTCTACATCGCGCTCGGCGACGGCGGCGCGGGCGGCGACCCGCACGCCAACGGGCAGAACCTCGACACCCTGCTCGGCAAGCTGCTGCGGATCGACCCGGCCGGCGCCACGCCCGGCAAGCCGTACGCGATCCCGCCGGACAACCCGTTCGTGGACGACCCGAACGCCAAGGACGAGATCTGGGCGTACGGGCTGCGCAACCCGTGGCGGTTCTCCTTCGACGCGCGCACGGGCGATCTGCTGATCGGTGACGTCGGCCAGAGCGACTGGGAGGAGATCGACTGGGCCCCGGCGGACAGCGAGGGCGGCGAGAACTACGGCTGGTCCCAGATGGAGGGCACGCACACCTTCCGGGGCGGCACGGAGCCCGCGAACCACGTGCCGCCGGTCCACGAGTACGACCGCAGCGGCCTGGCCTGCTCGGTCACCGGCGGATACGTCTACCGGGGCAAGGCGATCAGCGGCCTCCAGGGTCAGTACGTGTACAGCGACTACTGCGACGGCACCCTCCGCACCCTGCGGATCAAGAACGGCAAGGTGACCGCCGTGGGCGACCTCGGAGTCAACGGCGGCTCGGTGGTCTCGTTCGTGCAGAACACCAGGGGCGAGCTGTTCGTGCTCGACCTGGGCGGCAAGGTCTCCCGCCTCGACCCGGCGTGACGGCTCCCCGGCCGGCCTGAGGTGCGCCCCGGCCCGAGAACCTTCGGGCCGGGGTTCACCGGAGCGTGAGCGGGGTTTCGGACGCGACGCGGGACAGTTTCTCGGGGTTGCGGACGTAGTAGAGGCCGGTGATACGGGCCTCTTCGACACGGATCGCGAGGATGCCGTCGAGTTCGCCGTCGAGGCGGACTACGAGCGCGGGGCTGCCGTTGACCACGGTGGGGTCGCAGGTGATCGTGCTGTCCACCTTGGAAGTGCCGCCGAGGTAGAAGCGGACCACCTTGTCGGCGCCGATGACGGGTCGGAGCGCGGCCTGCTTGACGCCGCCTCCGTCGCTCACCAGGACGACCCCCGGGGCGAGCACGTCGAGGAGGTCCTGCGGATCCCTGGTTTCGAGCGCGCGCTGGAACGACTCCATCGCGGCCCGGGTCTCGCTCGCGGAGACCGTCCGGCGGGGGCGGCGGGAGTCGACGTGCCGGCGCGCGCGGTGCGCGATCTGGCGGACGGCTTCCGGGCTCTTGTCCACGGCCGCGGCGATCTCGTCGTAAGCGATGTCGAAGGCCTCGCGCAGGACGAAGACGGCGCGCTCGGTCGGCGACAGCGTCTCCAGGACGAGCATCAGCGCCATCGACACGCTCTCGGCGAGTTCGGCGTCCTCGGCCACGTCGGGCGTGGTGAGCAGCGGCTCGGGCAGCCACTGGCCCACGTACGCCTCCCGGCGGCGCTTCATGGTGCGCAGCCGGTTGAGCGCCTGCCGGGTGGTGATCCGGACCAGATAGGCACGCTCGTCGCGCACCTCGCCGAGGTCGACCTTGACCCAGCGCAGCCAGGTTTCCTGGAGGACGTCCTCGGCGTCGGCGGCCGAGCCGAGCATCTCGTACGCGACGGTGAAGAGGAGGTTGCGGTGGGCGACAAAAGACGCGGTCGCGGGGTCGAAGGGCTCCGGCGCCGGGTCAGTGGCGTGGTCGCTCATCTCTCGGACCTCTCTCTTTCGCGTCGTGCCTCACGGCCGGGCCAGGGTGCCGACCGCGGCGGCCGGCGCCTCGTCGCGCTTGGCCTGGAGCAGCGGTCGGCGCTTGGCATCCTTGGTCCACCAGGTGCGGACACCCGGCTTGCGCGCCTCGTACGAAAGCTGCCAGGGGATGCCCTTGCAGATCAACTCCTTGATCTTCGCGCCCGAACGGCCGCCGATGTAGTACCTCTTGGCGGTGTCGTCCCTGCCGGTGATCTGGAAGACGCCGGCGTGGCGGCCCAGGCTGAGGCACTGGCTGACGAACCCCACGTCGATGGGCGCGGGCTGCTCACCGGCGAGGCGGCTGAGCACGGTCCGGGCGGCCTGCGGGCCGAGTTGGACGGCGGCCTGGCAGCTCATACGGAACGGCAGGTCCGAGGGTGCCGCCGAGTCCCCGGCCGCGACGATGCGCGCGTCGTCCACGCTCGTCAGGGTCTCGTCGGTGCGCAGACGGCCCAGGGCGTCGGTGCTCAGCCCGCTGCGCGCGGCCAGATCCGGCACGCCGAATCCGGCGGTCCAGATGGTCACATGGCTCGGCAGCTCGCGTCCGTCGACGAGCCGCACGGCATCCCGCGCGACCGTCGCGACCCTCGCGCCGGGCCCTTCGACGACGGTCACGCCGAGCTTGGCCAGCCGCTTGGCGACCGCGCGCCGCCCCCGGGGATGCAGGGACGGGCCGAGCGTCTCGCCGCAGACCAGGGTCACGGTGCGGCCCAGCTCGGCCAGTTCGGCGGCGGTCTCGATGCCGGTCGCACCCGCTCCGACCACCGTCACGGCGGCGGTCGTGGGCGCGCCGTCGAGAACGGGCCCCAGCCGCTGCGCCTCCTCCAGGCTGCCGATCGGGTACGCGAACTCGGCGGCTCCGGGCACCCGGGGGTCGGCGCTGCCGCTGCCCACCGCGTAGACCAGGTAGTCGTAGCCGACCGTGCCCCCGGTCGCCAGCGTCACCTCGCGCTCGGCCGCGTCGATCCGTGTCACGGTGTCGACCACGAGCCGGACGCCCTCGGCGAGGACCTTCCGGTACTCGGCGACCGCCTCATGGGATCCGCCCACCAGTTGGTGCAGGCGGATCCGGTCGACGAAGGTCGGACGCGGGTTGATGAGGGTCACGGTGACGTCGTCGCGCTGGGTCAGGCGGTTGGCCGCCATGACGCCGGCGTATCCGCCGCCGATCACGACCACATCGGTGTGCTGAGCCATGGTGTCTCCTCCGTTTCAGGGGGTTCGGCCTCAAGACACCAGGTGAGAGATCCCTGTGACAGGATGTGACGCAGGTCACACCACGATCCCATCGCTCAGCACGGTTCACTGCCCAGCCCCGTCCGACCTCTGATGGGATCGACGGCATGGACTTCGCAACAGCAGCGACAGGTGGCAGGCCGGCGACATACGACGAGATCGGAATCGGCTACCGGGAGATCCGGCGCCCCGACCCCCGGCTCGGCGCGCTGATCGTACGGGCCCTCGCGGGCGCCCGGACAGTGATCAACGTCGGCTCGGGCGCCGGCTCGTACGAGCCGCCGGACGCGGAGGTGACCGCCGTGGACCCTTCGCAGGTGATGCTCGACCAGCACCCGGGCCCGCGTAAGACCCTGGCCGGGGCCGAGCAACTGCCCTTTCCGGACGGCGCCTTCGACGCGGCCATGGCCGTGATGACCGTGCACCACTGGCAGGATCTCCCCAAAGGGCTCGCCGAGATGCGGCGGGTGTCGCGGCGGCAGGTGGTCTTCACCTGGGACCCCACCCACGCACGCGAGTTGTGGCTGGTCGACGAGTACCTGCCGGAGATCCGCCTGATGGACCACGCACGCTTCACCCCGTTGTCCGACGTGGCGGAAGCGATGGGAGCGCACACCGTGCTCCCGTTTCCCATCCCGCACGACCTCACCGACGGCTTCCAGACCGCGTACTGGCGGCGCCCGGAGTCCTATCTCGACCCTGCCGTACAGCGGGCCAACTCGACCTTCGCCCAACTGCCCGCCGACGTGGTGGAACCGGCCATGGACCGGCTCCGCGCGGATCTGCGTTCCGGCGCGTGGCACCGGCGCCACGCGGCGCTGCTCGAAGAGGAGGAGGTGGACTACGGGTACCGCCTGCTGATCGCGGGTCCCGAGCCGACTTCCTCGGAGGAGGGGAGGGGTGGGCGGCGCCCATAAAGCGCGATCAGGACCGGGCGGCGGCCCGCGAACCGCCGACCGGCCCTTCGCCCGCCGCTACCTCGGGTCGCGGTTGTAGACCGCCTTCGACCAGCGGTAGCCGAGCACGGTCAGACCGACGCACCAGGCGATCGTGATCCACCCGTTGTTGCCGATCCCGGTGCCGAGCAGCAGGCCGCGCAGGGTCTCGATGGCCGGGGTGTACGGCTGGTAGTCGGCGATCGGCCGGAACCAGCCCGGCATCGTCTCGGCCGGAATGAAGGCGCTGGAGATGAGCGGCAGGAGGATCAGGGGCATGGCCATGTTGCTGGCCGCCTCGGGGTTCGGACTGGCCATGCCCATCCCGACCGCGATCCAGGTGAGAGCCAGGGCGAACAGCGTCAGGAGACCGAGCGCGGCAAGCCACTCCAGGGCGGTGGCGTCCGTGGACCGGAAACCGATGGCCACGGCGACGACCCCGACCAGGACCACGCTCATCACGCACTGGATGACGCTGCCGACGACGTGCCCGATGAGCACCGATCCGCGGTGGATCGCCATCGTGCGGAAGCGGGCGATGATGCCCTCGTTCATGTCGATGGCGACGGACATGGCGGCGCCGATCACGGTGCTGCCGATGGTCATCATCAAGATGCCCGGGACGATGTAGGCGATGTAGTCGGAGCGGTCGGCGCCGCCGCCACCGATGCCGGCGCTCATCACGTCGCCGAAGATGTAGACGAAGAGCAGCAGCAACATGATGGGTGTGAGCAGCAGGTTCAGGGTCCCGGACGGGTAGCGCCAGGCGTGCAGGAGGTTGCGGCGCAGCATCGTGTTCGAGTCGCGTACGGCGAGGGAGAGGGCGCTGCTCATCGGGCGTCCTCCTTGGACTGGGCGGGGACGTTGGCGGGGGCGTGGGTGGTGGAGGCGGTGGAGGCGGTGAGGGCGAAGAACACGTCGTCGAGGTCGGGGGTGTGGACGGTCAGTTCGTCGGCCTCGATGCCGAGGGAGTCCAGCCAGTCGAGGAGGGAGCGCAGTTCGCGCTGGCTGCCGTCGCTGGGGATCTGGAGGGCGAGTGCGTCGTCGTCGCGGGTGGATTCGCGCAGGGCGGTGGCGGCGGACTGGTAGGCGGCCGGGTCGGAGAAGCGGAGCCGTACGTGTCCGCCGGGGATGAGCCGCTTCAGCTCGTCGGCGGTGCCCTCGGCGGCGATCCTGCCGTCGTGGAGTACGGCGATACGGTCGGCGAGTTCGTCGGCCTCCTCCAGGTACTGGGTGGTGAGGAGGACGGTGACGCCGTCGGAGACCAGTTCGCGGATGATCCCCCACATGGTGTGGCGGGAGCGGGGGTCGAGGCCGGTGGTCGGCTCGTCGAGGAAGATGATCCGGGGGCTGCCGACGAGGGTCATGGCGATGTCGAGGCGGCGCTTCATACCGCCGGAGTAGCTCTGGGCGGGCTTCTTGGCGGCCTCGGTGAGGTCGAACCTCTCCAGCAGTTCGGCGGTGACCCGCCGCCCCTCGCGCTTGGACAGGTGGTGCAGGTCCGCCATGAGGAGCATGTTCTCCTCACCGGTGATCAGACCGTCGACGGCGGAGAACTGTCCGGTGACACCGATCGCGGCGCGCACTCCGTCCGGTGAGTCGGCGATGTCGTGGCCGGCGACCTGGGCCTGTCCGCCGTCGGCGCTGATGAGCGTGGAGAGGATCTTCACGGCGGTGGTCTTGCCTGCGCCGTTCGGCCCGAGCAGCGCGAAGACAGAACCGGCAGGAATGTGCAGGTCGATGCCGTCGAGGACGGTCTTGTCGCCGTACGACTTGCGCAGACCGACGGCGGAGACGGCGGCGGGCGACTGCGGGCCACCCTTCCACTTAGACGTGGACATGACAGACGAGCGCATGGAGTACTCCCTTTCGAGGGCGGAGGTCAGCAGGGAGGGTGGTAGGGGGCGTTACTCGCAGAACACCTGCACCTTGGCGTCGGGATCGTCGACGTCGACGGTGACATCGTCGAGTTGGTCGATCAGCTCCTCAAGGTGCTGCGGCTTCAGCTCGCCGAGGTCGATCGGGACCCCTGATTTCTTCAGCTCCGCGTTGACCTTGGTGAGGGCCTGCGGAGGGATGAGGCTCGTGAGCCGGACGCCTGCGCGCAGCAGTTGCAGCGGGACCCGGATGTCGACCCGGCCCGACTCGTCACCACCGGAGCCGTCCGCCCAATACACCTTCACACGCAGGTACTTGGGCCGGGTCTTCGGGCGGGACACGGCTCCCGGGGGCGGTTCGGGCCGCTCTCGTTCGAGGGCGTCGATCAACCGCTCGGCCTCGTCCGCGGTGACCTTGCCCGCGGCCAGCATGTCCAGGATCTGGCGGCGCTGCTCGTTCATCGTTGCTCCTGACTCCTCGTCACTCGTGGCTCCTCCGACTCATCTGACGCTGACCAGTACGGCCGTTCGCCCCTGCTCACTCTCGAACCGGGTGCCGGGCAGCGCCCACAGGACCTGCCCGGCGCCACGCAGCGCACCCACCGGACTCACCCGGGTGGCGAGGCAGGCGATCAGCCCGCCCAGTACGGCGAGGAGCAGCAGCGGTGACAGCACCAGCAGGACGAGGAGTACGGGGATGTACAACCGCAGCCGACGGCCGTGGGAACGGCGTATCCGCACGGTCACCAGGTACGGGATCACCGGGTTCCCTCCAGCTCGGCCAGCGCCTCCTGGGCGCTGATCTCCCCCCGCCGCAGACGGTCGACCACGTCGGCGGCGCCGCCGGGCGCGGGGTCGGTGTCCACGAAGTCGAGTTGCTCGGCGATCCGCTTCAGCCGGGACTTGATCGTCGGGTAACTCACCCCGAAGATCCGCTCCATCTCCTTGATCGAACCGTGCGACCGCACGAACGCGGCGATGAACACCTGGTCGTCGATGTCGAGTTGTGCCAGCTGTGGCGGCTCGAACTGCCCCTCGATCGCGACGCCGCTGCCGGCGAGACGCACCCGCTCGACCACGAACGGCTGCCCGCGCGTCAGGTCCGTCAGCTCCTGCCAGTCCACACTCGGCTCCCTCACTCTCGGCGACAGCCTGTCATTCCTTTGTATCTTGAGTTTTTTGATGCGTCAACACACAGATCTTCATTTTCTTAATTCGATCTTCGAAGAACTGGATCGCGAGCGCGGTGGGCGGAGTCGGGCGCCTCCGACCTCTGGCGTACCACTTACGAGATGACGTCTCGCATATTGACGAAGGTACAGACCGTGCCTATCGTGGGGACACTTCTCGAAAGGGCGGGACCGGAAAGGACGGGACCAGCATGAAGCCAGTCGCTCTCATCGGCGTCCTGCTCGTGTCGTGCGCCGGTCGCCGGACCTACGATCAACCGCTCAAGTACTCCCCGCCCCGCGAGGGACTGCGCCCCGGTACGGCCGTCGGCGAGCCTCAGACCCCCTTCTGAGAGTTCCGCGTGCCGTTCGTCGCCGCTGTGCGACGTGCAAGGCACCGCACCGCACCGAATCGCCGTCCGTCGTGTCTTCGCCGACGGGCCCTCCACCGCTTCTTCTTCGAGGAGTACATCAGCATGACCACCACCGTCGGCCCCGAGCCGATCTCCGGACCTTCCGCCTGGCGCGGCGACGAACTGTCGAAGTCCACCGAGTGGATCTACGTCCTCAGCGACGCCGAGCGCGCCGAGCTGGAAGACCTGGGACGGCGCTTCGTCGCCGACGACCCGGACCTGCGCACCGTCACCGCCGCCGACTACCCGTTCGACGCCTGCCGCGCCCTGAACGACGAGTGCGCCCGCCAGATGGACGCGGGGCGGGGCTTCGTCCTGGTGCGCGGCCTGCGCACCGAGGAGTACGGGGACGCCATGGCCGCGGCCGTCTTCTTCGTCATGGGTCTGCACCTCGGCCGGCCGATCGGGCAGAACCAGCGGGGCGACCTGCTCGACCATGTGATCGCCACGTCGAACAAGACGTTGTCCGACGAGGGCGCGCTGCCCTCCCGGGTGCGGGACCGGCTGCCGTTCCACTCGGACAGCTCCGACGTCGTCGCCCTCATGTGCCTGCGCGGCGCCAAGGAGGGCGGGGCCTCCAGCCTGGTCAGCGGCACCACGGTCTACAACGAGATGCTGCTGCGCCGCCCGGACCTCGCCCCACGGCTCTTCGACACCTATCACTGGGACTGGCGGCGCCAGGACCCCGACTCCCCGGAGCTGACCTACACCTCGCCGATCATCAGCTACACCGACGGCGTCTTCAGCACCTACGCGGGCAGCTCGATGATCTTCAGCGCCCAGGAGTACGACGATGTCCCTCGGCTGACGCCCGATCAGACCGCGGCCATCGCCCTCTTCGACGAGATCTCGCAGGAGCAGGGCCTGCCGATCGACATGGACTTCCAGCCGGGGGACGTGCAGTGGCTGCTCAACTATGCCGCGTTGCACTCGCGCACCAGCTACCTCGACCACCCGGAGCCGGAGCGCCGCCGGCACCTGCTGCGTCTGTGGCTCAAGCGCGACGTCGGCCGTCCGCTGACGCCCAAGTTCGGCAAGCACGTCGTCGCCCTGGGTGAGCCCACCAAGCCGCCGATGCCCGGCGGCCGGTTCCACGTCGCCGACGCCGTCACCGTGAACGACGACTGGGGAGTGTGACGCCGCGCCCTCCGGCCACCCCGGGCGGAAGCCCGCGTACGCCCCGTACGCGGGCTTCCGCCCGGCACACCGAGAGCCCGCACCGGGATCTCCCGGCTACGCCGGCAGCTCCGACAACAACCGGCGGTAGATGCGCGCGTACGCGGTGAGCTGCGCCAACGACAGTTCGTCGCGGCGCGGATCGTCTGCGGCCGGTTTCGCCTGCGGGCCGAGGCGCACGGTCTCGACGCCGAGGGCGCGCAGCACGACGCCGTCGGTCGAGCCCGTCCAGCCGGTGACCGGCGGCGGCCGCGCGCCGAACTCGTCGAGCCAGGCCGCCCGTGCGGCGGTCACCACCGGGGCGTCGGCCGCCGTGGCTGCCGGTGCCGCCACCGGCTCGGCCTCCACATCGACCACGCACCCCCGCAACACCGAATCGGCGCACCGCGCCCGCAGTCGGTCGGCCAGTTCGGTCGCGAGCACCTTCGGCTCCACCTGGTCACCCGCGACGACGTACAGACCGATCCGCAGCCCGGCCGGCAGCAGGTCCGGCTTGTCCGGCCAACCCGCGCTGATCGCACCGATGCCGCAGGCCCGGCCGGTCTGCCCGATCCGGGGGTCGGCGGCCAGGTAGGCCGTGCGCCAGCGGGCCAGCTCGTCCAGGACGATGCCGGCCGATGCGATCACGCCCCCGGGTGGTGTGGCCGACTCCGCCGCCATCGCGGCACCGGAGCGGCCGGTCACCCGGACGGTCAGGTAGAGCGCGCCCGGCTCGTGCCACAGCAGTGTGGGCGGGCCGCACTTGGCGACGATCGCCGACCTCGGCAGCGGATACGTGTCGGCGTAGGCCTCCAGGCCGGTGATCCCGCCGCCGCGGCGGTGTGTCCCGGAGCCGGCGAGGAGCAGCCGCCCCGCGCCCGCCTCGGCGAAGGCGACCAGTGCGGCGGCGGCCGGTGCGCGGGCGACCCCGAGGCCGAAGCCGGACACTGCGTCGCCCGCCACGGCGAGCGGAGCGACCGGCGCGGCGCTACCGGTGACGAGCCCCATGCCCGCGCCGTCGGCGTCCAGCGAGGTGTCGAGGTGGGAGTACAGCAGCGGCCCGCCGGCCCCGTGGGAAGCGGCCAGGCTGCCGCCATCGGGGCCGTGCTCCAGCACCTGCCACTCGACGTGCGGCCACCGGTCCGCGCACCAGGCGCGCAACCGGTGGGCCGCCGTCCGCTCCCCCCCTCGTGGAGCGGGGACCGTGTCGAGCAGCCGCAGGATCTCCAGCAGCCGCTGTCTCAAAAGCGTCCCCAGTCGTCGGAGGCCGGGCGCCACACGTCGATGTTGCGCGGGTCGGCCGGCATCCTGCGGGGCCGGTGCGTCCGGTGCTCCTCCGGGGTGAACACCCGGTGGTCGTCGCAGAGTTCGAACCGTGGGCCGAAGGCGGGGTCGTGCAGGTAGAACGCGATCGACGTCGACGCCGAGTGGTTGACGATGTCGGAGGCGATCGGGGCGCCCTTGTACAGGGCGCGGGCGCGCATCCGCATGACGTGGTCGAGGCTCTTCATCGCGAAGCACAGGTGCGCGACGTAGTGTTCCGTGTTCTTCTGCACCGCGAGGCTGTGGTGGTAGCGGTCCTCGCAGCGGTAGAAGGTGGTCGAGCCGACGACGTGGTCCGAGGGCAGGAACCTGAGGACGTTCTCGTAGAAGTGCAGCGTCTCCTCGAACTTCGCGGTGGCGATGAAGGGGTGCACCAGGTCGACCGGCCGGATCTCGATGTGCGGCGGCTCGGCGTACTCCTGGAACTCGGTGAACAACTCGATGACCAGGCCGTTCGGGTCCTTCACCGCGAAGCCGTTGTCGCAGAGCGCCTGCTGCCGCTCCTGGAGTTCGAGAACGTCGAGGCCGGCGTCGAGGACGCTCTTGTGCAGTTGGTCGAGGACCTCCTCGCTCTCCACGCTGTAGCCGACGGCGGTCGTCCATCCGTCGGTGCGTTCGGGTGCGTGGATCAGCTCGATGGCGTGGTGCTCGATGTCGGCGCGCAGATAGGCGTACTCGTCCGTGCGCTGCTCCAGTTGCAGGCCGACGTGGTATTCGAGGAAGTCGATGGTGGCCTGCATGTCCGGAACCTCGATCCGGGCGTACTCCATGCCGTACGGGCCGTGCGGGCGGGTGCTCACCGGCGGTGTCCTTCCTGCCGTGAGCGACGCACGCTCGGCGAACTCGAACGAGGTGATGGCCTGCTGGGCGATCACCGGCCGCCAGCGCGTGCGCACGAAGTTCTCGTGGGACTCGCTGCCGAGATAGGCGAGCAGGTCGTCCTGAGTGTCGAAGTCGACGGCCATGGTGTGGGTGAAGGTCTGGTCGCGGGTGCTGATGTTCTCGCCGAGGACGAAGCCGCGCATGGCCGGGTACCGGTCGGGGAAGGTGCGCAGTTCGTCCAGCACGGACGCGCGTGTCGCCTGGTCGGCGCCGTCGGCGAAACGGAAGGACAGGGTATGTCTGATCATCGGGTCACCGTCCGTCGCCGGCTAGAGGATGAAGCTGAGCCGGGCGCCTGCCGCCAGCGACTCGTGGCCGAGTACGGAGCGCCGCAGCCGGAAACGGAGTCCGTCGTCGGTCGGCACCAGCAGATGGTCGTACCACCCGACGTAGGCGTCGAAGTGGCCGTCGCGCGCGCGGTGCACCACGAAGGAGGCAGCCACGCGGAAGGAGTCCTCCGTAGCCGCGGACAGCCGCACGTTGGACACCAGCCGGTGGGTACGGGAGTGCGGGTTCTCGGCGTGTGCCTTGCGGGACTTCAGGCGCTTGACCCGGGCGAGGAGCAGGTCGTAGTCGTCGTCGACGAACGATCCGCTCTCGTGCGGTGACCAGCCGGGCCGGTAGTCGGTGGTCGGGATCTCGTAGCGGGCGCCGGGTTCGAAAAGGCCCAGCCAGCCGTCGTAGTCCCAGTGGTCGAGGAGGTCGGCCTCGGCGTAGAGGAAGTCCTCCACCTCCTGCCGGGTGACGGTGCGTCCCGCACTCCGCACGGAGCCGCTGTTGCTGACCGTGGTCATCGCACATCCCTCCCCACCAGGAAGGACGCCGGACGCTCACCGTTGATCTCGGAGCCGCCGTCGAGCCCCAGAGCGTCGACCCAGTGGCGCCAGAAGCCCCGCATCGCGCCCTCGTCGACCGAGCGGCCCTGCACCCCCTTGACCTCGTCGGCCATGCCGCGCGACATGTCACTGAAGTCCAGTTCGGGCGCGCCGGTGCCCGCCGTGGCCTGGATGCCGCGCTGCACCGCCTCGTACGCCTCGATGTCGTCCGGTGTGGCGAGCCCGCCGGGACCGACGAAGCTGACGACCGTCTTCATGCGCAGGGCGCGGGTGTCCGGGTCCTCGGCGCGCGGGACCAACTGCCAGGCGCGCACATCGGTCTGGTCGGGCGCCACCGGCTCCAGTTGCCGGATCGACAGGCCCTCGATGTCGAAGAGCAGCAGATTCGGGAACACGAACAGGATGTGGCTCTCGTCGGCCACGTGGTGTGCGCGCTTCTCCCCCAGCCGCTGCGTCATCTCGGCCCGGTGGGCGTCGGTGCGGATCCGTTCGTCCTCGCCGAAGCGCGGTTCCCAGATCATGCTGATCCGTCCGCCGTGCCCGGTCAGGACCAGCAGTCCATGGCCGTTGCCGAGGTTGTACGCGTACTGGTTGTCGTCGGTGACGGCGTAGCCGCTCTCCCGGAGGTAGCCCACGAAGGTGTTGTGGGTCGGCGCGAAGTGGTAGCCGTCCATCGCGTTCTCGACGGCGAGTTTCCAGTTGCCGCGCACGCTGTAGAGCTGCGTACCGGGCAGGGTGGTCATGCCGCCGACGTGCTGCTGCTCGATCATCGTCATGTAGTCGGCGGCGTCGCCGAGGTGGTCGAGCAGCGGGGGGACGTCGGGGTCGAAGGAGACGAAGACGAAGCCCTCGTGGATCTCCAGGCGCGGCACGGCGCGCAGGCCCATCGAGGCCCGGAACTCGTCGGTCGACTCGTACGCCCCGGCGTCCGGGATCGCGGCGACCTCACCGTTGTTGCGGAATGTCCAGGCGTGGTAGAAGCACTGGAAAAGCCTGGTCGAGCCCTCGTTCTCGCGGCACAGCACGGTGCCTCGGTGCGGGCAGGAGTTGAGGAACGCGTGCACTTCGCCGGCGCTGTCCCGGCAGAAGATCAGCGGTCGACCGCCCAGCGTGCGGACCTTGAAATCGTTGGGTTGGGGGATCTCGGTCTCATGGCCGAGATAGAGCCAGGTGTGCATCCACACCCAGCCGCGTTCCCGCGCGAAGATCTCCGCACTGCGGTAGGCCTCGCGGTTGACCCGGAAGGTGAGCTGGTCCCAGTCCTCGACGATCATCGGTGCTGGGGCGGTCCGTGGATTGCTTCCCATGGGGAGTTTGCCTCTCACAAGTCCCGACCCGAGTGACGCGCTACGTGAGACGCCATCTCGTATGTCGCATTAGCGTCCCTGGCGCATTCCGTACTGTCAAGCATTCGTCCCCCTCTGTTGACATCAGGGGTCGGCGCGGCCATCATCCTGTTCCACATTGAAATACACCGTCTCGCATGTTGTGCGACCGTGTGAAGGGCAACAAGCTCGTGCCGTATGTCATCACTCAGGCCTGCGTCGACGTCATGGACAAGTCGTGCATGGAGGAGTGCCCGGCCGACTGCATCTACGAGGGCGACCGGATGCTCTACATCCAGCCCGACGAATGCGTCGAATGCGGGCGCTGCGAACCCGTCTGCCCCCAGATCTCGATCTTCCACCACGAGGACCTGCCCGAGCAGAGCAAGGAGTTCGAGCGCGTCAACGCCGAGTTCTTCACCCTCGGAAACCCGCCGCTCGGCTCGCCCGGCGGGGCCCGCAAGGTCGGCCCGGCCGGCCGCGACCACCCCGAGGTGGGGGCGTGACCGGCCCCACGGCCACGGGCACTCACCCCGAGACCGAGATCGAGTTCAACACCGGCACCGACACCGAAGTCTCCGTCGACCTGCTCATCATCGGCGCCGGCCCCACGGGGCTGTACGGCGCGTACTACGCCGGCTTCCGCGGTCTGAGCGTCGCGGTCGCCGACGCCCTGCCCGAGGTGGGCGGCCAGATCGCCGCGCTGTACCCCGAGAAGTTGGTCTACGACGTGGCCGGGTTCCCGGCCGTCCGGGGGCAGGATCTGGTGGACCGGCTCGCCGAGCAGGCCGGCCGGTGGAACCCCACCTATCTGCTCGGGCACGGGGTCACCGGGCTGGACGACACTGGCGACGGCATCGTCGCCACCACCGACGCCGGCGCGCGGATCACGGCGGGCGCGGTGCTCGTCTGCGGCGGGATCGGCAACTTCGTCCCCCGCGAACTCCCGGTGGGCTCCGCGTACCTGGGCCGGGGGCTGCGCTACTTCGTGCCGCGCCTGAACGAGCTGGCGGGGCAGGACGTCGTGGTGGTCGGCGGTGGGGACTCCGCGCTGGACTGGGCGCTCTCGCTGGAGCCGATCGCCTCCTCGGTGACGCTGGTGCACCGGCGTACGCGGTTCCGTGCCCACGAACGCACCGTCGAACAGGTGCACACGTCCTCGGTGCGGGTCCTGACGCCCTACGAGGTCGAGAAGATCTCCGGCGACGGGCCGGTCTCGGAGGTCGTGGTCACCGGTTCCGACGGCGACCGGATCACGCTGCCCGCCCAGACCGTCGTGGCCGCGCTCGGCTTCATCGCCGACCTCGGCCCCATCGAACAGTGGGGTCTTCGGCTGCGCCGCCGGCGCATCCTGGTCGACCCCACCATGCGCACCAGCCGCGAGCGGGTCTTCGCGGCCGGTGACATCGCCGACTACGACGGCAAGGTCGGCCTCATCGCGATCGGCTTCGGCGAGGCCGCGCTCGCCGTCAACCACATCGCCACCGTGCTCGACCCGGCACGCTCGATCACACCGGGGCACTCCTCCGACATGTGAGGGGACCGGGCCCTCCGTAGAGGCGGTGCGGTGAACGGGGGCGCTTCCAGGGCTGCCGACCGTTAGGCTCCCGTTCTCCACCGTCGCTCGCCAGGGTCGGCAGTCGTAGCTCACCGTGGTTCGCCGTAGCTCGCCGTAGCTCGCCGTGGAGGAACACCTCAGCACTCTTCACGCCCGCTTACCATTGCGTTATACAAGACGGCATTTCATTTGACGTCCCACTTATGTGACTGAGCATCGACAGGAGCGTGGAATTCATGGCCACGAAGGTGCAGCGCGGCACCGGCGAGCAGGACGGTCCCGAAAGGACCGCCCCGACTATCCAGACGGTGCAGCGTGCGGCGCTGATCCTCGGTTCGTTCACGGTCGGCAAGCCGCACATGAGCCTCAACGAGATCACCGCTCGCCTCGGGGCGAGCAAGGCGACCGCGCACCGCTACACGAAGGCACTGCGGGCGGCGAACCTGTTGCGGTACGACGAGCGCAGCTCCCTGTACTCCCTCGGCCCCCAGGTACTCACGCTCGCCGCGGCGGCGCGGGCGGGGCTGCCGATCGTCGCCGCCGCCGAACCGTACATGGAGGAGCTGGTCCGGCGCATCGACGAGACGATCGTGCTGTCGGTCTGGGACGGCGAGTCGGCGACCGTGGTGCGCTCGGTGGACAACACCGACCACATGGTGCGGATCAGCGTCCGGGTCGGTTCGCGCCTGAACCTCACGTCCTCGGCGCAGGGACGCGTCTTCCTCGCGCTCCTGCCCCCGGAGCTGGTTCCGACGCTGCCGCGCGCGGTGCGCAGGTCGGCCGAGCTGACCGAGGAGCTGGACGCCATCCGAAAGCACGGCCTGTCGGTCAACTCCCCCACGGTCAACGGGGTCCGCACCATCGCGGCGCCGATCTTCGAAGGGGACAAGATCAGCGGGACGCTCGCGATCGTCGGTACGACGGCGACCGTTCCCGACGACGTCACGTCGCCGATGGCCCAGGCGCTCCTGGAGACCGCCCGCGCCTTGTCGCAGCGGCTGGGCACCACCGACGGCACACCGAGCGGCGGCTGATCCCCACCGCGTACGCAAAGGTCGGCCCACCGCCGAGGCGGTGGGCCTTCCGTCGCTCAGGATCGTTCAGGTGCGTTCAGGGGCGTTCAGGGAAGCAGGTCGGCCCGTGGCGGGACGAAGAAGTCGATGTTCACGCAGGGGGCCTCGGTCGGCTCCACATAGTGCTCGCTGCCGCGCGGAACGAGCAGGAACGAACCGGCACGCATGTCGTGCGCGACACCGTCCACGTAGTAGTTCGCACGCCCCTCGGCGATGTGGACCAGTTGGTCGAAGTCCTCGTGCCGGTGCGGGTTGAGCGTCATGCCGACGTCCAGTTCGTGGTGGCAGATCATCACCTCGTCCGTCGCGTAGACCCGGCGGCGGACCCCCGGCCGCACCTGGGTCACCGGCAGCTCGTCCCAGTTGACGACGGTGTGGAACAGCGCCGCGTTGCGTGTGCTCACTGATCTCCCTCTCCGGCGGCTGCCCGCAGGCCGGCCGCCAATATCTGCAGGTCCGAACCGACTACGAGGTAGCCGGCGGCACCGAGGCCCAGGTCCGCGGCGGCGGCCCGGGTCGGCGCCCAGCCGCCGAACGCCACCCGTGCGGAACGGGCGGCGTCCCGCACCCGGTCCACCGCGGCGCGCAGCACCGCCGGGTCCGCAGGCAGGCCCAGGTCGACGGCGAGGTCGGTGCTGCCGACGAAACACACGTCGAGCGCGGCGACCAGCTCCGGCAGAGGGTCGGTCCGCGCCGTCTCGATCTGGCCCACGAGCACCGGCGGTTCCTCCTGCTCGGCGCGGAGGAACCCGGCCAGCGGGGCCGCGCCGAACCGGGCGGCCCTGTTGGCCAGGCTCACCGAACGGCGGCCGGCCGGAGCGAACCGGGTGGCCGCCACCAGTGCCTCGGCCTGGGCGAGGCGGGTGAGCATGGAGAGCTGGATGCCGGCCGCCCCGGCCTCCAGGAGCCGGTTGACGGCGGCGGCGTCGACCTCCGGCACTCGGACCAGGGCCGGCAGGCCGCAGGCGTCCGCGTGGCGCACGAGGTCGACGGCGTCCCGCTCGGTGAGGGTGGAGTGTTCGAGGTCGACGACCACGAACGCGAACCCGGCCGCCGCGGCCAGTTCCACCACATCGGGCGACGCCAGCTTGACGAAGGTGCCGACGGCGGGTTTCCCCGCCGTCAGGGCCGCTCGCAGTCGCCGCCGCAGCGGATGGACATCACTGGCGGTCATCGGAGTCTCCCCTGGAAGTGCGGGTGTGTCAGGCCGACTTGAGACCCCGCCACGGCACGATGTCGACCTCGGCGCCGGCGTGCAGCACCACCGTCGGCTCCAGGCGCGGCGCGACGATCGTGTTGCCCGCGGCGTCGGGCAGGACGACCTCGTCGGTCTCGGTGACGACCGTGACGTCGGCGCGCCCGCCGACCTCCAGGCGCCCGTAACCCTCGGTGTCGAGGCCGAGCAGCCGGGCGGGCGCGACGGTGGCCCGCCGGACGCACTCCTCCAGCGGCGCGCCGAGCGCGATCAGCTTGGAGACGCTGGTGAGCAGGTCGAACACCGGGCCGCGCCAGTTGCGCGCGCTGGTGTCGGAGCTGAGGACGTCGGGCAGGAAGCCGTCGGCGATCGCCCGGCGGGCCACCTCGAAGCTGAGGTTGCTCTTGCCGTGGGCGGAGTCGAAGAGGACGCCGCGCGCGCGGGCGGCGGTCACGGCGGGTTGTACGTGGTCGCCGTCGAGGATGCCGTGCGGCTTGCCGGTGTAGCAGTGCGCCACGATGTCGCCGGGGCGCAGATAGTCCAGGACGACGGGCAGCGGCTCCGCGGTCTCGCCTATGTGCAGCATCAGCGGCAGACCGGCCTGTTCGGCCAGCGACAGGGACTTCTTCAGCAACGACTCCCAGTTCTCGCCGACGACGTCGTCGGAGAGACGGATCTTGAAGCCGCGCACGATGTCGGGGTGGGCCTCTGCGGTCGCGAGCGCGTCCTCGGGGACCAGCGTGTCGGGGTTCAGCAGCTCGCCGAACCGGAAGTCGATCAGGCCGAGCACCGAGACGTTGAGGAAGTTGACGATACGCAGCGGGTTCGGCTCGACCACCAGCTTGCGGAAGGCCGCGAACGTCGAGGCGCCCGCCGTACCGGCGTCCGCGGCGGCGACCACGCCGCGCCGCAGATGGGCTTCCTCGGCGGGCGCTCCGACGGCGGAGACGTACTGGAATATGTGGGTGTGGCCCTCGACGAGGCCCGGTAGCACGGTGGAGCCGGTGACGTCGACCGTGCGGGCCGCGTGCGCCGCCAGGCCCTCGCCGATCGCGGCGACACGGTCGCCGGTGACCGCCACGTCGAGCCGGGCGTTGGTGGCCGATGCCGGGTCGATGACGGTGCCGCCGGCCAGGACGAGGTCGTAGGACGGCACGGAGGTGTGGGACATCGGTGTGGGCTCCTGGGTGAGGGGCGGTCAGCCGACCGGTTCGGTCAGCCGGTGGTCGCGAGGTGAGGCGTCCGAGGGACGCACGACGCGGGTGACGAGGGGGAGCACGCCGTCCACCTCGACGCGTACCTCGTCGCCGTCGGCGAGGAAGCACGCGCGGTCCTGGCCGGTGCCGGCCGGGGTTCCGGTGAGGACGACGTCGCCGGGTTCGAGCGCGGCGAACCACGAAAGCCTGCTGAGCAGATCGGGGATCGGGAAGATCATCCCGGCGCTCGTGTCGTCCTGGAGGAGCGTGCCGTTGAGCCGGGTCCGTACGCGGATCGCGTCGCGGTCGGCGAGGTCGTCGGGGGTGCGGAGCGACGGGCCGAGCGGCGTGAACCCCGGGTAGCTCTTGGCGAGGGCGGGGATGCCCGTGGTGCGCATGACCTCACGCGCCGTCATGTCGTTGGCGGCGGTGACGGCGGCGATCGCGGGCCAGATCTCGGCCTCGGTCGCCTGGTACAGCCGGCGCCCGACGACGACCGCGATCTCGCCCTCGTAGTCGGGTTCGGTCGTGGTCCGCGGGACGACCACGTGCGCGCCGGGTGCGCACACGCCGGACGACGCGGCCAGGTAGAGGATCGGCTGTTCGGGCAGTGGCCGGCCGGTGCGGGCCGCCTTCGACACGTAGTTGAGCCCGACGCCCCACACCGCGCGGGGACGGCCCAGCGGCGCCGTGAGCGTGACTTCGTCGAGCGGGATGCGCCGGCGCACCGCGCAGGACGCCAGGCACTGCAGCGAGCCCTCCTGCTCAAGGACCGCGCCGACGTGCGGAAATGCCGTGTCCAGCAGGGCGGCTGCCCCGTCCTCGATCCGGCAAAGGCCGGTCGGCGTCGTCACTACATGCATGGCGAGCATCTTTTAATGCGAGATGGCGTCATGTCAAGCGATACGCAAACGGGGGCCGGGGGCGCTCGGACACGTCACCGGGGGCCGTGTCACCGACGTCTGCGGTGTGCCGGTGTGTGGGCGACGGCCGGTGTGTCTCTCACCGGGACGACCGCGTTCAAGGCGATCGGTTCAAGCCATTGACAACCGTCGACAAGCCCCCATACGTTTCGGCCCGACCCGATCGGTGGGCAACAAACCGATCGGAGGGAGCGCTCACGACGCTCCGCGGAGGCCGTTGCATGCCGACCAGGCGTGCGACGACGAACTGGCCGGCGACCGAAGTCCCCCAGCCAGTGGAGGTCTCGCGCATGAAGGTCGTACTCCATCGAACTCACGGCGGTTCCGATGTGCTCCAGGTCGCCGACGTGCCGGTGCCCGAGCCGGGACCGGACGAAGTGCTCGTCCGCGTCGCGGCCTGCGGACTCAACCACCTCGACGTCCTCCAGCGGCGCGGCCCCGGTCTGATCCCGGGCTTCGCCCTGCCGCACGTGGCCGGCATGGACGTCGCGGGCACCGTCGCGGCGGTCGGCCCGGCGGGCATCGGACGGGCGGGCAGCGGACGGGCGGGCGACGGACGGACGGCCAACGGAACCGCGCTCGCCGAGGGCGCGCGCGTCGTGGTGAATCCGGCCGTGCCGTGCGACCGCTGCGAGAGCTGCACCGAAGGAGCCGACGGCAGATGCCCGACCGCGGGTGTCATCGGCGCGACGCTGGCCGGCGGCTACGCCGAGTACGTCCTCGTCCCGAGGGCCAACGTGCACCATGTGCCCGACGAGATCGACCTGGTCGACGCGGCCGTCGTGCCGACGATCTGGATGACGGCCTGGCACGCGCTCATCGAGATCGGCAAGGTCCGCCTCGGCGAGACGGTGCTGATCCACGCGGCGGGCAGCGGCGTCAGCACCGCGCTGATCCAACTCGCCAAGGCCGCCGGCGCCCGCGTGGTCACCACGGTCAGCACGGACGCGAAGGTCGACTACGCACACGCTCTGGGCGCCGACGTCGTGGTCAACTCCACGACCGGCGACGTCGTGAAGACCGTCCGCGAGGTCACGGGTGGACGGGGCGCCGACCTCGTACTCGATCACGTCGGCCCGGCCACCTGGAACACCGGCGTCTACAGTCTCGCGCCGCGCGGACGGCTGGTGTTCTTCGGCAACACCACCGGCAACCGGGCCGAGTTCGACCTCGTGTACGCCTACCACTTCGGGCTCCAGTTGCTCGGCTCGGACCCGTACGACCGCCGCGAGTTCGCCGCGATGCTCGACGCCTACTGGGCCTCGCCGTTCCGCACGCCGATCGACAGCGAGTTCCCGCTCACCGAGGCCGCGGCGGCGCAGGAGCGGATGGAGTCGCGGCTGGCCACCGGCAAGATCGTGCTGCGCCCGTGACCACGGCGGACTCCACCCCGGTCGGCCCGGCGCCGGTGTGGGACGTGATCAACGGCTTCGCGTCCTACTGGGCGCTCTCGGCCGCGCTCGACCTCGGCCTGTTCGACGCCCTCGCGAAGGACGCCGATTCCGGCAACGGACTGGACGCCGCACAGTTGGCGACGGCGATCGGTGCGGCCGGGCCCGGCCCGGTGACCGTGCTGGCCGAAACCCTCGTCGCGCTCGATCTGCTCGCCGCCGAAGGGGACCGCTTCCGGCTCACGCCCGTGGCCGAGCGCTATCTGGTGTCGACGGCGCCGGCCTCGATGGCCGCACTCGTGCGGTACTCGCCCGGACCGCAGGCTGCCTGGCCGGGCCTGGCCGACACTGTCCGCACGGGCGCACCCGAGCCGTCCGTGGCAGCCGAACTGACGGACCTGTACCCGGCGCTCGTACGCGCGACAGGGCCGACCCAATCGGGCGTGGCGACGGCTGTCGCCGCCGAGCTGGAGCGCCGCGCGTGGTGGCCTCGGCGGCCGACGGTCGTCGACCTCGGCTGCGGCTCGGGGGCGTGGCTCACGGCGCTGCTGCGCACCCGGCCGCACGGCACGGTGATCGCCGTCGACCTGCCGCATGTGCTGCCGATCGCCGAGCGGGCGGCCACGGACGCCGGGCTGCGTGGGCAGGTGGTCGCCGTCCCCGGCGACTACCTTGACGCCGCGCTCCCGGTCGCCACGGCCGATGTCGTCGTCCTGGCGCACGTGCTGCGGGCCGAACCGCCGGAGCGGGCACGGAAGTTGCTCACCCGCGCGGTCGAACTGGCCGGTGCGGACGGGGTCGTCGTGGTCGTGGACTACGCGCGCCCCGACCCGGCCACCGCCTCACACCACGACAGCGGCGGTACGGGCGACGGCGATACGAGCCACGGCGGTACGGGCGACATCGGTACGCGCGACATCGGTACGCGCGACATCGGTACGCGCGACATCGGTACGGGCGGCGATGACCGCACCGCCGTCTGCGCCTCCGCACGCCACGAACTGCTCCTTTCCCTGACGATGCTGGCCTCGACAGCGGGGCTCGGTGTCACCGTCGCGGACCTGCGCGCGTGGGCCGAAGCGGCCGGAGCCGAGTTGGTCGACTCGTTCGAGCCGGTGCCGCGCCAGCACGTCCGCCTCATCCGTTCCCGCACGCGCTCCCGCACCCGCACCCCGGAGGCCACCTCGTGAACACCTCACACACCACGGCACCCGCCGACACCCTGATCGTCCACACCCTCGTCGTGACGATGGACGACTCCCGCCATGTGATCAGCGACGGCGCGGTCGCCATCCGGGACGGCCTGATCGTGGCCGTCGGCAAGACCGCCGACGTGACCGCCCGGTGGCACAGCGACACCGTCATCGCCGGCGAGCGGTTCGTCGTCACCCCGGGGCTGATCAACACACACGTACACATCACCGGCGAACCACTCACGCGCGGCTTCGTCCCCGACGACACCCCGTTCCTGGAGAACGTCTTCGAGTGGCTCACGCCGATCCACACGCACTACACCGAGGAGGACGAGCACATCTCGGCGCAGCTCGCGGCGCTGGAGATGCTCAAGAGCGGAACGACCGCGTTCCTCGAAGCCGGCACGATCCGGTTCATCGATCCCGTCGTGGAGGCCCTCAGCGAGATCGGTATCCGCGCCCGCGTCGGACCGTGGGCATGGGACCTCGTGCCCGAGCCGGAGGTGCTGCGCCTGTCGACCGCGCAGGCCGTCGCGCGCCTGAACGACACGATGGACAGATACGCCTCGGTCGCCGACGGCCGTATCCAGGCCTGGCCGATCATCATCGGACACACCTGTTGCAGCGACGAGCTGTGGCGAGCCGCGAAGGGGCTTTCGGTCGAGTGCGGCACCGGGTTCAGCGCCCACATGTCGCCGGCAGCGATGAATCCCGATGGGTTCCTCGCGGCGTTCGGGCAGCGGCCGATGGTGCACCTCGACGAGATCGGCGCACTGGGCCGGAACGTGGTCCTGACCCACGCCGTGCACGCGGACGACGACGAGGTGGCGGTGCTCGCCAGGACCGGGACGAGTGTGTCGCACTGCCCGACCACGGCGCTCAAGGTGTCGTACGGCGTGACCCAGATCGGCAAGTTCCCCGAGATGGTGGCCGCCGGTGTGAACGTGGCGATCGGCACCGACGGCAACAACGCGTCGAACTACCACGACCTGATGCGCGCGACCTATCTGGTCGCCGGCCTGTTCAAGGACGCCCGGCGCGACGCCACGGTCTTCCCGGCCGAGGACGCGTTCGCGATGGCCACCCGCAACGGCGCCCGCGCACTCCAGGCCGAACACGAGATCGGCTCGATAGAGACGGGCAAGAAGGCCGACCTGGTCCTGCACGACACGAACCGGCCGGAGTGGCGGCCCCTGCACAACGTCGCCAACCAGCTCGTGTGGTCGGCCGACGGGCGGGGTGTGCACACCGTGTTCGTCGACGGGCGGCGCGTCGTCGACAACTACCGCTGCACGACGATCGACGAGGAGGACCTGCTGCGCCGCGCCCAGACCGCGGGCGAGGGCATCGTGGCCCGCTCAGGCCTGCCCGACCGAGCCAAGTGGCTCACGGTCTGACCCACCACGAAAGCAAGTCGAGGTCGGGCCGAACGGAACGAACGAACCCAACGAATGAGGAGAGCCGAACCATGGCAGAACTGACCGAACCCCGCTGGACCCACGTCGCCCTCCCGGTCAGCGACCTGGACCGATCGATCGAGTTCTATGAGCGCATCACGCCGCTGGTGCTGGTCACCAAGAACACCGACAGCAACGGGCGCGGCGCCTGGCTGTCGAACAAGGGCCAGGTCGACTCGCCGCTCGTCCTCGTCCTGGCCGAGTTCATCCCCGAGGTCGGGGCGCGCTTCGGCATCGAGCCGGGCGAGAAGGTGCCGACGCTGGCGCCGTTCGCGCACATCGGTATCGAACTGCCGCACCGCGAGGACGTGGACGCGGTGGCGGCCAAGGCGCGCGAGACGGGCAACCTGCGGTGGGAGCCGGTGGAGATGGCCGCCCACATCGGATACATCTGCGCCGTCAACGACCCCGACGGCAACACCATCGAGTTCTCGCACAACCAGAAGGTGTTCTCGACCATTCAGGAGCTGTGGGGCTGAGAGGTACGTCCTCGTGGTCGGCGACATCGCCGACCACGAGCCGACCCCGGCGGGGGCGCGGGCTGCCCGACCGGCGTCATGCCAGTTGGCGCCGCACCTCGCCGCTGTCCCAGTAGTCGGTGCGGCGCGTGACGAGACCGCCCGCGACGGTGAACACGAAGACACCGCGGACGCGCACCGGCCGGTCCCCCGCCGAACGCATCCGGAACGTCATGACGTACGGCACCGCGGCCGACCCGCCGTCCACGAGGATGGCCTCGGGCACATAGCGAAGGTCCGCGAAGTCCTCCAGGAAGCCGGTCAGCGCCGCGCGGTACTCCGCGCGGCCCTTTCGGCTGTGGCCCAGCGACGACGTGTGTTCGTTGACGAAGTCCTCGGCCACGCAGGCCGCCACGGCGTCGGCGTCGTGCGCGTTCAGCGCCGCCAGATACGCCTCCACCGCGGCGCGGGTGTCGTTCAGCGCGCGCCTCCCCACTTGGCCCGGACGGTGTCGAACACCCGCTGGTCGTGGGAGATCTCGACGACATTGCCGTCGGGGTCCTTCAGCGCGCAGATGTAGCCGACGGGATCGGGCATCTGCCGGGGCTCCCAGTGGAGGCAGCCGAGTTCGCGGGCCCTGTCGGCCAGGGCGTCGACGTCCTCACGCGCCGGCACCTCGATGCCGATGTGCGCGAACGGATGCAGCAGGCCCAGTTGGCCGCCCTTGTCCTTGTTGAACGACACCAGGACGAGCACCAACGGTGTCTCGACCTGCTGGTCGTTGGAGAGCCAGACACTTTCGCCGTCGGCGTCCTTGAACCGTTCGACTACGACAAGGGGAGCCAGCGCGGTGTAGAACGCGATCGCCTTGTCGAGATCGCCGGTCGGCAGTGCTACGTGAGTCCAGCGGGCCGAAGTGAGACCGGTTGCCACGGTTCCTCCATGGAGTGGTGCGGGTTCTGAGTGGTGCGACTTTGGGTGGTGGGACTTTGGGTGATGGGACGTTCTTCGAGCGTAGGTTCGCCGGATTCGTGCCGTCAGGTCGACCCGCGCTGGAAGGGCCGGCCGAGTGCGGCTGGTTCCCTGTGCTGGGTGGCGAACAGCAGCATGGCGAGGAGCGCGAGCAGATACGGGGCCGCCACGAGCAGTTGGGCGTTGAGGGTGACACCGAGCGCGGGAAGCGCCAGGCGCATCGCGTCGGAGAGGCCGAACACCAGGCAGCCGAGCAGCGTACGGCCGAGCCGCCACGCCCCGAAGATGACAGCGGCGATGACGATGTATCCGCGTCCCGCGGTCATGTTCTGGTTGAACGATCCGACTTCGCCGACCGCGAGATAGGCGCCGCCGAGACCGGCCAGGGCACCGCACCACAGCAGGGCCTGTCGGCGCCGCACATTGACCTTGATGCCCGTGACGTCGGCGGCCTGCGGGTTCTCGCCCACCGCGCGCAGTTCCAGGCCCCAGCGGCTGCGCTCCACGAGCCACCAGGTGAGCGGCACGAGCAGGATCAGCAGGTAGGCGGGCCAGCGTCCGGAGAACAGTGGCTCGCCGATGAGCGGGATGTCCCGCAGCAGCGGGATCGACAGCACTCCCACCTGGTGCGAGGCGAACTGCTCCGTCGTGATCAGGTAGCTCGTCAGCCCCAGCACCAGCGCGTTGAGCACGAGGCCGACGACGAAGGTGTTGATGTAGGCCCGGTGGGAGAGGTTGCCGTGCACGAAGCCGAGAACGAGGCCGGTCACGACGCCGGCCGCGAGGCCGATGGTGGCGCTGCCGGTCGCGCTGGCGGTGGCGACCGAGGTGAACGCTGCGCCGAGCATCATCGCCTCGACGGAGATGTTCATCGCGCCGGCGCGCTGTGCCAGGTACTCACCGCAGGCGGCGAACGCGAGCGGCACGGTCAGCCGGACGCCGCTCGCGAGGATGGTCTCGGTGCTGTCCAGGACGCTCACGCGGTCACCTCCATCTTGGTCGGGACGACGGGCGCGGCGGGCGGTGCCGACGGCGGCTGCGCGCCGCGGCGGCTGCGGAAGAGGTCGATGAGGACGGGCGGTACGACGAACGCGAGGACGAGCAGTGCCTTGACGATGTCGACGAGGTAGGGCGGCACACCGGTGGCCGAGAGGAAGTCGCCGCCCGCACGCAGCACGGCGAACACGAACGACACCGGGATCGCGATCAGGGGACGGTTGCGTGCGACGAGCGCGACGAGCAGGCCGTCCCAGCCGACGTTGTCCGAGAGGCCGGTCTGGAGCCGGTTGGTGCTGGCCGGGCTGGCCAGCAGCAGCCCTCCGGCCAACCCCGCGAAGGCGCCCGACAGCGCCAGGGTGAAGCCGCCGAGCGCGGACACCCGTACGCCGGCGTGCTTGGCCGTCAGCGGATTGAGCCCGACCATGCGTACTTTGAAGCCCCACCGGCTGCGGCTGAGGACGAGGACGACGCCGATCGCGGCGGCGAGCGCGAGGAACAGTCCCGCGTTGAGCTGCAACGACGGGTACTCCCCGAAGCCGGTGAGCAGGGCGCCCGCCGGCAGGGGGTTGGACTGCGCGTCGGCGATGCCGGACGAGCCCTGCGCGGTCTCCTGGAGCCACGGGCTGCTGACCGCGAAGGTGACGAGCTGGATGGCGAGGAACGTCATCAGCAGGGTGCTCACCACGACGTTGACGCCGCGGAAGCGGTACATCAGGGCGCTGAGCGCGGCCCAGGCGCCACCGCCGACCGCCGCGGCGATCATCACCACGACGACCAGTGTCGGGCCGGGCAGGGCCAGCCGCAGCCCGACCCAGGCGCCGAACAGTCCGCCGATGAGTACCTGGCCCTCCTGCCCGATGTTGAACGTGCCGGCGGTCGCGCAGATACAGGCACCGAGCGCGACCAGCAGCAGCGGCGCCGCGTTGAGCAGCGTCGTCGTCCATCCGGTGGTGTTGGCCAGACTCCCCTTCCATATTGCGGCGGCCGAGTCGCCCGGCGAGGCGCCGGTCGCCGTGAGCAGCAGGGCGGACGCGCCGAGGGCGACGGCGACGAGTACGACGGTGAGGCCGGCGGTGAGCCAGCCGTCGCGCCCGGGGCGCAACCGGGCGAGGAAGCGCCGGCCGATGTCGTCCGGGTCGGTCAGGGCGGCGAACTTCACGCGGCCTCACCGCCGACCAGCATGCCGAGCCGTTCGGGGGTCGCGTCGGCGGTGGGGAGCGCTCCGGTGATCCGGCCGGCGGAGATCACCGCGATGCGGGTGGCAAGGGCCATGACTTCCTCGAATTCAGTGGAGATGAGCAGCACTCCGACGCCTTCCGCGGATGCCTTGCGCAGTCGTGCGTACATGTCCTCGATGGCGCCGACGTCCAGGCCGTGGGTGGGCTGCGCGGCCACCAGGACGTGTGTGTCGCCGGACAGCTCCCGGGCGAGTACGACCCGCTGCTGGTTGCCGCCGGAGAGGCTGCGCACGGGTGCGTCCAGCGACGGGGTGACGATGTTGAACTCCTCCGCGAGGCGACGGGCCTCGGCGAGCATCGCCCGCCGCCGCAGCAGGAACCGGCCGCTGACCTTGTCGAGCGACTTCATCGTCAGGTTCTCGGCGACGCTCATGTCGAGCACGACGCCGCTCTGGTGCCGGTCCTCGGGCACGATGCCGAGTCCGGCCTTCGACAGCGCGCCGGGCCGGCTCACGTCCACCGTGCTCCCGGTGATCTCGACGGTGCCGGCGGCCGGCACGACGAGCCCGGCGAGGACATCGCCGAGCGTCGCCTGGCCGTTGCCCTCGACGCCGTAGAGGGCGACGATCTCACCGGCGCCCACGGTCAGATCGATGCCGTCGAGCACTTTGACCCCGCCTTGCTCGACGGTGAGTCCGGCGAGGCGCAGCGCGGGCTGCCGTACCTCGGTGGTCATGTCGTCGGCGGTGCCCGGCTGTTGTGGCAGCAGTCCGAGGGCGGCTGCCTCCTCGCCGAGCGACACCTCGCGGCCCACCATCTGCCGGGCGAGCAGTTGGGGAGTGGTGTCAGCGGTGACCGCCCGGAAGGCGACCCTGCCCTTGCGCAGGACGGTCACGCGGTGCGTGGCCTGGGCGATCTCGGCGAGCTTGTGGCTGATGAGGATGACCGCGCGGCCCTCCTCCCGCACCACCCGGCCGAGCATGGCGAACAGCTCCTGCGACTCGGCCTGGGTCAGCACCGATGTGGGCTCGTCCAGGATCAGGATCTGCGGGTCGCGCCGCAGGCACTTGACCACTTCGACCCGTTGCCGCTCGCCCGCCGAGAGGGTGTCGACGCGCGCCTCGGGGTCGATCGGGAGCCCGTACCGTGCGCAGACGGCGGCGATGTCGGCGTGGACGGCCTGCTTGTTCACCTTGCCGGTGTCGCCCAGCGCCACGTTCTCCCACACGGTCAGGCCGTTGATGAGGCTGAAGTGCTGGTGCACCATGCCGATGCCGAGTTCGGCCGCTTCCTGCGGGCTGTCCAGCGCGACGGTCTCGCCGCGCACCAGGACGCTGCCGGAGTCACGCCGGACCAGCCCGAGCAGAACCTTCATGAGGCTGGACTTGCCCGCCCCGTTCTCACCCAGGAGTCCATGGATCTCGCCGGCGTCGACCCTGAGGTCCACGGCGTCGCAGGCCATGACGGATCCGTAGGACTTGGTGATGCCGCGCAGCTCAAGAATCGCAGCCGCTGAGGTCGTCGGTGTCATCGCTGATCTTCCTCGTGGGTGTCGACGTGTCAGCCGAGGCGCTCGACCTCGGCCTTCGGGTCGATCTCCTTGCTGCCGATCTTCTTCATGAAGGCGGCCAGTTGCTCGTCCTCGTCGCCCTGGCCGGCGCAGATCTTGACGGTCGGGTAGGGGTCGACGCCCAACTGCCACACGCGGGTCGTGCCCATCTTCAGGTTGTTCTTCTCGAACTCCTCCAGCGCGGCACGGAAGTAGTCGCCGGGGCTGAACATCACCGAGATGTCGAACTTCGGGCTGGTCGAGTCGCACCGGTCGGTGCCCGGGGTGAGGGTCAGCGCGCCCTTGGCGTTCGCCAGCTTCGCCGAGGCGTCCGTCGCGCCGCCGAGGTAGGGGTAGATGACCTTGACGCCCTGGCTGAGCTGGGCCTGCGTGGCCTCCTTGGCCTTCGCCGAGTCGTTGAAGTCGCCGGTGTACGTGGTCGTCAGGGTGGCCTTCGGCACCACTTCCCGTATCCCGGCGAGGAATGCCTTGGAACCGGCGACGCTGAAGTCGGCCTTGACGCCGGTGATGAACCCGGCCTTGGTGTCGCCGGACGCCTTCATCTTCAGACCCGCCGCATAGCCGGCGACGAGCATGGACTGGTTGGGATCGTCGGTCGACAGCAGAATGCGCGGGGTCTGGTCGATGTTGCCCTGCATCGGCACGTACCAGGAGGTCTTCGCGCAGACCGGCTCCTCCGACGCGGGGATGGCGGCCTTCAGCTCACTCGCGCCGAGCGCGACCATGTCGACGTCCTGCTGACACAGCGCGCGCGCCGCGGTGAGCGCGTCGCTCGGGGGCACGCTGCCGCGCTTGATGATCGTCCAGCCCTTTTCCTTGGCATAGGCGTCCGCCGAGTCGACGAAGCTCTGGTAGTAGCCGCGGTCGTTGATGTCGCCGGGGCTGAGGACACCGATGACGACTTTGCCGTCACCGTTGACATCGGGCTGCTTGACGCCGGAGTCGCTGCCGCCGCTCGCCGTGGGCGTCGTCTTGGCCGCCGTGTCCGCGTTGCTGGCGCAGCCGGACAACGCGAGGGCTCCTGCGAGGGCGAGGCCGGCCGCGGCCCCACGACGCCGGAACATGCTGTGTGTAGTCATGTGCGGGGTTCCATTCGCTGGGTGACACCGCCTCGTCGAGGCGGTGGTGGCGGCGTGGGGGTGGTCAGTTGGCGGTTTCGATACGTCGGTCGCGCTCGGATCCGGTGGGATCGGTACGGCATTTGGTGTGTACGACGTTTGATGCGTTCGGCGTTGATGCGTACGGCGTTTACGGCCGTGAAGGAGGTGCAGGGGGCGCCGGCCGTGGAGGTGACCCGCGGGACACCGCCTCGATGTGCTCGGCGACCGGCGGCGGGAGCCCGGGGATGTCGATGAGGTTCAACGGTGTGTCCCCTTCACTGCTCGGCCGCCGGCCGGGTGGGCCAGGTCGGGCGGGGCGTGATTCCGGCGCGCCGCAGGAGCGCGGCGGACCGGTCGGCGGCAGCGGCGGCGACGGCTTCGAGGTCGACGCCCGTCGGTCGCCGGTCGCGGACGACCACGCGGCCGTCCACCAGCACGTCACGAACGGTGCGCGAGACGTGGCCCCATACGAGTTGGCGGGCCAGATCGCCCCGGGGCATCCAGGCGGGGTCGCGGGCGTCGAGTACGACGAGGTCGGCCGCCTTGCCCACCTCCAGGGATCCGATCCGGTCGCCGAGCCCGATCGCCTCGGCGCCGTCGACCGTCGCGAGCGCGAACGCCTGCTCGGCGCGGATCGGTTCGGGCAGGTCACGGTCGCGTTCCAGCCCTGCGAACAGGTAGGCGGCGAGGAGGACGTCCGGGGCGTCGCCGGCGTTGTGCGCGTCGCACCCCAGTGCCACCCTGCCTCCCCGCCGCACCAGTTCGGCGTGGCGGGACGCACGGGTGTACCCCTGGGCGAGCCGCAGGTAGGCACCCGGGCAGGCGGCGACCGCGGTATCGGTCTCCAGGATCGCGTCGACCTCCGCGTCGTCGAGCCACACGGCGTGCCCGAGGAGCAGACGCGGGCCGAGTACGCCCAACTCGCGGAAGTGGACCACGGGTCGGCGCGCGCAGCGCTGGGCGTACGCCTCGACGTCGGCGGGTCCCGGCGAGATGTGCCAGGTCAGTCCGGTGTCGAGCCGTTCGGCCAGGCTCGCGGCCCCGGTGAGGAGTTCGTCGCCGGCGAGGTCGTGGCCGACGAGCGTCACCCATCCGGTGACCGGCCCGGTGACCGGCAGGGACCGGACGATGTCCTCCTGCCGGGCGAGCACCTCGCGCGCGGGCGCGCCGAACGGCACGTCCTTGGCGTCCCAGCCCCAGCCGCCGACCCGTGCGCGGATGCCCGCTCCGCCCAGACCGGCGGCGACTCGTTCGGGGTAGGCCACCGTGCCGGGCTCCAGGACCGTGGTGATGCCACGGGACAGGCACTCGACCGCGGTGATGGTCGCGGCCAGTTCGTCGTCGTCACCGTCGGCGTGGGCGTGCAGCGGGACGATCCAGTCGAAGATCGACTCCTGTGAGCCGATGTGGTCGGGGATCGTGCTGCGTACGAGGGGGTCGACCGTCGTGTGCTGGTGGGCGTCGATCAGGCCCGGGATGACGACACACCCCGACGCGTCGATCTCCCGGGCGCCCGGGAAGCGGGCGCGCAGGTCATCGGCCGTGCCGAGCGCGGCGATGCTGTCCCCTGACACGGCGACGGTGGCACCGGTGAGGACGCGCCGGGCGGGGTCCATCGTGACGACGTCGCCGCCCACGATCAGCAGATCGGTCATGGGGTGATCACGACCTTGCCGATGGTCGCGCGGGCGGCGAGCAGGCCCCATGCCCCGGCCAGATCCTCCAGCGGGACGATCGCGGCGATGGGCAGGTGCAGGCCGTCGGCGAAGCAGGCCGAGGTGGCGGCGACGAAATCGGCCGAGGTGTAGCCGCCTGTGCCCAGCAGTTTCAGACCGCGGTGGAAGACCTCTTGCAGCGAGAACGACACCTGGTCGCCGCCGGTGTTGCCCATCAGGATGAGCCGCCCGCGGATGCCGAGGCAGTCCAGCGAGGTACGCCAGGTGTCGGCGCCGACGTGGTCCAGAACCAGGTCGGCCCCGTCGCCGCCGGTGAAGGCCGTCACCGTTTTCGCCGCGTCCGGCTCGTCGTTGGGCAGCACCAGGTCGGCGCCGGCCTCGCGGGCCGCAGCACGCTTCGCGTCGCTGCCGGCGAAGGCGACGACCGTGGCACCGGCCCGTTTGGCGAGCGCGACGGCCGCCAGGCTCACAGCGCTCGCTCCGGCGTGCACGACAAGGGTTTCGCCGGCGGCGAGTGATCCGACGTTGTGCACCGCGTGCCACGCCGTCGCGAAGGCGGTGGGCAGGGTGACGGCCGCGGCGAGCGGCAGGGATTCGGGGACCTGGACGACCGATTCCGCGGTCGCCAGGACGTATTCGGCCAGCGCGCCGGGGGCGTTGCCGCCGATGATGCGGGGGCTGACGCAGTACGCGCGATCGCCCACCGCGCAGCGCGGGCAACTGCCGCAGCCCTGGGTGGGGTCGGCGATGACCCGGTCACCGGGGACGACCGAGCTGACCGCGGACCCGGTCGCCACCACCGTTCCGGCGAAGTCCATGCCCGGCACGTGCGGAAGACGGAAGCCGGGGATCAGGCCGGGCCCCTGGAGTTGCAGCAGGTCCAGGCGGTTCAGCCCGCAGTACGCGACTTTGACGACGACGTCACGGGGTCCGCAGACCGGTTCCGGGACATCCTGGGGGAACACGGCATCGGGCCCGCCGAAATCGGTCTGCACCATGGCTCGCACCGCACGGCCTCCTCACCCTTGCTCATCTCGCATTGCGAGGCAGTGGAACGTATTGCGAGGTACTTTGCCTCCGCCGCCGGGCGCTGTCAACGCTCCTGCGCTACATCTTCGTTTCGCCGCCATTTCACCTGTTCGCGAGGCCGACAGCCCAGGTGGCGGGCGGTGGAGGCGGGTACGCGGGCGGGCGTGGGCGGGCCGCGCGGCGGGTCGATGAGGAACGAAATGCCGGTTCCGCGCCCGGCCGACATGAGTGACAAGGGAAGAGCGAATGTCGGTTCAGTGTGCGATCGACACGGGCTCGTCGCCGCGCACCTGACGTCGCCCTCGCGTGGGGGCTGCGGGGGGGGCGGGCAGCCGGCCAGGCGCGCAGCGTCTCCATCAGCCCGGGACGCCGCACGGGGCGCTGCCGGACCGGACCGAGGTGTGCCTCGGCGTACGCCTCAAGCCGGGCGCGCGGCAGAGGCAACAGCTCCTGGACGGTGCCGCAGGTGTCCCCCGCCGATGGCGCCCATGGCGTGCGGCCTCATGACGTCCGACCTCATGGCGTCCGGCCTCACGACGTCCGTTCTCAACGGCCCAGCAGCCGGATCGCCACACCCTTCTCCTGGGTGTACTCACGCAGCGCCGCGTACCCACCACCCCGGCTGAAACCGCTGTCCTTCTGCATGTTGAACGGAAAGCCGATCACTCCCGCGTCGTGGAACTGGTTGACCGCCACCTGCCCGGAGCGGACGTCCTTCGTCAGCCGCAGCGCCCGGGAGATGTCGTTGGTCCAGACGCAGGCCAGCAGGCCGAAGTCGGTCGCGTTCATCAGCTCGGTCGCCTCGGCGGTGGAGCGGAACGACTGGACGGCGAGTACCGGGCCGAAGACCTCCTCGCGCGCGACGCGCATGCCCGCTTCCACACGGTCGAACACGGTCGGCCGGACGAACCACCCCTCGTCGGCGGGTGCGCCACCGGTGACCAGCCGAGCCCCCTCGCGGGGCGCTTCGCCGAGGAAGCCGCTGACGCGGGCGAACTGCGCGGCGCTGACCAGCGGACCCATGTCCAGGTCGGCCTCCCAGGGCCCGGTCCTGATCGCGGCCATGGCGGCGGCGACCCGCTCCACGACCTCGTCGTGCACCGATGCCTCGACGAGCAGCCGGGAACCGGCGTAGCAGTTCTGCCCCGCGTTCTCGGTGATGGAAGTGACGATCGCGGGGATCGCCGTGTCGAGGTCGGCGTCGGCGAAGAGCACGTTCGGCGACTTGCCGCCGAGTTCCAGCTTCACCGGGACGAGGTTCTGTGCCGCGGCTGTCATGATCGCCCGCCCGGTGGCGGTGGAGCCGACGAAGCTGATGTGGTCGACGCCCGGGTGCGAGGTGAGTGCGGAGCCCGCCTCGGGGCCGAGGCCCGCCACGACGTTGATCACGCCGGGCGGGAAGCCGGCGCGGCGGGCGAGTTCGGCGAGGGCGAACGGGGCCAGCGGCGCGATCTCGGACGGCTTGAGGACGACCGTGTTGCCCGCGGCGAGCGCCGGGGCGACGTTCGCGGCGGTGAGCACGGCGGGCACGTTCCACGGGATGACGACGGCGCACACGCCGTACGGTTCGGGAACCGTGTAGCCGAGGTAGTCGGGGCTGCGGGTCGGGAGCGTCACTCCGGTGAGCTTGTCGGCCGCGCCGGCGAAGTACTCGATGATGCCGTGGGCGATGTAGATGTTCGTCCGGCCCCCGGACAGGGGCTTGCCCACGTCCTGTGCCTCGACGGCCGCGAGCGCCTCGACCTCGGCGATGATCAGGTCGGCCCAGCGCCGGAGGAGCGCACCGCGCTCGCTCGGGTTGGTCGCCGCCCAGGCAGGGAAGGCGCGGCGCGCCGCGGTGACCGCTCCGTCGACATCGGCGCCGCCCGCCCGCGCCACGGTGGTGATCACCTGCCGGGTGGCCGGATCGAGGACGTCCAGCGTGCCGCCGTCGCGGGCCGCGACCCACTCGCCGTCGATGAAGTGCTGGGAAGGAGGGAAGTCAACAGCCGCCATGGGGGGAACATTGACCGACCCTGTCCCGCATGTCAATATGCAGTCTCGCTTTGTGAGGCACTGAGGAGGCCCTGTGCGTGCCACCGCCGCTCTGCTGGAGCAGCCCGGACAGCCGTTCGTCCTGACCGAAGTGGATCTGGAGGAGCCGCGCCCGGACGAGGTGCTCGTCCGCGTCGCCGCCGTCGGTATCTGCGCCACGGACCTGGAGTTCGCCGGCTTCTTCCCCACACCCGCGCTGCTCGGGCACGAAGGGGCGGGCGTGGTCGAGAAGGTGGGCGCGCACGTCACCTCCGTACGTCCGGGCGACCACGTCGCCATGTCCTTCACCTCCTGCGGTACGTGCGCCCTGTGCCGTACGGGCTCGCCCGCCTACTGCCGCAGCTTCGACGCGGTGAACTTCTCGGGCCGCAGGCCCGACGGCTCCACCGCGGTGACCCACGGGGGGCGGGAGGTGAACGCCCACTTCCTCGGCCAGTCGTCGTTCGCGAGCCATGTCGTCGCACCGGAGCGGGCGGTCGTCGGAATCGACCCGTCGTGGGATCTGCTGCGGGCCGGACCCTTCGGCTGCGGCTTCCAGACCGGGGCGGGCGGCGTGCTCAACGTGCTCCAGCCGCGCCCCGGCTCGTCCCTCGCGGTCTTCGGGGCGGGTGCTGTCGGTGTGGCCGCCGTCATCGCCGCCTCGCTGAGCGGCTGCAAGGTCGTCGCGGCCGTCGACGTGAACCCGGCGAAGCTGGAGGCGGCCCGCGGTTTCGGAGCCACGCACTGTGTCGACTCGTCGGCCGGGGGGACCGCCGAGCAACTGGCCGCCCTGGTCCCCGAGGGGTTCGACTTCGTGATCGACACGACCGGGCGCGAGGACGTCCTGCGCACCGCGGTGGAGGCTCTTGGGCCGCTCGGTCGCGCTGGTGTCATCGGTGTCGGCCCGAGCGAGTCGATGAGCTTCGACTGGCGCAGCATCCTCAACGGACGCACGGTCACCGGCATCGTCGCCGGGGCGAGTGTGCCGCAGCTGTTCCTGCCGAAGCTGCTCGAACTCAACGCGGAAGGCCGGTTCCCGGTCGAGAAGATGATCACCTACTTCCCGTTCGAGCAGATCAACGAGGCTGTCGCGGCGATCCGGTCCGGCTCGGTCGGCAAAGCCGTCCTGACCTTCTGAGCGTCGTTCACGAGACATTGTCAAGCTCGGCGGCGCACCTTAGGGTGACGGACGCCGATGAGGCAGCTGACATCCGGTGGCGCGGCCGGACAACACCGCGCACTGCGCCGAGCACGTGGAGCGTGCCCACCATGTCCGCCGACTTCGACACGCACATCGACTTCGACCACCACTCCGCATCCGATCACCGCTCGACCATCGACGACCCCTCCGCGTTCGACCACCACTCCGACGAGGCCAACGCCGATCCGGTCGCCTACTACGCCGCCTTCCGTGAGAGCTGCCCGGTGGGCCACTCGGCCGCCCACGGCGGCTTCCACTACACGACGCGGTACGCCGATGTGGCCCGCATCGCCCGCGACGACGCGACGTTCTCCTCGGCCCGCAGCGACCACGGCGGGCCGGGCGTCGGCATCGTCATCCCCAAAGGACCGGGGCTCGAACAGTTCCCGATCGAGCTGGACCCGCCGCGCGCGACCGAGTACCGGCAACTGATCAACCCGCTGCTGACCCCGGAAGCGGTCGAAAACCTCGTACCGATGATCGAACGCCACGCCGCCCGCGTCGTGGACGACTTCATCGAGCTGGGCTCCTGCGACCTCGTCCGCGACCTCACCAATCCGCTGCCGGCCGCGGTCACCCTGGACTGGCTGGGTTTCCCCGAGGAGGACTGGGCGAAGCTGGCCGGGCCGGTCCACGACATCTTCGCGGCACCCGCGGGCAGCGAGCGCGCCGCGCGCGGGGCCGCGGGGCTCGCGTACATGGACCGGCGTATCCGCGAGCTGATCGCGGAGCGCCGCTCGGCGCCACGGGCCGACGCGGTCAGCGCGCTGGTGGCCGGCCGGCGTGCCGACGGCGGCGAGTTCGGCGAGGACGAGCTGGTGTCGGTGGTCGGTCTGCTCATCGCGGGTGGCGTCGACACCACGACCTCGCTGACCGGTTCGACGCTCGTCCACCTCGCGCGCCACCCCGAGCAGCGCCGGCGGCTGATCGCGTCGCCCGATCTGCTGGACGGCGCGACCGAGGAGTTCCTCCGCGCGTTCGCCCCGTCGCAGTCGATGGCGCGCACGGTCACCGAGGACGTCGAGGTCGGTGGCTGCCCGATGCGCGCGGGCGAGCGGGTGCTGATCCCGTGGGTCGCCGCGAACCACGACCCCGCCGTGTTCCCGGGCCCCGAGCAGGTACGGCTCGACCGTGACGCCAGTCGCCACCTCAGCTTCGGCATCGGATCGCACCGGTGCGCCGGTGCCCACCTCGCCCGAGCCATGTTCCGCGCGATGATGACGCAGGTCCTGACCCGGCTGCCCGACTACCGGGTGATCGAGGAAGGGCTCGTCCCCTACCCGACGCGCGGCAACCAGTCGGGGTGGGACGCGGTCCCGGCGCTCTTCCCGCCCGGCCCACGGGCGGGCGCGGCGGCAGGCACGGTCCGCACGCTGAGCACGCCGACCCCGCTGCGGGTGACCTCGGTGCGCGAAGCGGCGCAGGACGTGCTCGCCGTCGACCTCGGCCTGCCGGACGGAGGGGAACTCCCCGCGTGGCGGCCCGGCGCACATGTCGAGCTGCGGCTGCCCTCGGGCCGGCTGCGTCAGTACTCGCTGTGCGGCGACCCCGCCGACGCCACGACGTGGCGCATCGGGGTCCTGCGTGAGCCCGCGGGCCGGGGCGGTTCGGCCGAACTCCACGAACTCGCCCGCCCCGGAGCCACGTTCGCGGTACGCGGGCCGCGCAACCACTTCCCGCTCGCCGATGCGCCGTCGTACCTGTTCCTCGCCGGTGGCATCGGCGTCACACCGATCCTCGCCATGGTCCGCGAGGCCGCCGTACGCGGCACGCCGTTCACCGTCGTGTACGGCGGACGCACCCGCTCGACGATGGCGTTCGCCGACGAACTCGCCGCCGTCGCCGGCGGAGCGCTCACGCTGCTCCCGCAGGACGAGGCCGGGCTGCCGGACCTTCCCCGGCTGCTGGGCGGGCTGAACACGGGGATGTCCGGCACCGCCGTGTACGCGTGCGGGCCCGCACCGATGCTGGCGGCCGTCGAGCGCGAGTGCGCCCGTCTGGGCCTCGGCGACCGGCTGCACCTGGAGCGCTTCGCCGCGGGCGACGACCTCGAAACGGCGTTCGACGCCACGGAGAACCGGGCCTTCGAAGTCCAGCTCGCACGCACCGGGGGCACGCTCACCGTGCCGCCCGACCGCCGTCTCATCGAGGTCCTGCGCGAGGCCGTGAGCGGCCTGTCCTACGACTGCGAGAAGGGATACTGCGGCGCCTGCGAGACCCGCGTCCTGGCCGGGACACCGGAGCACCGGGACTCCGTACTCAGCGACGAGGAACGTCTTGCCGGACGCACGATGATGATCTGCGTCGGACGCTGCCGCAGCGACCGGCTCGTCCTGGACCTCTGAGCCGGACGGCCGGAGCACCCTTGTCCGGAGCACCCTGGTGAGGAGGCCGCCCGGCCGCCGGGCGGCCTCCTACCGGCGCGGTAGCCCGTCTCCTACCGGTGCACGACACCGGCCCGCGTTCTCCGCCGACCGCATCAGCACGCGGTCACGGCACACGCACGACGACGTGGAGCAGGTCCACGGGAGAGCGTTGAGGCTCACCCAAGATCGGACCTGGAGACGTTTCTCGTGGCTTCCTTCCTGTATCGACTCGGCCATGGCGCCTTCCGATGGCGCTGGTTCGTGGTGCTGTTGTGGGCCGCGGCCCTGGTCACGGCCGGCTTCGGCGCGCTCAAGGCACCGGCCGCCGACGACAGCAACACTTCGTTCATGCCGGGGATCGAGGCGCAAAAGGCCTACGACCTGATCGGCGAGCGCTTCCCGGGTGCCGACGCGAACGGTGCCGACGCCCGGATCGTGTTCGTCGCACCCGACGGCCAGAAGGTGACGGCGGCCGGTACCCGTACCGTCATCGACGACTTCGTCACCGAGGCGGGCCAGGGCTCCCAGGTCGCGAGTGCGGTCAGCCCGTACAAGAGCGATGCCGTCAGCAAGGACGGCTCCACCGCGTACGCGACGGTGACCTACAAGGTGGCGGCCGGCGATCTGACCGACTCCAGCAAGGACGCTCTGCGGCACGCCGTCGACGGCGCCCGTGACAAGGGTGTCACCGTCGAGGTGGGCGGCACCGCCCTTGCCACCCAGCCGGCCGCGGGCGGATCGGCGGAGGCGATCGGCATCGGGATCGCCGCGGTCGTGCTGCTCATCACCTTCGGCTCGCTCGCCGCCGCGGGTCTGCCGCTGCTCACCGCTGTCATCGGGGTCGGCGTGTCCATGGCGGGAATCCTCGCTCTGGGCAGCACCTTCGGCCTGTCGCTGACCACCGGCACGCTGGCCTCCATGCTCGGCCTGGCGGTGGGCATCGACTACGCCCTGTTCGTGGTCTCCCGCTACCGAGAGGAGCGCTCGCGTGGCCGTGATCCACGCGAGGCGGCGGGCCTGGCGGTCGGCACGGCGGGCTCCGCGGTGGTGTTCGCCGGCCTCACGGTGATCATCGCGCTGGGCGGTCTGTCCGTCATCGGTGTGCCGATGCTGACCAAGATGGGCTTGTGTGCCGCAGGCGCTGTCGCGGTGGGGGTGCTGGTCGCTCTCACTCTGGTGCCCGCCCTGCTCGGCATGTGGCCGGACGCGGTGCTCTCGCGTGGCGTCCGAAGGAAGCGGGCCAGGGCCCTGCGCAAGCAGAACAGCGAGCACAACGGCGGCTCGCGGTGGGCACGGTTCGTTCAGCGCCGCCCGATCGCGGTGCTCCTGGTGTGCGTCGCGGGTCTCGGAGCGCTGGCTCTGCCCTCCGCCAGTCTGGAACTGGGGATGCCGGGCGACGAGTCCAAGCCCGTCTCCACGACGGAACGCCGTGCCTACGACGCGCTCGCCGAGGGCTTCGGTGCCGGGTTCAACGGGCCGCTGACCATCGTCGTGGACGCCAAGAACTCCGACGCCCCGAAGGCCGCCGCCTCGGCGATCGCCGAGGAGATCAAGGGCACGGCCGGGGTGGTGTCGGTGTCGTCGCCCCACTTCAACCCCACCGGTGACACGGCGCTCTTCTCGGCCGTACCGGCCACCGGCCCGAACGACCAGACCACCAAGGACCTTGTGCAGACCATCCGGGCGGAGCGCCCCGGTCTTGAGAAGAGCGCGGGTGCCACCTTCGAGGTGACCGGCAGCACGGCGATGAACATCGACGTCGCGACCGCGTTGCAGAACGCGCTCGTCCCGTACCTGATCGTCATCGTCGGTCTCGCTCTGGTACTGCTCCTCGTGGTCTTCCGGTCGGTCCTCGTTCCCGTCAAGGCGGCCTTCGGCTATCTGCTGTCGGTGCTGGCATCCCTCGGCGTCGTCGTGGCCGTCTTCCAGTGGGGCTGGGGCGCACAGCTCCTGGGCGTCGAGCAGACGGGCCCGATCATGAGCCTGATGCCGATCTTCCTGGTGGGCATCGTCTTCGGCCTCGCCATGGATTACGAGGTGTTCCTCGTCGCCCGGATGCGGGAGGCGTACGTCCACGGTGACCGCCCGGCCCAGGCCGTCGTGGCGGGCTTCCGCCACAACGCGCGAGTGGTGGTCGCCGCGGCCGTCATCATGATCGCCGTCTTCTCCGGGTTCATCGGCTCGACGGAGTCGATGATCAAGACGATCGGTTTCGGCCTCGCCATCGCCGTCCTGTTCGACGCGTTCTTCGTCCGCATGACCATCGTGCCGGCGGTGCTGGCGCTGCTCGGCGACAAGGCCTGGTGGCTGCCGCGATGGCTGGACCGGCTGCTCCCCCGGGTGGACATCGAGGGCTCCGGTCTCACGCCCGCGCCGGCCGAATCGTCGCACGAGTCGGCGCGACCGGAACCGGTGCGCACCTGATCGCCCGCCCGCCAGGGCCTGGCCCTACGGGGGAGGAGCGCCGTCGCCGGGGCCTCTCCCCCGTTTGTCACTATGTTGGCGTCTGTGTCTGTTGTGGAGGTCTCTTGTGGAGGTCTGTTGTGGAGAGACCGAGATGAGTACGAGGTGGTGGGCGAGGGTTTCAGAGCGGTGGGCCAAGGTTTCGAAGCGGCCTCGCGCCGTGGAGCTGACGGCGCTGCTGCTGTTGTTCGGGGCCACCGTGGGCGGTTGTTTCGTCATCGGCTGGGTCACATCGGGATCGCTCGCGCTGTGGTCCGGGATCCTGCTGTCCGCCTTCTGCTGTCTGGCACTGTTCTGGCGCAATCGGCACCCCTTGCCCGTGGTGGGGTTCATCACGGTGCTCACCATGGTCGAGGGAGCCCTCGGCTTTCTCCTCACCCCCCTGGTGATGGGCCCGCTGATGGTGGCGCTGTACTCGCTGGGCCTGCGCGCCGACCGAGCCGTGACCCGCAATGTCTCGTTGCTCGCCGCCGTCTGCGTGGTGGCCACCGGGCTGTTCCTCGATCCCTATGGCCATCCCGTGCTGCTCGGCGTCGTCAACCCGACGGCGTGGGTTCTGCTGCCGGCGCTCCTGGGCAGCTACGTCGGCGTGCGTCGTGCCTATGCCGCCGATCGCGCCCGGCAGGCCGAGCGGACCCGTGCGGAGGAGGCCCGCCACCACGTGGTGCAGGAGCGCATGCGTATCGCCCGTGAGCTGCACGACATCGTCGCCCACCATCTCGCTCTCGCCAATGCCCAGGCGAGCACGGCGGCGCACCTCTACCACACACATCCGGACGAGGCCTTCGAGATGCTGACCACGCTCTCGGCGACCACGGCCGAGGCCCTGCGGGAGCTGAAGGCGACCGTGGGGGTGCTGCGACAGGACACCGAGACCGGCGACGGCCTCGCTCCCGCCCCGGGTCTTGCCCAGCTCTCCGATCTGACCGCGGCCTGTGCCGCCGCCGGGCTCGACGTCGACGTCACCGTCAGCGGCCCGCCACAGCCCCTCTCGCCCGGAGCGGATCTGGCGGCCTACCGCATCGTCCAGGAAGCCCTCACCAACGTCACGAAGCACGCGTCGACGCGGCGGGCGGAGGTGCGGCTCACGTATCTCCCGGACACGCTCAGCCTGACGATCTCGAACGAAGTGGCCCCAAGCCGTGCTTTCGGGGCCGCCCCTGGCTCCGGCGCCGACCGTGGCTTCGGGCTGATCGGCATGCGGGAGCGGGCACAGTCCGCCGGAGGCACCCTCACCGCGGGTCCGACCCCAGATCCCACCCCGGGCCGAGCCCCGGGCCCCGCGGCCCCCCGTCCCCGCGGGTTCCAAGTCACCTGCACTCTCCCCCTGCACCCCACCACCTGAAGGCCTCACATGACGATCCGTGTCCTGCTCGCCGACGACCAGGCGCTCCTGCGCACCACATTCCGCATCCTGATCGACACGGACCCCGACATGACGGTCGTCGCCGAGGCCGCCAACGGCCAGGAAGCCGTCGACCTTGCCCGCGATCACCACCCCGACGTCATCGTCATGGACATCCGTATGCCGGGCACCGACGGCCTCACCGCGACCTCCCGCATCGCCGCCGACCCCACCCTGTCCGCCACCCGCATCCTGATCCTCACGACCTTCGAGGACGACGAGAACGTCGCCAATGCCCTGCGCGCCGGGGCCAGCGGCTTCCTGGGCAAGGACGTCAGCGCCGAAGGACTCCTCACCGGTATCCGAACGGTCGCGGTGGGCGACTCACTCCTCTCGCCCGCCGCCACCCGATCCCTGATCAGCCGATTCCTGTCGGTGCCCGACCCCCACACCCAGCTCGTCGCACCCGAGCAGCTCGGCCTCCTCACCGACCGGGAACGCGAGGTCATGGCACTGGCCGCACAGGGTAGGACCAACGACGAAATCGCGGACGAACTGGTCATCAGCCCCCTGACGATCCGCTCCCACATCCACCGCTCGATGACCAAACTCCACGCCCGCGACCGGGCCCAACTCGTCGTCATCGCCTACCAGACGGGCCTGGTGAGCGCCCGCCCCCCGCACTGAGCCCGACCAGCGTGGTCTCACCGCCGAGGGGCAGCCACGCATCCCCTACGGACGGGCACCGTCAGCCCCCGTTATCGTCTTGGCGGTCCTGCAAGAGGGCCGCTGGCCTCCGGGCCCGGTATGACTGTGTCCCCCTGTCCAACGGATGACCTGGGGGGTGG